>NZ_WAHS01000002.1:0-600000 GCF_015714715.1 Aestuariivirga litoralis | reverse complement strand
AAGCAGAAAGGTCAACCTTCAGGTTTTCCAAACCGGCCTTCTTGAGCAGCGACTTGGCCTTGTCCGGATCATAGGTATAGACCGGCTCTGGGTTAATCGCGTATTTCATCGAAGTCGAGATCGGGTTGTCATTGCCCGGGGTGCCGTAACCATAGAGGACCTTGTCCACCAGTTCCTGGCGGTCGATGGCATATTTGATCGCCTGGCGCACTTCGAGCTTGTCGAAGGGTGCAGAATCCACATGCATCGGTGCCGTGTAGTGGGCGAAACCAGCCTGGTTATAGAGCTCGGTATCCGGAGCGCTCTTCAGCTGATCAATGGTCTTGAGGTCGGCGCGGTTGATGTAGTGCACTTCGCCCGAGAGATAGGCGTTGGTGCGGGCCGCGACGTCCACGATCGACAACATTTCGACAGTGTCGAAATAGGTGTCCTTGAAGTAGTTCTTGTTACGCTCGCCCAAGATGCGAACGCCGGGTTCAAAGTTCTTGATCGAATAGGGGCCAGCGCCGATGCCCTTTTCCCAATCGATCTTGCCGTCCTTCGATGGATAGATGCCCAGGTGATAATCAGTGAGCAGGAAAGGGAAGTCGGCATTGCCGCCCTTCAGTTGAAAGATCACCGTGTCGGGACCATCGGTCTTGACGCTGGTGACAGACGAGAGAACCGACTTGGCGGGCGACTTCGAGTCGGCGCTAATGTGGTAGTTGATGGTGTTCACCACGTCTTCGGCGGTCAGCGTGCGGCCGTCATGATAGGTGATGCCCTTGCGGATCTTGAACACCCACTTCTGGGCGCCATCAGAAGGCTCGAAGCTTTCAGCAACGTGCGGAACGGCGTTGTTCTTGTTATCCACCTGGGTCAGCGGAGCAGCAAAGAGCGACTTGCCGAAATGGAAGGTGAAGCCGTTCGACCAGGTGGCCGGATCGAGCGAGTCAGTGGTCTGGCCGTGGCCGCAACCAAACTTGAAGTCGCCGCCCTTCTTCGGTGCGGCGCGTGCAGCGGTGCTGAACAGAGCCTGCGAAGCGGATACCGTGAGGCCTGCCGCCATGGCAACCTGCATGAAATCACGCCTGGAAAGCTTGCCCTGGCCGACGGCGCGGCTCATGGCAGCAAGTTTATGATCGAATTCAGTCATTAAATGTTCTCCTCATTAGTGAAGCAACTGAGGTCTCGTAGCTCATCCAAAGGCAGCGAACCCTGTGCTGCCCCAAGCCAAAGAACTTGACTCTCCCCTTGATAAAATCCGGCTATGCGCCCGATTTCTGGCAGCTATGCTTGCATGGGTTTGGGCCATGGTCAATGCAAAATCAGGTGATGAATTTGTGACTGTCTTACGGGCTTGCAAGATTTTCACTTTCGCCCCTATTGTCCTCAAACGGTGAGCAATTTGGAGGCCGTCATGCGGCAAACTCTGGTTGAAAAGGCGATTGTTTCAGTAGCGGCGCGGCTTTTGCCGAAAGGCTTCAAGGGCAGCCTGGACGTGACGCTACCGTCCGGTCGCGTCTTCACGCTCGGCGGGGTTGAGCCGGGCGAGAAGGCCGATCTCACCCTACGCAACTTCAAGGTGATCTGGGCCTCGGTCCGCCGCGCCCAGCTCGGGTTTTTCGAGCGTTACCTGGCGGGCGACATCGAGAGCAAGGACCCGACCGCCTTTTTCCGCTTCTACCTGCAGAACCGGGCCGGGCTGGACAATGCGTCGGGCATGTTCCGCGCCAGCGTTTTTGACAAGATCTGGCACCGGCTGCGCGACAATACTGCTGCGGGCTCGAAGGAAAACATCTCGGCGCATTACGACCTCGGCAATGAATTCTACAAGCTCTGGCTGGACGACACGATGAGCTATTCCTCCGCCATTTTTGACAGCAAGGCCAACAGTCTTGAGGCCGCGCAAAAGCTGAAATACCAAAGGGTGCTGGAAGCGGCGGAAGTCAAAAAAGGCTCCAAGGTCCTGGAAATCGGTTGTGGCTGGGGCGGGTTTGCCGAAATGGCAGCCAAGGCTGGCGCGTCTTTGCGTGGCATCACGCTGTCCAAGGAACAGTTGGCATTCGCCAAAGAACGCATGGACAAGCAAGGTCTGTCGAAGAACACCGAGCTGGTGTTTGAAGACTACCGCGACACGACCGGCGTCTATGACGCCATTGCCTCGATTGAAATGATTGAAGCAGTAGGTGAGCCACATTGGCCCGCCTATTTCAAGACGCTGTTCAACCGGCTGAAGCCTGGCGGTGCGGCGGCCATCCAGGGCATCACCATTCTGGAAGAGAATTTCCCGGCCTACAAATCGGGCGTCGATTTCATCCAGCGTTATGTATTTCCGGGCGGCATGCTGCTGACCAAGGACATCATGCGCGAACAGACGCAGAAGGCTGGGCTGTTGCTGGAAAAGATTGAGACCTTTGGCCAGAGCTATGCTGAAACCCTGTTGCAGTGGCGCCAGCGCTTCGATGCCGCCTGGCCGCAGATCAAGCCGCTGGGCTTTGATGAGCGTTTCCGGAAATTGTGGACGCTGTATCTCTGTTATTGCGAGGCCGGTTTCGCCGAAGGCGTGATCGACGTTGGCATCTACAAGATCAGGAAGCCGGCGTAATTCCTAACGCTGGCTCTTCTTCCATTTCGGATTGATCCAGGGCTCCAGATTGGACGGCGCGAGCGGCTGCTTGCCCAGAATGTGATCGGCGGCCTTTTCGCCAATCATCAGCGTGGGTGCGTTGAGATTGCCATTGGTCACTTGCGGCATGATGGAGGAATCCACCACGCGCAGGTTTTCCATACCGATGACACGGCATTGCGGATCAACCACCGCCATCTTGTCCTTCACCGATCCCATCCGGCAGGTGCCACACGGATGGTAGGCGCTTTCGGCATGTTCCTTGATGAAGGCGTCAAGTTGGGCATCGCTCACAACTCCAGAGCCGGGCTGAATTTCGTCGCCGGCAAAAGGCTTCATCGCCTCCTGTTGAAACAGTTCGCGGGTCAGGCGCATGCAGGCGCGGAATTCTTTCCAGTCATCAGGATGCGACATATAGTTGAAGAAGATTTCCGGGTTCTGCCTGGGGTCCGGCGATTTGATGTGGATATGGCCGCGCGATTTTGAACGCATCGGCCCCACATGGACCTGGAAGCCGTGGCCATCCACGGCGGCGGTGCCGTCATAGCGCATGGCGGCGGGCAGGAAATGATATTGGATATTGGGATATTCAATTCCTGCGGCTGAGCGGATGAAGCCGCAGCTTTCGAAATGGTTGGTGGCGCCGAGGCCGGTACCGAACAACAGCCATTCCAGACCGATCATGCCCTTGGAAATCAGGCCGAGCTTGCTGTTGAGGGTGACGGGCTGCAGGCTGCGCAGCTGAAAATAGACTTCCAGATGGTCCTGCAGATTGGCGCCCACACCGGGAAGCGCGTGGACGACATCGACGCCGGCTTTTTTCAACACCGCAGGTGCGCCGATGCCGGAGCGTTCCAGCAGAGCGGGTGAATTGATTGTGGAGGCCGAGACAATGACATCGCGGCGCGCAAAGGCACGCTTGATCTCGCCGCCTTGTTCATATTCAACGCCGACGGCCTTTTTGCCTTCCAGCAGAATGCGCCGGGCGAAGGCGCGGCCTTCCAGACCGATCCGGCCTTTTTTGAAGGCGGGCCAGAGATAGGCATTGGCAGCTGACCAGCGCACACCCTTGTGCACCGTCATTTCCATGTCGGCGAAGCCTTCCTGCTGCTGGCCATTATAGTCGGGCGTGACCGGATAACCGGCTTGCCGGCCTGCCTCGATAAAAGCTTTGTAGAGCGGATTGCGGCGGTTGCCGCGTTTCACATAAAGCGGGCCATCCTTGCCGCGCCAGGCGGGGTCGCCCTCCGCAACATTTTCCTGCCGTTTGAAATAGGGCAGCACATCGGCATAGGCCCATCCGGTGGCGCCCATATCGGACCAAGTGTCAAAATCGCGCGCATGGCCGCGCACATAGACCATGCCATTGATCGAGGATGAGCCGCCGAACACCTTGCCGCGCGGGGTGACCAGCTTGCGGTTGTTGAGATTGGGTTCCACTTCCGTTTCGAAGCCCCAATTATAGAGGCCCATATTCATTGGGTAAGATAGGGCTGATGGCATCTGGATGAGTGGGCCGATATCGCTGCCGCCATATTCCAGCACCAGCACCGTATGCTTCGCGTCAGCCGACAGCCGCGACGCCAGCACCGAGCCTGCGGAGCCCGAACCGATGATGATGAAATCTGTTGTATTGCCGTCTTGCCGCGCCATGGACCAATCCCTCAAGCCGTTCTCGCGCAGGGCGTGGCGATGGAGAGCGTTGCTTGCGACATTTGATGACGCACTTGCGGCAGCGCACACCGGGATGCTTGCGGCATAGGGTGGTTTTGCGACATTGTTTGCGCAGAGGGATTTGCATGGAAATTATACCGGCGGGCGAGACTGTCTTTGAATGGGTGAATGAAGAGGGCAGCTCGCCGTTCGTGCTGGTCTGTGAACACGCTTCAAACCTTGTGCCCGCGGGATTGAACCGGCTGGGCCTAAGTGAGGCCGATCTCAACCGACACATCGCCTATGACATTGGTGCGGCCGGAACCGCTCGGTTGTTGTCGCGGCTGCTGGATGCGCCACTTATTCTGCAGCGGTTCTCACGGCTGATCTATGATTGCAACCGCCCGCCGGAAGCGCCCGGTGCCATGCCGGAGGTGAGCGAGGTCTTCGACATTCCTGGCAACAAGAATCTCAGCGCAGAAGCCAGACTGGCCCGCACGCAGCAGGTTTACCGGCCCTTCAACCATGCTTTGGAAGTGCATCTTGATGACCGTGCGGCGCGGGCCCAACCCACTGCAGTGATCTCGATCCATTCCTTCACCCGCATCTACAAGGACAAGCGCCGTGAGGTTGATCTGGGCCTGTTGTTTGACCGGGATGCCTGGCTGGCCCAGCAGCTGGTGAAATCCTACCCTGATGTGGCGACCAAGCTGAATGAGCCTTACGGCCCGAAAGACGGCGTGATGCATCTGTTGAATTTACATGCAGCTCCGCGCGGGCTGCATCACTTGATGATTGAAATCTGCAATGATCTCCTTGAGACTGAACGTAATCAACAACAATGGGCGCAACGGCTGTCCGTGCCTTTGATCCAGGCAGCCATAAAATTGGGAGGGGAAAAAATATGAGCAACGGAATGCTGACTTTGGAACAGCTGAAGGCCGAGGTGAAGGCCGGAACCATCGACACGGTTGTGTGCGCTTTGGTGGATATGCAGGGCCGCCTGATCGGCAAGCGCTTCCATGCCGCATACTTTGCGGACGGTGGTTATGAAGAGACCCATGGCTGCAACTATCTGCTCGGTGTTGATATCGAAATGGAGCCGGTGCCGGGTTACAAGGCCACGTCCTGGGAAAAGGGTTATGGCGATTTCATCCTGAAGCCAGATCTCTCAACCATGCGCAAGACGCCGTGGCTGCCGGGCACTGCGCTGGTAATCTGCGATGTGCTGGACCATCACACCCACGAAGATACGCCGCATTCGCCCCGCGCAATGCTGAAGAAGCAGCTGAAGCGCCTCGAGGCGATGAAGATGAAGGCCTACATGGCCTCGGAACTGGAATTCTTCCTGTTCGACGACACCTATGAACAGGCCTTCCACAAAGGCTACCGCAACCTCAAGACTGCTGGCTATTACATCGAGGATTACAACATCCTGCAGACCTCGAAGGAAGAGGTTTACATGCGTGCGCTGCGCAACGGCTTGGCCGGTGCGGGCATCATTGTGGAAAATTCGAAGGGCGAATGGGGCCCAGGCCAGGAAGAAATCAACGTCAAGTATGATGAAGCGCTGCGCATGGCCGATACCCATGCGATCATCAAGAACAGCGCCAAGGAAATTGCTTACGGCGTAGGCAAGGCTGTGTCCTTCATGGCCAAGTGGGATTACGGCATGGCCGGCAATTCCTCGCACATCCATCAGTCGCTGTGGTCGATCGATGGCAAGACCTCGCATTTCCAGGACAAGGCCGGCGAACACGGCATGTCGCCGATGATGAAGCAATATCTGGCTGGACAGCTCGCGCATTCCGCCGAGATCACCTATTTCCTCGCGCCCTACATGAACTCCTACAAGCGTTTCATGGCCGGTACATTCGCGCCGACCCGCGCGGTGTGGAGCTTTGATAACCGTACCGCAGGTTTCCGCATCTGCGGCGCCGACACCAAGGCGATCCGTGTCGAGTGCCGCGTGGGCGGTGCCGATCTCAATCCCTATCTGGCCTTTGCAGCTCTCATCGCTGCCGGCCTTGATGGCATCGAGAAGAAGATGGAGCTGGAGCCGGTGGCCTCAGGCGATGTCTATGACACGTCGCGCAAGCTGCGTGAAATCCCCAAGACGCTGCGTGAAGCGACGACGCTGCTGGACGAATCCAAATTCCTGCGCTCGGTGATGGGCGATGATGTGGTCGATCATTATGTTCACACGGCGAAGTGGGAGCAGTTTGAGTTTGACCGCCGCATCACCGATCTTGAACTCAAGCGCGGCTTCGAGCGGTACTGATCATGGCGGCAGGCATTACGGCGTTATCGCCAGTTGACGGCTCGGTCGTCGCCAAGCGGAAGTTTGCTTCCAAAAAGGAAGTGAATGCAGCATTCCTTGCAGCGCGCGATGCGCAGAAGGATTGGCGCAATCTTTCCATTGCTGAACGTGCAAAATATTGCACGGCGGCGGTGGATGCCATGCTGGCGATGAAGGATGAGATCATTCCCGAACTCGCCTGGCAAATGGGCCGCCCGGTGCGCTATGGCGCGGGTGAATTGCGCGGCTTTGAAGAACGCGCCAGGCACATGATTTCCATTGCTGCGTCTTCGCTGGAAAATGTGGTGCCTGATCCCAAGGCCGGGTTTACGCGGTTCATCAAGCGCGAGCCTCTGGGCGTGGTGTTCACCATTGCGCCGTGGAACTATCCCTATCTCACCGCCGTCAATTCGATTATTCCTGCTCTCATGGCGGGCAATGCGGTGGTGCTGAAACATGCGTCGCATACGCTGCTGGTGGGCGAGCGTTTCGCCAAGGCCTTTGCCAAGGCGGGCTTGCCCAAGGGCCTGTTCCACAATCTGGTGATGAGCCATGAGCAGGCTTCCGAAGTGATCTCGTCGAAGCTGGCCAATATGGTGTGTTTCACCGGCTCTGTGCCGGGCGGCAAGGCGATTGAGCGTGCTGCTGCAGGCCATTTCCTGTCGGTGGGCCTTGAGCTCGGCGGCAAGGACCCGGCCTATGTGCGCTCCGATGCCAATCTGTCCCATGCGGTTGAGAATCTGGTCGATGGCGCCTTCTTCAATTCGGGGCAGAGCTGCTGCGGCATTGAACGCATCTATGTGCACAAGTCATTGTACAAGGATTTCGTCGATGGCGCTGTGGCGCTGACCAAGGGTTATGTGCTGGGGTCGCCACTGGAAGAAGCCACGACCTTGGGCCCGATGATCAAGGCCGATGCCGCTTCCTTTGTGCGCAAGCAGATTGCCTCTGCCGTGCGCGCTGGCGCAAAGGCTCACATTGATGAGAAGGCTTTTGCCGCCAGCAAAAAGGGTACGCCCTACCTCGCGCCGCAAATCCTCACCGATGTGAACCATCAGATGAGTGTGATGCGCGATGAGAGCTTTGGGCCGGTTGTCGGCATCATGAAGGTTTCTTCCGATGAAGAGGCCGTGCAGCTGATGAATGATTCCGAATTCGGCCTCACCGCCGCGATCTGGACGTCTGATGCCGGTGCCGCACAGGCTATCGGCGAGAAGGTCGAAACCGGTACGGTGTTCATGAACCGCTGCGACTATCTAGATCCGGCGTTGACCTGGACGGGGGTCAAGAATACGGGCCGGGGAGCCACTTTGTCCGCGCTCGGCTATGAGGCGTTGACCCGGCCGAAGAGTTTCCACTTGAGAACAAAAATCTGAGGATGATGCGATGACCATTCCGAACCGCAATTTTAACTATCCGACCGCCATCAAATTCGGCGCAGGCCGCGTCAAGGAACTGGCTGATCTGTGCAAGGCCAATGGCATCAAGCGCCCGCTGTTCGTGACTGATCCTGGCCTTGCGGCCTCGCCGATGGTGGCAGATATCCTGGCCGATCTGAAGGCTGCCGGCCTACCCGTTCAGCTGTTCTCCGATGTGCGGCCCAATCCGGTGGAGGCCAATATCATTGCGGGCGTGAAGGCCTACAAGATGGGCATGCATGATGGCGTGATTGCCTTTGGTGGCGGTTCGGGCCTCGACATCGGCAAGATGATTGCCCTCATGCATGGCCAGTCGATCTCGGTGTTCGATCTGGAGGACATTGGGGATTGGTGGACGCGCGCTGATGCATCCCGGATCTCGCCGATCATTGCTGTCCCCACCACGGCAGGTACGGGTTCCGAAGTAGGCCGCGCAGGTGTGGTGACGCATCCCGACACGCATGAGAAGAAGGTCATCTTCCATCCGGCGATCATGCCGAAAGTGGCACTGCTTGATCCGGAACTCACTGTCGGTTTGCCAGCCAAGCTCACGGCGGCCACGGGCTTTGACGCGCTGGCGCATTGCATCGAAGCTTACTCTGCACCGTTTTATCATCCGCTGTCCAAAGGCATCGCGCTGGAAGGCATGCTTTTGATCAAGGACAACCTGGCCACCGCTGTGAAGAAGCCCAAGGATCTGGATGCACGCGGCAACATGCTCATGGCCTCCACCATGGGCGCCACGGCGTTCCAGCGCGGCCTTGGCGCCGTCCACGCACTATCTCATCCGATTGGCGGGCTTTATGATGCGCATCACGGGTTGCTCAACGGCATTGTGCTGCCTTATGTGCTCGTCGCCAACCGCAAGAAGATCGAGAAGGATTTTGCGCGTGCGGCTGCCTATCTTGAGATCAAGGGCGGCTTTGATGGTTTCCTGAAATGGGTTCTGGCTTTGCGCAAGGACCTCGGCATTCCACATACGCTGGCAGACATTGGCATCGATACCAAACGTCTCGGCGAGGTGGCAGCGATGGCGATCAAGGATCCGTCCGCCGGCGGCAACCCGATCCAGTTCACCGAAAAGCAGTACAAGGCTCTCGCCAAGAAATGCGTTGAGGGTGAACTCTAGGCCTGATATTTCGTCGACTCAGAATAGGCCCTCACAAAATCTATTGCGCCATAGAGAACTTCGTCGCTGACGTGGAATAGAGCACATTTTTAGAAAATGTGACGCCAGATTTCCGTTGGGGCGAATGCTTCGCGCTAATCTTCACCATATGCGTGAAGAAGAGCTGCGGAAATACACTGAACCTTGAGATTTCCTGATCTATTTTGAGTTGCGCTACGTTCTGAGACGATGATGAACAACTCACTCCTTATGCTTGGCACCGACAAAAGCACGACATGGATCGTGTATAATGATCTTGTTTCCCGCTTTGGTCCCTTTCCCATCCTCATTGAGGATGGAGTTTCAAAGCGCAATCTGATTAAACTCCGTATGAAGAGAATTGGTGTTATGCCTGTGGTCAGCCAACTGGCTTTTGTTGCTTTGATCAGGCCTGTGTTGCGGCTTATGAGTGCAAAGCGTTTAAACTATCTCAGCCGCCTTCACGGTCTGGAGTCGACGCCTCCGGTCAGTGACTTCATCCACCGTGTCAGCAGTGTGAATGGTGATGAATGTCGTGTGCTGCTGCAGAAATACAGGCCTGAAGTGGTGGTGGTGAACGGCACACGTATCATCGGCAAAAAGACGTTGGGCAGTGTGAAAACTACATTCATCAATACCCATCAGGGTATCACGCCGCGCTATCGTGGTGCGCATGGTGCATATTGGGCGTTGGCCGAAAACCGCCGCACTGAATGTGGTGTGACAGTGCATCTGGTGGATGCAGGCATTGATACCGGCAATATCATCACCCAGGTACCGATTGAACCGGGGCCGGAAGATAATTTCATTACCTATCCCCTCTTGCAGACCGCAGCAGCGCTTGAGCACGTTGCCAATGCCGTGAAGGCGGTATGGAAAAAGCAGGTTAAGTCGCACCCTATCACAGATGATGGCCTCGTTTGGTATCATCCCGGCTTCTTCCAATATATCCGAGGTGCATTACGCGGCGTTTGGTGAGTTTCGAATAATTCATTCAAAACGGGCGTGATCTGGTATAGCTCTAGGACATATGAGCGACCGGCCTTCAAACAAATTGCAGATGGAAAATCCGGCTTACCGCCTGCCTGCGGTGGACCGGGATTTTGTACTGGGCGATTCCACCCGTGGCATCCGCTTCCAGCTCGAATACCTAAAGGCCGAAGAAAATCTTCGCGCTCGCAATGTGGAATCAACCGTCGTCGTCTTCGGCTCGGCCCGGGTGCGCGAGCAAGATTCATCAGGCTGGTATGAGGCGGCACAGGAATTTGCCCGCATCTGTTCTGAAAAGGGCGGTGCGAAAGACACCAGCGGTGCGGCAAAGCAAAATGTGATCGCTACCGGTGGCGGGCCGGGCATCATGGAAGCGGCCAATCGCGGCGCCTATGACGCCGGAGCCCCTTCGATCGGCTACAACATCACATTGCCGCGCGAGCAGGAACCCAATCCCTATTCGACGCCCGATCTCACTTTTCGCTTTCACTATTTCGCCATGCGCAAAATGCATTTTGCCATGCGCGCTGCGGGGCTGGTGGTTTTCCCTGGCGGCTTTGGCACGATGGATGAGCTGTTCGAATTATTGACGCTGCGGCAAACCGGCAAGATGACCAAACCTTTGCCGGTGGTACTGTATGATTCAAAGTTCTGGAACACGGCCATTAATTTTGAGCATTTTGCGACAGCCGGTCTGATCAACCGCAAAGACCTTGAGCTGTTCACCTTTGCCGATACACCCGAAGGGGCCTGGGATGCGCTGCTGGCGCTTGGCCTCAAAATTCCATGAGTGAAACATCATGAGCGTCAAACTGCATTTCCACGGTGCCGCGCGCACCGTCACCGGGTCCTGCTACCTGATCGAAACCGAGCAGGCCAAGGTGCTGGTCGATTGCGGCATGTTCCAGGGCTCGCGCAGCATGAACCAGCTCAACTACCGGCCGTTTCCTTTCGATGTGGGCACGGTGCATGCGCTGGTACTGACCCATGCGCATATTGATCACACCGGCGTGGTGCCCAAGCTCACGCGGCACGGGTTCAAGAACAAGATTCACTGCACCAATGGTACGGCAGATCTCTGCGCGATCATGTTGCCGGATTCGGGCCATATCCAGGAAATGGAAGTGAAACAGCTGAATGTTCGTTCGGCGCGCAAGGGCAAGCCGGAGGTGGAGCCGATGTATACGCTGCTCGATGCCATGGCGGCGCTGGAGCAGTTTGAGCCACACCCTTACAAGGAATGGTTCTCGCCCGCCGCCGGCATCCGCATGCGGTTCTGGAATGCCGGCCATCTGCTGGGTTCATCGTCGATTGAAACCGAGATTGAACAAGAGGGTGGCAAGCCGATCCGCCTGCTGTTCTCCGGTGATATCGGTCCGGACAACATGATGCTGGAGCCCGACCCGGAAGGCCCGACCGATTGGGACTATGTGGTCTGCGAGTCGACCTATGGGGGCTATGACCGGTTTGAGCGCAGTCAGGACAAGCGCCGCGAGTTGCTGGCAGCCGAACTCACTGAAGCGGCCAAGCGCAATGGTGTACTGCTTATTCCCTCCTTCGCGGTGGAGCGCACGCAGGAAGTGGTCACAGACATTGTGATGCTGATGGAGCAGGGCCGGGTGCCGCAAGCGCCGCTGTTTATTGACTCGCCTCTCGCTGGCAAAGCCACGCAGATTTTCCGCAAGCATTCGACAGAGCTGGAAAACGGCTCGGACCTGGCGCGGGCGTTCAATTCGCCTTTGGTGAAGACCACGGAGTCGGTGGAGGATTCAAAGGCGCTGAATCGCTTTACCGGATTCTTCATCGTGGTCTCGGCTTCGGGCATGGCGGAGGCGGGGCGCATCCGGCACCATTTGCGCAACAATTTGTGGAAGACGTCTACCACCGTGCTGTTTGTGGGCTATCAGGCGGTGGGCACATTGGGGGCGGAATTGAAGTCAGGCGTGTCATCCGTTCGCATCATGGGTGAGGATGTGAAAGTGGCCGCCACCATCCGTTCCGTCGAGGATTATTCCGGCCATGCTGATGGGCCGGAACTGGTGCAATGGCTGCAGGAGCGCAAGCCCATCGCGCGCAATGTGTTCATCACGCACGGCGAAGAAGAGCGGCAGATCAATTTGGCACGGGATGCCAAGGACAAAATCATTGCTGAAGACCGCATCATCCGGCCCGCGTTGGACGAGGCGTATGAAATTTCTGGCCCCATAGCACGGCTGGTGGAACAGGCCTCGCAAGACATGCCGCGGCTTGAACATGCTCTCGTGGCGAAGCCGGATTGGGACAATGATTATCAGGGCCTGCTGCGCGAAGTGCAGGAGACGCTGGATCAGGCCGCTGGTGACAAGCAGCGTGGCGTGATCCTCAGGCGCTTGCGCCGCGCATTGAGTGAAGATGGCACGCCTCCGTTGCCGCCGCCCAATATCCAGCGGCGCAGGCCGGGCCGGCGCGGATTTGACGAGGGCTGATGCCAGTCTCGGCGCGCCGCATTGATCATCTTGTGCTTGCCGTCAACGATCTGGATGCGGCGGGTGCGTTTTATCAGAGCCTCGGCTTTCAGGTGGGTGCGCGCAACATGCATCCCTGGGGCACACATAACCGCATCGTGCAGTTTGGCAGTTCGTTTCTTGAATTGATCACGGTGGGCGATGCTGCATCCATTCCGGAGCATCGGCCAGAGCATTTCAGTTTCGGCGCTTTCGTGCGGGACTATCTGGCGCAGCGCGAAGGCTTGGCCATGTTCGTACTCGATAGTGTCGACGCAAAAGGTGATGCGGCTGCTTTCCGGAGTGCAGGCATTGGCCCCTATGAGCCGTTCTTCTTCGAGCGCAAGGCCAAGCGGCCAGATGGCAGCGAGACACAAGTGGCTTTCACCTTGGCCTTCACTACGCAGCCGGATTTTCCGAATGCCGCATTCTTTCGCTGCCAACAGCATTTTCCAGAGAATTTCTGGAATCCAAAATTCCAGCAACACCCGAATGGCGCGACAGGCATCAGACGCGTCACGCTGCAAGACAATGGCGAACATTCGCACTTTCTAACGGCCTTCACGGACGTGGCACCAGAAGGTGATGTGTACCAATTCGAAAAGAATGGTGAGCTGAAAGTGGATCGTGGTGCTGCGGGCTTTTCGGGCTTTACCATTTCAGGCGTCAAAGCCGCAGCGGTTGATGCGTTCGGCACCAGGATTTCGTTCGAGGCCTAGGCCACAAGATGAGGAGACAGCTCCATGGCATGGATGATCACGGCGCGGGATTCGGCTGATGGCGTGAGGCTGCGTCAGGACCGCGTTCTGATGGATGCACACTGGGCTTACGAACAGTCGATCAAGGACAAGATCCTGTGCGCCGGAAGCCTGCGGACCGATGATGGCAAGACGCCGATTGGGAGTCTTCTGGTTCTCGATGTCAGCACACGCGAAGAGGCTATGGTTCTGTATGAAGCTGATCCCGCCACGCGTGCCGGTCTGCGTCAGGACGTAAATGTTGTCCGGTGGAACAAGGCGATCTTCGCCTATGAAGTGTGTGACTAGGCGCCGAGTGCGCGGAAGTCCTGCACCAACTCTTCATAGAGCTTGCGCTTGAAGGGGATGATCAGCTCGATCAGCTCATCGATCTTGGCCCAGCGCCATTCGTCGAATTCCTGCTTGTGGCCGGGCACGACGAGATTGATGTCTTCATCCTTGCCTTCAAAGCGGAAGGCGAACCATTTCTGCTTTTGGCCGCGATATTTGCCCTTCCAAGACTGGCCGATCAGATGGTCCGGCAGATCATAAGTGTACCAGCGCTCGGATTCTTTCATCAGCGAAACGGCAGTGACACTTGTTTCCTCGTAAAGCTCGCGGCGCGCGGCGGCTTCGATGTCTTCGCCTTCGTCAATGCCGCCTTGCGGCATCTGCCACCATTTGCCGATACCATCGTCATTCTGCTTTTCAAAGCGGCGGCCAATCCAGACGAGGCCCGCCTTGTTGAACAGCATGATGCCCACGCAAGGGCGGTAAGCGGTAATATCAGGCCGGATCATTATCCGCGTGAGCCCACAAAGGCGGCACTGGCGGGGATGATCACAACGCCGCGGGTTTGCGCTTCGCCAATCCATTCCTTGACAGTGCTGATCGTCACATCAAGGCCAGAGCCGGTGCCGATGGCGATCTCCCCGCCCTGCGCCTGTTGCTCAAGTGCGTCGAGTGCGGCAGTGATAGCGCTTGGATCAGGGTTCTGGTCGATCACGCTGGTGCCGTGGCGGATGGGCATGTTGAGCGGGCCAGCGACCTGATCGGTTGAGGTCATCGGCCCGGAGCCATCTTCCACGAAATTCAGGCCGCGTGACTTGATCTCGCTGAGCAGCGATTTGGTGGCGTTAGGTGTCGAGAGGAAACGCCCGCCCATATAATTGATCACACCGGCATAGCCGGCAAAGCGGCTGAGCAGCCAATTGAGATTCTCACGCGTGGTGGCGGCGTCACCATCGGCAAGCAAGGTGCGCGGGCCCGGATTGTTGGCGGGGTAGCCCACCGGCTCCAGCGGCAATTGCAGGAAAATTTCATGGCCTTCGTCGCGGGCCTTGTCCACCTGGGCCTGCACATTGTTGCCATAAGGTGCGAAAGCAAAAGTCACTTCCGAAGGCAATTGAGTGATGGCGGTGCGGGTGAGTTTTTCGTTGAGGCCCATGCCGCCGAGGATCAGTACGATCTTGGGCGCATCGGAATGAAGATCGTTCAGCGAAGCCTTCTTGGCGTAAACATCCGCAGGCCGTGCACCATTGCTGGCGATCTTGGGCAGAGGGCCTTGATCGCTTGTTTCAGTGACGGCTTCGACCGGAGCCTTCACCAGGCTTGGCCTACTGTTGGTGATGATGGTGACGTGACTGTCCATCTTGGTGATCTTCTGGCGCGTCGATGACGGTGCAATGTCAGTGGACGCGGTCGTCACATCGACAGCGTCTTCCTCTTCCGTAGCCAGCTTGTCTTGCTTGACCACCGATTGCGCCATGTCGAGATTCTCGGTGACTTCAATTGGCGCCATGGCGACGGTGACTACGGGTTCGCCGGCGAAGGGCGCATGTTGGCGTGTGAGCCAGACGCCACTGCCAGCATAGACGCAGAGCATGATCGCATAGGCCGAGACAAGCGCCGACGGCCTCTGTTGCCAGAGCCTTGCGGCCGTATTTCGCTTATGCAGCGGCTGTTTCAGTTCATCGCGGCGCATGGTGCTTTATTCGATTCCTGAGGCAATTTGCGTGGGCAATCGTTAATGCGGCGTTAACCATAGCGAGATGACTGGGCCTTGGTGGACAAAGGGCGGGCGCGGCCCCTATGGTGCGCCCAACAGGAGATTGAAATGACGGGACGTTTGAACGGAAAGACAGCTTTGGTGACATCGGCAGCCCAGGGCATCGGCAAGGCCAGCGCTTTGGCTTTAGCCCAAGAAGGTGCCAAAGTTTGGGCCACAGACATCCGTGAAGACCTGCTCAAGGAGCTTTCCAAGGAGCATGCCAGCATCTCCACTCTGGTGCTCGATGTGCTGAAACCTGAATCCATCGCCGCCGCTGCCACCAAGACCGGCAACATTGATGTGCTGTTCAATTGCTCGGGCTATGTCCATGCCGGCACCATCCTCGATGCCGAGGACAAGGACTGGGACTTTTCGTTTGACCTCAATGTCAAATCGCATTTCCACATGATCAAGGCCTATCTGCCGGGCATGCTGGCCAAGGGTGGCGCTTCGATCATCAACATGGCTTCGGTGTGCTCTTCGGTGCGGGGCCTGCCCAACCGTATGGCTTACGGCGCATCGAAAGCCGCCGTGATCGGCCTCACCAAATCGGTGGCGGCGGATTTTGTGACCAAGGGTGTGCGCTGCAATTGCATATGCCCCGGCACGGTGGATACACCGAGCCTGCATGACCGCATGCGTGCCCAGGGTGATTATGAAAAGGCACGGGCTGCTTTCGTGGCCCGCCAGCCGATGGGCCGCTTGGCGCAGGCGGATGAGATTGCAGCGCTGGTCACTTATTTGGCCAGCGATGAAAGTGCCTTTGTCACCGGCCAGGCCATGGTGATTGACGGCGGACTTTCAATCTAAAATCCGAAATATTTCCATTGCGCATGAGGCGACGGAATGGCCGCAAGCCTTCGTCCCTTATGCAACGAACTGGTTCTCCCGAACGTGGACCGGTTGTAACAATGGAGTATCAAGATGTTGAAGAAATTGCTTTTGGGCGTTGCCGTGCTTTCGGTTCTGGGCAGCGTGGCCTATGCCGAGAATTCCGCCGCCAATCCGCCGGCGCCTGACCAGCAGAACACCCAAACCGCTGACAACAATGACGATGGTCAACCGCCGCCACCGCCGCGTGGTGATGATGACCGTGGCGGCTGGTGGGGATGGGGCCATCGTGGCCATCACGGCGACCACCGCATGGGTGACCAGGGTGGCGGGCCTGGCATGGGCGGCCCGGGTGGTGGGCCTGGCATGATGATGATGGGCAAGGGGCAGGGCTTCCGCCTGCAGCTCGGCAAGGGTGTTTCCATTGGCGTGATGTGCGGCAAGGACACCAGCATCAAGGATTGCGTGGCTGCGGCCCAGCCTTTGATTGACGCGGCCAAGGCTGTCGCCTCGTCACAGGCCGGCACCAAGCTTTAACAAACACGGCACCTGCAGGCCGGCGGGGTTTATGCCTCGCCGGTCATTTTGCTTTTGGTGTGATCCGCACTAGGCTTTGGCGATGAGCCACCAAAGCGTTTCCGTCAAAGCCCTGCGCCCCACGCAAATTGCGGTGGGAATGAAACTGGTGAAAGCCAAGCGCCGGGGCCTGCATGCGCGGTTGCGTGAACCGCAAGAGCTTGTCGATTTCATTCTCGATAACCCCATGCGCGTGGTGGCGGGGCCAAAGACCAAGCTTTATGTGATTGATCATCATCACCTGGCCTTTGCGCTGCTGGAGGAAGGTTTTAAAACCGCACCTGTGGTGCTGGTGGCAGATCTTTCCACGCTGCCAGTGGCGGATTTCTGGGCACAGATGGAGGCCAAGGGTTGGCTTTATCCCTTCGATGGGGATGGGCGGAAGCAAACAGCAGCAGCCATTCCGCGCGATATTGAAGATATGCAGGATGACCCTTACCGCAGCCTCGCAGGTTTTGTGCGGCAGGAAGGCGGCTTCCTCAAATCACCAGCACCCTATGCCGAATTTGCCTGGGCTGATTATTACCGGCCGCTGATCGCGCGAAAACTTCTGAAGCGCGATTTTGACAAGGCGGTGCGAATGGCGCGGAAACTTGCGGGCAAGCCGGAAGCCGCGCATCTGCCAGGCTTCATCGCCGATCAGCCGAAGCGGGCGAGATAGGCTTCGCAGAGGGCCGTCGTCTGTTCCGCATAAGTGGGCTTCAACTCATGGGCGAGATCAATTTCGCTATGCGTGCCCAGCCAGGCCACGAGCAGCAAGCGCCGGAACATGATGAACGTGGAAATTTCATTCTCATCATCCTTCGCCAGCGGACGCCGGGTGCGGTAGCCTTCCACCCAGGCGGCGATCAGTTCCGGCGCATGCGCTTCATGTTCATGGAAGGACACCATGGTGGCCGCATCATACATCAGCCAGCCGAAGCCTGAATCGTCGAAATCGATAACTTTGATCGCACCCTTGTCGTCGAGCAGATTGGCGAGGCGCAGATCGCCGTGGATGAGATTGAACCGCGCAGGCGCTTCGCCGTAAGCCTTGAGGCGGCGTTCGATTAGATCGCTGGTGCGCTGGAAAAGCGGCTTCAACTCTGCCGTGACGCCGAGGCCTTTGCGCCAATCGCCCCAGCGGCTTTCTTCGCCCAGCGCCGCCGAGAAATCCCAGCGGGGGCGGGTGAAAAATGCAGGTCGCTGCCAGCGTTCCACATGGCCGTGCAGAGTGGCGGCGATGCGGCCCAGTTCATGCGCGAAGCCCATTAGGTTGTCAGTGATCAGTGGCTCACGGCCCTCTTCCCAATCGAACAGAATGGCCTCGCGCGCGCCCAGGCTTTGCAAATAGGTGCCATTGCGGCCCTTCACTGGATTGGCGGCGGCGATGACTTTTTCAGCATGCAATGCCTCAAGCCATGCCATTTCGGAAGCGAGCTCGGCATGGGTGTGATAGCCGGGCCGGTTGAGGCGCAGCGCGAAGGCGCGGCCGTCATCGGTCTCCACCTTGTAGGTTTCGTTCTCGGATACATTCACCAGATTGAAGGTGAAGTCGCGGCCCAGATCGAAGGCGCGGGCAAGTTCAGTTTTCATAATCACCCGGTTTGAGAAAATCGACCATCCGCGCCGTGGCGCTGCCTGGCTTTTTCGGTTGCGGCTGGCTTTCATGCGGCTTCCAAGCCATGGCCCAGAGCAGATCCAGCGAAGCACGCACGCGGCCATCGGGATCGGCGTTGCTGGATTGATAATCTGCCAGCGCAGCAGCTAGCACTGCTTGCGAGGTAAAAGTTTTGCGCCGGTCATGCAGCGGGTTGGCAAAGCCAAAGGCTTTCACCTCGCGCAGCAAAGCCAGCGCATCCTTATAGCGCAGCGTGAGGCGGTCGCTGTCGGTGACGGGCAGAGCAAGACCGGCGCGTTGAAGCAGGCCACCCATTTCGCGCACGCCGATCATCGGTGCTACGCGCGGCGACACGCCTTCGCGCGTTTCACTTTCCGCCACCAGCCAGGATTGACGCAGCTCCGCCAGAGTTTCATCGGCAAAGCAGCTGGAGAAAAACAGACCATCTGGTTTCAGGCTGCGGGCACATTGGGCGAGATAGCCCGGCACGTCATTCACGCAATGCATATCCAGCAAAGTGAACACGGCATTGTAGGTGAGCGGCGGCAGGCCCAGATCATCGTCAGCCGCTGGAACACGCGCTTCAATGCTTCCGCATTTGCCGGTCATCTGCAGCGTCTGCACAAACGGGCCGGGCTGCGAAGCGATAACCAGCACATTCTCAAACTGGTGGTTGATCACTGAAAGCCGCTCGGCCAGATCATCTGCCACATGAGCCAGAAGCGGGCTTTGGGCCGCGCTGGCCTTCTTTTGACGCGCCAGATACAGTGCCCGGTCAAAGATATTGGGAATGGCAGGATCCATGAGCGAGGACCTAGCTGAAAAGCCGGGGCAGTTCCAGTTCGGCGCCGTCAAGGCCGTGCTCAAAGCGGCAGGTCGGGGCTTCCTCGATGCATTGCTGCCGCCGCATTGCCTTGGTTGCGGCGAGAGGGTCTCGCATGCGGCCAGCCTGTGCAGCGCCTGCTGGCAGAATTTGCGGCTGCTGGACGATCCGGTGTGTGACCGGCTGGGCATTCCGTTCCCCTATGATCCGGGTGCTGGCATTGTGAGCGTCGAGGCGCTGACCAACCCGCCGGAATGGAACCGGGCACGGGCCGCCGTGCTGTTTGATGATGTGGCTAAGGAAATCGTCCATGCTTTCAAATATGGCGACCGCAGCGAGGCCGGGCTGTTCATGGCGCGGCAGATGGCGCGGGCCGGGGCGAGCTTGATTACGGAGTGTGACTTCATCGCCCCCGTGCCTTTGCATTGGGCTAGGCTGTGGCAGCGGCGCTTCAACCAGGCGGGCTTTCTGGCGCAATATCTGGCTAAGGCCGCGGGCAAGCCTTATGCGCCGCAACTTCTCAGCCGTGTGAAGCACACATCTTCGCAAGTGGGTTTGGATGCGGAGGCTCGCGGCAGGAACATGCGCCGGGCCTTCAAGGCGGCCAAGTCCGTCACCGGAAAATCCATCCTGCTGATTGATGATGTGCGTACCACCGGGGCCACGCTTTCGGCCTGCACGGTGGCGCTTAAATCTGCAGGAGCAACCCGCGTGGATGTGTTGACCTTTGCCCTTGTGAAGCAGCCTTTCAAGCCGCATATTGAAGAGCACACTGAATAGCTGACGATCCTGATGCCTGATATCACCATTTATACGACCGAGTTCTGCCCCTATTGCATGCGCGCCAAGGTGCTGCTGCATGAAAAGGGCGCTGAGTATAACGAGATCGATGTGTCCTATGATCCGGCTGAGCGGCAGCGCATGATGGCGCGCTCCGGCGGGCGGCGCACCGTGCCGCAGATTTTCATCGGCGATCAGCATATTGGCGGCTGCGATGATCTCTATGCGCTCGACGAAAAAGGCGGGCTTGATCCGCTGCTGGCTGCCGCATGACATTCAAGGCCGGCCTGGTTCAGATGCGCACGGGCGTCGACGAGGCGCGCAATCTGGCGGATGCGTCTGCACTGATCCGCGAGGCTGCCGACAAAGGCGCTGATTTCATTATCACACCAGAGATCACCAATCTGTTCGAGCCGGACCGGCCGAAGATGAAAGAGAAGATCACGCCTCAGGCCGAGAACATTTCGGTCAAGGGCTTTTCGGACCTAGCCAAGGAACTAAAGCGCTGGCTGCATATCGGCTCGCTGGCGCTGAAGCATGAGAATGGCATGGCGGTGAACCGCGCGCTGCTGTTCGCACCTGATGGGAAGATCGCTGCCACTTACGACAAGGTGCATCTCTATGATGTGGACTTGCCGAATGGCGACACTTACCGCGAGAGTGCGGTCTATCAGGGCGGCAAGGATGCGGTGGTGGTCGATCTGCCCTTCTGCAAGCTGGGCGTGACGATCTGTTATGATGTGCGCTTCCCGCTGCTTTATCATGCGCTGGCGCAAGCAGGTGCCAATGTGCTGGTTACCCCAGCCGCCTTCACGGTGCCCACAGGGCAGGCGCATTGGCATGTGCTGCAGCGAGCCCGCGCCATTGAGACGGGCAGCTTCGTGATCACCGCCGCCCAGGGCGGCAAGCATGAGGGCGGGCGCGAGACCTATGGCCATTCGCTGGTGGTCAATCCTTGGGGCGAGATCATCGCTGAAATCAAGGGTGACGAGCCCGGCGTGCTGCTGGCCGAGATTGACGTGGCGCAATCGATTGATGCCCGCGCGCGCATTCCGACGTTGGCCAATGCCCGCAAGTTCAGCTTGAAACACGAAACCGCTGTTACTAACTGACGCTCATGATCCATTACGACCTTCAATGCGCCAAGGGCCACGAATTTGATGGCTGGTTTGCCTCGATCGCTGCTTTCGACAAGCAATTGAAGCGCGGGCTGGTGACGTGCAGCCATTGCGGCTCCACCGAGGTTGAAAAGCAGCTGATGGCGCCGGGCATTCCGGCCAAATCCAATACCAAGCCTGATCTGCCGGTGCGCATGGCCGGCGGCGCTGATCCGCGTGCGGCTGAAATGATGCGTCTGATGCGTGAATACCGCAAGCATGTGGACGCGCATTCAGAAGATGTGGGCACGAAGTTTGCCGAGGAAGCCCGCAAGATTCACTACAAGGAATCCGAGGAACGCGGCATTCGCGGCCAGGCCACACGGGATGAAGCCATCGAGCTGATGGAAGAGGGCATCGCGGTGCATCCGCTGCCGATGCTGCCGGAGGATGGGAACTAACCTTACGTCTCTACCGCGTGCGAGAGAACGAGTTAATCCTTCTGTCCCACCACCATGTAATTCACGCCCATGTCCTTGGAGCGACGCCATTCGTTGGCTAACGGGTGGAAGGTGACGCCGCTTTCGGCTTTGACCTGAGTCTGGTTACCTTCGAGCCAGGTGCGCAGCTCATCGGGGGTGATGAATTTCTCCCATTCGTGGGTGCCCTTGGGCAGCCAGCCAAGGACATATTCGGCGCCGATGATGGCGAGGCCGAAGCTTTTCATGGTGCGGTTCAGCGTGGCCACGAACATCAGGCCGCCGGGTTTCAGCATCTGGCAGCAATTCTGCAAAAAGAACTGCGGCATGCCGACATGCTCGATCACTTCCATGTTCAGGATCACATCAAACTTCTCGCCAGCCTCGGCCAGGTCTTCGGCCTTGCCGACGCGGTAGTCGATGTCGAGTTCGGTTTCGGCGGCGTGAACCTGTGCCGTTTTGATGTTCTTCTCGGACGGATCGACACCCACCACCGAAGCACCCAAGCGCGCCATCGGCTCGCAGAGAAGCCCGCCGCCGCAGCCGATATCGAGAAAGCGCAGGCCCTCGAAGGGTTCGCGCACCAGCGGGTCCAGCCCCAGCCGCGCACAAACCTGTTCCTTGATCCAGGCCAGGCGCACTGGATTGAACTTGTGCAGCACGCCCATTTTGCCCCTCGGGTTCCACCATTCAGCAGCGAGTTTGGAGAATTTCTCCACTTCGGCGGGGTCAAGCGTGGATAGAGGGGCAGATGTATTCATTGTCACAATTCTATTTAAGCCAATATTTCCGCCTCCTTATTGCATAACTTGCCCCTCTCGCCTAAGAGACAATCGCACTGCAGCAGCGATTTTGGATTAGCCCTCAAGGCTCTGAAATATAAGGAATTTGGCCTATGGGCCGTTTGGTCATGAAATTCGGGGGTACCTCGGTTGGGGATGTTGAACGCATCCGCAACGTGGCGCGCCATGTAGAACGTGAAGTCAAGGCCGGCAATCATGTGGCCGTGGTGGTCTCGGCCATGTCGGGCACTACCAATCAATTGGTGGAATGGTGCCGCCAGGTGGCGCCAGTGCATGATGCCCGCGAATATGATGCTGTGGTGGCCACCGGTGAGCAGATCACAGCAGGCTTGCTGGCCATCGCGCTGCAGGAAATTGGCATTCCAGCGCGGTCCTGGGCCGGCTGGCAGATCCCGATTGAAACCGATGGCGTGCATGGCTCGGCCCGCATGACCAATATCAATGGCGGCGAAATCGTAAAGCGCATGGAGCAGGGCCAGGTGGCGGTGATCACCGGCTTCCAAGGCCTAGGCCCCGACAAGCGCATCACCACTTTGGGTCGCGGTGGTTCGGATACATCGGCGGTGGCTGTGGCTGCCGCACTTTCGGCGGCCTGCGATATCTATACGGACGTGGACGGTGTTTATACATCAGACCCGCGCATCGTCACCGCCGCCCACAAGCTGGACCGTATCTCTTACGAAGAGATG
This sequence comes from Aestuariivirga litoralis, assembly GCF_015714715.1. Lineage (NCBI taxonomy): Bacteria > Pseudomonadati > Pseudomonadota > Alphaproteobacteria > Hyphomicrobiales > Aestuariivirgaceae > Aestuariivirga > Aestuariivirga litoralis. The sequence continues at coordinate 576,937 of NZ_WAHS01000002.1, read as the reverse complement.
CTGGAACAGGCTTCGCTGGGTGCAAAAGTTTTGCAGACGCGCTCGGTCGAGCTCGCCATGGTCTATAAAGTGCCCTTGCAGGTGCGCTCTTCCTTTGAGCCGCCAGACAGCCCCAACCAGAACAAGCCGGACGGCACCGGCCCCGGCACCATCGTTTGCCAAGAGGATTCGAGCATGGAACAGCATGTTGTCAGCGGTGTCGCCTATTCGCGCGACGAGGCCAAGATTTCGCTTCGTAAAGTGAAGGACAAGCCCGGCGTTTCAGCCGCCATTTTCGGGCCGCTGGCCGAAGCCGATATCAGCGTCGACATGATCGTGCAGAATGTGTCCGCTGATGGTGCTTCAACCGATCTCACCTTCACCCTGCCGCGCAAGGATTTGCGCAAGGCGATTGAAGTGCTGGGCAAGGTGAAGGAGCAAATCGGCTTCAATGACAGCACCCATTCGGCTGATGTGGCCAAGGTGTCGATCGTCGGCATCGGCATGCGCAGCCATTCGGGCGTTGCGGCCCTGATGTTCAAGACGCTGGCTGAAAAGGGCATCAATATCCAGGCCATCACCACGTCTGAAATCAAGATCAGCGTGCTGATTGATGAGGCCTATACCGAGCTTGCGGTGCGCGCGCTGCACACGGCTTATGGATTGGACAAGGCCTGAGGCATGGGGCATCTTCGAAAGATGAAACGTTTCTGGCATGAGGGCCTCCGGCCCTAAGGACACAGGTTGATGCTGAAAACCGCACTTGGCCCGCGTGTCCTTCTCAGAAGGCTTCGCGAGGTGATGGCGGAGCCGGGAACGGCACAAGTACGCCTCGACCGTATCGTCAAGATGATCGCCAGTAACATGGTGGCGGAAGTCTGCTCGGTCTATGTGCTGCGGCCCGACAAGGTGCTGGAACTCTACGCCACCGAAGGTCTGAAATCCGAGGCCGTCCATAAATCGCAACTGAAAGTGGGCGAAGGCCTTGTCGGTTTGATCGGCGAGCAGGCCATCGGCCTCAACCTTACCGAAGCGGTCGACCACCCGTCGTTTAAATACCTGCCGGAAACCGGCGAAGAACTGTTCCACTCATTCCTGGGCGTGCCGATCATGCGCGGCGGCTCGGTGATTGGCGTGCTTGTTGTGCAGAACAAGACCAGACGGCATTACACCGAAGAGGAAGAAGAGGCGCTGCAAACCACGGCCATGGTGCTGGCCGAAGTTCTGGCTGGCATCGGCATTCTCGGCGCTGCCCCTGATCTGGTCAGTGAAGGCCCGGAAAAGGGCACGGCGGTTCTGAAGTCCGACAGCTTGGCCGAAGGCGTGGCACTGGGCCATGCGGTGCTGCACGAACCACGTGTGCGCATCCAGAACATGATTGCCGAGAGCATCCCGCTGGAACTGGCGCGCATCGACGAGGCCATCGCCTCGCTGCGTTCGGAAGTGGACAAACTGCTGGCCGGCCATGAGGCGCTGGATGCCGGCGATTCCAATGATATTCTCGAAACCGTGCGGATGTTCGCGCATGACAAGGGCTGGCTGGGGCGACTGAAGGAAACGGTGCGTACGGGGTTGACCGCCGAAGCCGCTGTCGAGCGCGTGCAGAATGATAACCGGGCGCGCATGTCGCGCACGCCGGATCCCTATCTGCGCGAGCGGATGCATGATCTGGATGACCTGTCGAACCGCCTGCTGCGGGGCTTGACCGGCACGGTGGCCACGGCTTCGCGCACCGATTTGCCGGCCAATACCATTATCGTGGCGCGCAATATGGGCCCAGCGGAATTGCTGGATTATGACCGCAGCAAGATCCGCGGTGTGATCCTCGAGGAGGGCGGCAAGACCAGCCATGTGGCTATCGTGGCGCGCGCGCTAGGCATTCCCGCCGTGGGCCAGGCCGAAGGTGTGGTCAATCTTGTCGATGAAGGCAATGCCATCATCGTCGATGGCGGCACGGGCGAAATCTTCATCCGGCCGTCGTCGGAGCTGGAAAAATCCTACGCTGAGAAAGTACGCTTTCAGGCCAGCAAGCAGGCGCGTTTCAAGGCGCTGCGCGAAATGCCGTCCATAACCAAAGACGGCCAGCAGGTCACGCTCAATATCAATGCGGGCCTGGTGGTGGATATGCCGCATCTGCACGAGTCGGGTGCAGCAGGCGTGGGGCTTTACCGCACTGAACTGCATTTCATGATGGCCAACCGCTTCCCGCGCCTGTCATCGCAGATCAAGCATTACAAAAGTATTCTGGATCAGGCAGGCGGCAAGCCCGTGGTGTTCCGCACGCTGGATATCGGGGCTGACAAGACGCTGCATTACCTGCGCCAACCGCGCGAGGAGAACCCGGCTCTGGGCTGGCGTTCGATCCGCATGGCACTGGAACGGCCGGCTCTGTTCAATCTGCAGGTGCGCGCCATGATGCTGGCGGCGGCGGGCGATGATCTGAAGATCATGTTCCCGATGATTGCCGATGTGCAAGAATATGAAGTTGCGCGCGACCTGGTGTTCAAGGAGCGTAACTGGCTGAAGGCGCGTGGGCACCCGCTTCCCAAAAGCCTGAAGCTGGGGGCGATGATCGAAATCCCTTCGCTGCTGTGGCAGCTCGATAATCTGTTGCCGATGGTTGATTTTGCTTCTGTTGGTTCCAATGATCTTGTGCAGTTCCTGTTTGCGGCAGACCGCGGTAATCCGAAACTCGCGGGCCGCTACGATCCGCTTTCGCCTGCAGCGCTGGGTGCGATGCGGATGATTGTCGAGAAAGGCAAGAAGCACGGCAAGACGGTGACGCTCTGCGGCGAGCTGGGTGGCCGCCCACTCGAAGCCATGGGTCTGATCGGTGTGGGCCTCACGTCGATGAGCATGGTGCCTTCCGGCATTGGCCCGGTGAAGGCGATGATCCGCTCCGTGGATCAGGCCAAGCTGTGGGACTTCATGCAGCCGCTGCTCGAAAGCGGCAAGCATTCCATCCGTGCCGATCTCGCGAACTTTGCCAAAGATAATGGCGTTGAAATTTAAGCGTTGATTTGATTCAAGTTTAATCTGGCATTCACCATTTTTGTTCATTCTCAGCTGATGCGCGGCCCGTTGGCTTCGCGTTAACGTTTGTAGAGTTGAGCAAAATGACCATCGAAGTGCCCGAGTTTACTGCCACGCGCCGCCAGCCCCAGATGTTTTCTGAGCCGCGCCGCAAGCCCGATGGCGATGCAGCCCCTGCCGCTGAAGTTGGATTTTTTCTCGCCCGTGAGCGTGAACGCCGCGCGATGAGTTTGGAAGCGGTGGCCGAAGCCACCGGCATTCATCCCTATCATATCGATGCCATCGAACTGGGCGATCTCACCCGCATGCCGCCGCGCATGGAAGCGATGGAGATGATTGCAGCCTATGCGCATTATCTTGGCTTTGAGACCGAGCCACTGATCCAGCATCTGCTGTCATTCCTGCCGCCGCCGCCGGTGGTGCGTCAGTCCTATCATCCGGCGCGTCCGCCGGTTCTGTCCAGCGCCAAGGTGCTGGCCTTCGGCAGGCTTCCGAAAATCCCTTCGCTCAATATTCGCCTGGCCAATTATCCGGGTGGTTCAGGTGGCGTGATTGCTTCAGTTGCCGCAGCCTTCCTGATGTTTGCCGGCATTCATTGGATGTCTTCCGGTTCGGTGGGTGAAACTGCTCCAGCGGATCAGGTTGCCATTTCAGAACCCGTTATCAAGAAGCCCGCTGCTCCGCAGGTGAAGGCGCCTACAGCTCCTGTGCAGCAGGTTGCGGACGCTTCAACTCCTGATGTGGATGGTGATGCACTCAATGCCTTGATCAATGGCGATGTGGCTGATGCCAAGCTGGCAGCGAAGCCGGTACAGCAGGTTGCCGCCGCCGCTCCGGTAAAGTCCAAGAAGATTCAAGACCGGATCAAGGTGGCCGATCAGATCACAGTCGCCTCGACCAACCCAATCCCGCAGCCATCGGATGGCCGCGTCTATGGCTCTGAAAACAAGGATGCCCATGTGGTGCTGAAGGCCACGGCTCCCGTTTGGCTGCGCATCGAAGACCAGCAGGGCATCGCCGTGATGACCCAGATGCTGAATACCGGTGATACCTACAATGTGCCGAACCGCGATGGCCTGGTGGCCCTGACGCGCGATGGTGGCCGCCTCGCTTACATGATCGACGGCCAGGAAAAAGGCACACTCGGGCCGCCCGGCAAAATTCTCGTCAACGAGAAGCTGGACGTGCAGGCACTTTCCACCAAGCACTGAGTTTCAACAAACACCCCTGCAACGGGAACCGGCGGGCCAAGGGGCTCGCCGGTATTTTTTGTCGCAGCTCTTTCAGTACGCTCCAAACAAAAACCCTCCCCGGTGAGGGGAGGGTTTGAATTGTGCTACCGAAAGCTCAGTTCGACTGCTTGGCCTTGTCGTCCACTTTCGCCGGGTCAGCTGGCTTCACATTTGTGACAACCTTTTCGCCGTGAATGAAAGCGATAGCCGCCTTCAGCTGTTCGTCCTTGCCCTTGTCCTCTGGAACATAGGCAGATGAGCCGCCGCCTTCTTCACCGCCATTTGGATTGGCCAGATGGCCATTGAGGCCGGCTTCACCTTCGGTCGAAACATTCTTGCCCTGAAGTTCGGGCGGCAGCGGTTCTTCGATCAGGATATCCGGATCAATGCCCTTGGCCTGGATGGAGCGGCCTGACGGGGTGTAGTAGCGCTGCGTGGTCAAACGGATCGCTCCTTCATTGCCCAGCGGAATGATGGTCTGCACCGAGCCCTTGCCGAAGGACCTTGTGCCGATGGTGGTGGAGCGCTTCTGGTCCTGCAGAGCGCCGGCCACGATTTCCGAAGCCGAGGCCGAGCCGCCATTGATCAGCACGACAAGTGGCTTGCCATTGATCAGGTCGCCCTTGGTGGCGGTGTAGCGTTCCACCTGGTCGGGCAGGCGGCCACGGGTGGAGACCACTTCGCCCTTGTCCATGAACACGTCCGACACGCCAATGGCCTGGTTGAGCAAGCCACCCGGATCGTTGCGCAGGTCGAGGATATAACCCTTCACCTTGCCATCCATCTGCTTGTCGAGATCGGCAATGGCTTTCTGCAAGCCGCTTTCGGCCTGCTCATTAAAGGTCGAGATGCGGATGTAACCGATGTCATCGCCTTCCTTGTTGTATTTGACCGATTCAATCTTGATCGTGTCGCGGTTCATCTTGACGTCGAAGGGTTCCTTCTTGTCGCGCACGATGGTGAGGGTGACAGGCGAGCCCACGGGGCCGCGCATCTTGTCCACTGAATCATTCAGCGTGTTGCCCTGCACTTCCTTGCCGTCGATCTTCACGATGAGGTCATTGGCCATGATGCCGGCCTTCTTGGCGGGCGTATCGTCATAGGGAGCCACCACCTTGATGACGCCGTTTTCCATGGTGACTTCGATGCCAAGGCCGCCGAATTCGCCGCGGGTCTTGACGTTCATGTCAGCGGATTCTTTGGCGTTCATGTAGCTTGAATGCGGATCGAGCGACATCAGCATGCCGTTGATGGCGGCTTCCATCATCTTCTGTTCGTCGGGCTTCTCGACATAGTCAGAGCGCACGCGGTCATAGACCTCGCCGAAGAGATTGAGCAATTTGTAGGTGTCGGCATTGGTGGAGGCCGTGGCGATATTGATGGCCTGAACGCCAGCCAGGGCTGCAGCAGCCCCCAATGCAACAAGTCCGGCATTCTTCAAACGGTTATTCAATTTCATTTCATAGCCTCTCTTCGGCCAGCATCCCACCAGGTGGTGGAATCAACAGGCGCATTGTCTTTGCGGAACTCAACATAAAACACGGGGTGGGTGTGGTCGGCCGTCTCGCCCAGAAGGGCCAGAGTTGATGGACCATCGCCCATGAGACCTACCGGTTCGCCCACTCTTACCGTTTGGCCCATCTCCGCTGATATCTGCTTCATGCCAGCAAGCAGCACCAGATAGCCTTCTCCGGCATTCAAGATCAAGAGTTGTCCATAGGAACGGAAAGTTCCTGCGAATTCAACGGTTCCATCAGCTGGAGAAATTACACGGCTGTTAGATTCTGCGGCGATCGCCAGGCCATCGAGCTTGGTTCCCAATTCAGTGTCTTCACCGAATCTTTTGATAATGGCGCCGGCGACAGGATAGGGCAGCTTGCCCTTCAGGGTGGAGAGCAGTTTCAACGGTCCTTGCAGGGCGGCCAGCCGCTCGGCTTCCGCCTTGGCGGCGGCCTTGGCTTCCTCGGATTTCTTGCGCTCGGCTTCTTCGCGCGCCTGTTGCAGGTCAACCAAGAGCTGCTGCAGATTCTTGGCCTGATCGGCCAAGGCGGCGGCGCGGGTTTTCTCGTCCGCCAGATCTTTGCGCGCGGCGATGGCGAAGGCGCGTTTCTGGTCCTGCAGGGTTTTCAATTCAGTCTCGGATGAAGCCAGAGCGTCGAGCGCCGCCTTCTGCTTCTGGCGCGCGGCATCGGTTTCGTCGCGCACGGCGTGCAGCTCATCGAGATTGTCACGCAGGGCCTTGGCCTTGTCGCGCAGGCCCGGCACCACGGCGCCGAACATCATGGCACCGCGCAAGGCATCGAGTGCGTTTTCGGGCGCCACGACGAGGGCAGGCGGAGGATTTTGCTGCAGACGCATGAGGCCGGCGAGGAGTCCGGACATTTCATCCTGTCTGGCGGCCAGATCGCTGGCCAGGGTGACGGACTGAGCTTCGAGATCTTTCAGGTGCTGGTCCTGCTCTGTCAGGGCGACCTGTTGGTCTTCCATAGAAGCCTCGAGATCTACGAGCCGTTTTGAAATTTCGCCCTGCGCCTTGTTGGCAGCGGCGATGGCGGCGCTGATTTCGGAAACCTTAGCGGTGGATTGCGACAGCGTGTCCTGCACGGCCTGCAATTGCGCCTGCGTCTCCTCCGGTGTGGCAGCCCAAAGCGGTGCGGCAATCACAGTGAAGGCAGCCAGGATCAAAGGAAATTTTATTCTCGCCGAAGGCATCGCAGAGGCTTTGGCTGGTCCCAATGTCAAAAATGGGGCCGCCGAATGACTTAATATTCAGGCCCGGTGATAGGGATGATTGAGCATAATGGTTACCGAGCGGTAAATCTGCTCCAGCAGCATGATGCGGGCCAGCCGGTGCGGCCAGGTCATCTGGCCTAATGCCAGCAATTCATTGGCTTTTTCTCGGGTGCCGGGGCTGTGGCCGTCTGGTCCACCGATCAAAAACACCACGTCATTGCCGCGCTCGATCACTTTTCTGAGATGGGCGGCGAACGCTTCCGAGGTGTGGGATTTGCCGCGTTCATCAAGGGCGATCACATAGGCGCCGGTGGGTATAGATGACCAGAGCTGTGTTTCTTCCTCACCCATGCGGCTGGGTGCATCGGGTTTCTGGCTTTCGGCCCAGTCGCTGATCTTGAGCGCCGTGACGCCGGCCTTCTTGCCCATCGCAGTGATGCGGGTGGCATAGTCTTCCGCCATCAGCTTTTCGGGCCCGGATTTGAGCTTGCCGATGGCGAGAAGATGCAGCTTCATTTTATTTACTGGGGCGCGTCAGCCGACCAGAGTTTTTCCAGATTGTAGAAGGCGCGCACTTCCGGGCGGAAGATGTGGACGATGATGTCGCCGGTATCAACCAGAACCCAATCGCCGGCATCCTTGCCTTCAACACGGATATTGTGCTTGCCGGCATTGCGCAGCTTGCCCAGCAATTGCTCGGCAATGGCGTTAACGTGACGGTCGACGCGGCCGGTGGTGACCACCATGCCATCGGCCATGGCCGAGCGGCCTTCAAGGTTGATGGCCACGGTGTTCTCGGCCTTTGCATCATCGAGCGCCGACAGGATCAATTGCATGAGCGGAGCGGCCGGACCTTCGAATACGATCGGCGCCTGGACGTTGATCGGGGTGACAACGAGCTTGGGTGCTGCCACCTTTTTGGGCGCAGCAACTTTCTTCGGTGCGACTTTCTTGGCCGCAGCTTTTTTAGGTGCGGGCTTTTTGGCCGCGATCTTTTTTGGCGCGGCTTTCTTCGGTGCCAGCTTCTTGGCGGCAGCTTTCTTGGGCGCGGCCTTTTTAGGAGCAAGTTTCTTCGCAGCTGCTTTTTTAGCTGGGGCTTTTTTCGCTGGAGACTTTTTGACGAGCTTCTTCACGGCGGCCTTGGCCACCTTCTTCACAGCCTTTTTGGCCGCCTTTTTCGGAGCAGCCTTCTTCTTGGCTACTGGCTTGGTTTTCTTGGCGGCGGCCTTCTTGGCCTTCACGGGTTTCTTGCTCAGGGGGTCAATTCCTTTTCTGATATCGACTCATACTACCAAAATTTGGAAGCAGCATGAAACGGTTTTGCGACGGCCCGCAGCGCCGTGGAGCTTTCCTTGCGCAGCGGCATGGAGATGAAAACCCAACGCGGCGGGGCCTTAGAACCCAGCGCCTGGGGACGGTCTCCGGGGATGCGCTTGTGCTGATAGCGGATAGCGGCTTTGGAGCTCAAGGCCCGGATGGAATAGCCAGGCCTCGCCAGAACGGCGATCTGCATATCGCCCATGATCTCGGTCCATTGATACCAGCGGCTCAGGCTGCCCAGGCTGTCAGCGCCCATGATCCAAATGAACTCGGCGTCTGAATGCTGTTTCAACACGCGCAGGGTTTCCGCCGTGTAGCGGCTGCCGATCTGCTTTTCGATATCGGTGACCACGAAGCGCGGATGGTTGGCCATGAATTTGGTGAGTGCCATGCGTTCGGCATAGTCGCTGGTTTCAGCGCTGCTCTTCAGCGGGTTTTGCGGCGAGACTAGCCACCAGACCCAATCCAGCTGCAGCCGCTTCATGGCATAGAGGGCAACCTGTCTATGTCCCTCATGGGCCGGATTGAAGGAGCCGCCAAAAAGGCCGATGCGCTGTTGGGGGCCGTGGGGCGGCAGCTTCAGCATCAGGGCCTCGTCTGCCCGGTGCCGCGGATCTGATATTTGAAGGTGGTGAGCTGATCGACGCCTACGGGACCGCGCGCATGCATTTTGCCGGTGGCAATGCCGATTTCCGCCCCGAAGCCGAACTCGCCGCCATCGGCAAATTGCGTCGAGGCATTGTGCAGCACGATGGCGCTATCCACTTCGCGCAGGAACTTCTCGGCAGTGGCGCTGTCGGCGGTGATGATCGAGTCCGTGTGTCGTGAGCCGTATTTGGCAATGTGTGCGATGGCTGAGTCCACGCCGTCCACCACTTTCACCGAGACGATGGCATCGAGATATTCGGTAGACCAGTCTTCTTCCGAGGCGGGTTTCACAGCCTTGTCGGCGGCTTGCGTTTCGGCGTCGCCGCGCACTTCGCAGCCGGCATCAATCAAGGTGCGCAGGATCAGCTTCAAATCCTGGGCCGCAGCGGCGCGGTCAATCAGGATGGTTTCGGCCGAACCACACACGCCGGTGCGGCGCATCTTGGCATTGAGCACGATGGCTTTGGCCATTTCGAGATCGGCCGCCTTGTCGACATAGACATGGCAGATGCCTTCGAGGTGGCTGAACACGGGGACGCGGGCTTCGGCCTGCACGCGGGCGACGAGGCTTTTGCCGCCGCGCGGCACGATCAGATCGATTGTGCCGCCGAGGCCGGTCAACATTTCACCCACGGCGGCGCGGTCGGTGGTTTCGACCATCTGGATCGCGTCTTCGTTCAAGCCTACTTCCTTCAGCCCAGCGCGCAAGGCGGTGATGATGGCCTTGGATGATTCAAATCCATCGGAGCCGCCGCGCAGGATGGCGGCGTTGCCGGATTTGAGGCACAGGCCTCCGGCATCAGCGGTCACATTGGGGCGGCTTTCATAGATGATGCCGATCACGCCGATGGGCACAGCGACGCGACTGATCTCCATGCCATTGGGGCGGGTCCATTTGTCCTGTACGCGGCCGACAGGGTCTTTGAGTGCCGCGATTTCCTCTAGGCCGGTGGCCATGGCTTCGATGCGGGCGTCAGTCAAAGTGAGGCGATCGACGAAGGACGATTTCAAATCCTTGGATTTGGCGGCATTCAGGTCTTTGGCATTGGCAGCCAGAATGGTTTTTGCGTCTGCGCGAATGTGCTGCGCCATGGCGCGCAGGGCTGTATTCTTCTGCTCGGTTGAGGCCAGCGACAAATCCTTGGCGGCTCTCCGTGCTTTTGTTCCAAGATTAGAGATATCTTGAACTGTCATAGCATCACCAGATCGTCGCGGTGGACGATTTCATGGGTGGCTTCCGCGCCTAAAAGCTTTTCTACTTCAGATGATTTGAGGCCGACGATCTTTCGCGCATCCTCGGCATCATAGGCGACGAGGCCGCGCGCGAATTCCTCGCCACCGGTCACGATGCTGACCGTGTCGCCGCGTTCGAAATTGCCGGTCACATCCTTCACGCCGGCAGGCAGCAGGCTCTTGCCCTTGTCGAGCGCACCTTTGGCGCCTTCGTCAACGACCAGTCGGCCTACGGGTTGAAGCGTTCCTGCGATCCATTGTTTTCGCGCCTGTCTGGCATTGGCCTGCGCCACGAACCAGCTGCAGCGTTCGCCCTCGGTGATGCGTTTCAGGGGATGAAGTTCATGGCCGGAAGCGATGACCATGTGGCAACCGGCGGACAGTGCGATCTTGCCGGCCTCGATCTTGGTGATCATGCCGCCGGAGCCCACGCCGGAGACGGGCTTGCCGGCCATGGCTTCCACAGCGGGGGTGATCTCGGTCAATTCGGGGATGAAGGTGGCGCCCTTCTGGTTGGGCGGGGCGGAATAGAGCCCGTCAATGTCAGACAGCAGCACCAGCACATCGGCTGACATCATAGAGGCGACGCGTGCCGCCAAACGGTCATTGTCGCCATAGCGGATTTCAGAGGTTGCCACCGTGTCGTTTTCGTTGATCACGGGCACGGCACCCTGCGTCAGCAAGGTGGAGAGCGTGGCGCGGGCATTGAGATAGCGGCGGCGTTCTTCGGTATCAGTGAGGGTGACCAGCACTTGGGCGGCCACAATGTTGCGGGCACGCAGCGCCTCGGACCAGGCTTGAGCCAGCGCGATCTGGCCCACTGCGGCAGCGGCCTGGCTCTGTTCGAGTTTCAGCTTGCCCTTGGGGAGGCCCAAAGTGCGGCGGCCCAGAGCGATGGCCCCGGAAGAGACGAGGATGACATCGGCGCCTGCGACCTTGAGGTCGGCCAGATCATCGACCAGCGAATTCAGCCAGGAGGCCTTGATGGCCCCGGTCTTCTGATCCACCAGAAGCGCCGAGCCCACTTTCACCACGACCCTTTTGGCCTTGGAGAGGCGGGATGTCACGGCTTCCACTCCTCGGTGGTTACTCCGGCGGGGTCGGGCAGCTTTTCAGCGACGCGGGTTTTGCTGATGATGCCATAGAGCGCGTAATTCACCGCCTCGATATTCTTCTGGGCGGCGGCGGAGATCAGCAGCGGGGTTTTCTTCGTCTTGGTGGTGAAGGCCTTGAGCTTTTTCTCAAGTTCCTTCTCGGTCAGCGCATCGATCTTGTTGAAGGCGATGATTTCCGGCTTCTTGGCGAGGAAAGGCGAATAGGCCTTCAATTCGGTGCGGATGGTCTTGTAGGCACCTACCGGATCATCACCGGTCACGTCAATCAGATGCAGCAGCACGGCGCAGCGTTCCACATGGCCCAAAAAGCGCGTGCCCAGGCCAGCCCCTTCGGAAGCGCCTTCGATGAGGCCCGGAATATCGGCGATCACGAAGGAATTGGCACCGGCTTTGACCACGCCCAACTGCGGAATAAGGGTGGTGAAGGGGTAATCAGCAATCTTGGGCTTGGCGGCGGAGACCACCGACAGGAAGGTGGATTTGCCGGCATTGGGCAGGCCAACGATGCCTGCGTCTGCGATCAGCTTCATGCGCAGCCAGACCCAGCGCTCCTCGCCTTCGATTGCGGGGTTGGCGTGATAGGGCGAGCGGTTGGTGGCGGATTTGAAATAGTGGTTGCCGAAGCCGCCATTGCCGCCGCGGGCAATGCAGACGCGGTCTCCCGCCTTGGCGAGGTCAGCGATCAGGGTTTCATGGTCTTCCTCCAGCACCTCGGTGCCGACCGGGACTTTCAAGATCAAGTCCGGCGTATTGGCGCCGGCGCGCAGGCGGCCCATGCCGTGGCCAGCGGTGCGCACCTTGTAGTGCTGCTGGTAGCGGTAATCGATCAGGGTGTTCAGGCCGTCGGCGGCTTCCAGCCAGACATCGCCGCCCTTGCCGCCATCGCCGCCATCCGGGCCGCCATATTCGATGAATTTCTCACGGCGGAACGAGACAGCGCCTGCGCCGCCGTCGCCACTCCGCACATAGATTTTGCATTCGTCGAGAAATTTCATGCTGTGGCTCTTAGTTGGTTTTGCCTGAGGCGGGTATCGTTTTTCAGCAATGCGTTAGCAGCAGGGATGAGATTCCATTGCAATGCTTTTAAGCAATAGAGATAGCTTTTTATTCCTTTGTCTAGGATAGTCGATTTGCGGATGCGGCTGCCGCAGAATGGTAAAGAAATGGTTAAAGGCCATTTTGGAACCAACTTATTATGGACACATTTGCCCCGTTTACGGGCCTTCCTCCCGGACATCGGCGGTCTTGTGGGAACGCAACTGGGCACGAGGTCCAGCTGTGCCGCTAGAACTGTCTGAAACCACGAAAGGAATTTATACATGAAAACTACTCTCACGATTTCGCTGGCCGTTGCGGCTCTGTCTTTCGGCATGTTGGCCACCGGCGCTCAAGCCGCCGCCAAACATTCGCAACACAAGAAGCATCACGCCCACGCCGCCCGCATGCCGCAGGTGAGCCAGGCTACGCGCAATTCGGTGGTCAGCATGATCAAGTCGCAGGCCCCGCGTTATGGCGTTCCGACCTGGTTTGCGCTGCGCATTGCCAAGGTTGAATCGAACTACAACCCCCGTGTGACCGGCGGTGCCGGCGAAATCGGTGTGTTCCAGCTGAAGTGCCAGACGGCGCGCGGCATCGGCTATTCGGGCTCGTGTTCGGGCCTCTACAACCCGGCCACCAACGTTCAGTACGGCTTGCGTTACCTGTCGATGGCAGTGAAGTCGTCGCATGGCAATCTGCGCATGGCCGCTTCGAAGCATAATGGTGGCCTCGGCCGCAAGAGTATCGTTCCGCGTTACGTGGCCATGGTATTCTAAGCTTACAGCCATTTCCACGTCTCCGGCCGCGCAGTCATGCTGCGCGGCCTTCTTTTTGGGTGAACCAGCTGGCGGCGGTGAGCCTCAACCGCATCGCCGGCACATGCTTGTTCTGGGCCAGGCCGAAGGCGGCGTAGCTGCCGATTTCCTCAAAGCCCAGGCCGCGCAGCACGCGGCCTGAGCGCAGGTTGTCGGCGTGATAGCCGGCATGCAGCGCCTCAACGCCACCAGCGGTGAAGGCGTGATGCACCAGGGCAAAGGCCGCCTCGCTCATCAGGCCCATATGCCAGCAGCATTCGCGCAGCCAGTAGCCGAATTCCACGCGGGCATCTGCCCCATACACGTACGAGACCACGCCAATCAGCTCATCAGGAGCCGCCTTGAAGGCGATAGCGCAGACTTCTGAGCGCGGATCAAAGCTGCGCTGGGCTTTGATGAAGCCTTCGGCATCGGCCAAAGTATAGGGAAACGGCACCTTGGCCAGGTTGCGCGAGACGTTGATGTTGTTCAGCGCCTGCACCATCGCCAGTGCATCGTCATCTCTCAGGGGGCGAAGCAGCAATCGTCTTGTTTCGAGTTCCATGATGGCATTCCAAATGAAAAAACGGAGAGGTGGTTTCCCATCTCTCCGTTCAATCTGAACTGCCGGACCCGATGGGCGGCAGCTATGTCACTGCCATATTTATTCAGCGGCCTTTGCCGGTACAACCGATACGAGTTGGCGGCCATTTTTCGTGCCACGGAACTCAACGGTGCCTGCAACTTTGGCGAACAAAGTGTGATCCTTGCCCATGCCAACGCCAGCGCCCGCGTGCACTTTCGTGCCGCGCTGGCGGATAATAATGTTGCCGGCGATCACAGATTCGCCGCCAAAAGTTTTGACGCCCAAGCGGCGGCCTGCAGAGTCGCGGCCGTTACGGGACGAGCCACCAGCTTTTTTATGTGCCATGGGTCTTACTCCTTGTCCTTGGCGCGGGCTTTGTCGGTTTTGGCGCGCGGTGGCTTGCCGGCCATCAATTCCTTGGCCTGTTCAATCCATTCTTCGCGGCCAACACGGCCAGCCTGCTTGATTTCGGTTTCGATGCGCGTGACGTCTTCCGGCGTCCAGGCAGCGATCTGAGCATAAGTCGTGATGCCCATGGCCGCCAGTTCCTTGCGGATCTTCGGGCCAATGCCGCCGATCAGCGAAATGTCGTCGCCACCTTCAGCAGCTTCAGCCTTTTTCGGCTTGGCGGCGGCCTTGGGGGCAGCGCCTTCAGCAGCAACTGGCTTGGCAGACTTGGCTTTCGCAGCGGGTTTGGCACCACCGGTGAGGATTTCAGTGATCGTCACCGAAGTCAGGTCCTGGCGGTGGCCGTTGCGGCGGCGATAATGCTTGCGGCGGCGCTTCTTGAAGATGATCAAATGCGGGCCATGGCCCTGCTTTTCGATCTCGGCCACAACAGTGGCACCAGCAACCAGCGGCGCGCCAATGGCAACATCCGCACCGTTGCCGACCATCAGCACTTCGGTGAATTCAACCTGATCGCCAGCTGCGCCTTCGAGCTTCTCGATCAAAATCTTGTCGTTTGCGGCAACTTTATACTGCTTGCCGCCAGTCTTGATAACTGCGTACATAATCTTACGTCCTGTTTCCCGCGCCCTGTGGAGCCTCTTCCAAGCCCATGAAAGAAGAGGTCTTTTTCAAATCAGCCAAAGCTGTTTGGGTTGCCCTCGGGCAGCGCATTGACCCTCCAGACAGGGTTTCCCGTCAGAAGGCTGGGTTCCTCTGAGCGATTAAGGGCAAAAAGTCAAGCGTTTCAGGCCCGAAAACTAGTCCGTTTCGTGCGCGGTTTCTTCCGCCTTGCGCTGTTCGCGGTAGATCATCAGCACGCGGTTCACCTCGCCGCCGAAGATCAACGCCAGGCCGGCCTGGTAGATCAGGAACATCGTGGCAAACAGGCCGGACAGCGAGGCATAGGTTGAGGCGAAACTGTTGAAGTGCTGCAAGTACCAGCCGAAGCCCGCGGTGATTGCGACCCAGACCACGACAGTGGTCAGGATGCCGGGGAGCACATCGCGGCGCACCAGGATGCGGTTGGGCAGGAAGCGATGCGCGACCAATAGGCCGAACAGCAGGATGAGCACAGCCAGAGGCACGCGGATGGGTTCCAGGGTGTTGAAATGGATCTGCCATTGCGGGGCGTAGGTGTTGATGAATTGGTCCAGCGCCGGGATCACCACCAGAAGGCCGGAGAAAGCCAGCATCCAGACTGCACCGCCGATCACGAAAATCACATCGATCAGCAGGATCAGCCAAACGGGGCGGGTTTCGGTGACGCCGTAAGCGCGGTTGAGGCCGATGCGCACCGAATCCACGCCGCCCATGGCGCTCCAGATGGTGAGCAAGGCCGCGAGACTTAGAAGCCCGGTGCGGGGCACGGTGAGGATCGAGCGGATTTCGCCCGCGAAGGGTTTGACCAAATCCTCCGGCGCCACGCCCAGAAGAAAATTCACGATGGTGCTGACAAGATCCTCGCTGCCGAAAAAGCCCGCAAGACTGGTGGCGAAGATCAAAAAAGGAAACAGCGAGAAGATCATGCGGAAGGTGAAGTTGCCCGCCAGAGGAATGGCCTCATCCGCAAACAGCCGCTTGAGCGCCTCGCCAAAGAGTGTCAAGAGCGACGGCTTCACCTGATCCATAGGCTCTATTTGCCCATGACTTCCGCATCTGCCAAGTCTCTTGTTGTCAGCTCCGCGCCGGCTGTGTTCGTCGTGCTGTGGGCGACGGGCTTTGTGGTGGCCAGGCTTTCAGCCGGGCATGTGGCGCCCGTGTGGTTTCTGGCACTGCGGTTTCCGCTGGCCGGATTGTTCATGCTGGGGCTCGCACTGGTGCAGCGCGCTGCTTGGCCCAATGCGCGAGGGGTATTTCATGCCTTTGTGGCGGGGGCCTTGCTGCATGGGCTTTATCTAGCGCCAATTTACTGGGCGGTGGCCAATGGCTTGCCGGCCGGTGTGTCGGCCTTGATTGTGGGGTTGCAACCGCTGCTGACTAGTTTTCTCGCCAGCTGGATGCTGGGCGAAAAGCTGGCACCTAAGCATTGGCTGGGCCTGTTGGTGGGATTGATCGGCATCGTGCTGGTGATCGCGCCGAAGCTGCAATTCGCACATCTGGGCGGGATCACGCCGCTGACAGCTGGGCTTTCGGTGTTTGGCGCTTGTGCGATTTCGCTGGGCTCGGTCTATCAGAAGAAATTCGCCAGCCACATTCCTTTGGCCACCGGTGGTGTGTGGCAATATGTGGGGGCCAGTCTTGTCACTTTGGTGATCTCGCTGCTGCTGGGCGATTTCATGTTCGATCACAGCGTGGAAGCATGGACGGCACTGGCCTGGGCCGTGCTGGTGCTTTCGGTGATTTCAATCCTGCTGCTGATGATGCTGATCAACCAGGGCGAAGTGAGCCGCGTGTCGGGGCTGATCTTCCTGGTGCCTGCGGTGTCATCACTGATGACGTTTGTGTTGTTCGGCGAAACGCTGACGCTGGTTCAGCTGATCGGCATGGCCGTGTGCGCGGGTGCGGTGCTGATTGTGAACCGGGCTTAGTTCTCGCACCTCCCCACCCGTTCGTCATTCCCGCGAAGGCGGAAACCCAGCTTCTTCTCACAAGCTCGTTGTCAAACAAGCTGGGCCCCTGCCTTCGCAGGGGTGACGGAAATTAAAATGAAACTGAGTTCAAGACTTACTACGCAGCCAGACGATGGCGAGCACGATCAGGATGGCTGCGAACTGAAGCCCCACGCGCCAGCGCATCAGGTTCTGGCTGCGGCTGGCTGAGCCGCCGCGCATCATGTTGAACAGGCCCAGTACGAGCACGATGAAGACGGCACCGAGGGCTACGGCGATGATGAGATTGCTGGTCATTGGTCCGACATCTTAGCAACAAACCAGTCCAGCATCCGCTGCGGCATAATGCGCCGCGCCACACCCATGATATGGGTGGGGATGGTTACATAATAATGCGCGCGCGGGCGTTTGGCTTCCAGCGCATGGATCAGCTTTTCCAGAACGGCTTCCGGGCCAAGCTTGAAGCGGCCTGAACCGCCGCGCCCCAGACGCGCGCGCTGGCGGGCATAGGCTTCGGTATAATGCGATTTGGTTTCGTCGATGTTGCTCTCGAAAGCCTTCATCGCACTTTCCACAAAGCGCGACTGGATGGGGCCGGGCTCAATCGTCGAGACGAAAATGCCGGAGCCTTGCAGCTCAAGGCGCATTGTGTCGCTCAGGCCTTCGATAGCGAATTTCGAGGCGTTATAGGCGCCGCGCCATTTCATCGCGACGATGCCCAACACCGAAGAACATTGCACGATCCGGCCTGTGCCATGCGCGCGCATCAAGGGCAAGCAGAGCGTGGCCAATTCATGCCAGCCGAAGAAATTGGACGCGAATTGTTTCTCCAGCACGGCGCGGGGCAAATCCTCCACCGCGCCCACCTGGCCATAAGCGCCATTGTTGAACAGGGCGTAGAGCGTGCCGCCTGTACGGTTGGAAATGTCCTTCACGGCGGCTTTGAGCGAAGCGCTGTCAGCATAGTCAATCACCAGAACTTCAAGGCCTTCGGCCTCCAGGCGCTTCTTGTCGCCCAAATTGCGTACCGTGGCGAAGACGCGCCAGCCCCGGCTTTTTAACCCATGCGCGCAGGCATAGCCAATGCCGGACGAACAACCGGTGATGAGTATGGTTTTCTCGCTCATGCATGCCGCCCCAAATCAGCCCAGATTTCCGTGTGTACAGCGGATCATCCATTTGGCAAGTTGTTAACAATTGACGTGTGATTTACCGGGCATGACGTTCAAGACAAAAATTCTCTTCACGGCACTTTGTGCCAGTTTCGTTTTCTCCACCGCAGCGCGGGCTGAAGACCCGGTTTCGCTGGGCAAATCCGATGATTGGGAGGCTTTCACCTATCATCAGGATGGCGCACCCGTGTGCTATGTGATGTCAGCACCGAAGAAATCCGAATCTGACAAGAAGAATGCCAAGCGCGACCCGGCCTATTTCATGATCACGCATTTTGCGGGCAAGAAAGTGAAGGGGCAGATTTCCACCAACATAGGCTATGCCTTCAAGGAAAGCTCGATCGTGAACCTCAAGGTCGATGCCCAGAATTTCGAGCTTTATACCAATGGCGATTCCGCCTGGGCCGCCGATGCCAACACCGAAGTCAAGGTGGTGAAGGCGATGAAGACGTCCAAGTCCAGCACCTTTACCGTGGCCGGCACCAGCTTCCGCGGCACGCAGACGGTGGACACTTATTCCCTCGCTGGCATTGACCAAGCGCTGGCGAAGATCGATACCACTTGCAAATGACACTGATCCGGCTGGCCGTTGCGGCGCTGCTTACTCTGGCTTTCGCGGCTTCGGCCTCGGCGGAATGCAAAGGCATGTCGCGTGACGGGCAGAATTACACGGTCTGCACGTTCGATACGCGCAAGGAAAAAATCTCGATCTTTAATCTCGACGGCAATGGCCAGCCTTACGGCAGTTTCCTCAGCCTTGAGCGCGGGCTGGAAGCGCAGGGACAAAAGTTGTGGTTTGCCATGAATGGCGGCATGTTCGGCAACGACCTGAAGCCCGTTGGCCTTTACGTTGAAGGCGGAAAGGTGCTGCACAAGATCAACCGCCGCAATGGCGCGGGCAATTTCCACATGAAGCCCAATGGGGTGTTTTATGTGGCCGGCCAAAAGGCTGGCGTGATGGAGAGCGACGCTTTCATCAAGAGCGGCATCAAGCCCGATTATGCCACACAATCCGGGCCGATGCTGGTGATCAATGGTGCCATCCATCCGAAAATTTCGGCCAGCGGTACGTCGATGAAGATCCGCAATGGCGTGGGCATGATTGATGATCATACGATTGCCTTCGTGATCAGCGATGGGTTTGTCACTTTCCATGAATTTGCTGCCCTTTTTCTGGACGGGCTGAAATGCAAGAATGCGCTGTTCCTGGATGGCTCGGTTTCGAGTCTTTATGCGCCGGAAATCGGGCGCAGTGATTTCCTCGCACCGCTCGGGCCTATGGTGGCGGTGACAGCGGCGCAATAAGCCCCTATATGGGCCCCAATGGTTACACTTTTGAAATCAGCGGAACCTGTTGCCGCCTCCTATATCCCCAATGACACGCGCCGTTCGCTGGTCGGGCTGTCCCGCGAACAGTTGACGGAAATCCTGGGCGAAGTCGGCGTGCCGGAGAAGCAGCGCCGCATGCGCATGCGCCAGCTGTGGCATTGGATCTATAATCGCGGCTATACCGAATTTTCGCGGATGACGGATATCTCGAAAGATATGCAGCGCAAGCTGGATGAGATGTTCGTGATCGGAAGGCCCGAAGTGGTGACCGAGCAGATTTCATCCGATGGCACGCGCAAATGGCTGCTGCGCCTGGCCCCTGATGAGCGCGGCCAGCGGCATGAGATCGAAACGGTTTACATTCCGGAAGAAGACCGCGGTACCTTGTGCATTTCGTCACAAGTCGGCTGCACGCTCACTTGCACCTTCTGCCACACCGGCACGCAGAAGCTGGTGCGCAATTTGACGGCGGGCGAAATCGCCGGGCAGATCATGCTGGCGCGCGACAAGATCAAGGATTGGCCGGCGGACCTTGAAGCCAATCCGCAGCCGCCGTCTTCAGGCCGCTATGTCACCAATGTGGTGCTGATGGGCATGGGCGAGCCGCTCTATAATTTCGACAATGTGAAGGGTGCAATCGACATTGCCTCGGATGGCGAGGGCCTGTCGCTGTCGAAGCGCCGCATCACGCTGTCCACGTCCGGCGTGGTGCCGGAGATTGTGCGCGCCGGTGATGAGATCGGTTCGTCGCTGGCGATTTCGCTGCACGGTACGACGGATGAGGTGCGTAACAAGCTGGTGCCGCTGAACAAGAAATATCCAATCAAGGAATTGCTGGAGGCCTGCCGCAACTATCCGGGCTCATCCAACGCGCGCCGCATCACGTTTGAATATGTGATGCTGAAGGGTGTGAATGATACGAAGGAAGACGCCAAGCGGCTGGTGCAGTTGCTGAAGGGCATTCCGGCGAAGGTGAATCTCATACCATTCAACCCCTGGCCGGGCACGGCGTATGAGTGCAGCGAGTGGGATGTGATCGAGGCCTTTGCCGAGATCCTGAACAACGCCGGCTATGCCAGCCCGGTGCGCACGCCGCGCGGCAGGGATATCATGGCCGCATGTGGCCAGCTGAAAAGCGAGAGCCAAAAAGTGCGTGCCAGCGAGCGGACGAAGGCGGAAGCGTCGCTTTAAGCGGGGTTGTGGCGGGCTTTGAAGGCTGGTATCGACGCGCTGAAAATTCAGCGAGTTCTGTCATGGCTACCAAACCCAAGAAAGTCGTCCTTGCCTATTCGGGCGGGCTTGATACTTCGATCATTTTGAAATGGCTTCAGACCGAATATGGCTGCGAGGTTGTCACCTTCACTGCCGATCTGGGGCAGGGCGGCGAGATCGAGCCGGCGCGCAAGAAGGCCGAAGCGATGGGGATCAAGCAGATCTACATCGAAGATGTGCGCGAGGAATTCGTGCGCGATTTTGTTTTCCCGATGTTCCGCGCCAATGCACTTTACGAAGGTGTTTATCTGTTGGGCACGTCGATCGCGCGGCCGCTGATCGCCAAGCGCCTGATCGAGATTGCTGCCGAAACCGGCGCTGATGCCGTGGCCCATGGCGCCACCGGCAAGGGCAATGATCAGGTACGTTTTGAACTCACGGCTTACGCGCTGAACCCCGATATCAAGGTGATCGCACCCTGGCGTGAATGGCAATTCAAAAGCCGCACGGACCTGATCGACTTTGCTGAGAAGAACCAAATCCAGGTGACCAAGGACAAGCGCGGCGATGCGCCGTTCTCGGTCGATGCCAATCTCTTGCACTCCTCGTCTGAAGGCAAAGTGCTGGAAGACCCGTGGGTGGAGCCGCCCGCCATCGTCTATCAGCGCACCATTGCGCCGGAAGATGCGCCCGACAAGGCAACCTATGTCGAGATCGAATTCCTGAAGGGCGACCCCATCGCCATCGATGGCAAGGCCATGTCTCCGGCCACACTGCTGACCGAGCTTAATCGCCTCGGCCATGACAATGGCATTGGCAGGCTTGATCTGGTCGAGAACCGTTTCGTCGGCATGAAATCGCGCGGCGTTTATGAAACGCCGGGCGGCTCAATCCTGTCGGTTGCGCACCGCGCCATGGAAAGCCTGACGCTGGACCGCGAAGCGGCGCATCTCAAAGATTCGCTGATGCCGAAATATGCCGAGCTGATCTATTACGGCTTCTGGTTCGCGCCGGAGCGCGAGATGCTGCAGGCGATGATCGACAAGGCGTCTGAGAATGTCGAAGGCACGGTGCGCCTCAAGCTCTACAAGGGCAATGTGATCGTGGTGGGCCGCAAGTCCACGAAGTCGCTCTATAACAATGAGCTGGTGACCTTCGAGGACGACCGCGGTGCATATGACCAGAAGGACGCGGCGGGCTTTATTCGCTTGAACGCCCTGCGCCTGCGCACGCTGGCGGCGCGGAAGCGGAATACTTAAACTCAGACTCTTCTCACAGACGCAGATTTAGGCGCTAGAAGGTGGCAAACACCATCGTTTGCTTCTCCATGCTGCACATGCTAAGGGCGGCGCAAATCCGCTCAATTTGACAGAAAGTCCGCGCCTCCCATGAATTTGCGCAACATTGCCATCATTGCCCACGTTGACCACGGCAAGACCACTTTGATCGACCGCCTGCTGTCGCAGTCCGGCACCTTCCGCGACAACCAGAAGGTTGCCGAGCGTGCGATGGACTCGAACGATCTCGAAAAAGAGCGTGGCATTACCATTCTCGCCAAGGTCACTTCGGTGCAGTGGAAAGACACGCGCATCAACATCGTCGACACGCCCGGCCACGCCGATTTCGGCGGCGAAGTTGAACGCATTCTCAACATGGTGGACGGTGCTGCGCTTCTCGTCGACGCCGCTGAAGGCCCGATGCCGCAGACCAAGTTCGTGCTGCAAAAGGCCCTGAAGCTCGGCCTCAAGCCAATCGTGGTGATCAACAAGATCGACCGCCCGGACCAGCGCTTCCAGGAAGTGGTGAATGAGGTGTTTGATCTCTTTGCCGCACTCGATGCCACCGATGAGCAGCTTGATTTCCCGATCATTTACGGTTCTGCCAAGCTGGGCTGGATGTCGCACAAGCCGGAAAAAGAAGAAGACAACATGGCGGCGCTGTTCGACACCATCGTGTCGCATGTGCGGCCACCCATCGTGGAAGAAGGCCCGTTCCGCATGCTGGTGACGACGATTGAAGCCAATCCGTTCCTGGGCCGCGTGCTCACCGGGCGCATCCGTTCGGGTTCGATCAAGGCCAACCAGG
Source organism: Aestuariivirga litoralis (assembly GCF_015714715.1). Taxonomy (NCBI): domain Bacteria; kingdom Pseudomonadati; phylum Pseudomonadota; class Alphaproteobacteria; order Hyphomicrobiales; family Aestuariivirgaceae; genus Aestuariivirga; species Aestuariivirga litoralis. The sequence continues at coordinate 554,429 of NZ_WAHS01000002.1, read as the reverse complement.
CCGTGAAGGCCTTGGGCCGTGAAGGCAACATTGCTGAAAGTGGCCGCATTTCAAAAGTTCTGGCCTTCCGTGGCCTTGAACGCCTGCCGGTGGATGAAGCTTTTGCCGGCGACATTATTGCCATCTCCGGCCTCACCATCGCCACCGTGGCCGATACGATTGCTGACCCTGCCGTGACTGAGCCGATCCAGGCGCAGCCGATTGATCCGCCGACTTTGACCATGACCTTCCGCATCAATGACGGCCCGCTGGCTGGCAAAGAAGGCGACAAGGTGCAGAGCCGCGTGATCCGTGACCGCCTGCTGCGCGAAGCTGAAGGCAATGTGGCGCTGAAGGTCACGGCATCTGAAACTGAAACCGATGCTTTCGAAGTGGCAGGCCGTGGCGAATTGCAGCTTGGCATTCTCATTGAAGTGATGCGCCGCGAAGGTTTCGAGCTCACCGTGGGCCGCCCGCGCGTGGTGTTCAAGACCGATGAAGCCACCGGCGAAAGGCTGGAGCCGATTGAAGAAGTCGTCATCGACGTGGACGAAGAACATACTGGCGTGGTGGTGCAGAAGCTTTCCGAACGCCGCGCCGCGATGCGCGACATGCGCCCCTCGGGCCATGGCCGCCAGCGTATCGTGTTCCACGCGCCAACGCGCGGCCTCATCGGCTATCAAGGCGAATTGATGAGCGACACGCGCGGCACAGCGATCATGAACCGCCTGTTCCACGAATATGCGCCTTTCGTGGGCGACATTCCCGGCCGCCACACGGGTGCGCTGCTGTCGAATTCGGATGGCGAGGCCGTGGCCTATGCCATTTTCAACCTGCAGGACCGCGGGCCGATGTTCATTGAACATGGCACCAAGGTTTATCAGGGCATGATCATTGGCGAGCACACGCGCGGCAATGATCTTGAGCTGAATGTGATCAAGGGCAAGAAGCTCTCCAACGTGCGTTCCAAGGGTGCAGAAGAAGCTGTTGTACTCACGCCACCGATCAAGATGTCGCTGGAAAAGGCGCTGGCTTACGTGGGCGAAGACGAACTCGTGGAAATCACGCCGAAGTCGATCCGGCTGCGCAAGATCCATCTCGATCCGAACGAGCGCAAGCGCTTGAGCCGCGCCAAGGAAGCGGCGGAGTAAGGCGCCTTCTTACTCTCGCGCCAACCCGCTACAGGATTCCATGGTGATGCCCGGTGGGCCTACTTTGGAATCCACCGTGGGCACATCGGTCTCGCACTTGAAGTCCACCGCCAGGTCGTCGGCGGCCTTTTGCGCCTGTGCATTGGCGTTGGGATAAGAGCCCGACACATAATGCATGTGGCAGGCTTCGCCCTTTTCCAGCTTGCTTACCACCAGCCAGGTGGCCTGCTTGGTGGAATCTTCCGGATCGATTGAAACTGTCCAGCGCAGGATGGCAGCGAAAGGCTTGCCGTTCTTCACGCGCCATTCGACCGTGTTGCCTACCGAGTTAAAGCCGTTGAAGGTCTTCAGCCCGGCGCAATTGTTGCCCTTGACCTTGCCGAAGGCGGCGGATTCACGGTCATCGGCGGAGCTGACGAACACATCGTAGCCACCCAAACCTTTGCAGGCCCAAGTGCCGCCGAAGACATACTCGTCGGCTTTCTCGGTCTGCCGGCATTTCTTCAAGTCGATCTTGGTATAGACTGACTTCACCGCATCAGCCTGTGCGGTTGTGCTGATCGCTAAGGCACTCAAGGCGAGAACAAAAAATCTCATTTCTGTAACTCCGCAAAGTGCCGGATGGATTATTGCATCAGCGGCAATAGGTAGTAGATGACGGCCTGTTCAAGGAACGCCAGAAGAATGAACAGCACGATGGGCGAAAAATCCAGCCCCGAAATCGAAGGCAGGATGCGGCGGATGGGGGCCAGCACCGGCTCAGTCAGCACGCGCAGCACTTGGTCCACCTGGCGCACAAACTGGTTGCCGTAATTGATGATGTTGAAAGCCAGCAGCCAGCTCAACACGATGGTGGCGATCAACACCCAGCGATAGATCGAGATGATTTCGAGAAGCAGCCAGATAAAGGGATTCATGTACAAAGGGTCCTTGGGTTCAGCCTCGAGATTTAATCACAAGCCCTTGCACTTACAAGCCTCGGGCGGTGTTGACGCCGGATGGCGCCCGCGACTAGATTGCCGCCACCTTCAACGGCCATGTCGCGCGCCGCAGAATGGGGCGGTAGCTCAGTTGGGAGAGCGCGGCGTTCGCAATGCCGAGGTCAGGGGTTCGATCCCCCTTCGCTCCACCACTCATTTCAGTGACAATTCAAATTCGTCGCACTTTTTGGGAATGGCCCGGTTCTGCGGGGCTTTTGCTACGCTAATCTCACGGCTGTAGTCTCTGGCGGCGTCTCTGCATGGATTTTCCGCCCAATTTGTCGTCCTGGTCTCAGGCTCTCAGCAAAGTTTTCCAAATTCGGACTGGTGCTTGGGTGAATTAGCGCCGAAATTTGCCACTAACGCCACAAGTCATCGCACTTTAACTCATGGCTAAACTGGACAGCTGTCACAAGTTTTCCAATCAACTAAACTGTTTTTTTGATCCGTTAATGCAGAGAAGAACAAGTGTTCGCATAACCGGCGTTATGGAATGAGGTAAAGCGGCTTGCAGGACCGCTGCAAGCCGTAAGGTAAGATCACGAAAGCCAGCCGAGACCAACCGAAGCGCCAAGTGACGTAGCGCCACTGCCAAGAAGCGACTGGATCAGCAGGGCAAGAGCCCAGAAAGCCGGAAATTCCCAACCGCCACCTTCATTGCTGAACATCCAGCCCTTGGCGCCATGGACCGTAACGATTGTGCCAATGATGAGCGGGATGAGCGCGAGCGCGACCAGGGTGGTCGCGACCCCTAGGAGTAGCAGCATGCCGCCGCCGAGTTCGGCTGCGATAGTCATGTAAGCGACAAAGCCAGGCAGGCCCAGGGACTTGAAGTAGGCGGCCGTGCCGGCGGGCTTGAATACAAGCAGCTTCAGCAGGCCATGGGCCAGGAAGAGCACGCCGAGAGAGACGCGCAATAGCAGTGTCGCGTAGGGAATGAAGTCAGCATGTGTCATTTTGATTGATCCTTAAATTGAAAGAGCTGTTGGTTGCCGTAACGATCATTCGTCGTTCGGTAAAAAGTTGGTTAGGCTAAGTCTTCTTCGTCGGCCTCGGCAATCAGCTCATTGAGATTCAACGGGCTGTTCAGCTGGCCGATCTTCGCGCGTGTCAGATTGCCCCGCCAACGGGCCCAGGTTTCAGGGGGACGATCCCAGGCAAGCTCGATGCCGTTACCGTCCGGATCACGGAGGTAAACAGCGAGATGGCTGGTGTGGTCAGCACTGCCGTCGATCGGGTAGTCCTTGTCGACAAGGCGTTTGACGATGTTCGCGAGGTCTTTTCGTTCGGGATAATTCAGAGCGAAATGGTAAAGCCCCGACGTGTTGTCGCCGGGCGGGTTGCCATCTTTGCTTTCCCAGGTATTCAGGCCAATTTGGTGGTGATAGCCACCTGCCGACAAGAAGGCGAAGTCGCCCATGTTGAAGTTCAGATCAAAACCCAAAACATCATCATAGAAGGCGATGGCTCGATCCAAGTTGGCAACCTTCAGATGGACATGGCCAAGCTTGAAGTTACCGGGAATTCTGTATTTCGTCATGGTGTTCTCCTGCCCCTTGCGGGGCGCATTCCTGTTATTTGTTACCGCGCGAAAACTGAGTCAGCTCTTTCACCATCTGACCCACTTTCCATTTGATAGAATCCTCAAGCGGATCGCCGTTCGCATCGAAGGCACTGCTGGACGGCCCGATGCCGAGCAAAGTGGGTGCGAGAAGGGCTCCCAGCTTGCTAAGTGAGTCCCGCAGATGCTGGATGCCGGCGATGCCGCCATACTTGCCCGCTGAAACAGCGCCAATGCCCCAGACCGCATGGCCCCATTGGTCGTGCTTCTGTCGGGAAACCCAACTGATAGTGTTCACGATGAGCGCTGTCGCGCCGGCGTTGTGTTCTGGAGAAGCAATGAACACGACATCGGCCGCCGCAAACATTTTGGCGAGTTGGCCGGCTGCTTCAGGAGTGTGTTCTGCTTCCAGATCCTGATTGAAGATCGGCATCGGATAATCGGCAAGATTGAGATCAGTAACCTCGTAGCCTGTTTCACGCAGCTTCCGGCCCATGTGGAGCTGCAAAATGTGATTGTAGGAACCTTTGCGGATTGAACCAGAGAGAGTCAGAGCAGTTTTCACGATGGCCTCCAATGTGGAATTGAGGGCGCTCTCGCTGCCGAGGCAACAAGAGCGCTTGTTGTTACTGGATTTGCGACATCAGAGAGGCGTTGTCCCAGAAGAGGTATTCTTCATCCATCACGCCGGCCTTGGTCCAATGACCGATGGTCGACATCGAGAGGGTGAAGTGCTTGCCAGTCGGAGCTAGCGTCTTGCCGCCGCCAAGATCCATAGGCTGACTGAAGCTGCCTTCGATGGTGCCGATCACGCCGGTCCAGACGCCTGTGCCGAACTTGACCGGATGGGCAACAACCTTGTGATCAGGAGAGAACACGAAGAACGGCTTGAGCGCAGCGATATGAGCATCCAGGCCCTTGGTGGTGGAGCCGTCGGGATAATGTACGAGCACGTCAGCCGAATGGCTTTCCTTCAGGCGGTCCCACTTCTGGTTCGAATAGACATCGAAATCCAGGTTGTCGAAGGTCTTGATGTAGGACTTCGTAGTCGCTTCAGCGTTCTGGTAGGCCTTAAGCTGAGCCATGATTGAGGCCGGCACAGTCGTCTTGGCCATGACAGCTGCGGGAGCCATGGTGAGGGCCAGGGAAGCGACCAGGGTGGTGAGTGAGAGTTTCATATTGGATCTCCTTGTTAAGTAGTGGTCGCAATATGGATCTTTTCATGAAAGGTAATAATATGCTCAAAATTTGAAACACCTAACACCCTAGGTAGGAAATGGCTGACCGCTTAAAAGGCATTGAAGTATTCACCCGTGCGATGAATGAAGGCGGCCTTTCGGCCGCTTCGCGAAGCCTCGGCATATCACCAGCTATGGCGGCAAAGCATATGGACGCCCTTGAAGCCCGCCTAGGCGTAACGCTGGTTCATCGCACCACGCGAAAACTGAGCCTTACTGAGGCAGGCCGGCGCTTTCTGGATGAAGCCACCCGACTGCTCGCTGAACTGTCTGATGCGGAGGCTGAGGCATCAGCCAGCACCATGGCTGTTGAAGGCCTTCTGCGGGTCGCGGTCCCGGTTTCATTTGGAACCATCAACATTGCGCCCATCTTGCCCGCTTTCAGCGCGCGCTATCCATTACTGACGGTCGAGTTGGGATCGAGCGATCGTTTGGTCGATCTGATGGAAGAGGGCTGGGACGTCGCCATTCGTGCCGGCAGGCTCAGAGATAGCTTACTCATCGCTCGCAAACTGGCGTCGCTGACGGCCGTTGTCTGTGCTTCGCCGGACTATCTCAAAAAACGAGGCGTCCCTCGGACGATTGCCGACCTTAAGCATCATGTCTGCGTTGGATACACACTATCTGCCACAGGAGGCGGCAAGGTTTGGCGTTTCGGCACCAAGGGCGACATTGATGTGCCTGTCCAGGGCGTGCTGTATGCTGACAATGGCGACACTCTTGTTGCAGCTGCTGTTGCCGGCCAAGGGCTAGTGTATGGGCCAACCTTCATCGCGGCTCCAGCATTGGAAGATGGTCGACTGGAAAGAGTGGAACTGGAGGTTCCGCTGGTCGACATGGGAGCGGTCTATGCCGTAACCCATCCTAACAGGCGCCCAGCTGCCAAGACCCGCGCGTGGATCGAATATCTGGTAGAGGAGATGCCAAAGCAGCAGCACTGCTTATAGAACGCAGCGCCGCTCCGAGCTGCTGGTCAGCTAACCAGCCCTTCGCATAGGATAACATATGGAATACGCGTCTTAGATCGGTAAATGAGACCCGTTCACTCTGAACGCAATTGGCGTTAGTGACAACTGCTTGTGGCAAGTATCCACTTTACAAGAGGATGCTCCGTTGGCGAGTCCATCTGGCTCTCGCACCACCTAAAGCCCCGTGAAAGGGGGGCTTGCTGATCAGTCAAGGTTCGTCTCAATCTTGGTCACAGCAATGCTTGGTTTGCTTCGGAAATCCAGCGCCAAGTGCAACCAGTATATGATGCAGTGCATAAAGGTTGGATCAGCGAGCTTCGTGCATGCTGCATCTGTCTGACCTTTAGGATAAGCGGGTGAGCTTGCTCGCGCAACTCTTGGATGGTCATCTGGGCAAGTCATTTCCAATCGTCTAAACTGACGCATACGCGACGCGCTTACGCGTGTCGCCGAATAAGAAAAATTGTTTGCAAGGCAATCAGGTGATCAAACACAAAGTCGAGGACATTGCTAAACTGGCCGGCGTCGGGACAGCGACAGTTGACCGGGTGTTGAACGAACGTGGAAATGTCAGCCAAAAGACTCTCGAAAAGGTGTTGAGTGCGGCGCGGCGTCTGAAACTCAAACGCGTTTTACCGACTACCCATCGCCGTGTGTTGCGGATTGAAGTTTTGCTGGCTCGTGCCGAACTGCCACTTATAGCACGCATGAAGCACGAATTCGGCAGACTCTCAGAACGGATGGATCGCTCCGTGATCGTTCAGCGCACTATTCTCAAAACAGATGATCCCAAAGTGATTTCAAAGGCAATTTCTGACACAAAAGCTGATGGACTGATCATCTATCCGATGGATGATCAGATGATCTCCAACGCAATCGCCAAAGTCCATGCGCGGGGTGTGCAAGTCGTCACTATAATATCCGATATTCCGTCTTCACTTCGCCTGGCATATGCTGGCCCTGACCATTACGAAGCTGGAAGGACGTCAGGTTTCTTCATGGCGAAAATGGCAAGATCGCCAGGCGCTGTTGCAATTCTCTGCCATAACCAAAAAGTTCTTGGCCATGCCAGACGCATGCAAGGATTTAGAGACGCGCTGGCATTGCACAACAGTTCCCTGGAGATAGCCGCCGTTTTAGAAGGGGGCGATGATTCCAGAAAATCTGAATTTCTCCTAATTTCTGCCCTTAAGGGGCGGACAGATTTTGTGGGTATCTATAATGTTGGAGCTGCAAATGATGCCGTGGGTGCAGTGCTAAGGCAGACCGAAAAGCATGAGCACCCCATTTTCATCGGTCATGAACTGACGCCAGAATCTCGGCAACTTTTGCAGGAGGGCCTTATGACTTTGGTGATTGATCAAAATCCTGAGCATCAGTCTCGCTTTGCGGTTGACGTTCTCTTGCACCATTTCGGTTACACGGATCATCGTTGGCTTGAGGCACCTTACCGTTCGAACATCGCTTTCAAGCTTCACTGCTTGGAAAACATGACCGAATTCACTGCCGTAGAGCCGGCCAAAATCGCCTGATTAAAAACCATCAAAATTCTATTCGAATGCGCTGTTGACCGAAGCGCAAATCTGCTTGGTGGAGATTGGCTGCTGGGGTCATGCAGGTGTGAGGTTCGAAAATTGATGCGCTATCGTAGTTTTGGCCGGGCCGGATGGCAGATCAGCGAAGTTGGATTTGGCGCATGGCAGCTCGGCGGTGATTGGGGGCAGGTCGATGATGCCCACTCCATTGACACGCTCCACTACGCTTTTGACCAAGGCGTGAATTTTGTCGACACCGCAGAACTATATGGAAATGGACATTCCGAAGAGGTGATCGGCCAGGCACTGAAAACCTGGACAGGTTCGAAGATCTATGTGGCCACCAAAGTACGTCCAATACAGTGGCCGCGACCTGATGATGCTGCACCACAGATGCGTGGCCGCTTTCCGGAATGGTACCTCCGCGAGAATGTCGAACGCTCGCTGAAGCGTCTGGGCGTAGAGCGTATTGACCTCTACCAAATGCACAGTTTCATGGCTTCGGCCATGGTCGAGCTTGACTGGCTTGAAACGCTCCACAAGCTGACGCGCGAAGGAAAAATTGACCGGATAGGCGTTTCATTGCGCGATAATGAGCCTGATGAGGCCCTTGATGCGGCCGCGTACGGACTTGTTGACTCTTACCAGGTTATTTTCAACATGTTTGAGCAGCGCCCCGCTCAGCGGCTTTTCCCCGCTGGAGAGAAGTCAAACAGCGCCTTCATTGCGCGCGTGCCCCTGGATTCGGGCTCGTTGGTTGGCAACTGGGTATCGGATTCATACTCGCACTTCGAGCCTGGCTCGCAACAGCACAACATGTTCAGAGGAGAGCGCTTCGGCGAGACTTTGAGACGTGTGGAAGCTCTGAAGACGCTTTGCAAACCCTACTATTCAACACTGGCCGAAGCAGCCATGCGTTATGTCCTGTCGGAACCTCAACTCTCGACGCTTATCCCGGGAATGAAGAACCGCAGGGAAGTCGACATGAATATCGCCTATTGTGGCGGCCAAGTCTTTCCCGCTGAACTTAAAGCTCAGCTACAGGCTCATACTTGGGTCCGGAATTACTACCACTGACGGGTACTTGACCGCGTCCCGCAATCATTTCTGGTTTATCTTGGCGACTTTCTTTTCGTAGCGCGCTTCCATTTGGGCTTGCGATTCCTTGCTGCCGTCATGCCAAGTGCCGAATAGTTTATCCAGCGCTGTGGTGCCATCGGCATAGTTCACTTCGAAATACTTGTGATGCAGATAGTGGGCATAAGCATGCGTGTCGATGCCGCCTGCGTCGCCAACCTCTATCTTATCAAAACCGACGTGGCCGACGACCGCCCCCGTTCCAGTGACTTGCAGGCCGTACAAGAACAAGAGGGGATGGGAGGGAAGTATGAGATGGATGAGTGAGTCTGACCAATAGAGCAGATGCTCAATCGGATGCATCGACAATGATGACCAGGGGCTTGGATTGACCGAATTGTGATGCACGGAATGGATGTATTTGTAGAGCAGGGGAAAGTGAATGAGGCGGTGAATGCAGTAAAAATGGAACTCGTGATAGATAGGAATCACGAGGCCAAAAAATACCAGCCAATAAGGATGCTCTGCAAAAGTGGCCCATGGCCCGATGTGGTTGGCATAGGCCCACAGGCCCAGCACTTCATAGGCGGTCCAGATGGGAATGCCTGTTGCGAATGTCCTGATGATATTGTCAATGTTCTGGCTTTTGAACATGAACACATCGCTCGGCTGTTCTGCAGGGAACTTGCTGTTATATTTGAAATTACTTCCCTGGCCGCGCTTAATATAGAGGCGCAACTCCAGAAGGCCATAGATGATCAAAACAAGTGCGCTATTGCGCGCGAGCAGAAAGATAACCCAGCCGGGAGCCAAGGTCTTCAATGTTTCGACACTGGGCGTAAGATAGAACCACGTCAGAGCGGCCAGAGCCATGAACAGCAGGTTCCAAGGGTAGAAATAGCCCGGCAACCACTTCAAAAATTTAAGAGGACGGGGTGGAAAGACAAACAGGGGTGCGGTCTCCAGCTTGTCCTTCGGCGCCCAGTCGCCTCGCTTGTTTCGCGTTCCGAATCTTAAATCGTCCACTTTGGTTCTCCGAGGTGCATTTTGGAGGGCATCGTGTGCATTCGGCATGGATGCACAATCCGTGAATCCAGGCAGAGATTGATGTTCAACCGCTCACTGAAGGCGGATGGCCCTCATTGGCGGACATGTAGGTGGCAATTTCGGCTTCGAGTTCAGCCATGTGTTCGCCGCCGGCCATCAAGTCGGTGATTTCTTCGCGTGACCTTTCTCCTTTGCGGAAATCCGCAGCTTTGGCGCCCTTGATCAAAACAGCAAAGTGGTCACCCACGGTCAGCGCATGAATGACATTGTGGGTGATAAAAATAACCGCGATTCCCCGCTGCCTGGCCTGCAGCACGATGCGCAGCACATGTGCCGCTTCTTTCACGCCAAGGGCGGCAGTTGGTTCGTCCAGAATGAGCACGCTTGCGCCAAAGTGGACTGCGCGTGCGATCGCCAAAGCCTGCCGTTCACCACCCGAAAGGCCACCCACGAGGCGGTCCCCGTCGGTGATGCGGGTGATCCCCAGCTCACGCACGGCCTTGACGGCGATTTCATTTGCTCGAGAACGGTCATAGCGCTTGAAAGGCCCCCATCCCTTTTTGGGTTCTTCGCCAACAAAAAAAGAACGGCCGATACTCATGAGGGGGAATGTCCCGCCGAACTGGTGCACAGTGGCAATGCCCGCCCTGCTGGCATCGCGAGGGCTATTGAAGACCACAGCGCTTCCACTCATGGAAACGGTTCCGGATGTTGGGGCGTGACTCCCGGAAAGAATACGGATCAATGTTGATTTACCGGCGCCATTGTCGCCGAGCAGGCACAAGACTTCTCCGGCATGAACATCCAGTGAAATATCATGCAGAACGTCGATGGGCCCGAAGGACTTGTTGACGTTGGTCAACCTGAGCAGGGGCTGGGTCATTTTGCGGTCTTTCCCTTGGCCGGTGCGTAAGCCAGCGCAAGTCTACGGAAGGTGTTGTTCATCAAGACAGCGAGCAGCAGCAAAACGCCGATGATCAGGCTAGCCCAATTGGCATCAAAGGCCGTGTAGTAAATACCTTGATTGACGATGGCGAAGGTCAGCGTTCCCAGCACAATGCCAAACACCGATCCATATCCGCCCGTGAGCAGAACGCCCCCAACGACCACAGATATGATGGCGTTGAAGATGTAGGATTGCCCCGCGGAGACCTGCGCGCTGTTATAAAGGATGGCCTGGCAAAGTCCCACGAACGTTGCGCTGACTCCACTGCACATGAAAAGAATGATGGTAAGCCGTTCGGTAGGGATACCGGCGTTTCTCGCACTCACTTTGTCGCCGCCCATAGCGAAAATCCAGTTGCCATAGTGAGAAACATGCAAGACGAATGCGAAGGCGAGTGCGATGACCACCCACCACAGGATGATTACCTGATAGGCGCCGCCGATGAAGTGCCCAAGGAGCCATTTTGCCTCTGGAGGAGCCTTGAGTGCCACGCTGGTCGTACCAGTGAGGATCACGGACAGCCCCAACACCAGGCCGGCCACTGCAAAGAGCGTCCCCAGCGTTACAATAAATGAAGGAACCGCCGTTCGAACCACCAGCACACCATTGATGAATCCGACAATGGCACCAACCGCGAGGGCGGCAGCTATTCCGACGATGATGGAGATGCCAAAATGTCCTGAAATGATGGCGACGGTCATTGATCCTGCGGGAATGAGTGATCCGATCGAAATGTCGAGTTCGCCTGCAATCATCAGCAGGCCAATGGGAATGGCAATAATGCCCAGTGATGCGGCAACGTTCAGCCAGCTGGCAGCGCCGGTTGCGGAAAAAAAGTTTGCGCCGCCAAAGATCGTAAAGAAAATGAACACGGTCAGCAGGCCCAGAAACGAACCTGTCTCAGGTTTACGCAAGAGGCCGCCTAAAGAAAGTGGCCGCGTCAACTTTTCCATGGAGCTCTCCGGTTTCGAGGTTGCAAAATTCTCGCGGAATTCAATAAATGAGAGGATCACGCTGCAGAAATTCCGGCCCAAGCGCAAAGACTTGGGCCGGAGGGGAGTTAACGGTATCAGCGATAGCCGGCTTTCGCGCCAGCCAAGGTCGCATCAATCGTTGTCTTGTCGACAACGCCGGGGCCCGTGAGGATGGGGGCTGATGCAAGCTTGAGACCATAGTTGACGAACCCGTCTGCCAAAGTCACCGCCAGGAAGCCCTGTAGCCAAGGTTGTTGATCAATCGCGTAAGACTGCGTTCCAGCCTTGATGCGCTCGAGGCCGGCTTCGTTCATGTCAAAAGAGCCGAGCAGGATCTTGCCGGTGCCACCAGCTTGTTCGATGCCGGCAGCTGCACTGTCTGCGTCCGCGGCGGAAATCGCTGCTACGCCATCAATGGTCTTGTCCTTCAGCAAGGTTGCCTTGATGGCTTCGGCAACGGCGGTGGGATTGCCAAATGAACTTGCTGGCAGAGGCAGCTGGGTGGACTTGCCGCCACCCTTTGCAATGCCGTCGGCAATACCTTTGCAACGATCTTCGAGGTTTTGTGCGCCTGGGACGGTGTTGACGCAGATCACATTCTTTGAGCCTGTAGCCGTGAAGTGCTCGCCGCCCGCAACGCCAGCGGGATATTCTTCATTACCTACATAGTTGATGGCGCCCAATTCCTTGGCCTTGTCGCCGCCACCTGCGTTGAACAGAATGACAGGGATGCCAGCGGCCTGAGCGGCCTTGATCGCTTCGTCCTCTGAATCGGGAACCCAATCTGGAACCGCAATGACAGTGGCTTTCTGAGAAATTGCGGTGCGAACCAGATTGGCAGCATCACCGCCAATATTGTCATAGGTCTGCAGTTGCAGATAGCTCACCGTGCTGCCATGAGCCTTCGCCACAAGTGCGCCATCATCAATACCTTTTTTCACTTTGGCGAAAAAGGCGTCATCGGTTTTGCCGCCAATCACTGCGATGGTGGCACCCGCCACGGCAGCCGAAGCGCCCGCTGCAAACAAAGCTGCGGTCGCCGCAACGGTCATCAATATTTTCTTGGAATTCATGTCAGTTCCCTCCTGGTTGGCGTCTTGTGATCGATTCATGGCGTAGGGATTGGCTTGCCGTTTTGGACAGCGTGAATCATTCGCGCATGCCAATTGGGTCAATTTCTTCCCCGGGTGCGCTTACGCTTCTTCTGAGCTTTTACTACTGCACCGACCAGACGTAGAACATCTATTCCAAACCAGACGCAACATCGGACTTGATGGTTTTCAATCAAACCAAAACTGGTTGCGAAGCCATTGACCTGATAGCCACTGTGCTTTCCAAGGCAGAGAAAGATAGTCGTATGGCGGCTGGAATAGTCATCATTGGTGGAGGAATGGCAGCTGCGCGAGCCTGCGTCAGCCTTCGTGCCTCCGATTATCGGGGACCAGTGACGCTGATCTCCGAAGAAGCAGTGCTGCCTTATGATCGGCCACCACTTTCAAAAGCTTCGGTCACTGACAGCGGTGATCCTGATCCCATATGGCTTATTCAACCGGACACGCTGGCATCTCTCAATATCGACGCGCGGCTGGGCCTTGCGGCGGACCGGATTGATCGCGCGGCAAAACAAGTTCTGCTCAGTGATGGAACTTCAATCCCTTATGACAAATTACTGATTGCCACGGGTGCAAAGCCTCGCAGTCTCGGGCCTCATGCAGTGATCCTGCGCGACCACGGCCATGCGTTGGATTTGCGCCGACGGTTCCTGCCGGAAAAATCAATCGTGATCATCGGAGGCGGATTTATTGGTCTTGAACTTGCTTCATCAGCCGCCAAACTGGGCTGCAAGGTTACACTTATTGAGGCGCAGCCACGCATATTGATGCGCGGCGTGCCCGAGGCAATTGCCAGAATTGTTCATGACCGGCATCTCGCTGCTGGCATCAAGCTTCTGATCGGCACGGCTATCGCTGAGATTGGTGAAAATTCGGTCGTGCTGAAGGATGGCCGTGTGATCGAGGCGGACACGATCATCGCCGGCATCGGCGCCGCTCCCGAAGTGAGGCTGGCCCAGGAGGCTGGCCTTGAGATCGAAAATGGCATCGCCTGCAACAGTGAGATGCAAACTTCCGACTCGGATATCTACGCCGCTGGAGATTGCTGCTCCTTCATACACACTGGATTTGGAGCGCGGCGCGTTAGGCTTGAGGCATGGCGCAATGCTCAGGATCAGGCGGATACCGCAGTTGCTAACATGCTGGGCGAGCGAAAGCCGCATGCCGCAATTCCTTGGTTCTGGTCAGACCAGCATGATCTTTCACTGCAGATTGCGGGCATGCCTGATATGGGGCCTCATGTGGTGGAGCGCCGCCCAGCTGAGAGTTCCCTGATCCTGTTCCATTTGGCCGACGATGGCACCCTGATGGGCGTCAGTGGCATTGGCGTGGGCAATGCGATTGCGCGCGACATCAAGCTGTCTGAGATGATGATTGCCAAAGGCATGAAGCCAAGCCCCGATGCGCTCGCGAATCCAGCTGTGCAAATCAAATCGCTACTGAAGGGATAGATGGTCGACCTGCGCTGGCGACAAGACCCGCTGCCATAACAAAAATAATGGAGGAAAGTTTCTATGAAATTCAGTTTGAACCACATGGTCAGTCCGCATCTGAACTACGCCGAGTTCTTTGACCTGGCCTTGCGCCTTGGCGTCAACGCCGTAGAGATTCGCAATGATATCCCGACCGCCTTGATGGGGATAAAGAACGCCAAGGCCATCGGAAAATTGGCTCAGGATAAAGGCATTGAAATCATCAACGTCAACGCCTTGCAGCGCTGGAACCAATGGGACTTGAAAAAGTCCGATGAAGCCAAGCGGTTGGCTGAGTACACGGCGACGACGGGTGCCAAGAACCTCATTCTTGTGCCCACCAACGACAAGAAATTCAGTCCTGCAAGTGCTGAACGGCTGAATGGTCTCAGGGTCGCCCTTTCAGGGCTAAAGCAGATTCTGAAGGATAATAATCTGATCGGATGCGTGGAGCCTCTGGGTTTTGCGGAATGCTCTCTGCGCCTGAAGGCCGAAGCCATTGCAGCGATTAATGATGTCGGAGGCCACAAGCGCTTCAAGGTTACGCATGATACCTTTCATCACTTTGTGGCCGGTGAAGATGAGGTATTTGCCGATAGGACCGGGCTTATACACGTCTCGGGTGTGGTTGATCCCAAGCACACTGCTACCACGATGCGAGATCCTCAACGTGTGTTGGTGGACGCCAATGACATGATCGACAACAAAGGGCAATTGCGCCGTCTCTTTGCATCGGGATACAAGGGATATGTTTCCTTCGAACCCTTCGCCGCGCAGGTTCACAAGGATAGGGCCATTGCCAGGTCCCTTTCTCGCAGCATGGACTATCTAGAATCCTAATTTCGTCAAAAGGAAGAAACGATGAGCGACTGGATTGAAGCTTGTGCTGCAGATGACATCAACAATGAAGACGTCATCCGTTTTGATCACTCGGGCCGCAATTTTGCAATTTACCGGTCACCGGAGGACAATTATTACGCAACCGACGGCCTTTGCACCCACGAAAAGATAAATCTCTGCGACGGCCTTGTGATGGATCACATCATTGAATGCCCAAAGCACAATGGCCGGTTCGATTATACGACTGGCAAAGCCAAAGGTGCACCCTGTGTCGTCAATCTGAAGACCTATCCCACCAAAGTCGAGAACGGGAAAGTCTTCATCATGATCTCTTGATCGATAGCATTGCGAAAAGACAGTGGAATTCTTGATACTTTGACGGAGAATATTGATGATTAGATTTGGTGTGATTGGTGCAGGACGCATTGGCAAGGTTCATGCCAAAACCATAGCGGCCAATCCAAAAGCAAAGCTGGCTTACATTGCTGATGCAATGCCAGAGGCAGCTCAGGCGTTGTCGGATCAATATGGTGCGCGCGTTGCCACCGTTGAAGATATCATGAAGGCAAAAGACGTGGATGCTGTGCTGATTGGCTCGCCCACCGGTTTTCATGCCGAACAGATCCAGACCGCATCCAACGCCGGTAAGGCAATCATGTGCGAGAAGCCGGTCTCGCTGTCTGTGGATTTGATCACGCAAACGCTCAAAGTGGTAGAGAAAAACAAAACGACGTTGATGATCGGTTTCAACCGCCGATTTGATCCCAACTTTGCTGAGGTAGAACGGCGCATCCGCAACGGTGATGTCGGAACAGTGGAAATGGTCACCGTGATCAGCCGTGATCCGGCCCCACCTCCAGCCCAATACGTGAAGGGCTCGGGAGGCATCTTTGCCGACATGATGATTCATGACTTTGATATGGCTCGCTTCCTTATGGGCGAAGAATTTGTGGTCGTTCAAGCCTTAGGGGCTGCCTTGGTAGATAAGGAAATCGGTGAGGCCGGCGACGTTGATACGGCTGCCGTGCAAATGCAGACAAAATCCGGGAAAATTGCGGTGATCACCAATTCTCGCCGGGCCACTTACGGTTATGATCAACGCATGGAAGTGCATGGATCGAAGGGAATGGTCCACGCCAAAAATGTCCATAACAGCACCGTTGAAGTGCTCAGTGATCAGGGTTACCGCGCCGATCCAATTCAAAATTTCTTCCTGGAGCGCTACAGCGTTGCCTATGCCAATGAGCTGAATGCTTTCATCGAGGCCGTGGAGTCAGGCAATCACGATCCGAAGCCTAATGGCTTCGATGGCTTGCAGGCGCAAATTTTAGCAGAAGCGGCAACGCAGAGCTGGAAGACCGGCAAACCCGTCGCACTGTAACCGTAACCACTTTCAAGAAACGCGACGAATGAAAAAAGCATACGCACTCCGAGTGACTTGTTCTTCGACACGAGGAATTGTTGCAGCCGTTTCAGGCTATCTCGCTGGAAAAGGATGCAACATCACTGACTCTTCGCAGTTCGATGACATCCATACACGGCATTTTTTTATGAGGATGAGTTTTATCTCTGAGGAGGGCGCAGGCCTCGAGGACCTAGATCGCGACTTCATGCCAATTGCTGAAAGATTCGGAATGGCGGTCGAATTTTCTGATGAAAGCAAAAAGCGAAAAGTCATGATTATGGTATCCAAGTTTGGCCATTGTCTCAACGACCTGCTTTATCGGTGGAGAATTGGTGCGTTACCGATAGAAATCACCGGTGTGGTATCAAACCATTTCGACTATCAAAAGGTTGTCGCCAACCACGATATTCCGTTCCACCACGTCAAAATCACACCGCAGAACAAGTCGGAAGCCGAGGCCAGTCTTGTCAGATTAGTGGAGGAAACAGGGACTGAGCTGATTGTCCTGGCGAGGTATATGCAGGTTCTCTCCGACGAGCTTTGTACGAAGATGTCGGGGAAAATTATCAACATCCATCACTCTTTCTTGCCCAGTTTCAAGGGAGCGAACCCCTACAAACAGGCGTTTGAAAGAGGCGTAAAGCTCATCGGAGCTACATCGCATTATGTCACAGGAGATCTCGATGAGGGTCCTATTATCGAGCAGGATGTTATTCGAGTGACCCACGCGCAGAGTCCTGAGGACTATGTCAGCCTCGGCCGCGATGTTGAATCTCAGGTTTTGGCTCGCGCCATTCACGCTCACATACATGGCCGCGTGTTTTTGAATGGGAATAAGACAGTCGTATTTCCGGCCTCACCAGGTTCATTTGCATCTGAGCGCCTTGGCTAATGACTCAGCTATTTATTGATCTCTCGGTGTTCAGCCTCGCTACCTTTTTGGCATAGCGCGCGTCCATCAGCGCTTGGCCTTCCTTGCTACCGTCATGGAAAGTGCCGAACCATTTGTCGAACGGAATGAGGCCGTCACCATAATTCACCTCGAAATGCTTGTGGTGCAGGTAGTGGATATAGGCATGGGTATCGATGCCGCCATTGGCACCTACTTCCATCTTGTCGAAACCCACATGGCCCGGAATGGCGCCGAAGCCCGCGCGGTGCAGCTGATATAGAGCCAGGATCGGATTGGACGGAATGATCAAGTGCCAAAAGGCCATGCCCAGATAGAGCAAAAGTTCCACCGGATGCATCGCCAGCGAGGAATAGGGCGACGGATTGACCGAGTTGTGATGCACCGAATGCACATACTTATACATGAAGGGAATGTGGATCAGCCGGTGGATCAGATAGAAATGGGTTTCATGGATGATCGGCATCATTAGCAGCAGCGCGATCAGATAGACCGGGTGATCGGCAAAACTCAGCCAGGGCACGTAGCCATTGGCGAAGCAGCAGAGGATCGCCACTTCAATCGCTGTCCAGACCGGCATAGCGTTGAAGAGGATTCGCAGTATGCTGTCCACATTCTGGCTCTTGAACCAGAACACATCGCTCTTGTTCTCTGAAGGCCATTTGCCATTGTATTTGAAGCGGGTGCCTTGCCCGCGCAGAACATAAAGCCTGAGCTCGAACACGCCGAAGAAGGCAAACAGCGCTACAGTGTTGATCACGAAGAGCTTGAGGATCCAGCCCCAGGCCAAGGTTTTCATCACTTCCACATCCGGCAACACAAAGTGCCACCAAATGAAGGCCGAGGCGATAAACAGGATGTCATAGGGAAGGAAGTAGCTGGGGATCCATTTCAGCACCCTTATCGGCTGCGGCGGCCAGTGCCAGATGGGTGCGATGTCGGCGGGATTCTTTGGATCCCAATCGCCCCTTTTGTTGCGCGTGCCGTGAGCGAGTTCATCCATGTGCGTATCCTTCTGGCAATCGCCGCCAAATTGAGAAAAGATGTAAATATCTGTAATATTGAAACGCAGTCTACATTTTTATGTGGTTTTCGTGGACATATTTGCAGAATCTTCTTGCAAATTAAACTGCTTTTTGCTGCTATTTACAACTATGGACGACCAACCACGCAAGCAGGATACGCCTTTAGTGACCAGTGCCCTGGCTTCGCTGCGCGAGGTTATTTCTCTATTGCCGTTGTCCAGTGGCAACCGCCTTCCCTCAGAAACTGACCTTGCGGACAGGATTGGCGTTTCACGGCCGGTCCTGCGTCAGGCGCTTGGGGTCCTGAAGGAGGAGGGTCTGATTGAATCGCGCAAGGGTTCCGGAACGTACAAAAGTGCCAGCGCGCCTCCCGCCATGGCTTATGGCACGCCAGAAAATCTTTCTGACTTGGGCGACTGCCTTCGCTTCCGCATGGTAGTGGAAAGTGCTGCTGCTGCGTTGGCGGCCCAACGGGCTGACGCTGATAATATCTCCGAGATTCGCCGCTCAGTCGAAGCCATGGAAGACAACAGCGACAAATACAGTGTGGCCTTGGAGATGGACATGGCTTTCCACCTTGCAGTCGCGCGCGCGGCCCATAGCCGGTACTACGAAATGACGCTCGAATTCCTCATGCCGCATATCCTGTTCGGACTGAAGCTGGGGCGCCAAATGAAGCATGTCTCGCCCAACAGCACATCAAAGCGTGTAGCCAACGAGCATCGCGCCATTTTGACAGCAATTGAAAATCGGAATGCCGACGCAGCTGCCGACGCAATGAAAGAGCATTTGTCATCAGGCATTGAACGCATCTTTGGCAACCGGAGTTGGTGACTAGGAATCCACTGATTTCGACGACAGGAATACCAAGCTTTGTTCTGGATACGGCCACTGGAACAGCAGGAAATACATGGCCGGTTAGGGAGTAAAACGAAATGTCCATTATTAAGAAACTGCTTGCTGGAAGCATGATTGCCGGTGCGATGGCCTTCACGCTGCCGACAGCGTCGAACGCGCTCGACGCAGACCACAAGGACGAATGGAGCAAGATCAATATTCTCTTTGTGCCATGGTCACAGTCTTCGAATGCCTTCTTCGAAGCCGTTGTGAACGGTGCCAAGGATGCCGCCGCCCAGCAGGGTGTGAATATCGACGTGCAGTTCGGTGAAGAAGACCAGAAGCACCAGCTTGGCATTCTCGAAACCGGCATTGCCAACAAGGTTTCTGGCATCGCGGTGAACATTGCTGACGACAACGCCTATGTGAAGATGCTCTGCGATGCCGTGAATAGCGGTATTCCGGTTGTCACCTTCAATATTGACGACTCGCGTCATGGTGCACCGGGCTCGACCTGCCGTGGTGCCTTCATGGGCCAGAACTTCATCAATGCCGGCTATGTCCTCGGCAAGCGTGTGATTGCAGAAGGTCACCTGAAGAAGGGTGACGTCGTATTCACACCGGTTGAAGCGCCGCAGGCCACTTACGCTGTGGAACGTCATGCGGGCGTGGAGAAGGCGCTTGCGGAGATCGGTGCAACCACCGAGATCCTGGGCACTGGCAATGATCATGCGCAAGCCCTCAACTTGATGACCCAGTATCTGCTCGGCCATCCGAAAACAGCTGCTGTGATCGGCCTTGGCCAGACCCCGACATCGCAGGCTGTTCAGGCGATCAAGGATTCGGGCCTCAAGATCCCGGCTGGCGGCTTCGACGTCTCGAAAGAGATCCTCGACAATATCGCAGATGGCAGCTTGATCGCTACTGTTGACCAGCAGCCCTACAGCCAAGGCTTCTTCGCCGTGACCCAATTGGCACTGCAGCTGAAGTACGGCCTCTATCCGTCTGAAATGGATACGGGCGGCACGGGCTTGATTGATAAGAGCAACTACAAGTTCGCTGCAAAGTGGGCTGGCCCAGTCCGCTAAGCCGATAATTTTTCAAGAACCTGGGCTGGCGGCACCTCTGCCGCCAGCCATTTGAAACACATTCCATTTGGGGCAAACCATGTCACACAACCAGTCAGACCATATCCGCCAAGCCGTGGCGGCACGGGCCACGCGGCCTCTATTTACGAAAATTTCTGATTGGGTCAGAGACAAGCCTGAGGGCGGTATTGCCGTGATGTTTGTCCTTGTGCAGGTCATCTGCATCATAGGCGCTCTCATATTCCCTGAAGAATTCCGCTATCTGATCCCGGCCAATATCGCGGTCACCCTGAAATCAATCGCTGTCCCCGGTATCATGGCCTTGGGTGTTGGCGTGCTCATGGTTGCGGGTGAGTATGACTTGTCGGTCGGCGCACAATATTCGCTGCTCTCCATCATCTGTGCTGATCTCAGCAATTATCTGGGCGGCGACATTGCAGCCGATCCCTCGAATTGGTGGGCACCTTTCCTGTGCCTCGCCATTGCGTTGGCTCTGGGCACTATGATCGGAATTTTCCACGCCTTCATCACGCTACGCTTTGCCATCCCATCCTTTATCACCACGCTCGGTGGCATGCTGTTGTGGAAGGGCACAACGCTGCTGGTTCATGGCGCATCGGCACTTCGTTTTAAGCCCAACGAACCCTTTGCAACTCTTTTTGACAGCAGCGTTCTGCAGATTGGCAATGTCGGC
Source organism: Aestuariivirga litoralis (assembly GCF_015714715.1). Taxonomy (NCBI): domain Bacteria; kingdom Pseudomonadati; phylum Pseudomonadota; class Alphaproteobacteria; order Hyphomicrobiales; family Aestuariivirgaceae; genus Aestuariivirga; species Aestuariivirga litoralis. The sequence continues at coordinate 533,590 of NZ_WAHS01000002.1, read as the reverse complement.
GTGATCCATTCTTCGATCATCTGGTTCGCTCTATTCTCAGTTGTCTTTTACTTTCTGCTTCACCACCACAAGCTCGGCAATCATTTCTATGCTGTGGGCGGCAATCGCAATGCCGCTGTTGCGATCGGCATCAATCCGGCACGGACTAAGACGATCGCATTCGCCATTGCCGGTTTCATGGCGGCATTCTCAGGGGTTGTGGCGGCGACGCGCGTCGGCTCCATTCAGCCAGGCGGTGGTTTGGGCATGGAATTGCAAACCATCGCAGCCTGCGTGATCGGAGGTCTAGCTCTCACCGGTGGCCGGGGTTCCATTCTCGGTATCGTGCTCGGCACTTGTCTCGTCTTCACGATCCAGGACGTGCTGCTTCTCCTGCGCGCTCCCGCCTTTTACTTTGACATGTTCGTGGGAGCCCTGATCGTTATCGCAGTCATCATGAACACGGCCATCCGCCGTACCAAGGGTTGAGGTTACGCATATGAAAACCGCTCAGAAACTCCGCCAACCCAAAGCCGACGTACACATCCCGGCTGACAAGCCCATCCGGGGTGAGAAGCCTACGGAAGTGCCTTTGTTCGAAGCACGCAACATCACGAAGCGCTATGGCTCTTTCATTGCGCTCAATGACATGAATTTCCATATCGGCCACAATGAAGTTGTAGGTTTGCTCGGCGACAACGGCGCCGGCAAGTCAACTTTGGTGAAGATGATCTCTGGCATCAATCCGCCGACATCGGGCGAAATCTACGTGGACGGCAAGAAAACAGAGATTCGCAATCGTAGCGACTCCGAAGCGGCCGGCATTGAAACCATCTATCAGGACATCGCTCTGGTTGATTCAATGTCGATCACCCGCAACATCTTCATGGGCCGTGAGATCACCAACCGCTGGGGTTTTATGAACCACGCCAAAATGCAGGAAGTGGCTATCGATATTCTCGGTAGCGCTGTCCAGATTTCCGGCATCGATGACCCTGGCAAGGAAGTCGGATTCCTCTCTGGCGGTCAAAAGCAGGCCGTTGCCATCGCTCGTGCGGTGCATTTCAAGCGCAAGATGTTGCTGCTTGATGAACCCACTTCGGCCCTCTCGGTCCGTGAAACAGAACATCTGCTGGCCTATGTGCGTGACTTGAAGAAAGAAGGCACATCCAGCGTTCTTGTGACGCACAACCTCTACCACGCCTTCATGGTCTGTGACCGCTTCGTTGTGATGAGCCATGGCAAAAAAGTGTTCGAGGCGCGTAAGGAAGACACAACAATCGAAGAAGTCACCGATCACGTCATCCGCACCTAAGGCCTACATGGTTGGCGTATCAATCCCTGAGGAAAGTTTGAGTCTTTGTCCGCGTCCACACATATCAAATTTGCAATCAACCGCATGGTGGCGCCGCGTCTAAGTCTTGATGCCTTTCTGGCTCTGGCCGGGAATGTCGGTGCCGAAGGCGTTGAAATCCGCAATGATGTTGAAGGCCAGGAATTTGCCGACGGCATGAAGGCCTCCGAATTGTGCCGGAAGATCGCGGATGCGGGACTAAGTGTTGCGTCGATCAATGCACTGCAGCGCTTCAATGAATGGACGCCAGAGAGGGAATCCGAAGCGAAGTTCCTTTTCTCTTATGCGGCCGAACTGGGAGCGCCAGGTATCGTGATGTGCCCTGTTGTCGATGAAGCGCACGGTCTCAATAAGCCAGAGCTGTCGCACAAACTGCGCGAGGCGCTGCACGCTATCAAGAAGATTGCCACCGATACTGGCGTTATTGGCTATGTCGAACCGCTAGGTATGAAGGGCAGCACATTGAACAGCCAGCAGGTGGCCGCCGAAGCCATTTGTGAAGTTGATGGCCAAGGTGCGCTGCAAATCTGCTTCGATACATTTCAACATTTCCGCGCATCTGACGGTCCGTGGGTGCCGGAGCTGACCGGTCTCGTCCATATCTCCGGCATCACGCGCGACGATCTTGCACCGTTTGACTTGTCCGAGCCGGACCGGGTCTTTGTCGATGTGGCTGACCGTTGCGGCAATCTTGAAATGTTGAAGGCGTTTTACTCGGCCGGCTATGCGGGCTTTGTCTCAATGGAGCCGTTTTCTCCGGCCATCCATGCCGCCGCTGACGTAACAGATCCGCTCCGCTCTTCGTTTAATTATATACGGAGCCACTTGTGACCCAATTCTTCCCGAACTCGTTCCGCATTGGAGTGAAGCATGACCGTTGAAACTGCAGCCGCCGCATTCCCGCGCAACTATAGCCTTGAAGGCCCGCTCAATGAGCGCGCCAAGACAATCGGTCTCGCCAATGCTGAATGGTATAAGACTGATATTCCTCGCGCGCGCATGAAAGAATTGATGCAGCGTTCCGATGGCCCGGCCACGCGTGATACCATCATCTGGATTGTTGCCATGCTCGTCACTGGAGGGCTTGCCACCTATTTCTGGGGCACATGGGCTTGCGTGCCCTTCTTCATCATTTACAGCGTGTTCTATGGCTCGGGTGGGGATTCCCGCTGGCATGAATGCGGGCACGGCACGGCCTTCAAGACCTCTTGGAAGAATCAGGCTGTTTACCAGCTGGCCTGCTTCCTGACCGTGCGCAATCCCGCCGTCTGGCGCTGGTCGCACGCTCGCCATCACACAGATACGATCATTGTGGGCCGTGATCCGGAAATCATCCTCATGCGGCCACCCGATATCGCCAAGGGCCTTCTCAATGTCTTCGGCATCTTGATGGTACCGCAGGCGTGGTGGGCGATGCTGCGTTATGCTTCCGGCACCCTCACTAATGCAGAGAAGGATTTCATCCCCGAGGGTGAATGGCCGAAGGTATTCTTTGTCGCCCGCGTCTGGACCGCAATCTATGCAGTGGTGATTGCAGCATGTTTTTACTTGCATTCTTTCCTGCCGGTCATGCTGATTGGCCTGCCGGCCATGTATGGAGCGTGGCACATGGTGATGACCGGCTTCACGCAACATATAGGCCTGGCCGAGGACGTGCTGGATCATCGCCTGAATTGCCGCACCATGTATATCAACCCCTTCAGCCGCTTCGTTTATTGGAACATGAACTACCACGTGGAACATCACATGTTCCCGATGGTGCCCTATCATCGGCTGCCGGAGTTGCATGCCGAGATCAAGAATGATTGCGCGCCGCCCTACAACGGGTTCCTTGCAGCCTACCGCGAAATCATACCCACGCTGTGGCGCCAACGCAAAGACCCTGAGCACTTTGTGCATCGCAAGCTGTTGCCCACGGCACGGCCCACTCCACCTCTTCCCGCCGCCATGCGCGGCTAATACGAACAGGAAACATCATGGCCAAGAAGAAACCGACCCTCGCTGATATCCGCGCCAACAAAGGAAAATATCAGTATTCCAAGCTGCATATTGACACGTGGGATGAAATCGCCGCCTGCGAGGCAGCCGGCATTGACATGCTTTCGGTGGCCACAGAGTTCATCACCGATCCGCGCTTCCGGCAGATGACGCCTTCCACCTTTGCAGTCGTCGGACGCTCTCTTTACGACAATGAAGGCACCCCGGATGGATTCTTGCGGTGGGGGTATCAGGCGATGCGTCATGGTGCCGATGCCGTTTATTGCCCTACATCTTTCGGCAACATTCGCAAACTGGCTGATGAGGCCATTCCGGTGATTGGCCATGTTGGTCTGATCCCCTCCAAAGCCTCATGGACAGGCGGCTTCAAGGCCGTAGGCAAGACGGCTGAAAGTGCCATGCAAGTCTGGGATCTGGTACGCCGCTACGAAGATGCCGGCGCCTTCGGTGTAGAGATCGAAGTAGTGCCGCCCGACATTGCGGCGGAAATCTCGAAGCGCACATCATTGTTCATGATCTCAATGGGCTCGGGCACCGGCTGCGATGCGCAATATCTCTTCACCTGCGATGTGCTGGGCGAAACCCGTGGCCACATTCCAAAGCATGCCAAAGTCTATCGTAATTTCGCCAAGGAGATGGATCGGCTGCAAAATGAACGCATCGCGGCTTTCAAGGAATTCCACGGCGATGTGCAGACCAGCGCCTTCCCGGAAGCAACCCAAGTCACGCAGGCCCAGCCGGGCCAATTTGAAAAATTCCTGAAACTTCTCGAAAAAACAAAGCACGCGTGAATCATGAAGATTGCCCTCGATCCTCATATGCATCGGCATCTCAGCTTGACTGAACTGCCTCGTCTCGCTGCTGATATGGGATATGAATATCTCGAGCTCAGCCCGCGACCGGATTTTCTGGCCTGGTGGGTGCAGCCGCGCGCTTACCCGGAGCGCATGAAAGAGTTCAAGAAGGCCCTGAAGGATCACGGCGTGAAGCTTGCTTCGCTTCTTCCGATGTATCGCTGGGCCAGCCCGCACGAGGACGAGCGTAAGGCGGCGGTGCAGTATTGGAAGAAGGCTATCGAAATTGCCGTCGAGATGGATTGCAATGTGATGAATTCGGAATTCGGCCGGGGGCCATCGCCGGATCGTGCATCGCATTCCAATTGCTGCGGCGGGCACTATTCCGTCGAGGCCAGCGAGGCCGCCTGGTGGCGCTCGATGGAAGAGCTGGTTCCTGTGTTCGAAAAGGAAGGCATAAACCTTCATATCGAACCGCATCCTGAAGACTGGTGTGAAACGCTGCACCCGGCCATCGACATGATCAAGATGGTCAATTCGAAGAACGTAAAGTTCCTCTACTGCGCGCCACACACATTTTATTTTGGCGACAACATGGAACAGATGATCAGGGATAGTGCATCAGTATTAGCTCATGTCCATGTTGCGGACACGATGAACCATAAGGCGTCATCCGGGCTGCGCTACATTGTCAATCCACCGGGCGCTAAAGTCACGGTGCATCAGCATCTCGACATGGGGCAGGGCGAAGTGAACTGGGATGTCTTCTTCAAGACCCTGGCCGAGGTGAAATTCGATGGGATCATGACCGCCTGCGTTTTTGCCTGGGAAGAACGGGCCGAAGATTCTTCGCGCTTCATGCGCAAGGAAATGCAGCGCTACGTTGATCAATATTGGAAATAAACGCGCCGTTTTAGCGCCATCTGGCTAGGAGAGAATGATGGACGACATGCTGCTGGGCTCGCGCAACAAGCGCGGAGATTGGAAGCCAAATCGCAAGAATGAAATTGCACCGATCTGGCAATTTCCCTGGAAAGGAAGTGCCATCCTTGGTTTCCTGAAAGGGTATCTCTTCCCGTGGAACATTACTTGGTTTGCGACTGCAGTTTTCATGTGGTTTGTGGTGGTTCCTGATGCCTCGACCATGAAGACACTGGCTCCAGGGTGGATCGGGCTCATTTTTCTATGCAACTGCGCAGCAGCTCTCATTCTGTATGGATCGGTTGAGCTTCGCCTTTATGTGAAGCGGGCGCAGGGAAACAAATTCAAATACAACGGCCAATTTCCGGGCGACAAGAAGTCAGATGTTTTTTGGTTCAAAAGCCAGGCCATCGAGGGCGCGTTGAGAACTTTCTTGACTGCAGTTCCGATCTGGACCGCATACGAGGTGCTTCTCCTATGGTCTTATGCCAATGGTTTCGGGCACTGGACGACACTGCAGGATCATCCCTATCTGCTAGTTTTGGTGTGGGCGCTCATTCCGTTGTGGCATGAAACACATTGGTATATGGGGCATCGTTTTCTGCATCTGCCGTTCTTCTACAAGCATGTGCATTCCATTCATCACAACTCCGTAAATCCCAGCCCATGGTCATCGCTGTCCATGCACCCGGTTGAACAGATGATGTTCTTCTCGGCCGCCTTGATTCATCTTGTGGTCCCTTCTCACCCCATCTTAGCCATGTACTCGCTCATGTTTTCGGGTCTTGGTGCGATCGTCGGGCACATCGGTTACGAGAAAATTGAGACTAAAAGCGATGGCGCTGCGATCGATACACACGCCTATACCCATTACCTTCATCACAAATATTTTGAGGTGAACTACGGTGATGCTCTGATCCCGTTAGACAAGATTTTCGGAACCTGGCACGACGGAACTGAAGCGGGAGACGAGGCCCTTGATGCGCGAATGGAAAAGAAGAGAAAGCGAATCAACTCGTAGGAAGTGCGGGATTGTGGCTGATTTCATAATCAAGACTGAATTTTCTTCAACATGAGCCAGGGAGCTGGAATATGCGTATAGGCGTCGTAGGTTATGGGTCTGGAGGACGTTACTTTCACGCGCCATTCATAGCCGCGGCTCGCAATTGCGAATTATCGGGCATTGTGGCGCGCGCACCAGAAACCATTGCGGCGGCCAAAGCAGATTGGCCGAATGTGCCAATTTTCCGAAGTCTAGCTGCCATGATTTCTGCCGGTGTTTGTGATGCAGTAACGGTTACCACCCCACCGCAGACCCGTCGTGAATTGGTACTAGAGGCTATTGCTGCTGGATTGCACGTTGTTGCGGACAAACCATTCGCCCCAGACGCAACGGGAGCAATTGAACTTGATGCTGCAGCGAAAGCCAAAGGCGTGGTTTTAGGCGTCTATCACAACCGGCGCTACGATGCGGACATGCAGACTCTATCGCAGCTTGTGGAAGCAGGGCGCCTCGGGAAAATCTGGAGTGTCTATTCTCGAATGGATCTGGACGAGCCCGGTTCATTGGATCCCGGCCCGACCGGTGGCTTACTGAGAGATTTAGGCAGCCACGTGGTTGATCAGATGCTTTTTCTGCTTGGACCAGTTGCTTCAGTCGACGCGCAAATGGATTTTATCGACTTACCCGCCGGCCTGACCGATGCCAGCTTTAACATTACCCTGAGGCATGAAAGCGGCGCGCATAGCCACGTGTCCGCGAGCAAAGTGAATCACATCGCTGCTCGCGAGTTTCGAGCTTATGGCGCGCTAGGCAGTTACGTGTCATCGACTACCGACGTACAGGTGCAGTCAATCTTGGCAGGCAAACGGCCAATCGACAATCTCGCGTATTGGGGTTTCGAACCCGAGGCCAACTGGGGAACGCTGCACACATATGCCGGCGCGGCGCAAATCCCGTCTGCTCAAGGACGTTATCACGACTATTACGAATCGTTTGAATTAGCCGTGCGGACAGGCTCACCGCCTCCTGTAACTGCAGAAGCCGGTTCAAGAGTCCTAGCTGTTCTGGACGCAGCCAGGAAAAGTGCAAAAGAGGGCAACTCTGTTGAGCTGTAAAGGAAAAGATCTCGCATTGGACTTGAAAAGAAATCAGTTAGCAACGTGTATGGAATCAACGGACGCCTGCCGGTTTTGTTGAAATGGCTTGAAGAGCCACTGTGCTCATCATCCCTTGGACTGTGCAATTGTAGGTGGCATCGAGGCGCTCCATGACGATTGCCTTCCCGGAACCGCTGGATATCAAAAATCCGAGGCGCGCAACAGGCCAGTATTCGAGTTGATGGCCGCTAAGGAAGCTGCCGTGCGTGAATGTAATTTCGCTAATCGGCAGCTCATTGCCAAGCTTTGCAACATTCTTACCTGCTGAAAATCTCTGCGGCGTCGGAAGCCTAGATTTACCCTGCGCATCATCGCAATGAAATTTCAGAGGGGAGTTACCCAAAGCGGCAGTTGCACTGCGCAACACCACCTTTCAATGGTGCAAGATGACCTCTTCCTAGACGCAGCATTAGTAAGACGTGCAATGATTCTGATTGAGATAATGCTGGCAGTCGGTTGTGAGTGGCTTTGCTGGCGCCGGAATTTGATAGGTGGCAGGTGGAGGAGGGCGCCTCTGCGCATTGTTGATGGCCATAAGCGCGGCTGCGGCAGAAGCTCTATTGCTTGCTTCTCGTTGTGCCCACTCCTCGCTTAGTTGGTGCTTGTATTCTGCAATCTCAAGTTCACCCTGCGCTTTGCTGATCTGGCCGCTTTGAACCCGCTCCTGCACCGACGCTGCTTCAAGGGCTATCAGATCGTTGATCGGCCTTTCTCTGTTGTCACGTTCTTGATAGCCCGCCGTACCCGGTAAGCAATCATCATGGAGGGCACCGAGACTTCCACACATGGCACAGTCCACCGGGTGATGCGCACAGCCGTTCAGGCACAGGAGAGCGATTAGCATCAAAATGGATCTTAACATCCCTGAATCCTCATAAACCCAGTTCCAAGCCCGACATTCCTGTCACGTTGCCATAGTATAAATATGAGATCAACGGTCCGTGTATTTAGAGGGTCATTACTGGCGATCTGCCGGAATGAACGTCCGCAAAATCGTCGGCTTGAACCTGAAACGGATACGGGTGGAGCAGAACATCACCCAAGAGCGGCTTGCTTTGGAGGCCGTGATTGACCGTGCTTATGTTGGTAGGATTGAGCGTGGCCTCGAGAACGTCACCCTCGACCGCCTGGAAACGCTTGCGGGTGTTTTAAAGGTCCCAGTATCAGCACTGTTCGAGGCCGTTCAGCGCAAAACGCCGGTGGATGGTCTCCGAGCAGGGCGGAAGCCCATGAAGAAGCCGCGCTGACTGCCAGGCAGGTCGGCCATTGACCAAACTGCGCTATTTGTCTTCTTTCCCATCCCTTTCCAATTCTGCGATGAAAGCGGGGTCTGGTGACACAAAGCGGACATGGATCTCGTTGCGCGGCTCCAACCGCTGCTGTACTTTGTGTATTTCTGCCATGTGCAACAGCAGAGCGGCGGCGCGAGTATCACCTTTGAGCGCCTTGAAGCGCATCGCTTTGAAGATGCCATCTAGGGCGATGATTTCCTTCATCTCGCCGTTTTCTCGGATGGTGATTTTGCCGTACAGAACGTTCCCAAGGCTTTTGGCAAGCGATGGGCCATTTTTGGGGCGACCTTTTGGATTGCCTGACTTGCCAGGCTTAAACCGCGTTTCAACGGGAGGCTTCCCGTAGCCAATGTCAAAATCCGCCGGCAGCAACGGGTAAGCGCGATGCGGTTTCGGCTTCTCGGGGGTATCAGTCATGGCTGTTCACCTCGTTCAGCTTCTCTGGGCTGCTCCCACGCGGCGCCGGCGCCGCACCAGGTTCCGTGTTTCTGATCTTCAGTTGCATCGCCCTGCGTTGGTCGAAGGTTTCACCCGTGCTGACCAAAGTCGCATCATCCTTGGCGCATGCCTGGTAACGGCGGATGATCAGGTCGCAGTAGGCTTCATTCAGTTCGCAGAGAAAACCGCGGCGGCCGGCCTTCTCGGCCGCGATGAGCGTGCTGCCGCTGCCGCCGAAAAGGTCCAGCACGATGCCGCCACGGCCGGACACATCTTTGATGGCGTCGGCTATCATGGCCACGGGCTTGACGGTGGGATGAGACTCCAATGCGGCGTCGCGCCCCGCGCCGAAAGAGTTCATGCCGCGATAAGCCCAAACGTTGGTGCGGTATCGGCCGCGCTGGCCCAGCCCAAAATTGTTGATGTGTGGCGCTGTGCCATTCTTGAAGGCATAGATCAGCTCATGGCGGCTCCGATAAAAGCTGCCCATGCCGCCGTTGATTTTATCCCAGACAATCACGTTCTTGAGTTCACTATAGGTCCGCTTGCCGGCCTCCGAGATTTCGGCCTGATGCCGCCAGTCCATGCAAACAAAATGGATCGAGCCGTCAATGCTGTGTTTGACCAGATTTCTGAAGGCGGTTTCCAGGAACGAGGTGAATTGCTCTGGAGCCATCTCTCCTGAGGCCATCGCGAACTCAGGATGCTCGGTCTTGCCGAGCCCGCTGACGTTGGCGATTTTGACGTTGTAAGGTGGATCCGCAAAAACCATCTGGGCCAGGTCCCCAGCCATCAAGGTCTCGACCACTTCCGGGTCCAGCGCATCGCCACAGATCAGCCGGTGGCGCCCCAGGATCCAGACATCACCCTTCTGTGTGACCTTTTGGTCCGCATCCAGCGCAGGCAGTCTCTCATCTCTCGGATCCCCTGCTTCATCAACGCCGAGTCCCTCAATGACGCCGTCGATCTCCGCCAAAGTGAAGCCTGTGTCAGTAATGTCGAACGTGGCGTCTGTCAGGATGTCCTTGAGCTCTTGGGCCAGCAACTCCTCATCCCACCCGGCGTCGAGCGCGATTCGGTTGTCGGCCAATGCCAGGGCTTTCTTCTGCGTGAGGTTGAGGTGAGCCAGCCGGATACATGGCACATGCGCCAGCTGCAATTCTTTGGCGGCCGTCAGCCTTCCATGGCCCGCCAAGATGACATTGTTCTCGTCAATGAGAACCGGCGAGGCGAAGCCAAAGGACCTAATGCTTTTGGCAATTTGCTGGATCTGCCTGCGCGAGTGGGTGCGCGCATTGCGCGGATTCAGGACAAGCGATTCAAGTTTGATGGATTCGATTTGAAGACCGGGCATGACGATGCCTTTCCCCGCAGGGTGGAGTGCGCAACTTCCCGGTTGCTTCATCAGTGCGCGAAACCGCGCCCAACTTGAGTTTCCCTTAACTCGGTTTAGGAAATCCTGTCAAGCTGTTGTTTAATAGGAATAATATTATCAGGTCCCGGTTTGGAGGACTTTGCCTGTTTGCGTAAATGGGGTTCGCTGCATCTGTGGAACAGATCCCTGCTTGGGCTTCGAAAATTCCCTGTTCCGGTTTGGCGCCAACATCGGTGGGATTGCGCTATAATGGGCGAAAGCGCCCTGAAACTGAATATCCAGCCTGCACCTTCGCAGAGTTTCCCTGCTTTTTTCCCTGATACCTGGGAACAGGACGCAGAGACAGGTTCGTCACCGACTGCGTCCGCCACCATCTTCCCACTTCGATTATTTCTTCGCCCGCAATTCCGCGGTGGCCTTTTGCAAGGCGACCAGCATCTGGTCGCGTTGGTGAGACAATTCTGATTGCGATTGTCCGTGGGCTTCCTCTTGCACGCCTGAAACCAGCTTGGCTGCGATTTCTGGAGTGAGGTGTAACACGCCGAGATCGTCCCACCATCGGTTGAAGCTGGCGGTGTAGCGTTCGCAGAAGGCTTCGAGCCCGCCTTCGCCGGCACCCAGATGGAACAGCAGGGTTGGGCCCATCGCGGCCCAGCGCAGGCCGGGGCCGGCCCACATGGCCTTGTCCACATCGTCCACGCTGGCCACGCCGGTGGTGACCAGATGGATCGCAGCACGGAAGGGATCGATGAAGGCCATCGTCGCCGCGAGATTGAAGTTCGGAGTGACGATGACGAGAATCTGCAAGCGAAATCCATCTCGGTGAGAAGGTCTTGCGGTGCAGCCTGAACCAAGGCCTGTGCGCGGGCAAGAGCCACGCGCTTCAAAAAAACGCCCGCTCGTCACACGTCCTTTTCAGGGCGGGGAAGAGCGGGCGAATTTTAATGGATATTGAAAATCAGTGATGAAAGAAGATGGCCAGAAGAATGATCACCGGAATCGGCACACCCAGCAGCCAGAGCAGAATTCCACGTCCCATAGCATCCTCCTTGTTGGAAATTGTATGAGAAGGAAACGATTCAGATGGGCGAAAGTTCCTTGGCGATGGCAAGCGATGCAGTAAGGCCGGGGGATTCAATGCCGAACAAATTTACCAAGCCGGGCACGCCGTGGTGTGCGTCACGCTGGATGCTGAAATCCGCAAAACTCTTGTCGGGGCCGTGAGTTTTGGGGCGCACACCACAATAGCTGGGCGAAAGGGTGCGGCTGCGCACGCCGGGCCAATAAGTTGCAATGGCCTCAGTGAAGATTTCCGGCAGCCCGTCCTGCAATGTGTAATCTAGCGTGTCGATCCATTGGATGTTGGGGCCGAAGCGTACAGCACCCGCCAGATCCAGCGTGGCATGAATGCCGAGCGCGCCAGAGACGGGCACGGGATAAATCAGATGCTTGAAAGGTGAGGAGCCGGAGAGGCTGCAGTAATTTCCGCGGGCGAAGAATTTGGGTGGAAGGTGGCGTGCATCATAACCGGCGATTGCCGCAGCCGCTTCGTGCGCACCATGCCCAGCGCAGTTGAAAATGCTGGCGCATATGAGTTCGGTTATTTCGCCGTCAGCGCCTTGCGCGGTCACAACGAAATTTCCGTCCTGCCGCGCTGCGCCTTTGAAGCTGGTGTTGAACGCGATACTGGCGCCATGGGCTTCCGCCTCGCCCTGCAAAGACAGCATGAAGCCGCTGGCATCGACAATGCCGGTGGAGGGCGACAGCAACGCCTTGGTACAAGACAGTTCGGGCTCAAGCGCGGCAGTTTCCAAAGCCGAAAGCCAGCGCAGATCCGTCACGCCATTGGCATCAGCCAATGCCTTGATGCCTTGCAGCTTGGTTTCCTCGGCGGGGGAACAGGCCGCGATGATCTTGCCGAGGCGCTTTGTCTCCACGCCATGTGCTGTGCAATAGTCATAGAGCAGCTGGCGGCCTTCCACACAGAGCCGTGCCTTCAGCGTGCCGGTGGGATAATAAATGCCGGCATGGATCACTTCCGAATTGCGCGCCGAGGTTTCGGTGCCGGCGCGCGCCGCCTTTTCCAACACCAAAACCTGCTTGCCCTTGAGAGCAAGCTCACGCGCGACAGCCAAGCCGACCACGCCGGCCCCAATCACCAAGGCATCAAAATCAGGGCTCATGGCGCAGCTGAGTTCAATCCTTGATCTTGTTCAGCGCCAGCGCATTCATGCAATAGCGCAGGCCGCTGGGCGGGGGGCCATCGGGGAATACGTGGCCCAGATGGGCGTCGCACACATTGCACAGTGCCTCGATGCGCTGCATGCCATGGCTGAAGTCGCCCTCATAGGCTACAACATCCTTGGCAACGGGGTCGCTAAAGCTGGGCCAGCCGGTGCCGCTTTCAAATTTGGTGGCTGAGTCAAACAGCTCGGTGCCGCAGCAGGCACAGGCATAACGCCCGGGCTCGAACAGCGAGCACATTTCGCTGCTGAATGGCCGTTCGGTGCCCTTCAGACGAGTTACCTGAAATTGCTCCGGTGAGAGTTGCTTGCGCCATTCGGCATCCGACTTTTCTACCCGCTTCGGTGGTGGCACATTGCCGTTCTTTGCGAGGCCTACCACTTCGTTCCAACCGGTCATTGATCTGTCTCCTGCGTGCTTGGGTTCAATCTAGCCACGATGTGGGGCCAAGGCGATGGAAATCAATATGCACGCACTTTCACATGCGCGTGAGCAAGTTGCTTGAACTCCTACGAAAATTCTGTTGAGGTTCAGGAACGGCAACCTACCCAACAGGCAGGACACTATGGACGTTTTTACGCTTACCTTGATTCACACGGCACTCAGTTTTCTGGCCTTGGCGCTGGGTTGGGTGGCGCTGCGCGCCTACTTTGCTACCACGCCGCAAGTGTGGACCGATCTTTTCATTCTTGGTGTGATTCTAGTGGATGTGACTGGCTTCCTTCTGCCGATCAAAGGATTTACCCCCGCAGTTGGCACGGGGATTGTGTCTTCGATTATCATCATCCTGATGTTGCTGGCGCGGTTTGGCTTTGGTCTTAAAGGCTGGTGGGGCAAGCTCTACGCGCTGGGCATCGTGGCCAATGTGTTTTTCCTGGTGCTGGTCACCATTGCGCAAAGCTTCCTGAAACTGCCGGAGCTGAAAGCCATTGCTGCACCTGATGGCACCGGGCCTTGGTTCCTGCTGGCGCAAGTGATCAATCTGGTGGTCTTCGCCTGGATCGGATTCAAGATCATGCGGAAGCTGAAGCGCGCCTAAGGCATCTTCCGGCGGAATACCGAGACGAGCTTGTCGCCATCAACCTGCGCCTGGTAATAGAGGTCGTGGGTTTTCAGCATCGCCGTGTCATCGCGGCTGGGGACGATCTGATAATTGTTCAGAATATAAGTGGTGAAATCCGCATAGCGCAGGACGTGAATCCGGCGCTTCTGTTCGTCGGTCAGCATCAGCAGCGCGTTTTCCAGCGGCGTATTGCTCATCGGCGCGATGGAAATGAAGGGTGACGCATCATGCGCCAGGATGTATTCCACGGCGGCGCGATTGGAGAGGCCCCACACATCGTGCTCAAACCTGTCACCTGCACCCGGCCCGGCAAGCGCGTTGAAATAGACATGTTGGTTCGGATGGGTTTTCCACATCCAGATTCCCGTGACGGTAAAAAGGCTGGCGAGAATGACAAGCGCGGCGCCTGCGGCCATGCGGTGCTGGCGTAATCTATTCCAGATGATGAAAGCGCCGCGCACAGCGATGAGGATCATGAAGGGATAGATGAAATAGAGATGGCGCCAGCCATTATAGATGATCGCATGCAGCACGATCACGGCCAGGACGGGTGCCACGCACAGGCCAAGCGAGGTGATATCCTCCAGCGTTTCGTCAGTCCATTTGAGCAGCACGTTGCACGCGACAGCGAAAATACCTGCTGCGAATAACAACAGAACCAAGGGCGGCGTGGTGACGCCAATCCAGACCAGTGCGAAATGCCAAGGCGGCCTGGTGCCGTCGATCATTTCGCCCAGAAAGAGCTCCGGCCCAGTCCAGCGGAAATGCGCCATATGCTGGAACACCGCGATGAAATTGCCGAACGGATCAGCCCAAAGGAACGGGAAGGTCGCAACGTGGAAGGCAAAAGTGGCTGCCAACCAGCACGTGAACAGCACGGATAGCCTTGCAGCCAAGTCGCGCTGCTGGAATGCCCTCGCTGCCAGCACGAACAATGTGGCCGGAACCATCACTATGGCCATGATGCGGATATCCAGCGCCCAGGCCGTGGCCAAGGCATGCCAGAACGCACTTTTGAAATCTGGTTTGCGGAACAAAGCTAGCATCGTACAAGCGGCCAAGGCGAAGGCGGCCATGAAGATGATGTCCTTGTCGTTGTAAAAGGACTCAGCGAAAATTCTGGGGCTGAAATAGAGCAGCAACGCCGCGAGAAGCCCAGCCTGCCATGCACCATGCCGGCGCGCCGCCATGCTGTAAGTCGCGCCAACGCCGATCAGGAAAACCAGATAGTTCAGAAGGTGACGGAAGAAATAGATGCTTTGAGTTGAAGTGAGGCCGAGCAATTTCTCGGCGGCGAAGGCCGGGAGTTCAAAGCCCACACCATAGTCCCGATCGGCAAAATCTTGCAGATCAGGCAATTGCTGCAGATCACCGGTCATCGCTTGGGGTGCAATCAATGACAGCACATATTTTAGGGAGACAGCGCCAATGTTGCGTTGCTGCGGCTCGTCCCAGGAAATGCCGTAATCCCGGAACACCAGCAGGCCGATCGCCAGCATTGCCAGAAAGGTGAAAGCCGGAACGGCTGTCCTTAGGCTCAGCCGAATTCTTTCCACCAATGCTTGGCGATGTCGATGCGGCGGGGGATCCACACCTTTTCCTTCGCGCGGATGTAATCGATGAACTTTGCAAGCCCCAGCGCGCGGCCTGGCCTGCCGACGAGGCGGCAATGCAGGCCGACACTCATCATCTTCGGCGCGCCCTGTTTGCCCTCTTCATAGAGGCAATCGAACGAGTCCTTCAGATACTGGTAGAAATGCTCGCCGGTGTTGAAGCCCTGCGGGGTGGCGAAGCGCATGTCATTGGCATCGAGCGTGTAGGGAATGATCAAGTGCTTCTTGCCGTCTGGCTTTTTCAGGAAATAGGGCAGGTCATCGGCATAGTCGTCGGACGTGTACAGAAAGCCGCCTTCTTCGACGACCAGCTTTGTCGTGTGCATCGAGCAGCGGCCGGTATACCAGCCGAGCGGGCGCTCACCAGTGATCTCGGTATGGATGCGGATCGCTTCGGCCACACATTCGCGCTCCTGCGCCTCGGTCATGTCCTTGTGTTCGACCCATTTCAGGCCGTGGCTGGCGATTTCCCAACCGGCGTCCATCATCGCCTTCACCTGCACGGGTGAGCGCTGCATGGCGGTGGCCACGCCATAGATGGTGACAGGCACATTGCGTGAGGTGAACATGCGGTGCAGGCGCCAGAAGCCGGCGCGCGCGCCATATTCGTAAATCGATTCCATGTTCCAGTGGCGCTGGCCGACCCAAGGGGCGGCACCAACGATCTCAGAGAGAAATGCCTCCGAAGCCGCATCGCCGTGGAGGATGTTGTTCTCGCCGCCTTCTTCGTAGTTCAGCACGAATTGCACGGCGACATGCGCCCCGCCCGGCCATTTGGCATCAGGCGGGTTGGGGCCATAGCCCAGCATGTCGCGCGGATAAGGCGTGTTCTCAGTCATGCTTGGCATTCATTGCCCAGGGGCCGTGATGTGCGCCTTCTTCGCCGATGCGCTCGAAGCCATGCGCGCCGAAGAAATCGCGCTGCGCCTGAATGAGATTGGCGGTACCGCGGGACTGCCGGTAGCCATCGAAATAAGACAGCGCGTTGGCCAGGGCGGGAGCAGGGGCACCACTCAACGCGCTTTGTGCCACCACGGCGCGCAGGGACGTATGGTCCTTCTGCATCATCTTGGCGAAGGCCGGGGCCATCAGCAGATTGCCGCCCTTCTTGGAGAACGCCTTGGTGATCTCGCCCAGGAATTGCGAACGGATGATGCAGCCTTCGCGCCAGATCGCGGCGATGGTGCCCAGCGGCAAGTTCCAGTTGAATTCCTTCGAGGCGGTTTCCATCACCGCAAAGCCCTGCGCGTAAGCGGCGATCTTGCCGGCATAGAGCGCACCTTCGAGCTGCTTCAGGAAAGCGGCACGCGAAGTGACCTTCAGTTTCTTCTTCGGAATCTTGTAGGCCTTCTCGGCCTTTTCACGCTCAGCCTTCAGCGACGACATGATGCGCGCATCGACAGCGGCTTCGATGGCGCTGGCATTCACGCCGAAATTCTGCGCCTCGATCACTGACCATTTGCCGGTGCCCTTCTGGCCGGCCTTGTCGAGAATGATATCGACGATCGGCTTCTTGGCTTTCTTGTCGGTCACGCTCAGCACCTTGTGGCTGATCTCGATGAGGTAGGAATTCAGGCGGCCCTTGTTCCAGTCGCCGAACACCTTGGCGATTTCGGCGGCTTTCATGCCCAGACCGTCGCGCATCAGGCCATAGATTTCCGAGATCATCTGCATGTCGGCATATTCGATGCCGTTATGGATGGTCTTGACGAAATGGCCAGCGCCATTGGGTCCCATATAGCCCGCACAGGACTCGCCCTTGTATTTGGCGGAGATGGCATGCAGCACCTTGGCGATGCGGTCGAAGCTGGCTTGCGTGCCGCCGGCCATGATCGACGGGCCGTGGCGGGCCCCCTCTTCGCCACCCGACACGCCCATGCCAATGAAGGTCAGGCCGGTGCCGTCAAGTTCACCGAAGCGGCGCATCGTGTCGCGGAAATTGGCATTGCCGGCATCGATGATGATGTCGTTGCCCTTGAGCAGCGGGCGCAAAGCCGCAATCGTCTGGTCAACGGCCTCACCGGCCTTGGTCATGATGATGATCGGGCGGGGTGCGCGGATGGCGCCCACCAATGCTTCCATCGTTTCGCAAGGCACCACATTGGCCGCCAGCTTGCCCGCATTGGCGTAAAAATCTTTAGTGACTTGGGTTGTGCGGTTGAACACCGCGATCTTGAAGCCTTTTTCGGCGATATTCAGCGCCAGATTGGCACCCATGACTCCGAGGCCGATCAGGCCAATTTCTGCATCCGACATTTTCGCTCCCGCATTTTTGCGAAGCTTGCCATGGATTCGGAGGGGGCGAAAGGTCTAGCTCTGCTTTTCCCAACGCGCGGCGGCCTGCTCGTCGCTGGCCTTGGCTTCGACCCAGCCCACGCCCTGGCTGCTTTCCTCCAGCTTCCAGAACGGGGCCTTGGTTTTGAGGAAGTCCATCAGAAAGGCGCAGGCGTCGAAGGCGGCGGCGCGGTGGGCGGAGGCCGTGATGACGAGCACAATGTCATCGCCCGGATGCAGGCGGCCATAGCGGTGGATGATCAGCGCATCCTGCAGTTCCCAGCGGGCGCGGGCTTGGGTTTCGATTTCGGCCAAGGCGGCTTCGGTCATGCCGGGATAATGTTCCAGCGTCATCGCCGTCACATCCTTGCCGCCGGAGAGATCGCGCACTGAGCCTACAAAGAGCGCAAAGCCGCCAATGTCAGTGCGATGGCCTTTCAGCGCCGCAAGTTCCGCCCCCACATCGAAAGCTTCAGTTTGAACTTTGATCATGGCGCAAGATTGCGCCGCCTGAGGGTGGAATTCAATGCGCTCCTGCGCACTCTTACTCCGCCAGAACGCGGGTCGTCGGGAAGGTGATTTCGATCAGGGTGCCCTTCCCGGGTTCGCTGGTGATATCGAAGCTGGCGCGGTTGGCTTCCACCAGCGCCTTGGTCAGCGGCAGGCCTAAACCAGTGCCCTGACGTTCGCGCCCGGCGGTGGTGACGCGCGCGAAGGGCTGCAGTGCTTGCTGCAACTCCGTCTCGTCCATGCCAATGCCAGTGTCTTTCAAGCGCAAGATCAGGGCGCCATGTGCTCCCACTTGCGCGGAGACGATGATCTGCCCGCCTGCATCTGTGTACTTGATGCCGTTTGAGAGGAGATTGAGCATCACCTGGCGCATGGCGCGCTGGTCGGCCACCACGCGGGGCAGATTGTCGGGGAAGGATTTGCGCAGCAGCACACGAGCGCGGGTGGCCTGGTCCTGCAGCAGATTGGCGGCGTGATCGAAACAATCCACCAGGCTTACCGCAGTGAAGTTCAGCTCCATCCGGCCTGACTCGATCTTGGAGAAATCCAGTAGGTCATCGATCATCGACAGCAGATGGCTGCCAGAGCCATGAATATCATTCAGGTAGGCGCGGTATTTCTCATTGCCGATATCGCCGAACTGGCCGGTGCGCATCACGTCGGCAAAGCCCATGATGGCGTTGAGCGGTGTTCTCAGTTCATGGCTGACCCGGGCGAGGAAATCCGACTTGTGGCGGCTGGCCTGTTCGGCAGCGTCCTTGGCTTCGCGCAATTCCTGCTCGGTGCGCTTCCAAGACGTAATGTCACGCACCACGGCGCAGAAGCTGGTGCTGCCTTTCGACTGCAGATGGCCGATATTGAGGAACAGCGGCACGCTGCCGCCCTGCTTGACGATGCCGGTGACCTCGCGGCCATCATTGAACACCGAGGCCAAGCCCTGGCCTTCAAGGCCGGCCAGATATTCCTTCACGGTGGCCGCACCTTCAGCGCTCAGCAGGCTGGCAAAGGGCTTACCCACCAGCTCAGCATTGCGGTAGCCGAAAATGGCTTCAGCCCCGGCCGACAGCATGATGATATGGCCCGCGCTATCCAATGTGATGATGCCGTCAGACGAAATGTCGAGGATGGAGCGCAGCTCCTGCTCGCTGGCGGCAGACGTGTCTGCTTCCTCCAGCTCATCTGCTTCGTCGGCAGCCTCTATGTCGTCCACAGCATAGATATTGTCCGGATCGTGTTCTGCTGCCGTGGCTTGTTCCGCTTCCAGCGGAGGAGCGACAAGCTCAAGTTCGGGCTCATCTGCGATGGCTTCGACTTCCGGTTCACTGACCGGCAAGTCAGCTGGAATATTCGCCGGATTTTCCGGGATGATTTCAAAACGAAATTGATCTGCCTTCCCGTTCTGCCATGGCATGGCGTTGCGACTGATGATGAATTGGCGCATCTCGCCGTCGGCCAACGGCAATGTTGCGCGGTTACCCTCCGGGCTGGACAATGCGAGCGCCTGCCAGAATTTCAGATCCTGCATCAAGTCTGACACGCTTTCATGCCCCAGCACGCTGGCCAGATTCTGGTTGGCGTAAGCAGGCCTTCCATTCTGGCTGATCGCCATGGCGACGGGGATTTTCTCGAATGCTTCAGAGAGCGCACGCGGGAAGCTGGCTTCGTTGAGTTTGGAACTCGGCGTGGCCTTGACCTCGGGTGCAGCTTCGACGGGCTGCTCATCCTGTTGAGGCGGGGCTTCAGCGGGCATTTCAGCATAAGGGGTTGCGACTTCCGGCGTGGAAGCAGCTGCGAGCGTGCGGCCCAAGGTTTCGAAGGCCTGCTTCTCCTGCGGTTCAAGCTTGGCTACCGGAGCAAGCGTCATGCGGCGCTCAAGCTGGCGGCGCTCGGTCACGTCTTCCATCGTCATCAAAGCGAAAACGCCGGTGCCTTCGGTGGCACGCTTCAAGGTGAAGCGCGCTTCGCGTGTGCCATAAGGGCTGGCATAGGTAGAGATGAAGCTGACCAGCCTGGTCGCCTGCAGACGCTTCAGCAGCGGTTCCACTTGCGTGTCGGGCACAAGCAGCTGGCTGAGCTGTGTGGTGTTGGCGGCGTCAAAAAGACCGCGCGCCATTTCATTGCTGAACAGCAGGCTACCGCCTTCAGAGATGCCGCAGGTGGCAGCGGGCAGGCTTTCCAAGAGGTCGGCTTGCGTGACCGCGATTTCCTTTTTCGGCGGGCGCGCTACAGTGACCATGCCGTCACGGCCATCGGCGAGATCATAGAGCCAGCATTCGCAAACCAGCGATTCCGTTTTGCCCAGCGAAGGGAAATCCAGCGTGGCTGTCTGCGTCAGTCCGCGCGGCAGGCTTTCGGTCAGCTGCGCCAAAACCTGCAGGCCCGGTTCCTTGGGATCAAAGGGACTGTCGATCAGATCAAAAAGCGAGTTGGCGTTGAAGGCGGCAATGCCAGCCTCATTGGCCCAGACCAGGCGCCTTCGGGCCACATCCCAGAGCCAGGCCGGTTCCGGCGACTGTCGCAAATCTTCTAATGTTTGCAGTGGCTTGGTCATGGTACTCAACTGAACTGATAAGACAGGCCGCACTAAACAGGGTTTTTCCTTAAAGGTCTAGCCCCGGTTAAGGATTTGATAACCAATCAGAGGCCGTTAACGCCGCGCCACGACATGGTTTTTTGAAGGTTGAAATCCACCAGGCTTTTCGGCTAACAGGGGGCCGAAATCTGCTGCGGGATTTCTGGATGGCTTTGCCTTCGCCCCGACAGTCAGTTGTGCCGCCTTAGCTCAGTTGGTTAGAGCACTAGATTGTGGATCTAGGGGTCCCCCGTTCGAGCCGGGGAGGTGGTACCATTTCCTTCAAGCCGGTATGAATGTTGTCCGCTCAGCGGCAGGCGGTTTGCGCCGCGCTTTCGGCGGTGAGCGATCCCGCAAATTCTCCGCCACTAAAGCAGGGCTTTTGAATTGCGGTGTCTTGGCATCGCGCAGCCAAGCGGTAATCAGCACTTCCGTGCCCGGATATTTGCTCTTCAGTTTTTTCGACAAATGAAGTGTCAGTCGATCATCGAATGAAAACAGGCTGGCCAGGATGACTGGCGCGCCGGCATTCGATTTGGGCTGCTGTTCAAGGGCGCGGCTGGCATCGCCAAAACGCACCACCTCGCTGGCAATGGTCTTGCTGCGCAACAGTGCTGCAAAGCTGAGTGCGGCGCAATGGTTCAATGCCCCATGGCTGGCGATGATGAGCACGGGGCGTGGCTGTGTGGTTTCCGTCTCTTCCTCGGGGATCACCGCTTCCAGCATTTCTTCCAGCGTGTCCTTCACTTCTTCGAGCTGGGCGCGGCTCATTTCGCCATCATCCATATCGCGCGAGATGCGTTGCAGAGCGGGGATCACCAGCGCGTCGAGGAAGGTTTCGGCATTGCCTTCGGTGATTGCGGCGTTGGCCATGGTGGCGAGGCCCGCCACATCACCGACAATCAGCCTGCCATGGAAAGCATCTTCTGGGGCAAGAACCGGGGCTTCACCCAGAAGGGACGCCACCGCCCGCCAGGAACGGATGTGCTGGCTGAAGGCGAGCAGGCAGATGGTGATAGGGGTGGAGACAATGAGGCCGATCGGCCCCCAAATGGCAACCCAGAACAGCGCCGCAACAATCAGGGCCGGAGGCCAGAGGCCAGACATCTTGCCAAGGATCACCGGTTCAATGATCTGCGCGGCGGTAAATTCTGTGACCGCGATGATGGTAGCCACTGTGACCGCAAGCCCCCATCCATCGCCGACGGCCAGTGCCGTCAATATAGGGAAGGCCGAGGCTATGAAAGTGCCGAGAAAGGGCACGAAGCGCAGCAATGCCGTCAAAACGCCCCACATGATGGCGCCGGGAATGCCTAAGAACCAGAGCGCGGCACCGATTACGGTGCCCACCAGCAGGTTGAGCGACAGCACGCCCAGCATCAGTCGGCTCAGGCGCCTTGCCGATTCATTTAGCGCCAACGCCGAGCGTCGTGTGCCGATGAGCAGGATCAGGCGGTCGCGCATTTCCTCATGGTAGAACAGCATGAACAGCAGCAGGACGAAGATCGTCGCGAGCTGCAAGAAAGGATGGGCCAATGTGCGCAGGGTGGATTTTACCACCGTGAGGCCCAAGCCGTCCTCGCTGCCGGCAATAACTGCGGGCGCGGACTGAACATTCGCATCCGGTGGGGTGGGCGAGATTTCTTCCTGCAGACGTTTCACCATCCGTGCGGCATTGTCATAGGTCGTGCTGGTGGTAACGGATTTCAGAGCTTCTGCCTTGGCCCGCAGCTGCTGCTCGTATTTGGGAAGATCGGAAACAAGATCCATCGCCGTGCGGCCCATTAGGCTGCCAGTCGCCAGGATGACGCCGAGCGCCAGACATACGGCGAGCAGCGTGGCCAGGATGCGCGGCACATGGATGGCAATCAGAAAGCCCACCAGCGGCAGCAGGATCACCGCCAGGATGCCGGCGATGACGAAGGGGATGATGATGTCCTGGCCGATATAAAGTGCACCCACCAGCCCCGCTGCGATGATTACGGCATGGGCCAGAGAGGCATATTTGGTCTGGACGGCCGCACGCATGTTTTTAGTCACCTGTTAGGGGCTGAGCCTCAAAATCGGGCTGATGGCGTTAAATGCCGACCTCCCGGAATTGTTCCTGAGGCCAACACTCCACGAAATTGATGTCGAAACGCGTTTCGTTGATTCGCGAGGCTTGTGCGGGGCTGGAGCCGCAAGCGAGGTTTGGGGGTCTTTGCTTAAGGCATCGACATTCTCAGGTTGCGGGCAAGGTTGGCGTTTCGCAACTGAAAATTTAATGGGTGGCGGAATTTAGGAGAAATGCACGTGGAGGCTGCAGTTTAGGCCCTAAGGTACTTTAATGAAATGTAAATCCCCCGTTTCAAAAAAACCGGAAACTGCCGCTTTTAACCGTTCATTAACGGCAAAATCTTAGACCGCCTTAACCATTAGTCCCGGAGATCGCCGGACTTTTTGGGTTTGGGGGCAAGCCGATTTTCTGAGTTTCTTGCGCTCTTGTTTGTCAGCGTCAGTATTTTCACGCCAAGGAACAAGAAATTGAAACCGGGACCACATTCATCTCCATTTTGCCATGCCTTGCGCCAACGCGGGCGTCCCGAAATTCCTTTTTGGCAGCCTAATTTAGCCTGTCCACCCTTCCTTTTCGAGACAGCCCTCCTTCATTCATCCCGCAAGGTGAGTTCAAATGACCAGTAAAACATCAGCTCTCTTCAACGCCTACCTCTGGGCGCGGCGCGCCAGGGTTGTCACTGTCACAGCCCTGACAGGCACGCTCGTTGCGGCACAAGTCACACCGTCCTACGCGACGATCGACAACACCGCGAATGCCGTGGGTACTTATAATTCATCGCCCGGCAATTACGGTTCATCGAGCCAGAGCGTGCCGGTTGCCCCGGCCACACCAACACTCACCATCGTGAAGACGGCGGGAACGCCGAGTGTTTCTTCCGGTACCGACACAAGCCACACCGATAGTGGCGACACGATCACCTACACCTATCTGGTGACCAATACCGGCAACGTGACCATGAGCAATGTGGTGCCAACCGATCCAGGTCCTACCTTCTATGGTTATGCTGAAGCAGCCACCCTTGGTGCCTTCAGCCCGACCAGCGCCACGCTGGCCCCGGGCGCCTCGCAAAGCTTCACAGCGACCTATACGCTGGCCACACTGGACGTCTATCACGCGGCTGATCAGGCCAACGGCGTTTCCAATACGGCCGGTGCAACCGGTACCTACGGCCCCAGCAACACGGCCTACAGCATACCGACCATCAACAAGTCCACCGCAACGACCACCATCACCGGCAACCCGAATCTTACAATCACCAAGACTTTCGTGATCAAGGATACGGGTGGCGCCACGCTGACCACCGCTTCGGTGGGCTCGATCGTGACCTACACCTATACGATCTACAACAGCGGCACAGTGACGATGACCAATGTGAAGGTCAACGACGTCCACTTCGGTTCAGCTGTCGCGATTGGTGGTTCTGGCATCACCAACGAAACGCTGAGCAGCAACGGGCCGCTGGGTGCTGCCGCCTCGTCTGACGGTGCCACCAATAACGGCATCTGGAGCGTGCTGGCACCCGGTGCGACCGTCACCATGACTTGGGCGCATACTGTCACCCAAGCGGAATTCGATCACGGGTAACCCGCTCTATGAGACTGTTTAAGGGGGGAATTATACGGGGCGGTCGCGAATGACTGCCCCGGCCCAGAAGAGGAAAATTCCTCGGGCGCCGAGAAGCCTCGCGAAAGCGGCGGCTTCTTTGGCGTTTCTAATGGGTGCTTTTCTGGGCCCGGAATTTTCCTCTTTCGCCGCCATTACCAACACCGCAACGGCAGTCGGATCAGGGCCCAGCGGGCCGCTGAATTCGGCACCAGTGACGGCTGCTGTGCCGGTGGCAGGCGGTTCACCTGCGCTTACGCTTTCGGTGGTGACAACCGCCATGACCGACAACAACGGCAACGGCCAATACGATGCCGGCGACACGATCAACTACGCCTACACCATCACCAATACGGGCAATGTGACGCTAAATCATATCACCATTACCGACACCGGCGTTACCGTCACAGGTGGGCCAATTGCCAGCCTGGCCCCCGGCCAGTCCGACGCCGTGACCTTTGCCGGCGCGCACAGTGTAGGCTTGCTGGATATCCTGGCCGGCAGCTATCACGATGCTGCAGTTGCTGCAGGCATGTCGGCCAGTGGCGGCGCCCAGGTTTCGGCCAATGGCTCGGTGACGACTGCACTGCACTACACGTCTGGCCTGTCGCTCACGGTAGCGGGCGCGTTCACCACGGCGCATCCGAAAGCCGGGGATATCGTAAACTACACATACACGGTCAAGAATACCGGCCTTTCGCTGCTCACGAATATCGTGCTCAATGATCCGCTGTTTGCCTTTAACGACGCACGCGGCAATGACCGGATGATTGCGTTGCTGGACGGGGCATCAAATCCAGCCGCACCGGAATTCGCTACGGCCAGCCTGGGTGGCAAGCAGCATCGCTATGGCGTGGTGGAAAGTGCGCACCGCCGCCTTGCCGCGAAGCGTGGCATGACGGGGCTGGTTGCTCCGGAGTTCAATACCGTGCGGCAATTGGTGCGCATGTCGGGCAAGACCGGCCCTGTGGAAGCCGGCGAGAAGATCGGCTTCCTGTTCAACCTGACCAATGCGGGCGACGCGCCCTTGACTGGCATTCGCATCGACCAGCCCGATAGTTTCGCTTTCGGCAGCGCCGTGAGCCTCCTCAATCCTAACGAGACTGATGCCGCCAGCATCATCTTCACGAGAGACCTGACGGCGGAAGAACTTGCCGCTGGCGAAGTGAAATCCAATGCCTATGTGACCTGGCATGTGCGCGGACACGAAAGCTTGCTGGCACTGCAACAGGGCCTGCCACTGTCCGGCATCAAGACCTATGATGATTTCAAAACGGCCTCGCTGTTTCCGATCACCATTCCGCTGCTAAACCCGGGTCAGTCGCAAGACACGCTGGTGCCTTACACGCTGACCCAGCATGACATGGATGCGGGCACGACCTCGACCACGGCCACAGCAACAGCGCTTGACCTTGCAAGCTTGACGCTGAGCCAGAGCGGCAGCACTAGCCTGCCGCTGACCCAAGACCCGGCCATCGGCATGGTGAAAACCGGCACGATCACTCCGACAGACGGTGTGAGCGCCAAGCCCGGTGACAAGATCAGTTATCATCTCGCCATCACCAATACCGGCAATGTAACGCTGACCAACGTGCTGGCCACCGACACCGGAGCCGTTGTTTCAGGCACCCCGATTGCCTCGCTGGCCCCGGGCGTGACCAACAACAGCAGTTTCACTGCGCAATACACGCTGACCCAGGCCGACATTGACCATGGCTTGTACCAGAACCAGGCCAAGGCGCAGGGCACATCGCCGGCGGCGGTTGATGTGACTGCAGATTCCGATAATGCCGATCCGGCCCAGCACCGGCCTACAGTGACCCCCATCACACCAGTTCCCGTGATTGGCCTGCTGAAGCAGGTGACGGGCGTGACCGATACCAACCACAACGGCTTCAACGATGTGGGCGACGTGATCGGTTACAAGTTCACCATCTACAATCTTGGCAATGTGACGCTGAGCGACATCAACATCACCGACACGCCCGGTGGTGGTGCACTTGTGGTGATCGCCGGCAACCCGCTGGCCAGCCTCGCGCCCGGCGCCACCAGCACCGCCATTTCCGGCAGCTATGCGATCACCCAGGCCGATGTAGATGCAGGCCATGTCGACAACACCGCCACCGTCACCGGCACGGCACCGGATGGCACCAAAGTTTCGCATGACTCGGATCCCGGCGTGCCCACCCAAAGTGCACCCACGGTGTTGACCATCACGCAGCAGCCGCAAGTGGCGCTGTACAAAAAGCAGGCCAGTGTTGAAGACAAGAACAGCGATGGCATCGTGGATGCCGGAGACGTAATTCATTACAGCTTTATCGTGCAGAACACCGGCAATGTGGCGCTGGCCAATGTGATCATCACCGATCAGCTGGCGGGTGCAACAGTGACCGGCAGCGCCATCACACTGGCGCCGGGTGCCACGGATGCAACCAGCTTCACGGCCGCCTACACGATCAGTGCGGCCGACGAGCAGGCGGCCATTGTGCATAACCGCGCCAAGGTGGACGCCGTGCAGCAGGGCACGAGCACGGCGGTGAGTGCTGTTTCGAAGAGCGGCGATCTCACCACATCGGCTGATACGACGACGGATACGGTGGTTTCGCCCACACCTGCGATCGGCCTGTTGCTGCAAACGCCGTCCTATGCCGATACCAACAGCAACGGTCTGGCCGATGCCGGGGATACGCTGACCTATAATATCCAGGTCAAGAATCTGAGCAGCGTTGCCTTCAACAGCATCGTGCTGACCGACAATGCCGCGGGCCTGAGCTTAACGGGCAGCTTGACGGGAACGTTGTTGCCGGGTGCGGTTGACACCACGACCTTCAACGCCAGTCACGCGCTGACTGCGGCGGACATGACAGCCGGACGTTACGATGCCCAAAGCAAGGTGACCGCCGCGCTGGCATCGGGCGCGGGCACCCAGATCAGTGCGCTTTCAGACCTGTCTGATTTCGCCCAGCACCGCATCACGCCCTATGTGATTGCGGCCAATCCACAAGTGGCGCTGTACAAGAAGCAAACCAGCTTCGATGACACCAACGGCGATGGCGTAATCAGCGCAGGCGATGTGCTGCATTACAGCTTCATCGCGCAGAACACTGGCAATGTAGCGCTGGATCATATCAGCCTTACCGATGCGATGGCAGGCGTGACTGTTGCGGGCAATACGAATTCTGTGGCGCTTGCTCCCGGTGCGAATGACGCCAGCACCTTCACCGCAACCTATACGGTCACATCAGCCGATGCGGCGGCGGGTGCTGTTCATAACCGTGCCCGCATTAATGCCACACAGGTGGGCATCGCCACCGCTGTGACAGCACAGTCGCTGAGTGGTGACCTCGTTTCGTCCACCAACACGACAACTGACACTGTGATCGTGGCAGCACCCACCATTGCGGCCCTGCTGCTGGCACCCAGCTACGCTGACAGCAATGGCGACGGGGTGGTCAATGCCGGAGACACGCTGACCTATCAGGTGCAGGTGAAGAATACCGGCGTGGTTGCGCTTGGCACGATCACGCTGGCCGACAATATTGCGGGCCTAACCTTCAATGGCAGCTATAGCGGTAGCCTTGCGGCAGGCGCGACGGATACGGCCACCTTCACCGCCACGCATGTGATCGCTGCCGCTGATCTGACCGCCGGTCATTATGATGCGCAGGCGAAAGTGTCGGGAACCGCCGGCAGCCTGGTGGTCAGCGGGCTTTCGGATCTGTCGGACTTTGCCCAGGCGCGCGTGACGCCCTATGCGATCACCGCCAAAGCGCAAATTGCCCTGTACAAGAAGCAAGCCAGTTTTGATGACGCGAACAGCGATGGCGTGGTTGATGCCGGTGACGTTATTCACTACAGCTTCATCGTCAAGAATTCCGGCAACGTGCCGCTTGATAATATTACGCTGAGCGATACGCTTTCCGGCGTCACTCTCACTGGCAACGGCAATAGCGTGGTGCTGGCACCTGCCGCCACCGACGGCACCATCTTCACCGGCACCTATACTGTGACCGCCGCTGACGAGCAGGCGGGCATCGTGCAGAACCGCGCGCATGTCATTGCCGCACAAGCCGGCTCGGCGATCACCGCCTCTGCCGCCTCGCGCAGCGGCGATCCGGCCTCCTCGACTGATGCCACAACTGATACCGTGATTGCATCTGCCCCCGCTTTGTCCGCCCTGCTGCCCGCACCCAGTTATGCCGATACCAACGGCGATAATGTTGTCAATGCGGGTGACACCTTGACCTATCAGGTGCAGATCAAGAATACCGGCATCGCGGCGCTTAATGCCATCACTCTGACGGATAGCAGCGGCGGCTTGACCATCACTGGCAGCTTCAGTGGCGCGCTCGCACCCGGCGCAACCGACACGACCTCTTTCACTGCGCGCCATGTGATCACCCTGGCTGATCTGGTGTCGGGCCATTACGATGCACAGATCAAGGTGGCAGGTTCAACCGGCGGCCAGCCAGCCACCGCCCTCACTGACGTGCTGGATTTTGCGCAGCACCGCATCACGCCTTATCTGATTGCTCCGATGCCGCAGATCGCAGCCTTGCAGCAGTTCGATCATTTCGAAGATGCAGCCGGTGCGGTGGTGCCTGCTGCCGTCTCGGATGGCTATGCGGTTTACAGGATCACGGTGCACAATACCGGCAATGTGGCTTTTGACACGGTGAACCTTGCCCTCAATGGCAGCTTCAGCGGCACGGTGATCGGCTCAGCCATACTGGCCCTTCCGGCGGGTGCGGTGAATGACACGCAATTCAAGTTGCGCCACAAGATCATGAATGCCGAAATTCTGGCGGGCCAGATTGACAGCCAGGTGCTGGTGACGGGCAACAACACCGCCGATGGCGTCTCTGCGACGGACGCGACCGATCCTGCCGCCTTCTCGGCCAATGCCGTGACTATCGTGCCAGTGGCCGTTGATCCCGGCATTGGTCTCGTCAAGACTTTCACGGTTGAGGATGTGAACGGCAACAAGGTCAATGATGCGGGCGACATCATCCACTACGCCTTCAATGTCGTGAATACCGGCAACATTGACCTTACCAATGTGAAACTGATTGATGCGGGTGCCGCGCAGCCTTCGCCTGCGCCGGAGATCACAGCACTTGCCGCCGGTGCCAGCGATACGACAAGCCTCACCGCAAGCCACGTCATCATGGCGACGGATGTTGCAGCTGGAAATTATACGAACCAGGCCAAAGTGTCGGCGCGCTATGACGCGACCCAGCCTGATATTACTGCGCTGTCCGACAATGCCAGCATTGACGCCAGTTCAAAACGTGCCACGGTCACGCCGCTTGAACTGTCCAAGGCCAGCTTCACCAAGACGGCGGCGCGGTCGCAAGTGAAGCGCGGCGAGCCTGTTGTTTACACGATTTCTGCCGCCAGCCTGTTGGGCGATGCCTATCAGATTGCCGACATCATGCCGCCGGGCTTTGCCTATGTGACCGGTTCCGCCAAGGTGAATGGCGTGGCGGTGAAGCCGTTGGTGAAGGGCCAGGTATTGACCTTCAACAGCCTGGTGCCGCAAGCCGGCAAAATCAGCGTGGTGCTGACGCTGAATGCTTCATCCACCTCAAGTGCCGGCAAGTTCGTCAACAATGCCAAGCTGGTGGACCAGAGCAACAATGCCCTGATTGCCAGCGCGCAGGCCGTGGTCGAAGTGATGCCCGATGCCAGCTTTGATTGCTCCGACATTATTGGCCGGGTGTTTGATGACTTGAACGGCGATGGCTACCAGCAGGATGGTGAGCCGGGCCTTCCCGCCGTGCGCGTGGCCACCGTCAATGGCCTGCTCATCACCACCGATGCACAGGGGCGCTTCCATGTGCCATGTGCTGCCATCCCGGATGCGGCGATTGGTTCCAACTTCGTGATGAAGCTCGATCCGCGCAGCTTGCCTGCTGGTTACAATATAACGACAGAAAATCCGCGCGATGTGCGGCTCACCCGCGGCAAGGCCACCGAGCTGAATTTCGGTGCGGGCCGCCTGCATCAGGTGAAGCTTGATTTCTCTGGTCAGGCCTTTGTGGATGGCACGGCCAATCTCACCCCGCGCTGGACCGGCGGCATCGGCAAGCTTGTTGGCGTGCTGAAGAGCCGCCGCTCGGATCTGATTCTGGTCTATCACCAGGGCAAGGAATCGGGCGAACTGGCGCAGTCGCGTGTCGATGCGGTGATGGCGCGGGTGCGGCAGGCGTGGAGCAACAGCGGCAATGCCTATCCGCTGGGCATCAAGTTTGACATGGAGGGTGCGCAATGACCCTTCATCTGAAGCGCAGTGTTGCCATGCTGGTTTTGCTGGGCGCGCTGGGTTTTGCTAGCCCGGCTATGGCCAACAAGGACACGCCCTTCTCGATCAGTGTCGATGGAGAAAAGCTGGATGCGAGTGCGCCCATTGCCGTGGACGCGCCGGTTGATGCGCCCATTCCGGGTGATGTGGATATCCAGGTGAAGTTCGATGGGCTGGGGGTGAAACCGCAGCTCAATGTTTCGACCTTCCCAATTCAGGTCAATTTCCGCTCCGGCGAAAAGCTCCGCTTCCTCGCCACCTGCAATTATGCGGCCTGGATCAAGCGGGCTGAAGTACGGGTGTTTGACCGGACGGCGGGCGGCAGCATCACGCCGATTGCCGTGTTGCCGATTGAGCCGCTGGGCGGCGCTGAATGGCTGATGCCGGAGAACGCGCCACAAGAAATGGATTACGTGTTGCGCGTCTATGATGAGCATGGCCGCTTTGATGAAACCAAAGCCCTACCATTGAAGCATTCAGCGACAGCTTTGCCGTTGCATCCGGGCGCGGATGAGGCTGTAGCACCCGGCTATGGCGAAGACCGCGCCGCCATTCGCAACATTCAGGTGTTTGGCGGGGCTGTCACGGTTTACGGCAAGAACATCCCGAAGGGCCATGATGTGCGGGTGATGGGCGAACCTGTGCCGGTGGATGGCAGCGACGGCTTTGTGACCCAGCGGCTGTTGCCGCCTGGTCAACATTCAGTGGCCATCTCCGTGCTGCAGGATGGCAAGGGCTTGAACTTCACGCGGGACATTGTTGTGCCCGCCAATGAATGGTTCTCGGTGGGCCTGGCCGATCTCACCATCGGGCACAATTTCGGCAATGGCATCGTCGAGCATACGGGTGTGGATGAATATCCCGGCACATGGACGCGTGGCCATGCGGCCTTCTATCTGAAGGGCAAAATCAAGGGTAAATATATCCTCACAGCGGCGGCTGACACGGGCGAGGACACGCTGCAGAATATGTTCAGTGGCATGGCGGGGAAAGATCCGCGCGCCATGCTGAAGCGCATCAGCCCCAATGACTATTACCCGGTTTATGGCGATGACTCGACGGCCATTGATGATGCGCCGACCAGTGGCAAGGTCTATGTGCGGCTCGAACAAGGGCCAAGCTCGGTCACCTGGGGTAATTTCAAATCCAATATCACCGGCACGAGATTCCTCGCTTCGCAGCGCGCGCTGTATGGCGCCAGTGGGGTTTACCGTTCTGAATCCACCACGCAGGACGGCGAGGCAAAGCGCGCCGTCGATGCTTATGCCGCCCAACCCGGGACGGTACCCAACACCGAAGTGTTCCGCGGCACCGGCGGCTCGGCCTATTTCCTGATCCACCAAGACATCACCATCGGGTCTGAAATCATCAGTGTGGAAGCGCGAAATCCGGTGACTGGGTTTGTCGCTTCGACCACGCAGCTGCAGCCGGGTGCTGATTACCGCTTTGATCCGGTCAATGGCATTCTGATCCTGAATGCGCCGCTGCCATCAGATTCAGGCGGCAAGCAGAATTTCCTCATCGTGCATTATGCCTATCAGCCCATCGCGTCGGATGGTGATGCCTATGCCTATGGCGGCCGGGCTGAAACCTGGCTGGGCAATCATCTGCGCTTGGGCGTTTCGGCCTTGCGCGAAAAAGTGCAGACGGCGGATCAGACCGCAGGCAGTGCCGATCTCCGCCTGCAGACTTCGAAAGAAACCTATATCGAGTTGGAAGTGGCGCATTCCGAAGGGCCGGGCTTTGGCTCCGCCTATTCAGTCGATGGCGGCCTCACCTCGCAAACCAGCGCCGGGGCCGGAACATCGGGCATTCCGGCCAATGCTTGGCGGGTGGAGAGTGGCGCATCGCTGGACGAGGCCACGCATGGCCGCGTGCAGGGCAGCTTGCATGGTGCCTATGAACATGACGATGCCGGCTTCTCCACGCCGCAAATGAATGCCACGACTGAGAAAACCAAATGGGGTGTTTCCGGCGATGCCAAGCTGCCGGGCGACAGCCAGGCCAAGGGTGAATTCAGTGAGAACAATGCACTCGGCCAATCGCTGACGCGGTCAGGCAAAGGCAGTGTGCTGGTGCCGGTGGGGCGTGGCTGGTCGGTGGAGCCTTACGGCAAATATACCGAACAGACCGGCACCTCCGTGGCCAGCACACAAAATGGAGCGCGCGGTGACGCCGGCGCGCGGCTGATCCATGATTTCGACAAGGACCATCAAGTCTATGTGTTTGGCCAGGGCACGTTTGCCCTGCGTGGCAGCATGCTGGATGACAATCGCGGCGGCATCGGCGCATTGGCGAAAATCACCGATCGCATTACCGCGTCGGGCGAAATCTCCGGTGGCAACCAGGGGCCGGATGCGACAGCCTCGCTGAATTACGCGCCAACCGCCGATGACAGCTATTCACTGGGCTATCGCCGCGATGCCTTCCGCAGTTCATCGCCAGGCCAACCCTATTCACTGAGTGGGGATGATTATGGCACCGTGACCTTGGGTGCTCATCACCGGTTCAATGAGCAATGGTCGGCGTTCAACGAAAACAATTTTGACCTGTTCGGCAACCGCCGGGCGATCACCAATGCCTATGGCATAAGCTACACGCCCGCACCGGCTTGGAGCATCGACATCGCGGCACAAACAGGCCGCGTGTTTGATAATACGCTCAACAGCACCACTCTGTTGAAGAATCCGGATATCTACCGCGATGCTGGCTCGCTTGGTGTTTCCTATCACGACAAGAACGGGCTGGACGGCAAGGCCAAGGGCGAAGTGCGCTGGGATTATGCCGATGATGGTTCCAGTGAGATCATGTCCTATCTCCTGCAGCTGGGCGTTGGCGCCAAGATGTCGGAAGACTGGCGCGCCTTGGCCAATCTGGATGTGGTGATTTCCGATGCGTCTGCCGATACCAAGAGCTCGGCCTATATCAACGGCGTGGGCGGCATTGCCTACCGTCCGGCAAAGAATGACCGGGTGAATGCCTTGGTCAAATATAATTACGTCTACGACAATCCGGGTGACGGCCAGTCCACCTCTGATGGCACCACCACCAGCCCGTCGCAGATTTCCCACATTGTCTCTGGCGATGTCACTTACAATGTCACTGAAAAGCTCGGTATTGGCGGCAAATATGGCGTGCGCCTGGGCAAGATCAAAGACCGCATCAGCAGTGCCACCTGGACGGATTCCGCCGCGCATCTCGGCATTGTGCGCCTCGACTATCACATCGTGAAGGAATGGGACGCAATGCTGGAAGGCCGCGTGCTGTGGTCGCCCACCAATGAGAGCAAGGACTTTGGCATGGTGGCTGCGGTTTACCGGCAGTTCGGCGAGAATTTCAAATTCGGTGTGGGCTATAATTTTGGCGATTTCAGCGATGACCTGAGCCACATCGCCCATGACAATCACGGCGTGTTTGTCAACCTGATCGGGAAATTCTAGAGCGCATTGAATCTGCGCACCGGGCGCGTTAATGCTGGTCTATGCTCACCCCCGCCCAAGCCCCCGCCATCGAAGACCTGTACCGTATTTACAAGAAGCGGGTGCCACGCGTTTTCCATGATTATTGCGAGACGGGCTCGTACACCACGAGCACCTTCATTGAGAACACCAAGGCTTTCCAGAACTATCATTTGCGCCAGCGGGTGGCGGTGAATATTGATAACCGCTCTACTGAATCCACCATGCTGGGCGAAAAAGTTGCGATGCCAGTGGCGCTGGCGCCGATTGGTTCGGCGGGCATGAACCATGCCGATGGTGAAATCCTCGCCTGCCGCGCGGCTCAGAAATTCGGTGTGCCCTATACGCTCTCCACCATGAGTGTGTGCTCGATCGAGGAAGTGGCAGCGCATGTTGAAAGGCCCTTCTGGTTCCAGCTCTATGTGATGCGCGACCGGGATTTCACCCGCCGCATGATCGCGCGCGCCAAGGCGGCGAAATGCTCAGCCTTGGTGCTGACGCTTGATCTGCAGGTGCTGGGCCAGCGCCATCTGGATTTGAAGAATGGCATGTCGTCGCCACCCAAAATGACGCTAGCCAATATCGCCAACATGATGACCAAGCCGCGCTGGGCGCTGGGCATGCTGGGCACCAAGAACCGGACGTTTGGCAATATTCAGGGCCATGTTGCTGGCGTGGTGAATATGGAGGAACTGGCCGAATGGACCAATCACCAGTTTGACCAGACGCTGGATTGGTCTTCGATTGATTTCATCCGCAAGGAATGGGGCGGCAAGCTGATCCTCAAGGGTATCAACGATGTCGAGGATGCCAAGATCGCTGCCAAGAAGGGCGCTGATGCGATCATCGTTTCCAATCATGGTGGGCGTCAGCTGGATGGCGCGCCGGCCACCATCAACATGCTGGGGCCGATTGTGGACGCCGTGGGCAAGAATGCAGATGTGTGGATTGATAGCGGCATCCGCACCGGCATTGATGTGATGCGCGCGCTGGCGCTGGGCGCCAAGGGCACGATGGTGGGGCGCGCCTATGTTTACGGGCTGGGTGCTGCCGGTGAAGCGGGCGTGACTCGCGCGCTGGAAATTCTGCGGTCGGAACTCGATATTACCATGGCCCTGTGCGGTGAACGGTTGATCAAGAATATCGGCCGGCACAATCTTCTCGATGCCCCTGCAAAATCGCGTTGATCCCTGGGGTGAGCTTCACGCTGTAGCCGCGCGCGGCACGATGATGGGCAATCGCGGCGGCAAGTTCCACCGCCATGATCAGACCTTAGGCAAAAGGCGCTGGGCCAGCCAGCACTGGATCTGTTGCGAACTGCATTACAAGAACGCCCATCACGAGGCGATGGGGCAGGGATATACGTCGCTTTTTTTTCTGGACGAGGTCACGGCGCTGGCCGCCGGGCACAGGCCATGTTTTTATTGCAGACGGCAAGACGCGAAGGATTTTCTGGGCGGTGAAAAGGTCGAAAGCTTTGACCGCCGCGTGCATGTGGAACGCACAGAGCCCTCATCCGGCCTTCGGCCACCTTCTCCCATCCTTCGGACAGGAGAAGTCGAATGTGGGGAAGCTTTCAATCTGTCGCCTTCGCCCGTCGCGCAGCGATGGGAGAAGGTGCCGAAGGCGGATGAGGGCTCTTTGCCGGATGGCTGCATGCTTGAAATTGATGGCGAGGCTTACGCGGTGAAATCCGGCCAGCTTCTGCATTGGACCTTCACCGGTTATTACTCACCCGTGCCCATGCAGAGCGCATCTCGCCTCCTCACGCCACCGTCGATCATTGCAATTTTGGCCAGAGGCTATAAACCGCGCTGGCATCCATCTGCGCAACAATGGGATAAATCATGAAGCTTCTGCGTTACGGCCCGAAGGGCAAGGAAAAGCCTGGCATTCTCGATCAGCATGGCCATATCCGCAGCCTGCACAAGGTGATCAAGGATCTCGATGGCGATGCCGTTTCGCCCGCTGGCCTCGCCAAGCTTAAGAAGCTCGATATCGCCAAGCTGCCGAAGGTGCCGGGCAAGCCGCGCATCGGTGCCTGCATTGCCAATCCGCAGAAATTCGTTGCCATCGGCCTCAACTATTCCGACCATGCGGCCGAGAGCGGCCTGAAGGTTCCGCCGGAGCCAGTGGTGTTCACTAAGCACACATCGTGCCTATCCGGCCCCAATGACGTGGTGACCATTCCGCCGCGCTCGCAGAAGTCGGATTGGGAAGTGGAACTGGGCGTCATCATCGGGCGCAAGGCCAAGAACATCACCGAGAAAGACGCGATGAAGCATGTGGCCGGCTATTGCGTGGTCAATGATCTTTCCGAGCGTGAGTTCCAGATCGAACGTTCCGGTCAGTGGACCAAGGGTAAGTGCTATGACACGTTCGGCCCCGTCGGCCCGTGGCTGGTGACCAAGGACGAGGTGAAGGACCCGCAGGATCTGCATCTCTGGCTGGAGCTGAACGGCAAGCGCGTGCAGGACGGCTCGACCAAGACGATGGTTTATGGCGTGGCCTTCATCGTGGCTTACCTGTCGGAATTCTTCACCCTGATGCCGGGCGACATCATCACCACCGGCACCCCGCCCGGCGTGGGCATGGGCATGAAGCCGCCGCAATATTTGAAGCCCGGCGACAAGATGGTTATCGGCATCGACGGCCTGGGCATCCAGCGCCAGGTGGTGAAGCGGGACAAGTAGTTTCAGCCAGCGCGCTCGCCGGTGAGTGCCATCGCTTCCGCCGCGGTGAAACGCGGCGTGATATGTTGTGGGCAGTTCCAGTCAAATCCTTCCATCGTGATAATGATTCCGCGCTGGACGCGGGCCTTGTAGCCATCGATGGCGAGCTTCGCCATTGTAGCTGTGTCACTTTCGTTGACCACGCGCGCATGACCGAGAATTTTCAGGCGTGTGCGATGGGGGTAATCCATCAGGAAGAGTGAGACACGGTCATCGCCCGCCAGATTGCCGGTGCTGATGAATTGGCGATTGCCGGAATAGTCGGCAAAGCCGATTTCAGTTTCGCTGAGAACTCGCAGGAATCCGGCCGGTCCGCCACGGTGCTGGATGTATGGCCAGCCGTTTTCGCTCACTGTGGCCATGTAGAAACTGTCACGCGCGGCGATGAAGGCGGCTTCGGCAGGGCCAATCCTGTCGATCGTTTCTGGCCCGCTTTCAAATCTGGCATAGGCTTTGCGGCTGCCGTCACGCTCCTGCAGGTCACGAACCGGGGCTGTGAAGGCGATCTTGCTGAAACCACGGGGCATGTTACACTCCTAATAACCGAACGATCGGTAAAATACTCGTGACAACACGATTGTCAAGTTGTATTTGACTGATCGTTCTGAAATGGGGTGATCCCGATTGGATAGGAGTGATCAGATGGCGCGTCCCTCGTTGGTTAGCGATGCCGATCTTGTCGAAAGACTGGCGGATGTTTTCAAGGCGGAAGGGTTTGAAGGCTCTTCGCTGGCTGAGCTGAGCCGGGCCAGCGGGTTGCAGCGGGCCAGCCTTTACCATCGGTTTCCAGGCGGCAAGGAACAGATGGCGGAAGAGGTGCTTCGGGTGACGCAAGCGGTCATGCAGGCCCACGTGATCGACATGCTGGGGCAGGACACATCCCCGCAGGAACGGGTGAAAGAACTCGTCCGGCAGTTGGATGCATTCTACAATGGTGGGCGAAAGAACTGCCTGCTGAACAAGCTTGTTTCGAATGCGCCGGGCGAGGCGCGACACAACCGGCAGATTGCCGAGATGACCCGAGGCCTGCTCGCGGCGCTGGCAAAATTTGCTGAGGGTGCCGGTGCCAGAAAAGATGTGGCCGCCAGCCGGGCCGAACGTGCGATGACCCTGCTTGAGGGCAGCCTTGTTCTGTGCCGCAGCCTTGGCACCACGGCGCCGTTCCAGAATATGTTGCGGCAGCTGCCGGGCGAATTGCTAGGACAGCAGGAAAGCTGAATTCCTTTGGTATTGAGCGTGGCGGATTGATCGACTACAAGCCGCCCCATGAGCGACAAAGCCAAAACATCCCGCCCCAAGGCCCGCGTGGCCAAGGGCTTCCGTGACATTGACGCCGATGAAATCCGCGGCGTGCGTGCCATGCTGGCGACGATCCAGCGGGTCTATGAATCCTATGGCTTTGAGCCGGTCGAGCAGCCCTTCATTGAATATACTGATGCGCTGGGTAAGTTCCTGCCGGACCAAGACCGGCCGAATGCCGGCGTGTTTTCCTTCCAGGACGATGACGAGCAGTGGCTTTCCCTGCGTTATGATCTGACCGCCCCCTTGGCACGTTATGTAGCAGAGAACCATTTGAAGCTGCCCACGCCTTTCCGGAGCTACCGGCAGGGCTGGGTGTTTCGAAACGAAAAGCCGGGACCGGGGCGTTTCCGTCAGTTCATGCAGTTTGATGCCGATACGGTAGGCTCAAGTTCGCCCGCAGCAGACGCCGAAGTCTGCATGATGGCGGCCGATACGATGGAAGCGCTGGGCATCGCGCGCGGGTCCTATGTGCTCAAGGCCAACAGCCGCAAGATTCTCGATGGCGCACTTCAGGCCATCGGCCTTGGCGGTGATGAAAATGCTGCGCGGCGCCTCACAGTGCTGCGCGCCATGGACAAGCTCGACAAGCTTGGCCTGGTGGGCGTGAAGCTGCTTCTCGGTGCAGGCCGCAAGGACGAGAGCGGTGATTTCACCAAGGGTGCCGAGCTCAATGATGAGCAGGCCGCGCAAGTGATGGTTCTGCTGGAAAACCCGTTCGACGCGTTGCGCAGTAGTGATAAAGCCGCAGCATTTCGCGCCAACGAAATTTTCGCGTCGGGTTTGAACGAGCTGTCTGCGATGCAGGTGATTTTTGATGCGGCAGGTTATGGTGCCGACCGTGTGAAGGTTGATCCTTCCGTGGTGCGCGGGCTCGAGTACTACACCGGTGCGGTCTTCGAATGCGAACTCCTGATGGAGACCAAGGACGAAGACGGCAATACCGTGCGCTTTGGTTCCGTCGGTGGCGGCGGGCGCTATGATGATCTTGTCGCGCGTTTCACTGGGCAACAGACTCCAGCTACTGGCTTTTCAATTGGCGTGTCGCGTCTTTATTCGGCGCTGAAGCTGGTCGGCAAGGCCGCCACGCAGGATACGCTTGCCCCGGTCATCGTGACCGTGATGGATAAAGACCGGCAGGGCGATTACTGGAAATTCGTGCAGCTTCTGCGCACCGCTGGTATCCGCGCCGAGATGTTCATCGGCACCGGGAACATGGGCAAGCAGATGAAATATGCCGACAAGCGCGGAGCACCTTTGGTTGTCATTCAAGGCGGTGACGAAAAGGCCAAGGGCGAAGTACAGATCAAGGATTTGCGTTTGGGTGCGGAATTGGCCGCCAATATAACCAGCCATGAAGAATATGCCAGCCAGCGCTTGGCGCAGGTTTCCGTGCCGGAAGCGCAGATGGTCGAACAAGTAAAGAAGATGCTGGGCTGATATGGCAGGCCGCACGTCGCAGCAGCGCGAGGCGCTGTCCAAGCAGAACACGGCCATCATGGCGGTGCTGGAACGTGCGGGCTTTGAACAGATTGCGCCCGACATCATTCAGCCGGCCGATATTTTTCTGGAACGTTCGGGCGAAGACATTCGCGCCCGCACCTTTGTGTTCAGCGATCCCGATGGCAATGAACTTTGCCTGCGGCCTGATCTCACCGTGCCGGCCTGCCGCTTTCATTTGAGCCATGCGCCCGCACCTGAAAAAGAAGCACGCTATTCTTATCTCGGCCCGGCTTTTCGTTTTCCTGATGAGCGGCTCAGCCCACAGGAATTCACCCAGGCAGGCCTCGAATGGTTTGGCGCGGGCAATGCTGTCGCTGCCGAAGCGCGCATGTTGAAACTGGCGATCTCGGCGCTGGAGGCGGCTGGCCTTTCCAATCTCAAGGTCACGATTGGCGATGTGGGCCTGTTTGCGGCCTTGCTGGCCGATACGCCGATGCCGGATCGTTGGCGCCGCCGGTTGAAGCACCAGTTCTGGCGGCCATCCGCGTTCCGGACTCTGCTACAATCTTTCACCGATGGCGGCACCAAGGCGCGCAGCAGTATTTCCGCAATCATCGACACGATCGGCACGCAGTCGGCATCAGTGGCTTCACGAGTCTGGCTGGAAAAAAATGATTTGCCGCAACAGGGCGCGCGCGCCTTAAGCGACGTGGCCGCACGCCTTGCGGAAAAATTGGCCGACAGGTCGGAAGCGCCGCTTCCGGCCAAGGCGGTGACGGCGCTTGAATCCTATCTGGCGCTGGAAGGCGGAGCAGAAGACATCGCTGCCAAGTTGGGCAACGTTCCGGGTGCAGAAAATTTCGCGGCGGCCGCTGCCTCTTTCAGCCAG
Organism: Aestuariivirga litoralis; assembly: GCF_015714715.1. Classification (NCBI taxonomy): domain Bacteria; kingdom Pseudomonadati; phylum Pseudomonadota; class Alphaproteobacteria; order Hyphomicrobiales; family Aestuariivirgaceae; genus Aestuariivirga; species Aestuariivirga litoralis. Next base: position 493,217 of record NZ_WAHS01000002.1, on the reverse strand, counting down.
CGCCTCGCCGCGCTGGAAGAGCAGGGGCTCAATCCCAAGCGCTTTCATTTCTCAGCGAATTTCGGCCGCGAGATTGAATACTATACTGGCTTTGTGTTCCAGGTGGAAGCCGGTGGCATCGCCATTGCCGGTGGCGGCCGTTACGATGACATGCTGTCTGACCTTGGCGCATCCACACGCATCCCCGCCTTAGGCTTTGCCATTCACACTGAGCGGGTGCAGGCGGTGTTGGCATGAAAACGCTCACCCTGGGTCTGCCTTCCAAGGGCCGCCTGATGGAACAGGCGCAAGCGCTAATCGAAGAGGCCGGGTTCAAGATCGAGCGCATCGGGTCTGATCGCGGCTACCGCGGCATTCTTTCCGGCCTGCCGGATGTGGAAGTGGCCTTCCTGTCGGCATCCGACATTGCCAGCGCGCTCAAATCCGGCGAGATCGATGCCGGCATTACAGGTGAAGACCTGTTGCGCGAGAAAATCGCACCGGATGCGCAAGTGGCCGATGCCGTTTTGCGGCTCGGTTTTGGGTCCGCCAATGTGGTCGTCGCGGTTCCGGATTTCTGGCTGGATGTGGCCCATATGGCTGATCTTGATGAAGTGGCGCAGCAGTTTTATGCCAGCCAGGGCAGAAGGCTCCGGGTCGCTACCAAGTATCTCAATCTCACTCGCCGTTTCTTCGCAAAAGCGGGGGTCACCGGATACCGTATCGTCGAAAGCTTAGGAGCCACCGAGGGTGCGCCAGCAGCAGGCAGCGCAGAGCTGATTGTGGATATTACCACCAGTGGAGCCACGCTTTCCGCCAACCATCTCAAGATTCTGGATGATGGAGTTATTTTGCAATCCTGTGCCGTGCTGGCGGTTAGAAAATCGGCGGAATCCGACCCGCGCTTCCAGGATTTCAACAAATTGCTCGCTCGAAAACTGCATCACTAAAGCGCTTTGGCTTTCTGCCTTTGCGTAACTGGTGAACACGGATTGCATTGGGTTATTTTTTCTGTCAGGTTGCGATCAATTAATAAATCGGAACTTGACGTCGGCTTGACTTGTTAGACCCATGTCAGCTTTGCTGAGGTATCGCCCCCGGTCCCGGCACGGTTTGACAAGGATTTAGTGTCGCCGCGTTCAAGAGGAGGCCTGCGGGAAACCGCGGGCCTCTTTTTTTGAATCGACATGTCCGCCACATTTTCGCTCATCCCTGTTGTCATCGAATATTTGACCTGCCGCGCACTTGGCCTTTTGATGGTCCACATTGATTCGAGGAGCTCTTCATGAAATTTTCCGCCGCACTTTTCGGGCTTGCCATCGGCCTCGCCTCGTCCTCCGCCATGGCTGCCAGTTGTGGAAATACCGCGCAGGGTTTTGATGGCTTTCTGGCGCAGGTGAAGAAGGAAGCGGCAGCCAAGGGCATTTCGCCCACCGCGATGGCGGTGCTGAGTGCCGCGAAGTATGACCCCGGCATCATCAAGCGTGACCGGGCGCAGAATGTATTCGCCACCAGCTTCTTGCAGTTTGCTGGCAAGATGGCCACCGATGGCCGCGTCACCAAGGGCCGCGCGCTGATTGCCAAGAACAAGGCCACCTTTGATGCCGTGCAACAGCAATTCGGCGTGCCTGCGCCGGTGATCACCGCCTTCTGGGCTTTGGAAACCGATTTCGGCGGCTTCATGGGCTCTTCGCCTACGGTGCAGTCGCTGGTGACTTTGGCGTGGGATTGCCGCCGCCCGGAAAAATTCCGCCCGCAGATCATTCCGTCTCTGCATCTGATCGACAAGGGCTGGCTGTCGCCGGAAGAAATGCAAGGCGCCTGGGCCGGTGAAATCGGCCAGACGCAATTCATGGCCTATGATTATGATACGAGTGGCGTTGATTTTGACGGTGACGGCAAAGTGAACCTGCGCGATTCCGTGCCGGATGTGATCGCCTCCACCGCCAATCTTCTGAAAAAGAGCGGCTGGGCTGCGGGCCAGCCCTGGCTGCAGGAAGTGAAGATCACCGCTGATCTGCCCTGGGATCAGGCCGATCTTGCCATTACCCACAGCCGCGCCGAATGGGCCAAGTGGGGCATTGCCACGCGCGATGGTCAGCCGATCAAGGCTGATAAAATGCCGGCCGCTCTGTTGTTGCCGATGGGCAAGGATGGCCCGGCGTTCCTCGCCTATCCGAATTTCCTGAAAGCCTATCTGAAGTGGAATGAGAGCCTGATCTATTCCACCACTGCGGCCTATCTCGCCACGCGTATTGCTGGCGCTCCGCCAGTTTCTGCGGGGCGCGCACCGGTGACGCCACCGACTTATGAGCAAGTTGTGGCGTTGCAGAACTATCTTGATGGCCATGGCTATGATGTGGGCAAAGCCGATGGCAAGATCGGTGCTGGCACACGCGCTGCGGTGAAGGCCGAGCAATTGAAAATGGGCTGGCCGGCGGATAGCTATCCGACGCCCGCCTTCATTGCGAAGCTGATGGGGCAATAGTTGCCGCCGCATTCCTCTTGCCGCTGCCAGCAGGGAGCGGTGTGAGCCTTCTTCTGTTCAAGCTGATCGTGCCGCCGGTGCTGATCGTGATTGCCAGCCTGGCCGGGCGGCGCTGGGGCGATGCGGTTGGCGGCTGGTTTGTGGGCCTGCCGCTCACGTCGGGGCCGGTCGCGATCTTCCTCGCCATCCAGCATGGGGCTGATTTTGCGGCTGTGGCCAGCAATGGTTCGTTGATCGGCACAGCGGGGCAGGCCTGGTTCGGCCTGGCTTACGCTTTGGTGGCGCAGTTGGGCTGGGGTGTTGCGCTGTTTGCAGGCTCCGTGGCCTATGCGATCTGGGCGCTGTTGATGACCTTCGCGCCCTTCTCACATCTGGGATATTTCGCCATTGCGCTTGCCACGCTCACCGTAGTGGCGCGGTTCATTCCGCACCGGAGTGTAGAGCGTAGCAGCCTGCCGCCGCCCTGGTGGGATTTGCCAGCGCGCATGATCATCGTGATTGTGCAGGTTTTGTCATTGACGGCGTCGGCGCAATTCACCGGAGCCAAGCTGACTGGCGCGCTGGCAAGTTTTCCGGTTTTTGGCGCGATCCTGACGGTATTCGCGCATCGATTGCAGGGCGATGAAATGGCCCGGCAGGTTTTGCGCGGGCTGGTGTTGGCGCTTTATGGCTTTGCCACTTTCTTCTTCATCACGGGATTGGCTCTGCCCAAACTTGGAATCGTGTTGGCGTTTTCATTAGCCATCGCCGCCACGCTAGTCGTGCAGGGCGTGGCGCTGAAATTTATTCGTGCCTGAGGGCTTCAATCGGATCTAGGCTGGCGGCGCGGCGCGCGGGGAAATAGCCGAAGACCAAGCCGATCAATCCTGAAAATCCAAACGACAGCGCGATGATGCCGGGCACGATGACGAAGGGCACCGACAGCGCCATGCTGCCGATGAAGGCGATGCTCAAGCCCAGTGTGATGCCGAGAAGTCCACCCAGCAGACACAGCACCACGGCTTCGACCAGGAACTGCGTCAGCACCTGATTGGCGAGTGCGCCGATGGCCAGGCGGATGCCGATCTCGCGTGTGCGCTCGGTCACCGAAACCAGCATGATATTCATGATGCCGATACCGCCGACCACGAGACTGACGGCCGCTACGGCCGCAAGCAGCCCGGTCATCACTGTGGTGGTGGAAGTGAGCATGGCGGAGAGCGTGGACATGTCGCGCACGCTGAAATCATCTTCCCCGCTGTCGCCGATGCGGCGGCTTTCGTGCAAAATCGCAGTCATACTATCGACCACGGCGGCAATGTCTTCCTGCGTGCTGGCGGAGACAGCGATGTTAGCGATGCGCGTATTGCCGGCTAGTTTGCGCTGGAAGGCGCGCAGCGGCATGACCACTGTATTGTCCTGATCGCTGCCGAAGGCCGATTGGCCCTTGGATTCGAGAACGCCGCTCACGGTGCAAGTGAAATTGCCCAGGCGCAGTGCCTTGCCGATTGGGCTTTGGCCGTCGAACAAATCGGTCTTCAAGGTTTGCCCGATCACGCAGACGCTGGTGCCGGCTCTCGTGTCATTGTCGGTGAAGGATGTGCCTTCGGAAAAGCCCCAATCCTGCACCGTAAAGTAATCCGGCTCTGCCCCCGTCACCGTGGTGGTTTCGGAATTCACGCCATAGACGGCCTTGGTGGATTTTGTGCTGGTCGGCGAAAGGCCGCGAATGTTTTTCAACCCATTGCGCAGCGCCTCCACATCACGCACCGCGAAACTGCGCGCTTCATTGCCGGTGGGCGGGCCCGGCTGTTGCGAGCCCGGCCTGGCGATCACGATGTTAGTGCCCAGCGAAGACAGATCAGCCGTCACCTTGGCTTGCGTGCCTTGGCCTATCGTGACGAGGGCAATCACGGCTGCCACACCGATCACGATGCCGAGCAGTGTGAGCACTGAACGCATGATGTTGCGGCTGATGGTGCGGATCGCCAGTTTTACGGATTCAAGGATCATCGCATCCATCAGGCCACATGCTCCTGCGCGATATGGCCGTCGGCGAAATGGATCTGGCGCGATGCATAGGCCGCCATGTCAGGCTCATGCGTCACCATGATGATGGTGATGCCCTGTTCCTGGTTCAGTTTTTGCAGCAGCTTCATGATGTCATGGCTGCGGGCGCTGTCGAGATTGCCGGTGGGTTCATCGGCCAGCAGAACCTGCGGGTCGCTCACAATGGCACGCGCAATCGCCACGCGCTGCTGCTGCCCGCCAGACAGTGCTGAAGGCACATGATCTTCGCGCCCGCCGAGGCCCACGCGTTCCAGCGCAATGGCTGCCTTTTCTTCGCGCTCAGCCTTGGGCGTGCCGCGATAGGTGAGCGGCAGTTCCACATTTTCGAGCGCCGTGGTGCGGGCCAGAAGGTTGAAGCCCTGAAACACAAAGCCCAGATAGTTGCGCCGGAACAGCGCGCGGCCCGTATTGTCGAGGCCGGTGATATCGACGCCCTGAAATTGATATGAGCCGGTGGTTGGCCGGTCGAGGCAGCCCAGCACGTTCATCGCGGTGGATTTGCCGGAGCCGGATGGCCCCATCACCGCGAGGAATTCGCCCTGCGCGATATCAAGATCAATGCCCGCGAGTGCGCGCACTTCACTCTCGCCTTCACCGTAAACACGGGTGACGCGGCGCAGGGAAATCAGCGGCTGCTTCTTCACTTTCGGTATCACGAGGCGCCAGCTTGTTTCTGCGCGGTGACGACCAAGTCGCCTTCCTTCAAGCCCTCGCCCTTGACGATGGTGACCTTGCCGTCGCTCGCGCCGAGTTCGACGGGAACAGCCACCGGCTTGCCATCCCGCAACACATAGATCTTGCGGCCCGTGTCAGAGGCAGTAACTTTCTTCGCCGCATTGTCGCGCGGCGGGCGCGGCATGATCAGGCTGGTGATCGAGAAGTTGCGGGTGCGTGTGGCCACGGGTGGCTTGTAACGCAAGGCTTCATTGGGCACCGCGAGCGCCTGCGGATAAGATGCCACGGTGACATAGGCGGTGGCCGTCATGCCGGGGCGCAAAGCGAGGTCGGGGTTGGCGGCAGACAGAACCGAAGTGTAAGTCACCACGCCATCCACCGTCAGCGGCGAAAACGAAATGCGCTGGATCTGCGCGGGGAATTGCCGGTCGCGGTAAGCATCTACAGTGAAAGAAGCATCCTGGCCTTCTTTCACCTGGCCCATATCGGCTTCATCGATATTGGCGTTGAGTTCGAGTTCCTTCAGGTCACCCGCGATCTGGAACAGCACGGGGGCTGACAGCGAGGACGCTACGGTGTTGCCGGGCTCCACGCTGCGTTTCAGCACGATGCCGTCAATGGGTGCAGTGATCACGCTATTGGCGAGGTCCGTATCAATGGTGGCGAGATCAGCCTTGGCGGAAATCACTTGCGCTTCTGCTGATTGCACGGCGGCTTCGGCACGGTCCACGCTGGCTGCAGCACTGTCCAGTGTCTGGGTTGCGGCGTTGCCGGTTTTGGCCAGAGCTTTCTGGCGCTCAAGAATCTGGGATTGTTCAGACAGCGTGGATTTTGCTGTGGCAGTCGCGGCTTCAGCCACCGCCAATTTGGCGGCGCTGCCGGCGCGCTGCGTATTCAGGCGCGTCTGATCAAGCATGGCCAGAACATCACCCTTTTTGACCTGGGCATTTTCTTGCACGCGCACTTCGCTTACCACGCCGGAAAGCTGGCTGGAAATATCAACCTCGGTGACGGGTGCGATTGTGCCGGTGGCGGCGACCTTCACGGTCACATCGGTGCGGGTGATCGGCGTCGTGTCATAAGTGATCGCTGCGGTGGATGCATTGTGGCGCTGCCACAGGAAATAGCCACCCGCGGCCAGCGCAAGCACCAGTAGCATCCACAGCCAGCGCTTGCGCCGGGCAGAGGATTTGCGCCGTGCCGAAAGGCCCAGGGCTTCTTCGATATCCCCTTTGGCGGGGAGGGTGGTCGGGGTCATGAGGTTACAATCATTTCATTAAGTGACGTAGCGTCACGTCAAATCCGTTGCCGCATATGGGAAACGAGCGAGGCGGATTAAAGGCTTATTCCGCCGGTTGTTGCACCTGGCGCAAGCGCCGCGGCTTCTTTTCCGGCGGCGTTACAGTGGCTGGTGCCGTGCCGGTCAGCCAGTTCGAAAGGCCTTCCATATAGATGTAGAGCACCGGCGTGATGAACAGGGTGAGCGCCTGTGACACGACCAGACCGCCGACCACCGCCACGCCCAAAGGCTGGCGCAGTTCCGAGCTGGCACCTGCGGCGAGTGCAATTGGCAGCGAGCCCATCAGTGCCGCCAACGTGGTCATGATGATGGGGCGGAAGCGCATCAGGCAGGCTTTGTGAATGGCATCACGCGCGCTCATGCCACTGCGTCTGAGATGCAGCGCCACGTCAATCATCATGATGGCGTTTTTCTTCACGATGCCGATCAGCATTAGAAGCCCAATCACTGCGATCAGCGAGAGATCGAAACCGAAAATATAGAGCGCGCCCAGCGCACCCGCCGCCGCGGCCGGCAGGCCCGACAGAATGGTGAGCGGGTGGATGAAGCTTTCGTAGAGAATACCCAGTACGATATAGATCGTGAGGATGGCACCGAGGATCAGCCAGCCTTGGCCAGCGGTTGAATCCTGGAAGGTCTTGGCCGTGCCATAATAGGCGGTGGTGACAGTGGTGGGCCAGCCGATATCAGATTTCAGCTTGGTGATTTCATCCGATGCCGTGCCCAGTGCTACACCTTGCGGCAAGTTGAAGGAGACGGTGACGGCTGGCAGCTGGCCCAGCTGGTTGACGGTCAGTGCGCCCGCACTGCGTTCAACATGCGCGAAGGAGCCCAGCGGCACCAGCGTACCATTTGTGGTGGTCACTTGCAGCGTCTCGACGCGTTCCGGCGTCCAATCCACTGCGGGGTCCAACTCCATCACCACTTCATAATTGTTGCCGCCATTGTAGATGGTGGCCACCTGCTGGCCGCCGAGGCCGGCATAGAGTGTCGAGCGCAACACATCCGAGCCCACGCCCAGCGCCTGCATCTTGTCGCGGTCCACCACCAGCTTGGCTTGCAGTGAGGTGTTCTGCGCGTCAGTCAACACATCGGTGAAGACAGCACGGTCCTTGGTCATAGCGTCTGCCAGTTTCTGGGCCCAGTCATACATCTGGGCTGAGTTGAGCGATTGCACCACCAGCTGGTTGGCGCTGGCGCCCTGTCTCGCACCAATATTCAAATTCTGCTGTGGCGAGGCGGTGGCGGTGATGCCGGGCACAGAATTCAGAATGCGGCGCATATCGGTGAGCACGGTGTTGAGATCGCCGCGTTCAGCCTTGGGCTTCAAGTCCACAAACATGCGGCCCGTATTCATTGCACCACCAGAGGAGCCGACAGCGGAACCCACATGGTCCACGCCGGGATAGGCCTTCACCTTTGCGGCCAGTTCATCCTGCAGCTTCTTCATGGTGGTGTAGGAAATGTCCTGCCGGCCCTGGGTGGAAATCGAAAGCTGGCCGATGTCTTCCGTAGGGAAGAAGCCCTTGGGCAAGGCCTGGTACATAAATACAGTGGCGCCGATGGACAGCACGAAGACGGCAAACACAACGGGGTGGAACTTGAGACAGATCCCCAGCAGCCAGGCATAGGCAGAGGTGAGGCCATTCAGCAGGGTTTCAAAAAAGCGCCCCAGGGCGCCCGGCGTATGATCTTCACTCAGGATGCGCGACGACATCATGGGCGTCAGCGTGAGCGAGACAAACATCGATACCACGATGGCCACGGTGACCACCACGGCGAATTCATTGAAGATGCGGCCGATCACGCCGCCCATCAGCAGCACGGGGATGAACACCGCGACCAGCGAAACCGAGATCGACAAAATGGTGAAGCCCACTTCAGCAGAACCGGCGAGTGCTGCCTCGAACGGGCCTTTGTGCTCTTCTTCCATGTGGCGCACGATGTTTTCCATCATCACGATGGCATCATCGACGACGAGGCCCACGGCCAGCGTGATTGCCATCAATGAAATATTGTCGATGGAGAAATTGAGCAGGTACATGATGCCCAATGTGCCGATCAGCGAAATGGGCACGGCCACGGCGGGGATGATGGTGGCGCGGGCCGAGCGGATGAAGACGTAGCAGATCACGATGACCAGCACGATGGTCATGGCCAGCGTCAACAGCGAGTCATGCAATGAATCGCGGATCGACGTGGCGCGGTCGCTCATCTTCACCACCGTTGCGGTGGCGGGAAGTTCTTCTGCGATGGTGGGCAGCAAAGCCTGAACCTTGTCCACCACGTCCACCGTATTGGCGTCCGGCTGGCGCTGGATGGCGAGGATGATGGCGCGCGTGCCGTCATAGCTGGCGGCGGACTGGTTGTTGGCGACGCTATCAATCACCTTGGCCACGTCACGCAGTTTCACGTCATTGCCGTTGCGGCTGGCGATCACTTGATTTCCGAATTCCTCGGCATTGGAAAGCTGGGTATTGGCCACCAGCGTGAGCTGCTGCGGGCCAGCGACAAGCGTGCCCAAGGGTGTGAGCGCATTGGCCGATGATACCGCCTCCTGCAATTGGCCCACCGTGATGTTCTTGGCGGCTAATGCATCGGGATCAATCTGGATGCGCACCGCATATTGCTGCGAGCCGAAAATCAAAACCTGCGCCACGCCATCCAGCGTGGAGAGCGTGGGCGAGATCACGTTTTCGGCAATGTCGTTGAGGTCGGTCATTGACGCGATGCTGGATTTCAGTGCGATCAGCATGATCGGCGCATCCGCCGGGTTCACCTTCCGGTAGCTGGGCGGCTGCGTCATGTTCTGCGGCAGCTGGCGCTGGGTGCGCGAAATGGCAGCCTGCACGTCAGCGGCCGCGGCATCGATGTTGCGGCTCAGTTCAAACTGGATGGTGATGTTGGTCGAGCCCAGCGAGTTCGAGGTCGAAATGGCATCAATGCCGGCAATGGTGGCGAACTGTTTGATCAGTGGCGTTGCGACCGATGTGGCCATGATGTCCGGCGAAGCGCCGGGAAGATTGGCGGAAATGTTGATCGTTGGGAATTCAGCGCGCGGCAGTGCCGCTACGGGGAGAAGCTTCCAGGCAAAAAGGCCGCCCAGCAAAACGGCCACCGACATCAGGATCGTTGCAACCGGCCGGTTGATGCAGAAGCGGGAAATATTCATGGCTGGGTGGCCTCGGTCGTGCCGGTGGTTTTCTTCTTCGTCATCGCGCCGCCGGTATCCGGTGTTGCGGCTTCAGCTCCACCCGAAGCAGCCTCGTCCTTGGCAGGCTTGGCTGCAGTCGCGTCCGGCGTCTTCTGATCCTTGCTTGCACCAGTGCGGACTTCGCCGCCATCCTGCAATTTGGCCTGTCCTTCGATGACGATTTTCTGGCCGACCGTCAGCCCATCAGAAATGGCAGCCTTCTCGCCCTCATAGCGCGCCACTTTGACAGGCGTGGCCTTGACCTTGTTGTCGGCGCCGACCACCCAAACGTAAGCGCCGATCTGACCCTGCTGGATCGCAACGGTGGGCACGGTGGTGGCACCGGTGATCTTGTCATATTCCAATTCCACATCGACGCGCTGACCCGGCCATTGCGACAGCTTGGTATTGGCCATTTCACCGGCCAGCGCGATGGTGCCTGATGCGGCATCCACGCTGGAATCGATGAAGGTGAGCTTGCCAGTGTCGAGCAGATCATGCGTGCCCGAGCCATAAGCGCGCACCATAACGGAATTGTCAGTGGCCGCACCTGTGGCATCAGTCTTGGCGCGCAAGGCGGTGAGGGCCTGTTCCGGCAGGCGGAAATTCACTTTCAGCGGCTGCATCTGGGTGATGGTCATCAGCGCGCTGGTGGCGACTGAATTGGTGGAAGCGGCAACCAGCGCTCCCGTCACGGCGTTCACCGTGCCGAGCTTGCCATCAAAGGGTGCGCGCACTTTGGCGAAATCCAGCTGCAGCTTGTCGGCATCAATCACTGCCTGATCGGCATCGACGGTTTTCTGTGCGGCCTGTTGGGCTGCGGTCGCCGTATCCACGTCCTGTTTCGCGCCCGCACTTTTGCTGAACAACAACTGCGCGCGGTCGAGAACGATCTGGGCATTGACCAATGCGGCTTGGTCCTTGGCGAGTGTGGCTTGGTCCTTGGCCAGCGTGGCCTGCAAGGTGCGGTCATCCAATTCGACCAGAACGTCGCCAGCTTTTACCAATTGCCCATCCTGCACATTCACCTTGGTGATCTGGCTGGCCACGCGGGCGTTGACGTTGACGACTTGCGGGCTCGCCATGGTGCCATAGCTGCGCTCAATCACGGGGAAATCGCTGGTGGTTACGTCAGCCAGCTTAACCAGAGTGGGCTGGGCGGCCCGCTTGGCGCCTGCCTTCGGCGTGGTGCCTGTGGTTGTGGTGGATGTCTGCTGGGTGGCATCGGCAGCGGGCAGGGTGCTTGTATGGTATTTCCAATAACCAGCACCCAGCAGCGCCAGAACAGCGATGCCGCCAATAACAACTCTCGTACGTGCCATGCCGGTCCCAGCTTTCATGTTGCGAAGCAAAATATAGACGTTGAATACGGCATCAATCCGTCCAATTCAAAAAGGACGGGTGACGAAAACCAATTACGTTTTGGTCATGCATATGGTTGCAGAGAATCTGAGCACTTGACACATACCAACCGGTCGGTATATAGCGTAGGTATGAACCAGCTTGCATCACCACTTCCTGCACGAGACCGGCTTTTGGGCGCAGCGCTTAAATTGGTGCGCGAGGAAGGTTATGATTCAACTTCGGTCGATGAGCTGTGCCGCGCTGCGGGCGTAACCAAGGGGGCATTCTTCCATCATTTTCCGAGCAAGGAACAACTGGCGGTGGAGGCCACAAAGTTCTGGACCACGGTCACCAGTGCCGCATTCGAAAGCGCCGATTATCGCAAGTTTGAAGACCCGCTCGATCAGCTCATCGGCTATGTGGAATTCCGTCGTGATCTGCTGAAGGGCCGCAGTCTCGCTGAATTCTCCTGTTTCCTTGGCACCATGGTGCAGGAAAAATATGCTTCAAGCCCCGCCATTCGCGAAGCCTGCCTGGTCGGCATCATGACCCATGCCGGAAGCGTGGAAGAAATCATTGCCGCCGCCAAAGCCAGGCATGCGCCGGAGGCTTCATGGTCCCCGCAATCACTGGCGCTGCATACACAAGCTGTCATCCAGGGCGCTTATGTTCTGGCGAAAGCCACCAATGACGGTGCCACCGCTGATGCGATGATTGTGCATCTGCGGCGCTATATCGAACTTTTGTTTCATCACGCCAACGAGGAGTAACACAATGCAAAATCCATTTGTCTGGCACGACCTGATGACGCCTGATGTCGAGGCGGCAAAGAAATATTACGCCGATGTGGTGGGCTGGACTTATTCGCCCCAGATGCCGGAATACACGGTGGTTGAAACCCAGAAGCTGGGTGTGGGTGGTATCATGGCCACGCCTGTGAATTTGAAGGGCATGCCGCCATTCTGGTCCGGCTATATCTACACGCCGGATGTGGACGCAGCATGCGCCAAGGCCAAGTCACTCGGTGGCGTAGTTCACCGCGAGCCTTGGGACGTGCCGGGTGTGCTGCGCATGGCGGTGCTGGGCGATCCGACCGGTGCCAACTTCAACATCATGTCTCCGCTCTCCACCGAGGAGCGCAAGGTCCCGGAAGTGGGCAGCCTGGGCACCATCGGCTGGAACGAGCTTCATGCCGGAGACCTGAACAAGGCCTGGGATTTCTATTCCAAGATGTTCGGCTGGACCAAGGGCATGACCATGCCGATGGGCGAGCATGGCGATTATCAAGTCTTCCAGATCGACGGCCAGGATGCGGGCGGAATGATGAAAAAGTTTGACGCCATGCCGATGGCGGTCTGGGCTTATTATTTCTGGGTCGATGGCGTTGATGCTGCGATCACCCGCCTCACCAAGGGCGGCGGCAAAGTGCTGATGGGCCCGCATCAAGTGCCCGGCGGCTTCTGGATCGTCAATGCCCAGGATCCGCAAGGCGCGTTCTTCTCGCTGCTCAGCAAGACAAAATAACAATTTCAAATCGGAGGAAACACCATGCCCTACACACTCACTTTTCACCGCGTCCTGAAAGCGCCGCCGGCGCGTGTCTACAAGGCCTTCATCGATGCCCAAGCGATGTCAAAATGGCTGCCGCCCGCCGGTTATACAGGCACGGTGCATACCCATGATCCCAAAGTGGGTGGCACGTCGAAAATGAGCTTCACTGAATTTGACAGTGGCAACAGCCACAGTTTCTTCATCACCTATAAGGAAATGGTCCCCGGCGAAAAGCTGGTCTATGTCGACAAGTTCGATGATCCCAACATGCCAGGTGAAATGCCGGTCACTGTCACCCTGAAAAAGGTGATGTGCGGAACCGATCTGGTCATCACCCAAGCCGGAATTCCGGATGCCATCCCGCAAGAAATGTGCAATCTCGGCTGGCAGGATTCACTGAAGCAGCTGGAGCAGTTCGTCGAAATGCTCACCGCACCGGGCGTCTAAGCCATGGCGGTTCAGCACTATCAAGGTGGCTGCCAATGCGGCGCGGTGCATTATCAGGTGGATGTCGATATCGATAAAACCGTCACCTGCAATTGCTCGCGCTGCCAAAGGCTGGGCTCGGTTCTCGCTTTCACGCCGATTGAGAATTTCAAGCTTGAACGCGGCGCAGAGAACCTGACGGAATATCTGTTCAACACGAACAGCATCCATCATCTGTTCTGCAAAACCTGCGGTATCCAGAGCTATGCCCGCGCCGTCACCAAGGCCGGCGTGGAAATGGCGGCGGTGAATGTGAACTGCCTGGAAGGTGTCGAGCCGCGCCAGTTGAAGTCACATCATGTGGATGGAAGGGCAATGTAAGCCGTCTCGACGGAAAGCTTCTGCCGCTCTATCGTGCTGGAATGAAACGCGTCATTCCCATTCTTGTCATCGCGCTGGCTCTGGCCGCGTTTTATTTCCGCAGCGCCTGGCTTCCGGCAGCGCCGGGAAGCAATGCCTGGCTGGGTGCGGTTGATGCGCGAATGGTGCTGGTGGCTCCGGTTGCCACTGCGCGCATCGTGGGAATGAAGGCCGCAAAAGGTGAGCGCATTCTCTCAGGCCGCGTCCTGTTCGCGCAGGATGATGCCGCGGCCAAGGCGCAGCTGGCGCAGGCGCAAGCCAGTTTTGATGTGGCTGCCGCCAATCTGCAAAATCTCCTGAAAGGCCAGAGGCCGGAAGAATTGGCGGTCTATGACCAGCAGCTGGCGGAGGCAAAATCCAGCCTGGAACTGGCGCAGACCAATTTCAACCGGACTGACTCGCTCAATTCACGCGGCATTGCCACGCAGTCGCAGTTTGATGCCAACCGATCGGCCGTCGAAGTCGCCAAGGCAAAAGTCGCCGAGATCGAAGCGGTCAAGAAGGTGGCGCAACTTCCGGCGCGCGTTGAGGCTGTTGCGGCGGCAAGGTCCAGTGCGGATCAGGCGCAAGCCGCGGTCAATCAGGCACAGGCGCAGCTGGACAATCTGGCGGTTCATGCGCCTGCCGATGCGATTGTCGACGATGTGTTCTTTAATATTGGCGAGGTTGCCATTGCTGGCCAGCCGGTGGTTTCGTTGCTCACCGATGATGCCTTGGTGCTTCGCTTCTTCGTACCCGAACCTGCGCGCGTAAAATTGCAGCCGGGAACAGAGGTGCAATTTTTCTGCGATGGTTGCGCCACGGGTTTGAAGGCCAAAGTCTCGCATATTTTCGCCCAGCCGGAATTCACCCCGCCGGTGATCTATTCTGAAAGTGCGCGCGGCAAATTGGTCTATCAGGTGGAAGCCAGGATCGAGGGCGCGCATCCGGAATTGCAGCCGGGCCTTCCCGTGCAGGTCGATGCGCTGCCATGACAGCGGCCATTGACGTCACCGGCTTGATCAAGCGCTACGGCACGCGCACAGTCGTCGATCAGGTGGACCTGAAGCTGGAGCAGGGGCGCATCTGCGGGTTTCTCGGGCCCAATGGGTCCGGCAAGACCACCACGCTGCGGATGATCTGCGGCTTGCTCACGCCGGATGGCGGCAGCGGTACGGTGCTGGGCCAGGATCTCATTCAGGGCCGCGAGATCATCAAGCGCCAGACCGGTTACATGACGCAGCGCTTCGGCCTGTATGAAGATCTCACCATTTCGGAAAATCTGGAATTCGTGGCCCAGCTCTATGAGCTGCCTCAGGTGGCCAAAGTGGTGAGTGGTGCCATTGACCGCTTGGGCCTGGGTGACAGGCGCAATCAATTGGCCGGCTCACTCTCCGGTGGCTGGAAGCAGCGGCTGGCATTGGCGGCCTGCGTGTTGCATCAGCCTAAATTGCTGCTGCTCGATGAGCCCACCGCGGGGGTGGACCCGAAGGCGCGGCGCACCTTCTGGGATGAGATCCATGCGCTGTCGGCCGAAGGCATGACGGTGCTGGTCTCCACGCATTATATGGACGAGGCCGAGCGCTGCCACGAGATTGCTTACATCGCATATGGCAAGCTGATGGCGCGAGGCACGGCGGCGGAGATCATTGCCGCATCCGGCCTGCATGCCATGGTGGCCACCGGTGATGGCGCTGACCGGTTGGCGGTGCAATTGGGCCGTGAACCCGGCATCACCGCCGCTGCGGCTTTCGGGAATTCATTGCATTTGTGCAGTCCGGATATGGCCGCTCTCAAGCGCGCGGTGGATAGCATCAAAGATAAGAACATCAAATGGCGCGAAGCCACGCCCACACTGGAAGACGTGTTCATCCACCTGATGGGCCAGGCGCAAGACAATATGGCGGCGGCATGAGCAGCCTCAAACGTTTGCTGGCGATGATCATCAAGGAAACGCGGCAGCTCAGCCGCGATCCACTCACCATGGCGATGATGTTCGCCATGCCGGTGATGCAGCTGGTGTTGTTTGGCTATGCAATCAATTCTGATCCCAAGTCGCTGCCTGCGGCGGTGCTATCTTACGATCATTCACCGCTGTCGCGCGCCATCATTCGCTCGCTGGGCAATACCGGCTATTTTGCCGCCAGCCGCGAAGTGAATTCCGAGGAAGAAGCCAACACGCTGATGCAGGCGGGCGAGGTGCAGTTCATCATTACCATTCCGGATCAGTTCTTCCGCAGCCTGGTGCGGCGTGAACAAGTGGCAATTGATGTGGAAGCCGATGCCACAGATCCCGCCACTGTGGCGCCTGCGATTGCGGCGGTGAACGGCGCCATTGCACAAGTTTTGGCAACAGAACTCACCGGGCCGTTGTTGACTTTGCGGCCGCAGGCGCAGCCGGTGAATGTGATCCTGCAGCGGCGTTATAATCCGGAAGGCCTGACGCGTTTCAACATTGTGCCGGGACTGCTCGGTGTCATCCTGACGATGACGATGGTGATGATGACGGCGCTCGCCGTCACCCGCGAGTATGAGCGTGGCACGATGGAAAATCTGCTCGCCATGCCGGTCAAACCCCTGGAAGTGATGATCGGCAAGATCGCGCCCTATGTGATGATCGGCACGGTGCAGGTGCTGGTCATTCTCGGTGCATCGAAGCTGCTGTTCAACGTGCCCTTCCTCGGCAGCGTGCCGCTGTTTGCGGTGGCGACCTTGCTGTTCATCAGCGTCAGCCTGGCCATCGGCTTTACGTTTTCGACAGTGGCGCGCAACCAGCTGCAAGCGATGCAGATGTCATTCTTCTTCATGCTGCCATCCATTCTGTTGTCGGGCTTTGCTTTTCCGTTTCGTGGCATGCCCTTCTGGGCGCAGGCGCTGGGGGAATGCATTCCGGTCACTCATTTCATTCGCATCACGCGCGGGCTGATGCTCAAGGGCGCGAGCTTCACCCAGATGGCGCCGGAGATTGCGGTGCTGGCACTTACACTGGTGATCGTGTCGGCGGTGGCGATCAGCCGTTACCGCGTCACGCTGGATTAGCTGCTCACCCGCAATGTTGCCGTCAGTGGCAGATGGTCGGAGGCACGGCGCGACAACCGGCTGTCATGCACGGCGATGTTTTCGAGGCGGCTGCGCGGATGGCACAGGATGCGGTCCAGCGCCAGGATGGGAAAGCGCGCCGGAAAGCTGGGCACGAATTCAGTAATCGCACCGAAGATCGGTTCCAGCCCATTCAGGGCCGAGCGTTTGCCGCGCCGCCATTCATTCAGGTCGCCCATCAGGATGGTACAGAACGGATTTGTGTCTTTCGCCATTTCCAGCACACGCTCCACCTGTTGCGCGCGCGAGCGGCGCAGCAGGCCGAAATGCGTGGCGATGATGCGCAAGTGCTGCTTCCGGATCAACATGTCGACGACGACGGCGCCGCGCGGCTCGACGCCCGGCAGGATGATTTGCTCGGTCTTCAACACCATGGATTCCCGCGACAGAACCACATTGCCGCGCCAGCCATGGTTCTTGCCGGCATTGGGCATTTGCGCCGGCACCAGTCCGGTCATTTCACGCAGCTGTTCGAGGTTGAGCAGGCCGCGCTTGTCGCCGAAACGCAGGTCGGCCTCCTGCAGCGCCACGATGTCGGCATCAATTTCGTGCAGCACTTTCAAGATACGATCGGGCGAAAACTTGCCATCCGTGCCGATGCATTTGTGAACATTGTAGGAGGCGATCTTGAGCACGGATCAGAGCATCCATTCCAAAGGCAGTTTGCTGATCAGCCACACCATGATGCGGCGGCTAAGGCCCGTATCCGGTTCGCGGCCAAGGACCCCGATTTTCCGGCGTTGCAGGTCAAGCCAGATAAGACGGTGGCCGTCGAGGAGTTCCAGCCGGTAGGAATTGCGGCGCAGCTGCTGTTCGACCTGGCGCAATTGGTTGCGGGCCAGGACAGCGCTTTCCATCAGGATGCCCATTTCGCAGTTGAGAAAGATCGAGCGTGGATCAAAGTTGAAAGAGCTGATGAAAAGCTTCTGCCGGTCCAGGATGAACACCTTGGCATGAAGCGTGGAACTTGATGCACCGAAGAATTTCTTCACCCGCGAAGTCTTGGCATCTTCTTTGGCCTTTTCGGTTTCGGTTTTGCGGTTGGCCTTGAGTTCGTAGAGCTCAACGCCTGCGCGCAGCAATTTCTTGCGGTAGCGCGCATAGCCGGAATGAACAGTGATCAAATTGTTGGACGAAAGCGAATTGGTGAGGATCTGCACGGCAAGACCGCGTTTCGCAAGGCTTTGCAGGAAACGCGTGCCGCCTTTGCCGGGCACGAAATAAGCCGAGGCCACTTTAAGTTCGCGCTGGCCCCGGGCGAGGACCGGCCGCAACTGATCGGCCACCAGATCGGTGGTCTTGGCTTTGCCCTGGCCCTTTTTCGGATGATCGACCAGCAACCGCGCCGGTGCCCATTCCAGCGCCAACTTGCCCCGGCTGATCTGGCGGCTGGAAGAAAATTTCGCCATGTCGCGGTTCAGCGCCATGGCTTGCGGGCTCTGGCTGCTTTCCTGCAGGCGCTGGCGCAGGGCATCGAGATCACCGCGCTTGATGATGGCGCGCACATCATAGACCGAAGCACAGGTCCAGTAGCTGTCAAAGGCTTTCGCCACATGCGGCACCACTTCGCCAAAGGCCAGCACATCCACATCCGTGAAATGCGGGCCCGTGCTTGCGGCAAAATAATTGTCGCCCACATTGCGCCCGCCCACGATGCAGGCCACGCCATCGACGATAAAACTCTTGTTATGCATGCGGCGGTTGAGGCGCATGAAATCAACAAAGTAATTGATGGTGCGGAAACGCCGGATGCGGAACGGGTTGAACAGCTTCACGCTGATATTGGCATGCTGGGCCGCGGCCGCCCACACCGCATCGGTGCCGCCGGTGGTGTTGTCATCCATGATGATGCGGACTTTCACGCCACGGTCAGCCGCATCGACCAATGCACTCAAAAGCAGCTGACCGGAGAGATCATCGTTCCAAATATAATATTGCGTGTTGATGCTGTGGTTGGCCATCTTCGCCAGTTCCAGCCGGATGGCCAGCGCTTCCTGCCCGTTGGAAATGGGATAGAGGCCGGATCTCTTGGGCGTCTGTCGCGCGCGCGGGCCATAGCGGCGGCCCAGCTCGCTCGGGCCTTCATGGTTGTGCGTGGCGCGGCTGCCATGGGATTTGGGCAGCGGAAACAGCGCACGCGTGGCGACGATGGCCAGCGCGCAAATCAATGCAACAACAAGGATGAAGAAAATCAAGAACACGGCGCCAGCGTATCAGATTTTACGCTGCCGCCAAATCCTCACGCCAGAATGCCCGGCGCTTCATAGCCGGTGCGTTCAACATATTCGGTATAGCCGCCATCATAGCGGTGGATGCCTTCGGGGGTGAGTTCCAGCACGCGGTTCGACAGCTCGGCGAGGAAATGCCGGTCATGGCTCACGAACAGCATGGTGCCTTCGAAATCCTTCAGCGCGTTGATCAGCATTTCCTTGGTGAACAAATCGAGATGGTTGGTGGGCTCGTCCAGCACCAGGAAATTCGGCGGATCATAGAGCATCTGCGCCATCACGAGGCGCGCCTTCTCGCCACCTGACAGCACGCGGCATTTCTTCTCCACGTCATCGCCGGAGAATCCAAAAGCACCGGCCAGGTTGCGCAGCGAGCCTTGCGTGGCTTGCGGGAAAGCATGTTCGAGCGATTCAAACACCGTGTCTTCGCTGTCCAGCAATTCCATGGCGTGCTGGGCGAAATAGCCCATCTTCACGGAAGCGCCGATCTGCACATTGCCTTGGTCCGGCTCGGCCGCACCGGCAATCAATTTCAGCAAAGTGGATTTGCCCGCGCCATTGATGCCCATCAGGCACCAGCGCTCTTTGCGCCTGATCTGGAAATCCAGATCTGCATAAATGTTGCGCGCACCATAGGATTTGTGAACCTTGGAGAGCGTGGCCACATCTTCGCCGGAGCGTGGTGCGGCCGCAAATTCAAACGCCACCGAAACGCGGCGCTTGGGCGGCTCCACCCGGTCGATCTTTTCCAGTTTCTTCACGCGGCTTTGCACTTGTGCGGCGTGGGACGCACGCGCCTTGAAGCGTGCGATGAAATTCAGCTCTTTGGCCAGCATGGCCTGCTGGCGCTCGAAGCTGGCCTGCTGCTGCTTTTCAGCCAGTGCGCGCTGCTGCTCATAGAATTCATAATCGCCGGAATAGGTGGTGAGTTCGCCACCATCGATCTCGACGATCTTGGTCACGATGCGGTTCATGAATTCGCGGTCATGGCTGGTCATCACCAGCAAGCCCTCATAGTCTTTCAGGAAATGCTCCAGCCAGATCAGGCTTTCGAGATCGAGATGGTTTGACGGCTCGTCGAGCAGCATGGCATCGGGCCGCATCAGCAGGATGCGCGCCAGAGCCACGCGCATTTTCCAGCCGCCCGAAAGCTTGCCCACATCGCCATTCATCATCTCCTGGCTGAAGCTCAGGCCCGCCAGCACTTCACGCGCGCGCGCCTCCTGGGCATAGCCGTCGAGCTTTTCGAAATGCGCCTGCACCTCGCCATAGCGCGCGATGATCTCATCCATCTCACCCACGCGCGCCGGATCGGCCATCGCGTCTTCCAGCACCTTCAGCTCGGTGGCCACCGCACTGATCGGGCCAGCACCCTCCATCACTTCGGCCACCGCCGAGCGCCCCGCCATCTCGCCCACATCCTGATTGAAATAGCCAATCGAAATGCCGCGATCAATGGAGACCTGCCCCTCATCCGGCTCTTCGCGGCCCGAGATCATGCGGAACAACGTCGTCTTGCCCGCGCCATTGGGCCCGACAAGCCCGATCTTCTCACCGCGATTGAGCGCGGCAGACGCCTCAACAAAAAGAATCTGATGGCCGTTCTGTTTGGAGATGGAGTCAATGCGGATCATGATGAGGGGCGTTTAGGGGAGGGTGCACCGCAGCCGCAAGGCTTTTCACCACACCTTTCAAAGTGCACCATTCTGCATGCGGAAGACGAGGCTTGTTTGCTTCCGGTGCGTTTGAAGACCATTGAATATTGTGTATCATGCGCAGAAAGGCTGGTCCGGTTGACCCCAGAGAGGGAGGCCCTGTTGTTCAGATCTTTGTCCGATCCTGCGAAAGCCGTGATCTTTTATGTGATCGCTTTCGTAATGGTGTTCTTGATTGCCGCCAATCCGCAAATTTTCCGCCAGGGCAGCGGCGCGGTATCGATGATGACGTCGATTTCTTCCGTTCTCATCATGATGCTGATCCTCACTCGAGAAGGCTGGTCAGTTGAAGGTTGGCGCCGTATTGGCCTGCTGACCGCTGGGCTGCGCGGCTGGTGGCCTGCAGTCTTATTTCCTGCCGCCGTGCTCATTGGCTCGGCCGCGCTCTTGGTGGCCACGGGTCTCGCTACGTTCCATGGCCCGGCTGGCGAAGCGAGTGCACTGCACATGACAGGCAATTTGTTCTTTGCGCTTCTGGTTAGCATCGGCTTTGCCTTCTGTGAGGAAATTGGTTGGCGTGGCTATATGTTGAGTAAGCTGTTGGGTCTGGGTGCCGTCACCGCAACGCTTGTGGTCGGCCTCATGCAGGGGCTCTGGCATCTACCTCTCATGCTAATGACGTCCTATTATCACGCCAGCGGCAATGTATTGATTGTGGTGCCAATGTTTCTTCTCACGCTGACACTGGCTGGTCTGTTCTTCGGTTACCTGCGCTTGTCGACCGGCAGCGTGTGGCCTCCTGCCATCGCACATGGGGTCTTCAACCTGATCTGGGGCGTGGGCTCGGAATTGCTCACGCCAGATCGGGCGGAGACCATGGAGTATATCGGCGGTGAAAGTGGCTTGTTAGTCATCTTATCACTCATTGTGACAGCCGCCATTCTGGTGCCGAGGTTGAGGAGCTTTCAGGTTCCAGCGAACTAAGTCAAATGGTCCGAAAACAAAAACCCCGGGCTCATCACCCGGGGTTTCTTATTTCGTATCAGCCTAAGCTGGCTGAGCGTCGAACTTCTTCTTAGAAGTCCATCCCGCCCATGCCGCCGCCCATGCCGCCTGGGCCGGGCATCGCGGGCGATGCGGCCTTGGGCTTGTCGGCGATCATGGCTTCGGTGGTGATCAGCAGGGCGGCAACCGAAGCTGCGTCCTGAAGTGCAACACGCACAACCTTGGTCGGATCGATGATGCCGGCGGTGACCATGTCGACATATTCTTCCGTCTGAGCGTTGAAGCCGAAGTTGCCGGTCTTTTCGAGAACCTTGCCAACCACGATCGAGCCTTCCACACCGGCGTTTTCCGAGATCTGGCGGATCGGCGCTTCCAGCGCCTTCGACACGATCTTGATGCCGGCCATGATGTCGGGATTGTCGGAATGCAGGGCTTCAACCGCCTTCTTGGCGCGCAGCAGCGCAATGCCGCCGCCCGGAACCACGCCTTCTTCAACGGCTGCACGCGTGGCGTTCAGCGCGTCGTCAACGCGGTCCTTCTTTTCCTTCACTTCGATTTCGGTCGAGCCGCCAACCTTGATCACGGCAACGCCGCCAGCAAGCTTCGCGAGACGCTCCTGCAGCTTTTCCTTGTCGTATTCAGAGGTGGTTTCTTCGATCTGGGCCTTGATCTGGGCGATGCGGCCCTGGATGTCGGCCTTCTTGCCAGCACCGTCAACGATGGTGGTGTTTTCCTTGTCGACGCGGATTTTCTTGGCGCGGCCGAGCATGTCGAGCGTGACAGACTCAAGCTTGATGCCAAGGTCTTCAGCGATCATCTGGCCGCCGGTCAGCGACGCGATGTCTTCCAGCATGGCCTTGCGGCGGTCGCCGAAGCCAGGGGCCTTCACGGCAGCGATCTTGAGGCCGCCGCGCAGCTTGTTCACCACCAGCGTGGCCAGTGCTTCGCCTTCGATGTCTTCAGCGATGATCAGCAAAGGCTTCGAGGTCTGAACCACAGCTTCGAGGATCGGCAGCATGGGCTGCAGCGACGACAGCTTCTTTTCGTGCAGGAGGATGTAGGCATCTTCCAGGTCCACGATCATCTTGTCGGCATTGGTGATGAAATAGGGCGAGAGATAGCCGCGGTCGAACTGCATGCCTTCAACGACATCGAGTTCGGTTTCGGCGGTCTTGGCTTCTTCCACGGTGATGACGCCTTCATTGCCGACCTTCTGCATGGCCTGGGCAATCATGTCGCCGATTTCCTTGTCGCCATTGGCAGAGATGGTGCCAACCTGGGCCACTTCTTCCGTGCCCTTGACCTTCTTCGAACGCTTCTTGATGTCGTCAATGGCGGCAGCCACAGCGAGATCGATGCCGCGCTTCAGATCCATCGGGTTCATGCCGGCAGCCACGTTCTTGGCGCCTTCTTTGACGATGGCCTGGGCCAGCACGGTGGCAGTGGTGGTGCCGTCGCCAGCGAGATCATTGGTCTTCGAGGCCACTTCGCGCACCATCTGGGCGCCCATGTTTTCGAACTTATCCTCGAGTTCGATTTCCTTGGCAACGGTCACGCCGTCCTTGGTGGTGCGCGGGGCACCGAAGGACTTGTCGATGACGACGTTGCGGCCCTTGGGGCCGAGGGTGACTTTTACAGCATTGGCGAGAATGTCGACGCCACGGAGCATCTTTTCGCGGGCTTCGCCGCCGAAGAGCACTTGTTTTGCAGCCATGTTTGAATTTCCTTATAAGTATTCAGTGTACGGATTAATTCGGAAAGGGCGGAAAATTATTCCAGAACGCCCATGATGTCGGATTCCTTCATGATCAGCAGCTCTTCGCCGTCGATCTTGACTTCCGTGCCAGACCATTTGCCGAACAGGATGGTGTCACCCTTCTTCAGGTCAATCGGGGTCAGCTTGCCGGCTTCGTCGCGGCCGCCGGGGCCCACAGCGACAACCTTGCCCTGCATCGGCTTTTCCTGGGCGGTTTCCGGAATGATGATGCCACCCTTGGTCTTGGTGTCTTCTTCAACCCGCTTCACAACCACGCGGTCATGCAAAGGACGGAATTTCATGAGCAGTGCTCCTCTAGAACATTGATTTTGTTAGATTTGTTGGGCTCATCCCAACTGCTGTTAGCACTCACAGTTTGAGAGTGCCAATAGCTGAAGCGGGAGATAGGTGGCCCATGGGCCGGAGTCAAGGGCGAATGGGTTAACAGCGCTGTTCCGGAGGGGCGCCACTTCCTCATCGGTTTTGGCGTTAAAGTCCGGGGCGTGGGCCCGCGCTTCATTGACAGCGCCGCAAACCTGGCCACATCATCTGCTGCATGCGCTGCCTCATCGTTGCTGATCTGCATTATTCGCTGCCACAGTATGACTGGCTGGTGGCACAGGCGCCCCGCTATGACCTGGTGATTATCGCCGGCGACCATATCGACATGAGTTCTGCAGTGGATGGTCGGGCGCAGATGGTGGTGGTCGGCAAGTATCTCGATCTTCTCAAGGAAAAAACCCAGGTTTACACCTGCTCGGGCAACCATGATCTCGATGGCCGCGACAGCGAAGGCGAAAAAGTATCGCAATGGATCAATGAGCTGAACAGCCGTGGCATCGGCTCTGACGATACCTCTGTCGAAAGCGACGGCACGCTGTTCACTTTGTGCCGCTGGTGGGATGGGCCCAAGGCGCAAATCAAGCTGCGTGAACAATTGGCCCGCGATGCAGAGCGCCCGAAGAAAAAGTGGTTCTGGGTGCATCACGCCCCGGCAGCGGATTCCCCCGTCAGCTGGTCGGGAAGCAAATTTGTTGGCGACACGGTGCTGATGGACTGGGTCAAGACGTTCAAGCCTGACATGGTTTTTTCGGGGCATATCCATCAATCGCCTTTCACAAGTGCAGGTTCGTGGGTGGACCGAGTGGGCCAAAGCTGGGTTTTCAATGTTGGCCAACATCCCGGTGCGCCGCCCGCGCATCTGGTGTTTGACAGTGTGGCCAACGAAGTCGTCTGGTTTTCAATGATGGGCGTGCAGAGCGTGAAGCTTGACGCCCCGCTGATCCGCCCGCTCCCCATGCTGCGGGCGCTGCCGGATTGGCTTACATCTGGAGATCAGGCTCGCGGTCAGAGCCCGGATCGTAGTTCTTTGCCGGTTGGTTGACGAGGCTGGCCAGCACGCTGCTCACCATCGAGAGGTGGTTGCCTGAGTCCGCATACTGGTTTTTCACATCGGCAAGATAGGTGGTCGCATTGTTCAGGCGCTGGGCCAGCATGGCGGCAATGGCCAAAGCAATCTCAGCATCCTTCGCCATAAAGGCTGCGGCGTCTTCGTAAAGATATGTCTCGCAATCGGTCAGCGCCCGCACGGTGGCCGTATGAGGTGTGCCGAGGAGCACAGACATTTCACCGAATACGGCGCCTTCATCGGAAATCACGGCCACCTGTGTTTCGCCGCGCAGGATCTCCACAGTGCCGGATTTCAGGATGTGCAGCTTTCCGGTGCGCGCGCCTTCCGGCAGCAGCACTGTGCCATTCGGGAAATTCTGCAAGCGCTGCGGGTCGCATTTATCAAGAATAGAAGTCATCGGTTCACACCACAACGCCATCACGCGCCTGTTGCAAGTACGAAATGCAATTGCGAATTCAAACGGGATTTTGGGGATTAGGGCTCTCTAACAGAAGCACCGTACGCTGTCAAGCTTAAATTCCTATTAGATGGATTTCTCTTCCGGCCGTCCGATCAACTTCTTGAACAAGGCGGCCACGTTGTCCTGTGTCTCTGCGACGAAAGCTTCGGTGCTGGAAATATCCGGCTGCCCTGCCGCTTGTGACAAGGCCTTGAGCAAGGGGGCGGGTGCTGTTTTGGGATTGAAGCTGCCGTCAATGCACAGGCGTAGCACATGGGTGAGGCGCTGGAACAATTGCAAGGCTGAGAGCAAGGCATCGGAGTCAGCCGCAGCCAACACATTCGCGTTGCGCGCCGCAGTCAATGCCGCTGCCGTATTCGAATTCAGCAATCCGGCATGAATGAGTTCAAGCCATTGCGCGATGAATTCGATTTCAACCTGGCCGCCCTTGGCGCGCTTCAAATCCCACAAGCCTTCAGACTTGTGTTCCTTCAACATCAGCGCACGCATGTCGGCGATATCGGATTTTGTCTGGGCGGCATCCCGCGGCGCTTGCAGTGCGCCATTGAGGATATTCTGCACGCGCGCAGCCAGTGTTGGGTCACCAGCAATGGCACGGGCGCGGGTCATCGCCATGCGTTCCCACGTCCAGGCCTCGTGGTGATGATAGATTTCAAACGCACTGCGGCCAACGGCGATTGGGCCCATTGAGCCCGACGGGCGCAACCGCATGTCCACATCATAGAGCTTGCCCTCCGCCGAATTAGCGTTGAGTGCGGTCATCAGGCCTTGAGTGATCTTGGCATAATATTGCCCGGGTGCGAGAGACCGAGGTCCGTCGGAAGTTTCCGCGTCTTCGGCGTGATCATAGATCAGCATGATGTCGAGATCGGACGCGGCGGTCATTTCGCGCCCACCCAATTTGCCGAGCCCGAGGATCACGCAAGCGCCGCCCTTGATGGCCCCATGCTTGGCGGCGATGTCCTGCTCAACAGCGCCGAGCAGTCGGGCCAGCACAACATCGGCCACGCTGGAAAAACCAATTCCTGCTTCTTCGGCACTGATCGTTTCAGAGAGAATGCGCACGCCGACGCGGAAATTTTTCTCACGGGCAAAAATACGAGAAAGATCCATTGCCTCTTCAAGGCTGAGGCCCGCGGGGATCAGCGTATTGATCTCGCGCGCCAACGTTTCCTTGTCAGGCAAGGCCGAGAAAAAATCCGGCGCTGTTACCGCTTCCAAAATGCGCGGCTGGGCGCTGATCTTTTCGGTCAGGCGCGGCGCGGAGCCCAGCACTTGTGCGATCAAAGCCAGCATAGGCGCGTTTGCCTTCAGCATGGAAAACAGTTGCACCCCGGTGGAAAGGCTTTCGAGAAATTTGTCGAAAGCAAAAAAAGCACGATCAGCATCGCCACCTTCCGACAGCGCCTTCAGCAGCTGCGGCATGATCTCGGTCAAGATTTCGCGCGCTCTCGCCGTGCGTGTGGCGCGGTAGCGGCCGAAATGCCAGGCGCGGATGGTGGCGGCCACTTCCGTCACCTGCGCATAGCCCATCAGCCGCAGGGTTTCCAAAGTGGCCGGGTCATCATCGCCGCCGGTGAAGACGAGGTTGCCTTCACTGGCCGAAAGCTCGCCGGCGGATTCAAACAAAGCGGCGTAATGGCCCTGCACGCATTCCAGCGTGGCCCGCAATTTTTCTGCGAGCGCCTCACTATTTTCAAATCCGGCGAAGCGGGCGTAGTTTTCAAACTTCGCCGGATCAGACGGCGTCTCATGCGTCTGCTGGTCATTCACCATCTGGGCGCGATGTTCGAGCATGCGCAGGAAGGCGTAAGCGTCTTTCAATTCGCGCGCGGCTTGTGGCGTGATCCATTTTGCATCGGCCAGCGCATCCAGCGCGTCGCAAGTGCCGATGCAGCGCAAAGCCGGATTGCGCCCTCCCGCGATGAGCTGCTGGGTTTGTGCGAAGAATTCAATCTCGCGGATGCCGCCGCGGCCCAGTTTGAGATTGTGCCCCATGATGGCGATTTCGCCATGGCCCTTCACGGCGTGGATTTGCAGCTTCATCGATTGCACGTCAGCGATCGCCGCATAGTCAAGGTATTTGCGCCAGATATAGGGCTTCATGCGCGCGAGGAATTCGGCACCGAGTGCGGGATCGCCGGCGCAGGCACGCGCCTTGATCATCGCAGCGCGCTCCCAGTTCTGCCCCTGGGTTTCGTAGTAATTGGCGGCGGCTTCAATATCGATAGCCACTTGCGTGGCACGCGGATCAGGGCGCAGGCGCAAATCCGTGCGGAAGACGTAGCCGTCTTCGGTCGGGTCCTGCAGCAGGGAGACAAGGCTGCGCGTGAGTTTCACAAAGAAGGTGGAAGGCTCTACGTCTTCGCGCAAATGCGCGTTGGCGCTGTCATCCAGAACGATCAGATCAATGTCGCTGGAATAATTGAGTTCGCCCGCGCCCATCTTGCCCATGGCGAGAACGAGGTAAGCTTTCCCGGGCGGTGCCTCCGCGTTGATTGTTCCTTTGGCCTGTTCCTGCCGCCACAGAAATTCCAGAGCCGATGATACGGCCTTGTCGGCAAATCGGGTGAGCGCGCCGGTCACTTTCGCCAAAGGCCAAATCCCACTCAGATCATAAAGTGCCACCATCAAGGCAAGCTTCTGCTTGGACTGGCGCAGGACGCGCATGGCTTCGTCCTTGCTCTGCGCATGGGCGGCAAGATCAAGTCCGTCACAGAGTGCGGCGAGTTCTTTGTCCGGATCGCTTGCCATCACGCGGTCGGCAAATTCCGCATGGGACTCGCGCAGACCCTTCAGAAAGGGCGAGCAGGCATCGATCAAAGCGAAAGTTTCAGCAGGACTCATGGAGCCTCAATAGCAAACATGCTAGCACCTGCGCCATGACTCCGCGCAGCTACAATGCCTTTTGCAAAAGCCTGCCCCACAGCACGCATGTGGTGCAGTGGGATGGGGCTGATGTGTGGAAGATCGGCGGCAAGGTGTTTGCGATCTACGCGCCTGAAAGCTGGGGCAAGCATGCTGGCATCACCTTCAAGACTTCGCCGATGAGCTATGAGTTGCTGAAGAACCAGCCGGGCTTGCGGCCCGCACCGTATTTCGCCTCGCGCGGAATCAAATGGATCCAGCGGCAGAGCGATGAGAGCATGAGCGATGCCGATTTGAAAACCTATCTGCGCGCCAGCTACGACCAGGTGCTGGCGGGCTTGAGCAAGAAGAAGCAGTCCGAGCTCAGTCCGCCGCTGCAAAATGCGCGATCTGGTCGGCGCGCGCCTTCTGGAAAGCCGGCCGTGCGGTCGCGCGCTTGACGTAGGCTTGCGCGCCAGGATGCTTGTTCAAGCCGTCGAAGCGGTCCACCACCCGCAGCACATCCGCCATCAGAATGTCGGCCACCGAGAATGAACCCGCCAGCCATTCGCGCTTCGACAGGACAGGCTCCATCCGGTCGAGCCGCAGTTTGAGAAAATCCTCGTTCCATTTCACCGGCGGCGCGTCGGATTCAAACTTCATGAATTTATACATGGTCCAGGGCAAAGCCGGCATCTCGACGGAATTGAGCGCGGCGAACACCCATTCGATCACTTCGCTGCGCCCGGTTGGTGTTTTCGGCATCAGCTTTTCGCTGAGCTCGCCCAGATGCAGCAAGATGGCGCCGCTTTCGAAAATCGATAGATCGCCATCCATCAGATAGGGCACCTGCGCGAAGGGTTGATGCTGAATGTGTTCCGGCGTGCGTTCCTTGAATGGAACGCTTTTCACGCTGTAGGGCAGACCGGCCTCTTCAAGTGCCCATCGTACGCGCACGTCACGTACATAGCCGCGTGGCAGTTCGGGAACCCAATCATAAGTGAAGAGTGTGAGTGCCATGATGTTTCTCTTTCGTGTATGGGCTGCCAGCATCGGGGAAACGCAACAGAAAGGCAAAGGTTCACTGCTGACACAATTTGACAGCAGGGCATGTCACAAGGCACCATCATGACCTACGCACAAAATGTCTGGCTTTATTTCGTCCTGCTGTTTGGCATCATCATCGTGCCGGGCATGGATATGTTCTTTGTGATCGCCAATTCCTTGACCGGTGGCCGGCGCGCCGGGCTTGCTTCGGTGCTGGGCATCAATCTGGGTGGCATCTGGCACACTTTGTTTGGTGCGTTCTTCGTCGGAGCGCTGACCACGCTGGCGCCCAATCTGATCACCATCATCCTGATCGCCAGTGCGGCTTACATGGCGTGGATCGGTTTCACGCTGATCCGCAGTTCAATTACCGTGGATAGTATTGGGGCCGCACCACAGCGCAGCATCGCCTCGGCCTTCACGCAAGGGTTCGTGACCTGCATCCTCAACCCCAAGGCCTATATGTTTGTGCTCGCGGTTTACCCCACTTTCATCCAGCCGCGCTTTGGGCCGGTCTGGATGCAGGCGCTGGTCATGGGGCTGCTCACGCTGGTCACCCAGTTCGTCATTTACGGCGGGCTGGGGGTGGCGGCGGCGAAAGCGCGTGAATTTCTTACGGGCAACCCAGCTGTTACCATCACCATCGGGCGGGTCTGCGGGGTGATTTTCTTCGTGGTGGCCGGTTTCACGGTTTGGCACGCCCTTAACGCGTGAACTGGCGCATTCCGCTCGCCCGCCATCCCTGCTAGGTTAGACTCCAAGCCATTATCAGCAGGAGTCTGCCGCCATGAACAAGCCCGTCTCGTCCAATCAGTGGGAACCGTCGCCGAACAATCTGGAAGCGTTCTGGATGGGCTTCACGCCGAACCGCGCTTTTAAAGCCAAGCCCCGGATGATCGCGCGGGCGAAAGACATGCATTACTATGACATCAAGGGCAATGCGATCCTCGACGGGTCGGCTGGCCTCTGGTGCACCAATGCCGGCCATTGCCGTGAGCCAATTGTAAAAGCCATTCAACAGTCAGCTGCTGAACTCGATTTCGCACCGACGTTCCAATACGGCCATCCCAAGGTGTTTGAACTGGCCTCGCGCCTGTCCACCATGGCGCCGGGCGATTTGAATTATGCCTTCTTCACCAATTCCGGTTCGGAAGCCGCTGATACGGCGTTGAAGATTGCGCTGGCTTATCACCGCGCCCGTGGCGAAGGCACCCGCACCCGCCTGATTGGGCGTGAGCGTGGCTATCATGGCGTGAATTTCGGCGGCATCGCTGTCGGCGGCATGGTCGCCAACCGCAAGTGGTTTGGCGCGATGATTGCTGGTGTTGACCATCTGCCCCACACCTATAACCGCAAGGAACAGGCCTTCACCCGTGGCGAGCCGAATTGGGGCGCCCACTTGGCTGAGGATCTGGAACGCCTGGTTGCGCTGCATGACGCTTCGACCATCGCTGCCGTTATTGTCGAGCCGATGGCGGGTTCGACCGGCGTGCTGCCGCCGCCCAAGGGCTATCTCAAGAAGCTGCGCGAGATTTGCACCAAGCATGGCATCCTGCTGATATTCGATGAAGTGATCACCGGCTTCGGCCGTCTCGGCGCTGCCTTTGCCGCAGAGCGTTTCGGCGTGATCCCTGATCTGATGACCTTCGCCAAAGGTGTGACCTCCGGCACGGTGCCGATGGGCGGCGTGATGGCGCGCCAGGGCATCTATGATGCGTTCATGAATGCCCAGGACCACGTGATCGAGCTGTTCCACGGCTATACTTATACCGGCCATCCGATGGCTGCGGCTGCCGGCGTTGCCACGATGGATCTCTACCGTGACGAGGACCTGTTCGCCCGTGCCGCCAAGCTGGAAACCAAGTGGGCCGATGCCTGCTTCACCCTGCAGGGCAACCCGCTGATCGAAGACATCCGCACCATGGGTCTGGTCGCCGCCTTCGACATGAAGCCGATTGAAGGCAAGCCGGGGCTTCGCGCCTACAAGGCCATGGAAAATGCCTTCCACGATCATGGATTGCTGATCCGCATCACCGGCGACACGATTGCCCTTTCACCGCCGCTGATCATTACGGAAGCTCAAATTGACGAACTTTTGGGCGAAAGGTTGCCTGCAGTCCTGAAGTCAGTGGCAAACCTCTAAAAAAAGCTCCGCATACGGATTCACACGGCCTCTCCAGAAGGCTACGCTTACCCTTGTGATTCGCGCATGGATGGGTTGCATGGCGGGCAGTGCCAGCAATCTGGGGCGTGAACTGGGTTTGCACATGGGTGGTGTTGGGGCTCGCCCAGCATATCCGTGATCTAGGGGCTGGATTGAAACAGGATTGGGCGCTGCTGATCGGCTTTGGCCTGGCCATTACGGGCTGTTGTGGCGCATTGGCCTATGTGGCCGCAGGTGGCATCGAAGTAACCTTCACGCTGATGGCCGGATTGGCCTTCCTGGCGGCAGGCCACATTCTCCTCCTCATCCTGATGGTGCGCCAACGCGACAGCTTCCATGAAAGGCTGGCCAATGTGACGCGTGCGTCCGCTGATCTGCGGGCCGAAGTGCGTAGCAAAATGGAAGTGGCGCTGTCGCGTATCCAACAGGTTCAAACCGAAACCCGCAGCCGCACAGATTCAATGATCGGCGGCATTTCGGATCTCAAGACTTCATATTCCGCACTCCGCCAATCGCTGAACGATCAGGTGGCCAATCCACCCATCCTTACCCGCAAGGCGGAAGTGAGCAAAACGGAAGTGAGCAAGCCATCGGCGCGCAAGATGCCGCAGCTCGAAGAATCCGTTGCTGCGCGTTCTGGCGAGACAACAGCCTTGGCGGAACGGATCAATTTTGCGTTGGAGCCGGTGGTAGATATGCGCACGCGCCACACCGCACACTACCGCCTGCATATGTCATTGCCGCTTGGCAAGGTTGAAGTCAGCGGTGAAGCACTGCTGGAACAGGTTTCGCGCAGCGGCCTGCGCCCGCAGCTGGACAGCGTGGCCGTCAATGAAGTTCTGCTGCTGTTGCAGCGGTTGCGCCAGCGTGATGGCGATCTCTGCATCATCATGCCGATTGGTGCTCAAACCCTGGCGGACCCGCAAACGGTGAAGCGTATTGCCGAAGCCACGCATGCTGCCGGTTCTGCCGGACAGGGTCTGGTTCTCGAATTGCGGCACGCCATGCTGCCGCTGCTGACGCCGCCCGGGCTGGAGGGCCTGGCGCAATTGTCGCGGCAAGGCCAATCCTTCGCTTTGGCTGATGCCGCACCGGGTGCGCTTGATCTGGCCGCGATGAAAACGCTCCATGTGAAAATGGTGGGCATTGAAGCGAGTGAATTGATGCAGGCCCAGAACCAGCCATCCCTGACGCGCTTTGCGCAGGAAGCCAGGTTGCATGGCATCAGCACGGTCATTATCGGCGTGGAGGACCCACAGCTGGTGTCCCGTCTGACCCAGGTCACGCCGCTGGCTTGCGGGCCATGCTTTGCCGCACCCCGTCGTGTGAAGCGGGCGCATGGCGAAACACAAGACAAGCACCAGAAACTCGTTCAAGCTGCTTAAACTATGAAGCAACTTTCGGCGCGTTTTCCTATCTGGCTTTGTGATGTCTGGGGTGTGGCCCATGACGGGCGCAAGCCCATTCCGCATGCAGTTGACGCACTGATCCAGCATCGCCGCGCTGGCGGCAAGGTGGTCTTCATCACCAATGCGCCCACGCCCAAGCTGAATGTGCAGGCTTTCATCGACAAGATCGGCGTGCCGCGTGAGGCTTATGACGACATGGTGACCTCGGGCGATGTGACCCGCGAATTGATGGTTGAGCTTGGTGATCATGGCCTTTATCACCTGGGGCCGCCGGAAGACCTGCCGATTTTCAAGGGCCTTGAAGTCAAACGCGTGCCGCTGGAGCAGGCGGGCGCTGTGCTCTGCACTGGCTTTATCGATGAGGTGGCGCGCGCCGGCATGAAGATCGATCATGCTCTGCTGGAGCAATTCCTGTCACGCGGCCTCACGATGATCTGTGCCAATCCAGACAAGGTGGTGAGCATCGGTGGTGTGCTGATCCCCTGTGCCGGTGCCATTGCCGAAGTTTATGGGCAGATGGGCGGGCGCGTCATGATGGCGGGCAAGCCCTTTGCGCCGATCTATGATGTGGCATTGAAGCATGCGGGCCATCCAGATCATATCAAGGTTCTGGCCATTGGCGATGGGCCTGACACGGATGTGAAAGGCGCCATGCAGAACAATTTGCCTTGTGTGTTTGTCTCAGGCGGTATCAACAAAGGTGCTGACCCGGAGGCCGAGGTGCGGGCCCGATATCCCGATGCGCGCATCATGAAGGTTATGCCTGAACTTTACTGGACGTAACAATTTGGCTACCTGTGAGAGCCATGTTTGAAGTCACTTCCGAAAATCCCCTGCCGGACAAGCTGCGCGGTGGCATTGCCGCCATCGGCAATTTTGACGGCGTGCACCGGGGCCACCAGGCCTTGCTGGCGCAGGCCAAGGCGATTGCCGCCAAGGAAGGCAAGCCTTGGGGTGTTGTCACCTTCGAGCCGCATCCGCGCGCGTTTTTCCGGCCGGAACAGCCGGTGTTCAGGCTTACGTCGCAAGCACTGAAGCTGCGCCTGCTAAAGGCATTGGGCGCGGATTTCGTTTCAGTCGTCACGTTTGACAGCGAGTTGGCCTCGCTGCGGCCGGAAGCCTTCATCGTGCAGGAACTGCAGGAAAAGCTCGGCGCGTCGCAGGTGATCGCCGGGTTTGATTTTCATTTCGGCGCAGGCCGCAAGGGCAATGCCGATACGCTGCGCACGATGGGCCTGAAAGTCACTACCGTAGCGGAAGTGACCGATGAGGGTGCCGGCCACATGGCCTTTTCCTCCAGCAATATTCGCAACGCGCTGCATCAGGGGCAATTGCGTCAGGCGGCGCGCGAGCTGGGTTATGACTGGATGATCGAAGGCACGGTGGTGCAGGGCGACCAGCGCGGCCGCACCATTGGGTTTCCTACCGCCAACATCATCGTGGAGCCCGGCGTTGAACCGGCACGCGGCATCTATGCCACTTTCGTGCACGAGGCGGGCAAGGCGGCACCGATCTGGATGGGGGCGGGTTATTTCGGCGACCGGCCAACATTCAATACTAACCGGACATTCTTCGAGGTTTTTCTGCTGGACCAGACGCTGGATCTTTACGGGCGCGAATTGCTGGTGAGCTTTGTCGAGTTGATCCGGCTGGACCAGAGCTTCACTTCGGTGGAAGCCTTGATTGCCCAGATGACGGCCGATTGTGAATCAGCGCGGCGGATTTTGAGCAGATATGTTCCGGCTAATTTGCCGCTGGCCAGACTGCAGGCCGAGGGGAAAATCTAGTCTTCCTCTGCCGGGTCCAGGAACCTGTGCAGATGCACGATGAAATAGCGCATCTGGGCGTTGTCGATGGTTTCGCGGGCCTTGCCGAGCCAGGCTTGGTGCGCGGCTTCGTAGTTGGGATAGAAGCCCACGACATCGAGGCGGGCGAGATCCTTGAAGGTGATGCCGCTCACATCCGAAAGCTCTCCGCCAAATACCAGATGGATCAATTGTTCCTGTGGAAGTTTGGGCTTCTTCATGTTCTCTCCAAAAAGGTCATCACTGCAGCATGGCGCGCGGCCCCAGCTGCTACAAGCCCGTTCTGCTTGGGGTCATTGCGGCCGAATATCATATCATGGCCTTGCTCGTCGCTGATCTTGCCACCCGCTTCTGTGACGAGCAACGCGCCGGGTGCGATATCCCAATCATGTTTGGGGCCGAGCGAAACGACGATATCAACCTCGCTGCCTGCCAGCATGGCCAGCCTTGTGATTTGCGGCGTATAGGACACATTGACAGGCTCGGCGCCTGAACCTTGCAGTTTCTGGCGGGCCTGTGAACGCGCGGCGAGGCGGGCGTGATTGAGATCGGGCGCGTCTGACATATGCAGGGTTTCGCCGTTACAGGTGGCTCCCTTGCCATGTTCGGCCAGATAGAGAAGGTGTCTCGTGGGCTGGATCACGCCGGCAACAATGGGCTTGCCCTGTTCACACAGGCACAGCCCGATGCACCATTCATGGCGCATATCGGCAAAGCTGCGCGTGCCGTCGATTGGGTCCAAAATCCAGCAGCGCTGGCGGGTGAGGCGGGTGGGATCATCCGGGCCTTCCTCCGAAAGCCAGCCATAATCCGGACGCGCACTGGCCAACATCTCACGCAGTGCATCATTGACCGCGAGATCACCAGCGGTGACCAGCGAGCCATCGGGCTTCTGCTGCTTTTCCACATCGGTGCGGTAGAACTGCATGGCCACCGCACTGGCGCGCGTCAACGCGGCCTTGAGGAGATCAACGTCCTGCAAGGGTCATGCCCTCGACGAGGCAGGAAGGGGCGTTGGTGGAGGAGCGGAATTCCAGATCCGTTGCGGGGGTGAGATTGAGGAACATGTCGATCAGGTTTCCCGCCACGGTGATTTCGCTGACCGGATATTGGATCTCGCCATTTTCGATCCAGAAGCCACCCACGCCACGGCTGTAGTCGCCAGTGGCACCATTGATCGACGATCCGATGAAGTCGGTGATCAGCAAGCCTTTCTTGATGGACTTGATCATGTCTTCCTTCGACTGGGTGCCGGGCTCCATATGCAGGTTCGTCGTTGATGGAGAGGGCTGCGAGGAGAGGCCGCGCGAGGCGCTGCCCGTCGATTGCAGATTGAGCTGCCGTGCGGCGCGCAAGTCGAGTACCCAGGAGGTGAGCACGCCCTTGTCGATGAAGTTGCGGCGCTGTGTTGCCAGGCCTTCGCCGTCGAAGCTCTTGGACGCAAAGCCGCGCAATCTGTGCGGATCATCCACAATGGTGATGCCCGGCTTGAACACTTGCTGTTCCAGCTTTTCCTTCAGGAAGGAAACGCCACGCGCGATGGCTGCGCCATTGATGGCACCCGCCAAGTGACCGAGCAGGCTGGCGGCCACGCGGCGATCAAAGATCACCGGCACGGCCTGGCTTTTGAGTTTCTGCGGGTTCAGTGCTTTCACAGTGCGTTCAGCGGCCATCCGGCCAACATAGGCTGGATTTTCCAGATCGGAGAAATGGCAGGCTGATGTGCCGTAATAATCGCGCACCATGTTGGTGCCTTCGCCGGCGATTAGCGTGGCATGCAGACCAAAGCCGGTGCGGCGGTAGCTCTTAGCGAAGCCGTTGGATGATGCGAGTGCAATGTCGCTCGATGAAGATGAAGCGCCCGCTGCGCCGCTTTTGGAAATGCCTTTCACGGCGAGGCCTGCGGCTTCGGCTTCTTCCGTCATCTGCTTCAGCTGGGCGGCAGTCGGATAAGTCTGGGAGACGAGATCGAGATCAAGCTCGCTCTTTGCCAATTGCTCGGGTGCTGCGAGGCCGCTGAATGGATCAGGCGGGGCCAGCTTGGCCATCGCCACGGCGCGTTCAGCCAGTGTGCGGCGCGCATCCTTGGTGAGTACGCTGCCGGCGATTGTGGCCGAGGATTGCCCGGCGAAAATGCGCAAGCCCACGCCGCGGCTTTCGGATTGTTCCAGCTCTTCGATCTTGCCTTCGCGCATGCTGATTGATGAGTCGCGCTGTTCCACCACCATGGCATCGCCAGATGTGGCACCGGCCTTCAGGGCAAGGGCGAGCGTGTCTTCGGCCAGTTCGAGCAGTTCTTTATTCATCGGAGGAAGCAACCTGCAATCATGCCAACGAGGATGAGAAGACCGAAATTCCGGTTGGCGCGGAACAGGGAGACGAGGCGGGCACCATCAGTGTCATCAAATTTTCTGACTTGCCAGAAGGCATGGATGGCAGCGCCGAGAACCCCGATATGGGCAATCAGCGGGGCGGATGCAAGCTGCAAGGCGACGTCGATAGCGATGAGGGCGGCAGCGAAAAAGCCGGTCAGCCAATAGGGGGTGGACTTGCCGAACAGCAAGGCGGTGGAGCGCACGCCGATCAGCGCGTCGTCATCCTTGTCCTGGTGGGCGTAGATCGTGTCATAGGCCAGCGTCCAGAAAATTCCGCCGATATAAAGCGCGAAACAGGCGGGCGCGAAGGCGTTGGTTTGCGCGGTGAAGCCGACCAGTGCGCCCCAGTTGAATGCGAGGCCCAGCACCAGTTGCGGCGCGTCGGTGATGCGCTTCATGAAGGGGTAGATGGCGACGATGACCAGCGAGGCGATGGATGTATAAATGGTCAGCAGGTTGAACTGCAGCAGGATGATGAAGCCGATCGCCAGCAGTCCTGCAAGGAAGGCAAAGGCCTGTTTGCGCGAGACGCGGCCTGAGGGCAGCGGGCGGTTCCGGGTGCGGTCAACCTTCGCATCGAAATCCTGATCGGCGAGGTCATTCACCACGCAGCCGGCGCCGCGCATGACCACGGCGCCGATGAAGAACAGAAATCCATGCCAGAGATTGGGCATGCCGCCGCCTTGCGCGAGCTGCGCCAGCGCCAGGCCCCACCAGCAGGGCAGCAGCAGCAGCCACCAGCCGATGGGCCGTTCCAGGCGCATCAACTGGGCATAGGGCACCAGAGGCGCTGGAAGGCGCTCGGCCCAATGGGCTTTCACCGCATCACGGATGGTGGTGGAAGAAGGCATTGGCGGCGTGATACACGGCTCTCATGGCAAAAACCACTCCCCGCTTGTTTGTTGATCAGAAACTTGAGGCCAAGGCTGAGGTGACTCTCGCGCCTGAGCAGAGCCATTATCTTGCCAATGTGCTGCGCCTGCAGCCGGGTGATGCAGCTTCGGTATTCAATGGCGCTGATGGCGAATGGCTGGCGCATCTGGCAGAGGCTGGAAAAAAGAAAGTGGTGCTGCGGCTGGAACAGCTCACCAGCGCTGCCAAGCCGCCGCCGGATATTGATTATCTATTCGCGCCGCTGAAACATGCGCGGCTGGATTATCTGGTGCAGAAGGCCACGGAGCTTGGCGCGCGGCGTTTGCGCCCGGTGATGACGGCGCGCACCATTGCCGAGCGCGTCAACTTGGAACGCATGCGCGCCAATGTGATTGAGGCGGCCGAGCAGTGCAATCTGGTGTTTGTGCCAGAGGTGCTGGAGCCCATTTCGCTGAATGCAGCATTGCAAGGCTGGGATGCGGGCCGTGCATTGATCTATTGCGACGAGACGGCGGAGATTGGTGATCCACTCAAGGCGCTATCCAAGGTAACCGCCCCCGCCGCCATCGTGGTCGGGCCGGAAGGCGGTTTCACCATTGAAGAACGGGCCATGCTGAAAGCGTTGCCTTTCGTCACCGCCGTTTCCCTCGGGCCACGCATCATGCGCGCCGATACGGCGGCGGTTGCAATCCTGAGTGTGGTGCAGGCTGCCATCGGCGACTGGAGGTAATGGTAACCACGGCAGTTTTATTTGACTTGCCGCTGTCACCGGGAATGCCTATTTCAGCACCTCCACGGGGAAGAGCAACTTGAGCGGACCTACACCGGAAACTGAAGCTGGGCGCGCGCGTATCAGTTCGAAGGCACAGATGATTGCCTATTTCGAACAGGGCGTGAAGCCGCGCGCCGATTGGC
Organism: Aestuariivirga litoralis; assembly: GCF_015714715.1. NCBI lineage: Bacteria > Pseudomonadati > Pseudomonadota > Alphaproteobacteria > Hyphomicrobiales > Aestuariivirgaceae > Aestuariivirga > Aestuariivirga litoralis. The sequence continues at coordinate 454,764 of NZ_WAHS01000002.1, read as the reverse complement.
GCATGGGCACCGAGCATGAGAAGTTTCCGTTCCTCAAAGACACGCTGCGGCCCGTTCCCTATGCCGGCAAAAGCTCGATCAAGGGCCTGCTGGAGGGCTTGCGTGACCGTTATGGCTGGCAGGGCGTTTATGAGGGCGAGAATATCATTGCGCTTTCGAAGCCGAATTCCCTCGCCAATATTTCGCTGGAACCGGGCGGGCAGTTTGAGCTTTCCGGCGCGCCGCTGAATACCGTCAATGACACGTGCGGCGAAGTCACCGAGCACTTGGCCGAGGTCAAAGTCATCGGCGATGAGCTGGGCATCGGCTTCCTCGGCCTCGGTGCCTCGCCGGTCTGGACACGGGCGGAAACGCCGGTCATGCCCAAGGGCCGCTATGGCATTATGTCAGCTTACATGGACAAGGTGGGCACGCTGGGGCGTGACATGATGTTCCGCACCTGCACGGTGCAAGTGAATCTGGATTTCGGTTCGGAAGCCGACATGGTGCAGAAGCTGCGCGTGTCGCTGGCGCTGCAGCCGCTGGGCACCGCTCTGTTTGCCAATTCGCCTTTCCTGGAAGGCAAGCCCAATGGCTATCTGTCGTTCCGTAGCCATGTCTGGGAAGACACTGACAATGCGCGCGCAGGCATGCTGCCTTTCGTGTTCGAGCAGGGTTTTGGTTTCGAGCAATATGTGGATTATGCGCTCGATGTGCCGATGTATTTCGTCATGCGCGACGGCAAGTTTGTGAATTGCGCAGGCCAAAGCTTCCGCGCATTCCTCAATGGCCGCCTGCCGCAATTGCCGGGCGAATTGCCGACGATGCGTGATTGGGGTGACCATCTCACCACAGTGTTCCCGGAAGTGCGGCTGAAGAAATATCTCGAAATGCGTGGGAGCGATGTGGGTAAGGGCGGCATGCTTTGCGCGCTTCCGGCGCTGTGGGGCGGATTGTTCTATGATCAGAATGCGCTCGATGCGGCGTGGGATCTGGTGAAGGGTGCCACGGCTGAACAGCGCCAGAAGCTGCGCCATGATGTGCCGAAGCTGGGCCTGAAGGCTGAGTTCATGGGGCGTTCGTTACAGGATATTGCGAAGGAAGTTTTGGGCCTCGCGCGTGCCGGATTGAAAGCGCGCGGCTTCGGCGAAGAGCCGTTCCTTGATGTGCTCGATGAAATCGCCCAGAGCGGCAAGACCCATGCCGACCGGTTGCTTGATCTCTATCACAGCGCCTGGAAGGGCGATATCAAGCCGGTTTTCAAAGAGACAGCGTTTTAGTTTTACTCCGCTGCCATCAGGCGGGTGTTCATGCCCTTGCTCGTCAGGCTTTCGCGCACATGCTGGGCCAGAGCTTGCGCCCCGCGGCTGAGCTGACCCGGACGCTGCATCATGCCGATGTCGAAAGCACCCAGTGCCGGGAAACCTTCTGCTTCGGTCAAAATCCGCATTCCGGGCTTCACACAGATCATCGGCATGGCAGAGACGGCCAGGCCCTGCTGCACGCAAGCGGCGATGGTTGAAAAATTGGGGCTGGTATAGGCAATGCGGTAAGGCCTGGTGATATTGACCAGCGCCTTCTCCACCAGCCTGCGCCAAGAGCAGGAGGATGAGGCCGCAGCGACAGGCAAGACATCCATCGAATGGGTCGCATGGCGCTGGGAGGTGACCCAGACGAGTTCAGCACTGGTCAAGGCTTCGCCATAGACGTCACCGCCATTGAAGGTCACGGCGGCCACATCGAGCTCGCTGTTGCGGATCCGTTCGGCAAGGATATCCGAGGGGTGGCACTCCACTTCGACATTCACGGCCGGGTGGGTGCGGTGAAAACGGGCCAGAATTTCTGGCAGGAAAATATCGGCATAGTCATCCGGGGTGCCGAAACGCACGGTCCCGGCAATATCGGGCTTGGTGAAATAGGACACCGCCTCGTCACTGAGTGTGACCAGCTTTCTGGCATATTCAATCAGCCGCTCGCCATCCACGGTGAAGCGGATGCCCCGGCCTTCCTTCACGAAAATCGGCCGGCCCAGCGTTTCTTCCAATCTTTTCATCTGCATAGAGACGGCGGACTGGGTTTTGTTTACCTCTTCGCCGGCGCGGGTAAAGCTGCCGGTATCGATGATCGCGAGAAAGGTCTTGAGCTGGTCAATGTCGAGATTGGGGGTCATTTCAGCCATCCATCACATTTATTGATGGGAGTTATAAAATACATTCGTTGGATAAATCAATCTATTTCTGCGATGAATGCTTATCAACACATCACGGAAAGGAATAGATCATGGACAACTTCGCATACCACCAGGCTCAGCAGTTTGGCTCAGTTGAAGGTTATGGTCCTCTGGCTCAGCTGATCGAAGTGATCAGGCGCCGCTGGGAGAAGAAGCGCTAAGCTTCTTCACCAGGCTCCAGGCCATGAAAACCGACACCACGCCAAACACGATCCCGCCTAACGCAATCCCCACCATGATCCCCTCAGCGCCGGCGATGGCAGCGCCTGCTATCGCAAAGGGGATCGTGCCGATGGTGGCTTTGCCCCAGTTCACCAGCGTTGAATAACCCGGCTTGCCGAGGTTGTTGAAGGCCGCCATGGCCACGAACTGCGCGCCCACAAAGGCCCAGCTTGCCGCGATATAGGTCGCGAAGAACACCACCAGCTCAGCCGCACGGCCCGTCACACTGAAGGCGGATGCCATTTCATGCCTGAACAGGAACAGGATGAAAGACGTGACCAGCGCGTAGAGAAACGCGAAGGCGATGCCATCCCGCAATGTGCGGTTCACCCGCGTGAAATTCCGGGCGCCAAAGTTCTGCCCGATGATGGGCCCCACTGATCCTGATAAAGAGAAGATGATCCCGAAGGCCACTGGCACTACGCGGTTGACCACCGTGCCTGCCGCCACGATCTCATTGCCGAAGGGCGCGAAAGTGTAATTCATATAGGCAGCTGCAAAAGGCGTGGCGAGCTGGGTGAGGATTGCCGGCAAGGCGATGCTCAGAATTTCCGGCAAGTCGCGCTTCAGGCCCGACCATGAGGCAGGCGGCAGGAAATCGTGCACATGGCGCAAAGCGTAATAGCCCACGCCGAAGGCCGCAATGCATGAGATGGCATTGGCAGCGGCGGCACCCTGAATGCCCCAGCCGAAATAGAAAATGAAAATCGGATCGAGGATGATCGTCACGGTGGCGGTGACCATGGTGATATACATGGCGCGCTTGGCATCGCCCAGGCCGCGCAGGCTGAACGAACAGGCGAGTGCGCCGCCCAGAAAGATGAAGCCGGGCGACAGCGTCCAGATGAACAGTTTGGCCAGGCGTGCGGCTTCACCAGTGGCACCCAGCAGGGAAAGGATGGGGCCGATGAAGATGGCAATGAGGATCGTGTAGGCGGCGCTGAAGGCGAAGGACACCAGCATGGTCGAAGTGGCGAATTCGCGGGCGCGCTGCGGGTTGCCAGCGCCCAGATAGCGCGCCACTAAAGCGGCGGCGGCAATGCCAGAGCCAATCGACAAGGACAGATTGGCGAAATCAAGCGTGCCGGCAAAGCCGATGGCGGCGGTGAGATCGGTGTTGCCCAGCCGGCTGAGGAAATAGAGATCGGCGAGATCGACGACGAACAGCGTCATCAGGCCCAAAGCGCCAGTCAGCGTCATGATGACGACGTGGCGGAAGGTAGAGCCGTGCAGGAAGCGCGCTTGTGTGTTTGTCCCGGTCGCCGACGAATTGGTCAAAGTTCAAACCCCTGGGCGGCCGCTTCACTCGCGAACTTCGCAAAGCCCGTATAGTGATGTGCGCGCAGGCCTGCAATGCGGGCTCCTTCGACATTGGATTTCTTGTCGTCGATGAACCAGCATTGCGCGGGTTCGCGGTGCAGGGCCTTCAAGAGGCGGCGGTAGCTTTCGGGGTCGGGCTTCTTGGTGCCGAATTCATAGGAGCAGAAGCGCATGTCGAAAATGGCGGCGGCTTCGGGAAACAAAAGATCGAGGTGGTTTTTCACCACCGGGCCATTGTTGGTATAGATCGCCAGCTTGGCCTGGGTTGCGATTTTCTGGGCCACGGCGAGGACCTCGTGGTTCGGCGTCATCGCTTCGCTGCGGGCGGCGATCCATTGATCCAGAGTGATGGTGCGGCCAATGCGCTTGCTGAATTCGTTCAGGTAATGCTCGATCTCGCTATAGCCGCCCTGGTCGGCGAGGTCTTCGAAGCCTGAATCCCACACGGCGGCGCGCACATCGCGGGCGGTGACATCGGCCAGCTTGGCCAGCGCGCGCAGACGGCGGCCTAGATCATAGTGGCAGAGCACATCGTCCATGTCGAAGATCACGAGTTCGGGGCGGGTCATGGGATGCGCATTACGGTTTCATTGTTTCAGTTCCGTCACCCCCGCGAAGAGGGATGGCGGAATGAAATTGGATCATATCAAGTGGCGGTACCGCCGACAGTCAGGTTGTTGATGCGCAGGCTGGGTTGGCCGACGCCGACGGGCACGCCCTGTCCGGCCTTGCCGCAGGTGCCGATGCCGGGATCAAGCGACAGGTCATTGCCGACCATGGCGATGCGCTTTAGGGCGTCAGCGCCTGAGCCGATCAGGATGGCGCCTTTGACCGGGCGGCCGATCTTGCCGTCTTCGATCAGATAGGCCTCGGTGCAGGTGAAGACGAATTTGCCGGAGGTAATATCGACCTGGCCGCCGCCGAAGCTCTTGGCATAGAGGCCCTTCTTGATCGAGGCGCGGATCTCATCCGGGTGGTGCTTGCCGTTCAGCATGTAAGTGTTGGTCATGCGGGGCAGGGGCACATAGGCATAGGATTGGCGGCGGCCATTGCCGGTGGGTTTCACACCCATCAGCCTCGCATTCAGCCTGTCCTGCATGAAGCCGACGAGCTTGCCGTTTTCAATAAGGGTCGTGCAGTTGGGGGCGGTGCCTTCGTCGTCAATCGAGATCGAGCCGCGCCGGTCCGGGATGGTACCGTCATCGACGACGGTGACTTCATCTGAGGCGATCATCTGGCCCATCAAGCCGGCAAAGGCTGATGTGCCCTTGCGGTTGAAATCGCCTTCAAGGCCGTGGCCGATGGCTTCATGCAGAAGAATGCCGGGCCAGCCGGGGCCGAGCAGCACATCCATTTCGCCAGCGGGGGCCGGATCGGCATCGAGGCCCACCAATGCCTGGCGCACGGCTTCCTCGGCGCACTCTTTCCAGTTGGCTTCGGTGAGATAGGTCATCGGATCGGCGCGGCCGCCAAAGCCGTGATTGCCCTGGCCGGAGGTGCGGTTGTCGCTGGTTGTCACGGATACGCCGAAGCGGGTGAGCGGGCGCACATCGTGATAGAGGCTGCCATCGCCACGGGCGATGGTGACTTTTTGCCAAGACGAACCCAGCGAGACGGAAACCTGACTGACGCGCGGATCGATACTGCGGGTAAAGGCATTCACTTCTTCGAGCAGATTGATCTTCTTGGCGAAGGCCATGCTCTCGACCGGGTTGAACTGGCCGTAGAGTTTCTTGGTGGTGGTTGCCGGTGCCACATCGACCTTGGCTTCCTGGCCGGCATTGAGCACGGTGGCGCAGGTTTCAGCCGCGCGCTTCAGCGAGGCGGCATCGAGGATTGAGGAATGGGCATAGGCGGCGGTTTCGCCAGTGACGGCGCGCAGGCCGAAGCCCTCGCCCTGATCGAAAGTGGCGGTGCGCAGGCGGCCATCGTCGAAGACCAGGGCTTCGGATTGCGAATGCTCGATAAAGAGCTCGCCATCATCAGCGCCTTTGAGGGTTTCAGCGACAAGCTTCAGGGCCTTTTCGTCGCCCAGGGCTTGCAGATCATCATGTGCGGGGTGTGTCATGCCCCCTAGATAGGCAAAAAGGCCCGCCGGTGAAAGGGCGGGCCTGATGAAAGTCGTTTGCTGGCCTTACTGCTTCGGTGGCGTTGGCGCGTTCTTGTCGAGATCGGCCAGCCCGTCGACAAAGCCCGGCAGCGGGAACTTCACCGGGAAGCCATGGCCCGGGCGGTCATAAAGGTAGAAGGTGATCTGCTTGCCCTTGGCAAATTTCTTCAAGGTTGCTTCGCTGGCTTCACCGAAGGCGATGCACACGCCCTGCGGCAGGCAGCGGGTGAAGGCGAGGCGGCCTTCAAGTGCCGTGCCATCAATTTCCATGGCAACGCCGGTAGGCAGGTAAACGCCGATGGGGGCCCAGGCATCCATGGTGGTGGAGGCCTTGCCGGTCTGGTCCTTCTGGCGCTTGACGATCAAGGTCAGGCCGATCTTCTGTTCGTCGGTGTTGTTGCCGGTGCGGGTCATGCCGCAGGCCTTCTGCGGGGGCTGGTCCTTCTGGGCGGGCACGTCACCGCATTGGACGATCCAGCCATTGTGGGTGGCGATGGTTTCAACCGGCGGGCCTTGGGGTGCGCCACCAGCGGCCTGCTGACCGCCAGCGCGGGGGCCCAGATTGGCGGGCGGCGGCGGCGATTGGCCCTGGGTGTTTCCACCCGCGTCTGATTTGGGCTGCTCTTGCGTTTGACCCTGGGTCTGGTCGGTCTGGGCAAAGCCGGTGGACGACGTGGCAGCAAGGGCGGCCAGCAGGCCTGCCAGAAGCAGAGTTTTACGGACGTTCACGGTTTGATTCCCTAGACTGTTGATGGAGGGGGAAATAGCCGCTCGAAATTGCAAACACAATATTGAATTTCAGGGCGGTTTTGTTGAATAATCAGCTGTGGAGAGAAACTGGAAATGCGGCAGAATTCCGGCGCAACTGCACTGTGGTCCAGCGCAATGACGTTTTGCCGCGCCCGCGCCCGTTGCGGGGCGCTTGGATATGTGGTTCACCACGCAATTGGCAGACTCTGCCCAAAAAATTCGAGGTTTTGTATATGACACAGATCAAATTGCGCCTTTTGTTCCTGATCGCAGGTATTTTGGCGCTTCCGGCCGTGGCTTTTGCAGGCTTGGGCCATCCTGATCCGTGGCAATACTGGTTGCAGGATGCGGCAACCCCGGTGCAGGAATTCATCATCACCTTTCATAATTGGATGGTGGTGCTAATCACCATCATCACGCTCTTCGTGCTGGGCCTGCTGATCTATGTGATGGTCAAGTTCAATGCCAAGGCGAACCCGGTTCCCTCCAAGACCACCCACAATTCGCTGATCGAAGTGGTGTGGACCATTGTGCCGGTGCTGATCCTGGCCGCCGTTGCCATTCCGTCCTTCAAGCTGCTCTATCTGGAGCGCAATATCCCCAAGGGCGACATGACGATCAAGGTCATCGGCAACCCGTCGTGGAACTGGACTTATGAATATCCTGACCTGGGCGTGAATGAAGATAAATCCGCCAAGGTGTCTTTCACCTCCTATCTGCTGCCGGAAGACAAGGCCAAGGCCGCCGGCGTGCCTTACCTGCTCTCCACCGATGTGCCTGTCGTTGTACCCGTCGGCAAAGTGGTGAAGCTGATCGTGACCTCTGATCCTGAAGGCATCATCCATGCCTGGGCCATGCCCTCCTTCGGCATCAAGATTGACGCCATTCCCGGCCGCCTGAACGAAGATTGGTTCCAGGTGACCAAGGAAGGCGTGTTCCATGGCCAGTGCTCAGAACTGTGCGGCAAGGACCATGCCTTCATGCCCATCGAAGTGTGGGCCGTTTCGGAAGACAAGTTCAAGGCCTGGTCCGATCTCGAGCTGAAGGGCCCGAAGCCGGAAGAGCTGACCGATTTCCTGAAGACCATCCGCCCGGCGGACAAGGTTGCTTCCAACTAAGATTCGAGGACGAACCCACATGGCTGACGCTCACGCACATCACGATGATCATGCTCACCAGGATCCTTCGGGCATCCTGCGCTACATCAAGTCCACCAACCACAAAGACATCGGCACGATGTATTTGTATTTCGCGATCATCGCGGGTGTGCTGGGTGGCATTCTCTCGATCCTGATGCGCATGGAGCTGATGGAGCCGGGTATCCAGTATTTCACTGGTCTGGCCCAGATGGTGTATGGCGTTCCGGCTGATGCCGCGCTTGATAACGGCAAGCAGATGTTCAACGCCTTCGTGACGGCGCATGGCCTGATCATGATCTTCTTCATGGTGATGCCTGCGATGATCGGCGGCTTCGGCAACTGGTTCGTGCCGCTGATGATCGGAGCACCCGACATGGCCTTCCCGCGCATGAACAACATTTCCTTCTGGCTGCTGGTTCCGGCCTTTGCCCTGCTGTTGATCTCGATGTTTGTCGAAGGCCCCTCGGGCATGCATGGCGTAGGTGGCGGCTGGACGATTTATCCGCCGCTGTCATCGACCGCTGGCCAGCCTGGCCCTGCCATGGATTTTGCCATTCTGTCGCTGCATATCGCCGGTGCATCGTCGATCCTCGGTGCGATCAACTTCATCACCACCATTTTCAACATGCGCGCGCCCGGCATGACGCTGCACAAAATGCCGCTGTTTGTCTGGTCGGTGCTGGTCACTGTATTCTTGCTGCTGCTGTCGCTGCCGGTTCTGGCTGGTGCCATCACCATGCTGCTCACCGACCGCAATTTCGGCACGTCATTCTTCGTGCCGTCCAAGGGCGGTGATCCGCTGCTGTTCCAGCATCTGTTCTGGTTCTTCGGCCATCCGGAAGTTTACATTCTCATTCTTCCCGGCTTCGGCATTATCAGCCAGATCATCTCGACCTTCTCCAAGAAGCCGGTGTTCGGCTATCTCGGCATGGCTTACGCCATGGTCGCCATCGGCGTGGTTGGCTTCGTGGTCTGGGCGCATCACATGTATTCCGTTGGCATGGATGCCGACACGCAGGCTTACTTCACCGCCGCCACGATGATCATCGCCGTGCCAACGGGTGTGAAGATCTTCTCGTGGATCGCCACGATGTGGGGCGGTTCGATCGAGTTCAAGGCGCCCATGCTGTGGGCCATCGGCTTCATCTTCCTGTTCACCGTTGGTGGTGTGACCGGCGTGGTGCTGGCCAATGCCGGCCTCGACCGCGACTTGCAGGATACTTACTACGTGGTGGCTCACTTCCACTACGTGCTGTCGCTCGGTGCCGTGTTCGCCATCTTCGGCGGTTGGTATTTCTGGTTCCCGAAGATCACCGGCTATATGTATAGCGAGGCGATTGCCAAGACGCATTTCTGGGTCACCTTCGTTGGTGTGAACCTGGTGTTCTTCCCGCAGCATTTCCTCGGCCTGGCCGGCATGCCGCGCCGCTATATCGACTATCCGGAAGTGTTTGCGGGCTGGAACATGGTGTCGTCGATCGGCTCCTTCATTTCTGGTTTTGCCGTGCTGATCTTCCTGTTCGGCATGATCATGGCATTCGTGCGCCGTGTGCCGGCTCCGGCCAATCCCTGGGGCGTGGGTGCCACGACTTTGGAATGGACGCTGCCTTCGCCGCCGCCCTTCCATCAGTTCAATGAACTGCCGGTCATCAAGTAAGAGGGCCGCTTGAGCCTCAACCAAACATATCACGCGCTGAACGAGGCCGAAGGCGGCCAGGGTTCGGCGCGTGATTATTTCGAGCTGCTGAAACCGCGCGTCATGTCGCTGGTGATTTTCACCGCCATTGTCGGGCTGTTTGCAGCACCGGTACATATTCATCCGTGGTTCGGCTTCATCACCATCCTGTGCATCTCGATGGGGGCAGGTGCGTCGGGTGCGCTGAACATGTGGTACGATGCTGATATCGACGCTGTGATGCAGCGCACGATGAAGCGCCCGGTGCCCTCGGGCAGCATTCTGCCGAGCGAAGCCTTTGGCTTTGGCCTGGTGCTGTCGCTGCTTTCGGTCGCCATGCTGGGGCTGTTCGTCAACATGCAGTCGGCGGCTTTGCTGGCCTTCACGATTTTCTTCTATGTCGTCATTTACACGATGGGGCTGAAGCGCCGCACCTCGCAGAACATTGTGATCGGGGGTGCCGCCGGTGCCTTCCCGCCGATGATTTCGTGGGTGGCTGCGACTGGCCGCATTGACCTCGGCGCGATTGCTTTGTTCCTGCTGATTTTCGTGTGGACGCCGCCGCATTTCTGGGCGCTGGCCCTCTGGCGCGAGGGTGATTATCACAAGGCGGGCGTGCCCATGCTGCCCAATGTTCATGGCCGCGCTGAAACCCGCAAACAGATTTTGATCTATGCGCTGCTGTGCATTCCGGTGGCTGCGCTTCCGGCTATGGTCGGTGTTGCGGGTTGGCTCTATACCGTTGGTGCTGCGGCGATGACTTTGGTGTTCGTGGCCAAGGCCGTGAAGCTTTACCGGCTTGGTGAGAATGATTTGAACAACAAGGTGGCCAAGGGCCTGTTCGGCTTTTCGATCATCTGGCTGTTTGCGCTGTTTGCCCTGATCCTGGTTGAAAAGATTTTGGGCCTCGCCGCCTTTGCAGGTGTGTTCTGATGGCTGACAATCGCAAGGTGCCGGCCTTCTCCGCGCAGGACATGAAGCGCCGCAAGACGCGCAACCTGATCATGGCGCTCGGGCTCGTCGCCTTCATCGTGATCGTCTTCGTCACCACGATCTTCAAGATCAAGGCGGGGATTCAATGATCAAGTATGTGAAGCCTGATGCCAAAAAGAACCGCCGCGTGGCGATTTCCGCCGCCTTGGTTTTCGCCGGCATGGTCGGCATGGCCTATGCTTCGGTGCCGCTGTACAAAGTGTTCTGCCAGCAGACGGGTTTTGGCGGCACCACCCAGCGCGCCGAAAAGGCGCCGGACAAGGCCACCGATCAATTTATCTCGGTGCGGTTTGACAGCAATTCTGCTTCCGAACTGAACTGGCGCTTCAAACCAAAGCAGACCTCCATGCGCGTGCGCATCGGCGAGCAGAACATGGCCTATTTCGAAGCCACCAATCTTTCCGACAAGGTGAAGACGGGCAGCGCCGTTTACAATGTGGCGCCGCCGCTGGCTGGCGCCTTCTTCAACAAGATCCAGTGTTTCTGCTTTACCAAGCAAACACTGAAGCCGGGCGAGAGCGCTGAATTCCCGGTGGTGTTCTTTGTTGACCCATCGATCCTGCAGGATGCCGACGCCAAGGGCACGCAGGAAATCACCCTGTCATACACTTTCTATCCTGCTGACGCGGATGCGCCCAAGCAGGTGAGCACGAATTGAGAATTTGAGGAGCGACACCATGGCTGACCCGCACGGCAAACATCACGATTATCACCTGGTCAATCCCAGCTGGTGGCCCTTTGTAGGCGCCATCGCCGCCTTTGTGACCGCCGTGGGCGCCATCACCTGGATGCATGGCGCGCCGTCCTACGTTCTGGTCATCGGCTTTGCCATGGTGCTCTACACCATGTTCATGTGGTGGCGCGATATCATCATCGAAGCCCATGCGGGAGATCACACGCCTGTTGTGTCGCTGCATCTGCGCTACGGCATGTTGCTGTTCATCGTGTCGGAAGTGATGTTCTTCGTGGCCTGGTTCTGGGCCTTCTTTGACGCATCGCTGTTTGCGGGTGAAGCCAATCTGGCGGCACGCGTTGCGGCCACCGGTGGCATCTGGCCGCCGAAGGGAACGACCGTGTTCGATCCGTTCCACCTGCCGCTGCTCAACACCATGATCCTGCTGACCTCGGGCACCACTGTCACCTGGGCGCATCACGCGCTGCTGGGCAATGACCGCAAGGGCCTCGTCTGGGGCCTTGGCATCACCATCATCCTTGGCATGATCTTCACCTGCGTGCAGGCCTATGAATATGCCCATGCAGCCTTTGCCTTCTCCAATGCCAATGGCGGCAATATCTATGGCTCAACCTTCTTCATGGCTACCGGCTTCCATGGCTTCCATGTGGTGGTCGGCACGATCTTCCTGTTCATCTGCTGGCTGCGCGCCCTGAAGGGTGACTTCACCCCGAAGCAGCATTTCGGCTTTGAAGCGGCCGCCTGGTATTGGCACTTTGTGGACGTGGTCTGGCTGTTCCTGTTTGTCTGCATTTACATCTGGGGCAATCACGGCGGAATGATGCCGCTGGAATAAACCGAGCATTTTTTGAGGCCCTCGCCATTGGCGGGGGCCTTTTTCTTTGAGGGCACTGCGTTGGACGAAAACTACTACCCCGATTTTTCAGCCGCCAAGACCGGCATGTTGGGCAAGTGCCCGCGCTGCGCGCGTGGCAAGCTGTTTTCCAGCTATCTTAAAGTGGCCAAGGAATGCTCCAATTGCGGGCTGTCCTATGACTTTGCCGATGCGGGTGATGGTGCGGTCTGGTTTGTCGGGCTGTTTGCCTGTGTGGTCGGTGTCGGCAGTATTTTTGCAGCCGAAGCGATCTGGCAACCGGCTTACTGGGTGCATGCACTGCTTGGCATCACGCTGATCATCGTTGCGCCCTTGCTGCTGTTGCAGCCGGTGAAGGGCTGGCTGATTGCCCAGCAATGGCGGCACAATGCCCATGAGGGGCAGCTGCATTGATCAAGAAGCGCCGCCTTTGGCCGGTGCTGCTGGCGGCGGCTTTGGGCCTCATCGTGCTGTGCTCTCTAGGCACCTGGCAGATGAAGCGGCTGGCCTGGAAGCAAGGGCTGATCGCTACTCTCCATGAACGCATGGCGCAGGAGGCCATTCCACTTGCCGATGCACTGAAGCGTTATCAGGCCGGCGAGGATGTGGAATATCTCAAGGTTTCGGCCAAGGGCACATTTGATCCCGCGCATGTTCAGCTGAAGCAGACCACTTTCAAGGGCCTGGCGGCCTGGGAAGGGCTGGCCGGTTTCCATGCTGAAGATGGGCAGGATGTACTGGTCGATCTGGGCGCTGCGCCGGCGCGTGACGTGGCGGTTAAGCCCGTTATGGAAGTCACCGGCATTATCCGCCTCCACAATCTGGGCCGGGGCACTTTCGATCCGACCAACAATCCCGCAGCCAATGAATGGTACTGGTGGGATGTTCCTGCTTTGCAGCAGGCCGCAGGGCTGAAAGCCGGCACGCCGCCGGTGATCCTGCAGGCGTTTGAGAATGCATCCGGCTTTACGGCTGCGGAGGCGAAGGTGGAATTGCGCAACAACCATCTCGGCTATGCCATCACCTGGTATGGTCTGGCTTGTGCCCTGGTGGGCGTGACCTTGGCCTTTGTGTTGAGAAAGGCTGACTTGCAGTGATTTTGCAGGAGCAGTAAGGCACCGCCCAAAGAGATGAAAAAATGAAATACATTTCCACACGCGGTGAAGCCCCGAAGCTCAATTTTGAAGGTGCCATGTTGTCTGGCCTGGCACGCGATGGCGGGCTTTACGTTCCTGAGAAATTTCCAAAATTCTCAAAATCTGAAATCAAGGCGCTGCGCGGCAAATCCTATGCCGATGTGGCTTTTGCGGTGTGTTCGCGCTTCACCGAAGGCTCCATTCCTGCAAAGGAATTGAAGCGGATGATCGGCGAGGCTTATGCCACCTTCGATCACAGCGCCACCACGCCGCTGAAGCAGCTCGATGCCAACCAATTCCTGCTGGAGCTTTTCCACGGGCCCACCATCGCCTTCAAGGATGTGGCGATGCAATTGCTGGCGCGGCTGATGGATTGGTCGCTGGCCAAGAACAAGCGCAGAGCGGTGATCGTGGCTGCCACGTCAGGTGATACGGGCGGTGCGGCGGTGGCCGGGTTTGAACACAGCCAGCATGCATCGCTTTTCGTGCTGCATCCCCATGGCCGCGTTTCTGACGTGCAGCGCCGGCAGATGACCACGGTGAAAAGCCCCTCGGTTCACAACATCGCCATTGAAGGCAATTTCGACGATTGCCAGGCCATCGTGAAGGCGCTGTTCAATGACCATGCCTTCCGTGACCGCGTGGGTCTTGCCGGTGTGAACTCGATCAACTGGGGCCGGATCATGGCCCAGATCGTCTATTACTTTTATGCCGCCCTGCAGCTCGGTGCGCCCGACCGCGAAGTGAGCTTCACCGTGCCCACGGGCAATTTCGGCAATATCTTTGCCGGACTGGCGGCCAAGCGCATGGGCCTGCCAATCGAGAAGTTGGTGATCGCCACCAACAGCAATGATATCTTGGACCGCACGCTGAAATCCGGCCGCTATGAAATTACCGGCGTGGTGCCGACCACCAGCCCGTCGATGGACATTCAGCTGTCGAGTAATTTTGAGCGGCTGGTCTATCTGGCCAATGACCGCGACACGGCGGCAGTGCGCGCGGCGATGGCGAGTCTCGCGCAATCGCAGAGCTTCACGTTAAAGTCAGCGGCCTTGAAAGACATTCGCTCAGAGTTTACGTCAGGCGCAGTGAATGAGCGCGAGACTGCGGAAACCATGGCCAAAATGCTGAAGGATACCGGCGAATTGCTTGATCCGCATACGGCGATTGCGGTGCATGTTGCGCTGCAGCAGAAAGTGAAATCACCGATGGTTTCGTTGGCCACTGCGCATCCGGCGAAATTCCCTGATGCGGTCAAGTCAGCAACCGGTCAGACACCGCGTTTACCATACAGGCTTGAGCACTTGATGAGTGCCACGGAAAGTTTCAAGGTGCTCCCCAACAGTGCCGCAGCCGTCAAGGATTTCATCCTGCAGCAGCAGGACAGGCGCTGAGTGGGAGGATCATGACGGTCGAAATCAGCAAGCTGGACAATGGGCTGACCGTCATCACGCAGACGATGCCGCATCTTGAATCGGTGGCTCAAGGCATCTGGGTGAAAGCCGGCGCGCGCGATGAGATGCCGCAAGAAAATGGTGTGGCGCATTTTCTCGAACATATGGCCTTCAAGGGCACGCTGCGCCGCCGCGCCAAGGACATTGCTGAAGAAATTGAAAGTGCCGGCGGCGAAATCAATGCCGCGACCGGCATGGAAAGCACCACTTATTATGCCCGCACTTTGAAGGGCGATTGGCCGCTGGCCATGGATATCCTGGCCGACATTTTCACCGCCTCTACGCTCGATGAAGAAGAGCTGGAGCGTGAGCGCGATGTGATCCTGCAGGAAATCGCCGCCGCCAAGGACCAGCCGGATGATCTGGTGTTTGAGCTGGCGCAATCGGCCTCTTACGGCCAGCACCCGCTGGGCCGCAGCATTCTTGGCACGGAAGAACTCGTGCAGAACATGACACGCGAGCAGATGCTGACCTGGCGCGACCGCAATTACTGGGCGTCGCGCATGGTGGTTTGCGCTGTTGGTAATGTTGACCACACCGAATTCGTCGCTGCAGCGAATGAGCATTATGGCAAGATCCCGCGCGGGCACATGCCGCAGCGCCAGCCGCCGGCCTTTGGCGCCGAGTCCCTCACCGAGCAGAAGCCGCTGGACCAGACGCATCTGGTTCTTTCGTTCCCTGCCCCCAATTACCGTGACCCGCGCATTTATCAGCTGCAGGTTCTGGCCTCGATCCTGGGGGGCGGCATGTCTTCGCGCCTGTTCCAGGAAGTGCGCGAAAAACGCGGGCTGTGCTACAGCGTATTCGCCTTCGGCACGACTTATGAAGATACCGGGCAGCTTGGCGTCTATGCCGCCACCTCGCCGGATCATACGCCGGAACTGATCGATGTGACGGCAGCCGTGATGCATTCGATGATGGATGAAATCACGCCCAAGGAACTCGAGCGCGCCAAGGCGCAGCTGAAAACTTCGATTGTGATGAATCTCGAAAGTGCATCTTCACGCGCTGACCAGATTGCGCGGCAATATCTGGCCTTTGGTGAAGTGCCGGATATCAAGAAATTGATCGCCCGCATCGAAGCGGTGACCGTTGAAGAGGTCTGTGCGCTTGCATCCGACATTTTTGGCGAAACCATTCCTTCGATGAGTGCTGTCGGCCAGCTTTCCTCGCTGGAAAGCCACACGGCTTTGGCGGCACGCTTCAAACGCGTACGGTGAGACGGCTGTTTTCGTTCGCGCGTGAAGAAGAGCAGGTGATCACCGGCAAACGGGTTTTCCTGCGCCCGCCGCGCTTATCCGATCAATCCGAATGGGCCCTCTTGCGGCAGAACAGCCGCGCGCATCTGGAGCGCTGGGAACCCACCTGGTCGCCCGATGAATTCACGCGTTCGGCGTTTCGCTTCCGCCTGCGCGTCTATGCGCAGCGGGCGCAGGATGACCAGAGCTATTCCTTCTTCATTTTCAACCGCGAGACGGGTGCGATGATGGGCGGGCTGACGATCAGCCATGTGCGGCGCGGTGTATCGCAATCGGCGTCGTTGGGTTACTGGATGGGGCTGCCCTTT
This sequence comes from Aestuariivirga litoralis, assembly GCF_015714715.1. Lineage (NCBI taxonomy): Bacteria > Pseudomonadati > Pseudomonadota > Alphaproteobacteria > Hyphomicrobiales > Aestuariivirgaceae > Aestuariivirga > Aestuariivirga litoralis. The sequence continues at coordinate 438,642 of NZ_WAHS01000002.1, read as the reverse complement.
GCGGGCCAGGGCCTGATGAAGGATGCGCTGCTGGCGGTGGTCCAGGCGGCCTATCCGGTGTTTGGCTTGCACCGGCTGGAGGCAGCCTGCATTCCACATAATCATCGCTCGCGGCAATTGCTGCTCTCTTGCGGCTTTGACCAAGAAGGCTATGCACGTTCTTACGTCAAAATCGCCGGGCGCTGGGAAGATCATCTGCTGTTTGGCCGGGTTGTGGACGGCGCGTGAATGGCGGCCTTTCTCCTTTCCGGCACAAGGCGCGGGCCTGATAATCCGCCGATGATTCGAAGGCTGTTCCTCGCCTCATTAATGGCCGTGCTTCTGGGCCTCATCAGCACCTTGCGGCCTGCTGTGGCGCAGGAGGCTTTGACAGTTAATGACAAAACACTGAGCACCTATATTTCCGACCAGCGGCAGCTTGTCGCCACCGATGGCCCGATGGCGAGCCTGCTGGGCATGCGCGAGAAGGAAGCCGTGGTGGTCAAGGCTGCAGGCGCGGGCCCGCGCCATTACTGGTCGGTGTTTTCCTTCAAGAACAGCAGCGACAAACCGCTGAATTTCGTCATGTCGTTCCAGCCGCAGAATTTCTCTGGCGCTGGTCTGCTCAAGCCCACCATGACGGTGCAGGACGTGTTGAGCGTGGCCAACCTGCATGACGGCTCGGCACTCAATGTGATTGATGCAGGCGCTTTGCAATATACCTATGTAGCCGTGGCGCCAGATGCCGTGACCAGTGTGGGTGTTGAGACCGATGGCCCGGCAATCCGCGCCATTCTTTGGAGGGCGGCGGATTTCGGATCGGCCAATGCAGGGCCATTATTCTTGACCGGGCTGATGCAAGGCATGGCCGTGCTGTCTCTGGTGGGCCTGTTCGGTCTCTACACATTCAATCCGCAGCGGGTGACGCTGGCGGGCGTGTTGTTTGGCTGCAGCCTGCTGCTGTTCGTGGAAGGTGACCTCGGTCTGTTCGGCATGCCGTTGGCTGGCGGGCGGATCAGTGCAGATACTTTGCGCGCCGGCACTGAAACGCTGATGGCAGGTTCGTTGATGCTGTGCGTCATCAGTTTTCATGGCGCGCTGATCCGGCGGCGTGGCGCATTTCTGGCTTTCGGTGGCGCCATCCTCGCTGCGGGCCTTGCCAATCTGGCTTACAGCCTGGTGGAGCCCATGAATGCCAGCGCTGCGGCGCGCGTGGTGTTTGTGGCTGCGGTGATTGCTGGTGGGTTGCTCAGCACGCAGATGAGGCGGCGCAAGGGAAGGCTGGGTTTTGCCTGGTTGTTCTGGCCCGTGCTGACGCTGTGGACGGCATTGGCGATCTACATTGCCGGCTGGGGCAATGCCATTCTCAATGGCCATCTCTGGATGGCGGCGGCCACCTTGCTGTTGCTGCTGGTGCTGGCTCTGGTTCTCATCCGCCATGTCACGGATTCACGCCGCAATGAAACACCGGCTCTGTTCCGCACCGAGTTGCGCAGCCTGGCTTTGGCGGCAGGGCAGCACATCATGTTTGAATGGATGCCTGCGCGGGGCCGCTTGCATGTCGGCCACGAATTGCCGCGCCGCCTGAACCTTGATCCCGCAGCCTGGGACGGCGATGCGCGGCGGCATTTCCACGCCGTGTTGCATCCGTTTGATCTCGCCTCCTATCAGAGCCTGGCGGAACGCAGCGATTTCAAACCGGGCGAAGCAGTTTCAATTGAGCTGCGCATGCGTGGACAGGACGGCGTGTATCACTGGTTTGAATTGCAGGCGCGCGCGGTGCGCGGCGCCAACCAGGGGGCCACGCGGCTGATCGGCACTCTGACTGATATAGACCGGTTGAAAAGTGCCACCGAACAACTGGCGACGGATTCGGTTCAGGATGCGATCACGGGCCTGCCCAACAAGGCGCTGTTCATGGACCGTCTGGAGCGTGTGCTGGGTCAATTGGGTGGCCTGCCGTTCCGGGTGATCATGCTCGACATTGACCGGTTCAAGGCCCTGAATGAGGGCCTGGGCCAGGAGGCCGGCGATAAGATTTTGAAGACGGTGGCTGATCGCATTTCCGGTTTGCTTGAACCAGATGAAAGCTTGGCGCGCCTGAATGGCGGGCAGTTCGTGCTTCATTGCACCGAGAGCCTGGCGCGTGGCGATTTCGCCAGCTTCCTTGCTGGGTTGGAAGAGACGGTCGCCGCACCCATCAAGCATGGATCGCAGGAAGTGGTGATCAGCGCATCGACCGGCGTTTCGGATTCCGGCTCGCATGGCATGGCGGCGCAGGACCTGCTGGATCAATCCATGGTGGCGATGCTGGAAGCGCGCAAGGAAGGCGGCGCGCGCACGGTATTCTACCGCGCGGATCTGACCGATGACCGGGCCAAATTGTTCTCGCTGGAGTCTGATTTGCGCCGCGCCTTGGCGCGCAATGAAATTGAGATTCACTATCAGCCGATTGTTGATCTGCTGACCTTGCAGGTGCGGGGCTTTGAAGCCTTGGCGCGCTGGCGGCATGGCACGCTGGGGCTTCTGCCGCCGGCTGATTTCATGGATATTGCCGAAACATCCGGCCTGATGGCGGAGATCACCCAGTTCATGCTGGCGGGTGCTGCGCGGCAGCTCGGCATCTGGCACCGGGTGCATGTGCGTGGGCAGCCGTTCTTTGTTTCGGTGAATGTGTCGGCCTCGCAGATCATCGATCCGCAATTCGTTGCGCGCGTGCAACAGGTGCTGGAGCGTGAGCAACCGGAACCGGGCAGCCTGAAGATCGAGATCACCGAAACCGTGATCATGCGGCAGCCGGAGCGCAGCGCCAAGGTGTTGCGGCAGCTGCGTAGCTTGGGTCTGGGTCTTGCCTGTGATGATTTCGGCACGGGTTTTTCCAGCCTCGCCTCGCTGCGTGACCTGCCCTTTGATATGCTGAAGATTGACCGCTCCTTCATTGCCGGTGGCGATTTTGAGGAGCGCAATGCCAAGATCATTGGCTCGATCACCGCACTGGCCGCAGGCCTGGGCATGGGAGTTGTTGCGGAGGGGATTGAGACCCAGGCGCAGATCGATGCGTTGGCGGCACTGGGCTGCACTTTGGGGCAGGGCTATCTGCTGGGCATGCCGGAAAATGCCGAGGCGGCAACGTTGTTGTTGAGCCGGCCGGTTTTAAGCGTGGTGCCGCCGGTTGAAGAGGCTGAGCCTGAAATCGAAGAGCCCGTAGTTGAGGAGGAAGAGCCAATTTCGGTCCTGGCAATGCCGTCAGATGTTCCGGCTGCGCCAGAGGTTGAAGCGGTGACTGAGGCGGAAGTGCTGCCACCGGTCATTGAGGTAAAGGATGAGCTGGAGGCAGTTGTTCAGCCTGAGCCAGAAACGCCAAAGCCTGTACGCAAGCGCAAGCCACGGAAGAAGAAGGTTGAGCAGACAGCTTAAGGGCTCTTACTTCTTCGCCAATCCGGCATTCTGCATCATCATCGTGATCAACCTGGGCACATAGCGTTCGCCGAAGCCCAGTGTGTCGGCCAGCACATAAGTTTGATGCACCTGTTCTGCGAGGTAGGACGCCACCGGCATGTTCTCGGTCATGTTGGTGTAGTAGCGCAGATCCTTCCGGGCATTACGGATGGCGAATTTGGCGTGGCTGTCATCATCCGACAAAGGCACATTGATCAACCTCCCGAACATCACTGAAGCGCCGCCGCCGCCCATGATCACTTCACGCAGCGATTCCATGTTCACATTGGCCTTGGCGGCCACGGTGATGGCTTCCGCCGCGATGGCTGCATGGCTGAGCGAGAGGAAATTGTTGATCAGCTTCACCTGATGCGCGGTGCCGACAGCGCCAGTGCGTACGATCAAATCAGAAAAGCATTTCAGCACGGGATCAATCTTGTCGAGGATGGCGGCATCACCACCCACCATCAGGCCCAGCTTTCCGGCCTCGGCTTCCTTGGGCGTGCGGGTCATCGGCGTGTCCACATAATGCATGCCCTTTTCCGCTGCCGCTGCGGCCAGCTTGATTGTCGAATGCGGCTCGGCGGTGGAGCAATCAGCGATGATCAGGCCTTTCTTGGCGTTGGCCAGAAGGCCGCCTTCGCCCAGCATGATTTCTTCGATCTGCGGCGAACCGGTGACGCAGAGGATCAGCATATCTGATGCCTTGACCAGATCGGCCATGCTGGCCGCTTCCTGCGCGCCAAAGGATTTCAAGCTTTCAATGGGTGCGCGGTTCTTGCGGGCCAGAACAGTGAGCGCAAAACCCTTGGTCACGATATTCTTGCCGATGCCATGGCCCATGAGGCCGGGGCCGATAAGGCCCACACTTTTGATGCTCATTGTTCTTCTCCCTGATGTTGATAGAGTAATCCGATGAGCACCCCCTTGCCAACTTCAATCCATGCCGTTTCCAACATGCCCAAGGTTTCCCACGGCATGGGGAGTTACCTTCACGATGTGGAGGGCAAGATTTATATCGACGGTTCGGGCGGCCCGGCCGTCTATGCCATCGGCCATGGCAATGAGGAAGTGAATGCTGCGATCACCGATCAGCTTTCGCGGCTGGCGCATGGCTACAGATTCCAGTTCACCACCGATGCGCTGGAAGAGCTGACCGAAATCATCGCAGCGCGTTGCGGTGGGACGCTCAAGCATATGGTGTTTGTGACCGGCGGGTCCGAGGCGGTGGAAAGCTGCCTGAAACTGGCGCTGCAATATCAAACCGGCATCGGGCAGAAATCACGCCGCAAATTCATCGCGCGTGAACGCAGCTGGCATGGCAACACGCTGGGGGCCTTGTCGGTCTCGGGCTTCCTTGAACGCAAGGCGGCCTTTGAAGGCTCACTTCTTGATGTGATCCGTATTTCTCCGGCGAATGCCTATCGTCCCATCGCTGGCGCCACGCCGGACACGCTGGCCGAAGTTGCGGCGCAGGAATTGGAGCAGGCCATTCTGAAAGCTGGCGCTGACAAAGTGGCGGCTTTCATTTTCGAACCTGTGGTGGGCGCAGCAGGTGGCTGCGTGCCGGCCCCGCCGACTTACGCCAAGCGGGTGCGCGAGATTTGTGACCGGCATGGCGTGGTGATGATCTCCGATGAAGTGATGTGCGGCGCGGGCCGCACCGGCACCTGGCGCGCGCTGGAGAAAGACGGCGTGTGGCCCGACATCATGTCCGTCGCCAAGGGGCTGGCGGCGGGTTATCTGCCACTGGGTGCTGCGATTTATTCCGACAGGATCAGCGAAGGCATCAGCCACGCGCCGCAAACCGGGCATACTTTCACCGGCCACACCGCCTGCTGCGCGGCGGGCGTTGCCGTGCAGAAAATCGTAACGCGCGAAAAGCTGGTGGAGCGCGTGGCGGCGCAGGAAGGCAAGCTGCGGGCGCTGATCGCCGAAGCTGTGAGCGGCATCGAGCATGTGGGCGATATTCGCGGGCGCGGCTATTTCCAGGCGATTGAACTGGTGCAGGACCGCGCCACCAAAACACCGTTTCCAGCCGCGCAGAAAGTATTCATGCAGGTGCGGCAGAAGGCGTTTGAAAACGGGCTGATCTGCTATCCGGTGGGTGGCAATGCCGATGGTGTGAATGGCGATGTGGTGATCATCTCACCGCCTTATAATGCCAGCGACGCAGAACTTTCCGAAATTTGCGACAAGCTGGGCAAATCCGTGCGGCAAGTTCTGGCGGGGCTGTGAGCATGGAGCTGATCGAAGTCCCCGGCGGCCATGGCAAGGCCGTGGCGATCAGGAAGGGGCAGCGCCTCAAGCTGATTAATACATTCGGCGGCCAGACGGTGGATTTCTGGGCGCTGAGCTGGAATGACACCAGCGAGTTCATGTCGGTTGAACATTCGCGCCGGCTTCTGGGCAAACTGTTCCCGCAACAGGGCGATATTCTCCTCACCAACCGCCGCGCGCAGATGCTGTTGATCGAGGAAGACACATCAGGCGCCATCCATGACACGCTGTGCCCGGCTTGCGACAAGTGGATGTACAAATATTACGGCTGCGCGCCTGGGCACCGGAACTGCCGCGACAATTTCATGGAAGCCCTGTTCGAAGCGGGCTTTGACGCGACAGCTGTGCCCAACCCGCTCAACATCTGGATGAATGTTGCAATCACCCATGACAGCGCCATGGAACTGAAGCGGCCAACGACCAAGCCCGGCGATACCATGGTGCTGAAAGCCTTGATGGATTGCATCCTGATCATGTCGGCCTGCCCGATGGATATCACGCCGGTCAATGGCGGCGACGGCACGCCAAGGCCTGTCCACTACACTTTGATTTGACACGAAACCCGTGCTAGCTCTCGCTCCACGTCTCGGTAGCTCAGCAGGATAGAGCACAGGTTTCCTAAACCTGGGGTCAGGGGTTCGAATCCCTTCCGGGACGCCATCCCTTATTTGGTTGTGCGCTGGGCGGCGCGTTGCTCGATGAGGCGCAGCAGGGCCTCAAGGTCACCGCGGTCGATATCGAAAGTTTCATGCATGTCGGCCAGTGCGCCGTCGATGTCTTGGGATGTGAAGCCGAGGCTTGGCGTGGGCGCCTTTACCGGCTTGTGCGGATAGCTGTGCTGCGAGAATTTGTGGAACATAAATCCCAACCCGACCAGAATAATGGAATTGAGCGCCACCGGCACAAACGGAAATACAAAGCCGCCGTCCCTGATCGCAGCGCCGCCGATCACCGCAGTCAGCGCCGCAGCCCCGCCGGGCGGATGCAGCGAGCGGGTGAAGGACATGGCGAGGATCGCCAGGCACACGGCGATGCCGGTGGCGTAAAGCGGATCGGGCACCAGTTGCACGGTGGCGACGCCGACAAGTGCGGAAATGGTATTGCCGCCGATCACCGGCCAGGGCTGGGCCAAGGGGCTGGCGGGCACGGCGAAGACCAGAACGGCTGAAGCGCCAATGGGCGCCACGATCAAGGGCAGCAGAAATCCATGGCCCAGCAAAAAGGCCGAGATTGATCCAGTCACGCAAATCGCCAGCAATGCACCGAAGCAGGCCCAGAGGCGCTCATCCAGCGATGCACCGGCAAGGATGGGGGAGAAGAATTTGAACTGTTTGGGCTCGGCCATGATGTCTCTGCTTTTGAATGCGGGCAGGCATGCCGGATTGTGCGTGGGCATTCAAGGGGCGACGGGCGTAAGTTGACCCTATGGCACTATCTGCTGAACTCGCGCAGTGGCGTTCGGGTGAACGCCAGAGGCTGAAGGCCGAACGGCTTGCTTTGACGGCTGACGCACGGGCAGCCCAGGCGCATGCTTTGGCGCGGCATCTTGATGCGCTGCTTGGCCAGAAATACGGTGATGTTTCAGGCCTCATCGTTTCTGCCTATTGGCCGATCAAGGCTGAATATGACTTGCGCTTCTGGATGCACCGGCTGCATCAGCGGGGCGCTGTCGTGGCGCTGCCAGTGGTCGAGACAGTGAAAGCGCCGCTGGTGTTCAGGCATTGGACGCCAGACACGAAAATGGAAAAGGGCTTCTGGAATATTCCGGTGCCGCCGGCATCGGCGGGGATTGTTTATCCTGAGATTTCACTCGCGCCACTCGTCGGCTGGGACGCTGCTTGCTACCGGCTGGGTTATGGCGGCGGGTATTTTGACCGGACGCTGGCGGCCGCATCGCCCAGACCATTTGTGATCGGCGTGGGTGCGCAATCCGCGCAGATCGCATCCATCCAGCCGCAGCCGCATGACATCAGGCTCGATGCCATCGTCACCGAGCAGGGCGTACAGGTTTTGCGGTAGCGGGCATTTGATGTAGGCTCCGCCGAAAAGGAAAGCCCGCCTTGCTCAAGAATGTCTCCTCCGCGCTCAGCCCCGATCTTTTGTGGTGCCTCGCTTCCATGGGCCATGCTGAAAAGCTGGTTCTGGTGGACCGCAATTTCCCGGCCCATGACGTGGCGCGCCATACCAGCACGGGCAAGCTGATCGAGCTGCCGGGGCTGGATATCCCGCAGGCTACCGAGGCGATCCTTTCAGTGATGCCGCTGGATGATTTTATCGAGCACCCGGTTTCCTGCATGCAGGTGGTGGGCAAGCCAGAGGAAATCCTGCCGATGCAGAGTGAGGTTCATGCGATTGCGAAAGCGGCGGAAGGCCGTGAGGTGGGCATGGAGCGGCTGGAGCGTTTTGCCTTTTACGAGGCGGCGAAGAAAGGCTTCTGCGTGGTGCGCACATCCGAGTTTCGGCCTTACGGCTGTTTCATTTTCACCATGGGTGTGATTTTCGACAAACGTTGATGTAAGGTCCCAGCGAAATCCAGGGAGAGAGATTTGGCATTCCGCTATCACTACGCCTCACGGCTCAATTCATTCCGCAATGGTGATTGGGGCGGCAAGAAGCCGACGACACTTGATCTCATCACGCGCGCTGCGAAGGTGAAGGGGCTGACGGCGGTGGACCTCAACTATCCCGATCATCTGCAGAACCATAAGCCGGCTGAAATCGCCGCTTGCCTCAAGGATAACGGCATCGCGCTCAACGGTTTTGCCATGCGCTATTATACCGAGGTGGGTTTCAAGCTGGGTGCCTTCACGCATCCGGATGCAAAAGTACGGCGTGCCGCGATTGATCTGACCAAGAAGGGCATTGATGAAATGCGCGGGCTTGGCGGTAATCTGATGACGCTGTGGATGGGCAATGATGGGTTCGATTATTCCTTCCAAGCCGATTACGCCGCGCAGTGGCAGCACACGATTGAAGCAATGGTGGAAGTGGCGGACCATGACAAGGCCGTCGATATCAGCATTGAATACAAGCCCAATGAGCCACGCTCCTACGCCTTGATGCCGGATGCCGCGACCACGTTGCTGGCGATCAAGGATATTGCCCGGCCGAATCTGGGCGTGACGCTGGATTTTGCCCATGTGCTTTATGCCGAGGAAATGCCGGCCTTCGCGGCCATGCTGATTGCGCGGCATTCACGGCTGCTGGGCATTCACCTCAATGATGGTTACGGCAAGCGCGATGATGGCTTGATGGTGGGATCGGTGCATCCGCTGCAGACGCTGGAATTGCTGCTGGCTTTGCGCAAGATGGATTACAGCGCCGCGATTTATTTCGACACCTTCCCCGATATCACCAATCTTGATCCGGTGGCGGAATGCGCGGCCAATATCGCCACGGTGGAAGCACTGGCGGCGATTGCCGAGAAGCTTGAAAAGCATAATGGCCTGGCCGAAGCGACGGCGAAGCAGGATGCCGTTGCGGCGCAAGGCATCATCACCCAGATGCTCTATGCGGCGCGTTAGAAGCTGATGGCGGGCGGGTTCGACATTGTCGTGGTGGGCAGCCTGCATCTCGACATTGTGGTGGAAGCGCAAAGCCTGCCGATGATTGATGAGACGGCGCGCGGCTCATCCTGGCGCATGGTGTGCGGCGGCAAGGGTGGCAACCAGGCCTGCATGGCAGCAAGGCTGGGTGCGCGGACGGCGATGATCTCTCAAGTGGGTGCGGATGATTTCGGGCAGCGGCTGCTGACCAATTTGAAAACCTGCGGTGTTGATTCCAGCGCCGTGACCACTGATCCCAAAATAGGCAGCGGCATGAGCGTGGCCATTCTCAATGCTCAGGGTGATTATGGCGCGGTGATTGTGTCGGGCTCGAACCTCACGCTGAGACAAGATCAGGTTTCAGCCGCACTCAGCAAGGTCGGTAAGTTTTCCGTTCTGGTGCTGCAAAATGAAATCGACGAGGCGATCAATATTGAAGCGGCGCGGTTGGCCAAGGCCGCAGGGGCGAAAGTGATCCTCAATGCCGCCCCAGCGCGGGCGCAGCCTGCCGCATTGGCTGCGTTCACGGATGTGCTGGTGGTCAACCGGGTAGAAGCGGCGATGATGTCGGGCCTTGAAGTCAATGATGCCGCCTCGACCATCAAGGCTTTGTCAAAACTCAAAGCGCTTGGGCGCGAAATCGTTATCACTCTGGGTGGCGATGGATTGGTGGTGGCACCGGCGCAAGGCGACCCTGTGATCATTGCACCCATTCCCATTCAGGTTGCATCAACCCATGGCGCGGGTGACTGCTTTATTGGCCAATTGGCACTCGCTCTTGCCCAAAAGCAAAATTTGATTGAAGCTGCCCGCGCCGCAAACCAAACAGCGGCGGCCTATGTCAGCGGCAAGCTGGTCATGGGACCACAAGGAAACGGGTGAGTGAAATGGCGCAAGTCGCAATCAATGCTGTGAAGAAATCCTATGGGTCGCATCAGGTGATCCACGGTGTTTCAATTGATATTCGCGACGGCGAATTCGTCACGCTCGTCGGGCCATCGGGCTGCGGCAAGTCTACGCTTTTGCGGATGATCGCGGGGCTGGAGCCGATCAGCGACGGTGAAATCAGCATCGGCACGCGGGTGGTGAACAATCTGCCGCCAAAAGACCGCGACATCGCGATGGTGTTCCAGACCTATGCGCTTTATCCGCATAAAACTGTGCGCCAGAATATGGGTTTCGCGCTGAAGATGCGCAACGCGCCCAATAGCGAGATCGACACGCGTGTCGGCAAGGCCGCCGACATTCTGGATCTGAAACCCTATCTCGACCGTTATCCGCGCCAGCTTTCGGGCGGGCAGCGCCAGCGCGTGGCGATGGGCCGCGCCATTGTGCGCGACCCGGCGGTGTTTCTGTTTGATGAGCCGCTGTCCAACCTTGATGCGAAACTGCGCGTGCAGATGCGCGCCGAAATCAAGGAGCTTCACCAGCGCCTGAAAACCACCACCGTCTATGTCACGCATGATCAGGTGGAAGCGATGACCATGGCCGACCGCATCGTAGTGATGAATGCCGGTGTCGTTGAACAATCCGGCACGCCGCTGGAGCTTTATGACAAGCCGGCCAATATTTTCGTGGCCAGCTTCATCGGCTCGCCTTCGATGAACCTGTTCAAGGGCAAAATCACCGGCGGAGCTACGCCCCGCTTTGTGACGGATGACGGCGCCGTGCTGCCGCTTGCTTCCGCGCCTGCGGGCTCTGAAGGCAAGGCGGCCATCTATGGCATTCGCCCGGAAAACCTGACCATCGGCAGCGAAGGTTTTGCGATGGACTTGAATGTGGTGGAACCGATGGGTTCGGAAACGCAATTGTTCGGCAAACTGGGCGAGCAGAAATGCGTGGCCCTGTTCCGCGAGCGTTTGAGCCTGAAGCCGGGGACGAAGATTCATTTGATGCCTGACTTGGCCACCGTGCATCTGTTCGATGCTGAAACCGGCAAGCGTTTCTGATCCCATGCAACGCTTTGGAAAAATCTTCGGCGGCACCAAGCCGGTCATCGCCATGGTGCATCTGGGTGCGCTGCCCGGCACGCCGCTTTATGATGCGGCGGGTGGAGTAGATGCCATCATCGAAGGCGCGCGCAAGGACCTGCGCGCCTTACAGGCAGCAGGCGTGGATGCCGTGATGTTCGGCAATGAAAATGACCGGCCTTATGAATTCGAAGTGGACACAGCCTCCACCGCCACCATGGCGCATGTGATCGGCGTGCTGAAATCCGAAATCAAAGTGCCCTTCGGTGTGAATGTGCTGTGGGATGGCATGGCCAGTGTGGCGCTGGCGGCGGCCACGGGTGCGGCTTTCGTGCGCGAAATCTATACCGGGCTTTATGCCTCGGACATGGGCTTGTGGCAGACCAATGCGGGCAAGGCGATGCGCTACCGCTCGCGATTGCAGCGCGATGATCTGGCTATGTTGTTCAATGTGTCGGCAGAATTTGCGGCGTCACTCGATGCGCGCAGCCTGCCGGACCGGGCGCGCAGTGCGGTGTTTTCCTCGATCCCCGATGCCATTCTGGTTTCCGGTGCGATCACTGGTGAAGCGCCGGCCATGTCTGATCTGGGCTCGGTGAAGCGCGTGTTGCCAGATACTCCGGTGCTGGCCAATACAGGCGTGAAAGCTGAAACCGTGGGTGAGGTGTTGAAGCTGGCCGATGGTTGCATCGTCGGCTCATCGTTGAAAGTTGATGGCAATACCTGGAACGCGGTGGATGGTGACCGTGCCGCGCGCTTCATGGCGGAAGCCCGCAAGGCGAGGGGGCACTAATGGCGCTGGCCAAGCGACTGACCGACCTCACTGTTGACCTGATGATGATCCCCGGCCTCTCCGGTTATGAAACGCGGGTGCGCAAGCGCCTTGCGGCTGAACTGAAAGTGCTGGGGCTGGACAGCCATTCGGATCGCACCGGTAATTTGATCTGCACGCTGAAGGGCGACGACAAGCGGCCTTCGGTGATGCTGTTCGCGCATATGGACCAGTTGGGGTTCGTGGTGCGCAAGATTGAAGCCAATGGGCTGATCCGGCTGGAGCGTCTCGGTGGCGTGCCCGAGCGGGCGCTGGCGGCGCAGGAAGTTTTAATCTGCGTGGGCGAGGGACGCGATGTGCCGGGCGTCATCGCCAACAAGAGCCATCACGCCACGACGCCCGATGAAAAATACAAAGTGCTGCCCTATGCCGAGCTTTATGTGGATGCAGGCTTTGGTTCTGCCGCTGCCGTGCGGGCGGCGGGCGTGGATGTCGGCTCGCCGGTTGTCTATGCGCCGCGTGCGTTTGAAATGGGCGATGGCAGATTATGCGGCACCAGCATTGATGATCGTGGCGCTTGCGCCGTGATGGTCGAAGTGGCGCGCGCGCTGCAATCAGTGGCGGCCAAACCGACGATCCATCTGGTGTTTTCGGTGCAGGAGGAATTCAACCTGCGTGGTGCTGTGACGGCAGCGCAAGTGTTGCGGCCTGATATCGCTATCCAGCTTGATCTCGTCCTTGCCACTGATACGCCTGACATGACGGCGCGCGGTGATGTGGCTCTGGGCGGCGGCCCGGCGATGAGCCTGTTCAGCTTTCATGGGCGAGGCACATTGAATGGCACCATTCCACATCCCGCACTCGTGAAGCTGTTTGATGGCACGGCTGCCAAAGCGAAGATCAACCTGCAGCGCAGCGCGCATATCGGTGCGCTGACGGATTCATCTTACGTGCAGCTGGTCGGGCAGGGCGTGGCTTCGATCGATATCGGCTTTCCCTGCCGCTATACGCATTCCGCGCTGGAAGTTTGCGCCATTGATGATCTGGTGAAATTGACCGAGCTGCTTAACGCGGCGATGCCCGCCATCGGTGCAGATTTCAGCTTGAACCGGGACGACTATCCGCAATGAGCCTCTATCTCGGCATCGATATCGGCACCTTTGAATCAAAGGGTGTGCTGGTCGATGGCTCGGGTGAGATCGTGGCGACGGCGGCGCATCAACACAAGATGCTGGTGCCGCAACCAGGCTGGGCCGAGCATGATGCTGAAGCTGACTGGTGGGGTGATTTCAAGCGCCTGACGCAAAGCCTGCTGGCGCAATCCAATGCCGATCCGAAAAGCATCAAGGCCATCGGCGCATCGGCCATCGGGCCCTGCATGCTGCCGGTGGACAAGGCCGGCAACCCGCTGATGAATGGCGTGCTCTATGGCGTGGATACACGCGCGGCGGAGGAAATCCGCGCGCTCACCGCTGAATATGGTGAGGCCGTGCTGCTGTCGGAAACCGGCAATGCGCTCACCAGCCAATCGGTGGGGCCCAAAATCCAATGGCTGAAGAACAAGCGGCCAGAGCTTTATGCCAAGGCCGACAAGTTCATCACTTCCACCACCTTTATCGTACACCGGCTTACGGGTAAGCATGTGATTGATCACTATTCCGCCGGATCGTGGCAGCCGCTTTACAGCCCGGCTGAAGAGAAATGGAGCCCGCGCTTTGCCAAAGGCATTTGCAGTCAGGACAAGCTCGCGGACGTGATGTGGACCACCGAGATTGCGGGCGAAGTCACAGCAAAGGCTGCGGCGGAAACCGGATTGGCCGCCGGAACGCCTGTCATCGCCGGCACCATTGATGCCGCAGCCGAAGCAGTGAGCGTGGGCGTGCTGGCACCCGGCCAGATGATGTTGATGTACGGCTCTACCATTTTCATTATTCTGGTCACCGCTGCACGCGGGCAGGATGCGCGGCTGTGGTATGCGCCCTGGCTGTTTCCGGGCCAGCATGCGTCGATGTCGGGCCTCGCCACCAGCGGCACGCTTACACATTGGTTCCGCGACCAGTTCAGCCATGAGTTTACAGACGCCAAGCAGGGTGCCATTGCGCTGGCGCAGGAAGCAGCTCTGTCGCCGCCCGGTGCCAAGGGACTTGTCGCGCTGCCTTACTTCTCTGGCGAACGCACGCCCATCCATGATCCTGATGCCAAGGGCATGATCTTCGGGCTGAACCTCACGCATACGCGCGGCGATGTATATCGTTCGCTGCTCGAAGGTATCGGCCACGGCACGCGGCATGTAATGGAGACCTATGCCAATGCCGGCCAGCAGGTGTCGCATATCGAAGCGGTGGGCGGCGGCACCAATAATGATGTGTGGCTGCAGGCCACATCCGATATTGGGGGCTTTGCCCAGGCGGTGCGTGCCAAGACGATGGGCGCGTCTTACGGTGATGCCTTCCTCGCCGCACTTGGTGTGGGCGCGGTGAAGGCTTCGGACATCAATGAATGGAACAAGGCGGCGCGTAATGTTGCGCCGAACCCGGCCGTCAAACCGCTTTATGATCGGCAGCATGCCACCTTCCGCGCGCTCTATGAGCGCAACCGGGACTTGATGCGCAGTGTGTGATCAGCCATTCGCGTTGCAGCATTTTTGAGCAGCAAAAACTGGTATGATCACGTTTGACGAAACGCTTCAAAGGTGTAACGTATCCACTGACTTTGAAGCCGAGAGAGGATGCAAAATTTCTCCGGGCACAGTCATTGGGAGAGAAAAATGAAAGTTCAAGAATACAATCTGATCATGAATCGCCGCGAATTGCTGGGCACAGCAGCGGCGGCCGGTGCGGTTGCCGTGACCGGTGCAGCCACCACCACCCCTGCAGCGGCAGCCGATGATCTGCGCGCTGCCATCCTGAAAATTCCGGGCGTTGGCAAAGGCCAGCCTACGGATGCCGATTGGCAAAAGGTTGGTGAAATGTGCCTTGGGCCGACGAAGGAAATGTTCAAGCAGGGCGAATTTGCCGGCGTGGAACTTTCCTTCATGGGTCTCAACAACCAGAACGTCCACAACGTGCTGTTCCGCGGTCTCTCGAAGGCCTGGGCTGACTACACCGGTGTGAAGATCAACTGGATCGATCTTGCCCAGGCCGACTACAATGCCCGCCTGCAGCAATCGATCGCCACCAAGACCGTCGATTTCGACGTGATCGAAATGGGCGCTCCGTTTGAAGGTGACGTGTGCGGCAAGGGCCTTGCCTCGGTCATGCCGGATTGGGTGAAGAAGCAGCTCGATATGGATGACATCGTGAACTATCTCAAGCCGCCGGTCGGCACCTGGGATGGCAAGCAATACCGCGTGACGGTGGACGGTGACTGCCACAATTTCAATTATCGTTCCGATGTGTTCGCCGACAAGGGCCTGGCTGATGAATGGGCCAAGGCCGGCAACAAGGAACCATGGGGCGTGCCGAAGACCTGGCAGCAGGTCAATGCCGCCACCAAGTTCCTCAAGGGCAAGAAGATCGGCGGCCAGGATGCCTATGGCTATCTCGACCCGTGCAAGGGCTGGGGCGGCTTCGGCTTCTACTTCCTCGAGTCGCGCGCCACCGCCTATGCCAAGCATCCAGACGACAAGGCCTGGCTGTTCGATGCCGACACGATGAAGCCGCGCGTCAACAACCCGGCCTTCGTGCGCGCCATTCAGGACGTGGTGGATTGCCTGCCTTCGGAACCGGCTGACCAGCTCAATGCTGATCCGGGCACGACGGGCTTCCAGCAATTCCTCGCCGGCACCGGTTCGATGCTGTCGTGGTGGGGTGACATTGGTTCGAACGTCAACACCAATGACTCGTCGGTCATCCAGGGCAAGACCGCATTCGACATCCTGCCGGGTTCGGATGACGTCTATAACGCCAAGACGGGCAAGTGGGACAAGCTGGCCTCGGGCCCGAACTATTCTCCCAACCTGGCCTATCTCGGCTGGGGCGTTTATGTGATGGCGCGTGTCGATGCCGATGAGAAGAAGCATAAGGCGGCCTGGTCGCTGGCTGCCCATCTCGGCGGCAAGGACATCGCGCTGTGGATGGCAGCCTATCCTTCGGGCTTCCAGTGCTACCGCAACAGCCAGCACAATGTGGATGAATGGGTGAATGCCGGTTACGACAAGGCCTTCATCTCGAACTATCTCGACTCGCAGTTCAACTCCTACAACCACCCGAACGGTGCTGTTGAGCCGCGCATTCCCGGCATCTTCCAGTATTACAGCACGGCCGAGGACATCCTCGCCCAGATCTATGCTGGCAAGGTGAAGGTGCAGGAAGGTGCTGACCAGATCGCCGCTGCCTGGGAAAAGATCACGGACCAGCTGGGCCGTGACAGCCAGATCAAGCTCTATAAAGCTTCTCTGGGCTTGTAATCGACACGCCCCTTCGCTCATAGTGAGCGGAGGGGCATTTTTGTTTCGATGAGCAACGACATCACTTCAGGCCGCGATGCAGTCATCGCATCCGTCTCTGCCAGCCGCCAAGCCCTCGGGACCTGGGCGATGCGGGTAGGGACATTTGTGTTCTTCGTTGCCGTGGCGCTGCAGACTTTGTTTGCCGCCGGCCTTACCAGTTTTGGTTTTGAGACCTGGTTTCCGATTTTCGTCGGTTTCGGGTTGTGGAGCGTGCTGCTCTGCGCCGGGAATATCCTGCGCTACGGCGAGGTGGGCTGGCGCGCGCTGTTTGTCTTGCCGGCGGTGTTTTTCACCGTGGCGATGGTGATCTTCCCGACATTCTTCGGACTCTATATTGCCTTCAGTGACTGGAACTTGGCGTCGGCCAGCGGCCAGCATTTCAACGGGCTTACCAATTTTTACCAAATGATCGGCGATGAGCGCGTGTGGAACGCGCTATTCAACATGATCTTCTATGTGGGCACTGTGCTGGTGCAATATGTCATCGCCTTTGGCCTGGCACTGCTGCTGAATGCCGACATCAAGGGCCAGCGGTTTTTCCGCGTGGCCTTCCTTCTGCCCTTCATGCTTTCGCCTGTGGCGGTGAGCTGGATGATCGGCAAGTCGATGCTGGAATTCCGCTTCGGGCCGGTCACCAATTTCCTGCGGCATCTGGGCTGGGAAAATCCCTCGTTGCTCACCACGCCGTGGCTGGCCAAAGCCACGCTGGCGGCGATGGATGCCTGGGTGTGGATTCCCTTCATGATGATCCTGATCCTCGCTGGCCTGCAGGCGCTGTCGAAAGAAGTGCAGGAGGCGGCGAAGGTGGATGGGGCTGGCGCATGGTCGGGCTTCTGGGAGATCACTTTCCCGCTGATGCTGCCGGTGAGTGTCACCACGATCATCCTGCGCATCATTTTCCAGCTGAAGCTGGCAGACATTGTGATCAACACCACATCCGGCGGGCCGGGTGGTGCGACTGATACTGTGTCCAGCTTCATCTTCCGCGAATATAAGGACCGGTCGAATGTAGGTTACGGCACGATGGTGGCCGAAGCCTATCTGATCTTCATCATCATTTTCATCATGCTTCTGTTGAAGCTGGCCTCGCGCTACATGCAGCGGCAGGAATAGGCGATGCCATCAGCCCTCAAGAAAGCGCTCATCTACGCCGCCCTTCTGGTCTGGACGCTGATTGCCTTGTTCCCGATCTATTGGACCTTCAGCACCACGTTCAAAGTGGCCAAGGATGTGCAACTAGGCAATATCGTGCCTTACTGGCAGTTCACGCCGAGTTGGCTGGGCTTGCGCGCCATCGGGCTTTCGCCGGATACGATCTTCACTGACTCCACGCCGCGCACGGAATTCCTGCTGCGCTTTAAGAATTCGATCCTCGCATCTTTCGGCGGTTCAGCACTGGCGCTGATCATTGGCAGCATGGCGGCTTACGGCCTGTCGCGCTTCCAGTACAAATGGATGATCTGGAAGAACCAGGACATTTCCTTCTTCTTCCTGTCGCAGCTGATCCTGCCACCGGTGGTGTTGGCGATGCCTTTCCTCGTGCTCTACAAGGAACTGGCGCTGCTGGATTCGCTGTTCGGTCTCATCCTGATTTACGCACTCACCGTGCTGCCCATCGTGATCTGGATCATGCGCGACCAGTTTGACTCTATTCCACTGGAGCTGGAGCAGGCCGCACTCGTTGATGGCTGTTCCACTTGGGGTGCCTTCCTCAAGATCATTGTGCCGATCGCACTTCCCGGCATGGTGGCGGCCTTCATCCTGGCGGTGATCCTGTGCTGGAATGAATACTTCTTTGCAGCACTGCTCACCTCCACCCATGCCAAGACATTGCCTGTGATGGTCGCCAGCCAGACGGGCTCGCAAGGCATTTCCTGGTGGTCGATGGCGGCGATTTCATCGGCAGCCATTCTGCCGCTGATCATCATCGGCATTTTCCTTGAGCGCTACATCATCAAGGGCCTCACCGCAGGTGCGGTAAAATAACCGGAGTTTTCTCGTGAGCAATATTGAAATCAAGGTGCCGAAGATTGTCATCGGCGGAAATGTCTTTGGCTGGAGCATTGACGAGGCCACGTCCTTCGCCATTCTTGATGCCGCAGTGGCAGGCGGGCTCAACACGTTTGATACGGCTGATATCTATTCGTACTGGGGCTCCGGCAACAAAGGCGGCGAGTCTGAAACTATAATCGGCAAATGGCTCAAGAAGACGGGCAAGCGCAATGAGGTGGTCATTCACACCAAGGGCGGCGCTCCGGGCGCTCCGGGCGAATTCGCCAATGGCAACGCCACTGCGGCCTATCTGACCAAAGCGGTTGAAGCTTCACTCAAGCGGCTGCAGATCGAGGCGATTGATCTTTACTATGTGCACTACGATGACAACGTCACGCCGCCAGAGGAAACGCTGACAGCGTTCCAGAAACTGATCGCCCAGGGAAAGATCAAGGCCATTGCGGCTTCGAATTATTCGGCCGAGCGGCTGGCGCAAATGCAGGATACGGCCGCGGCCAAGGGTTTGCCGGCGTTCTCCGGGCTGCAGACGCTTTATAATCTTTATGAGCGGGAGCCGTTTGAATCAGAGCTTCTGCCGTTGTGCCAGAAACGCGACATCAAGGTGCTGACTTATTTCTCACTCGCGCATGGTTTCCTCAGCGGCAAATACCGCTCGGCAGCGGATTCTTCCAAGAGTGCGGCGCGTGGTGGTGGCATGGCCAATTATCTCACGCCGCGCGGCTTCCGGATTTTGGATGCGCTGGCTGTTGTGGCCGAAGCGCACAAAGCGACGAGCGCGCAAGTGGCTTTGGCCTGGCTGGTCACGCGGCCCACGGTTGCCGCCGCCATTGCAAGTGCGACCAACCAGAACCAGCTCAGTGATCTCGTGGCGGCCGCGAAATTGAAACTGACGTCGGATGAGTTGGCAGCACTCGATAAGGCTTCGCGTCCTCGCGACTGAGCTTACGGCCAACGGCTTTTCAGGAAGGCAATCGCGCCAGCGGGGATCGCCTGTTTCTTAGTGAAGAAACCACGCCAGGCATTCGTGCTGGGGTGATCCTTGATCGTGTAGCGCGCCGCTGATTTGAAATTCGGCAGCTCCTCCCAAGTGATCGGCACTGCCACACTGGCGGTGGCGCGAGCCCGCAGTGACCAGGGCACAATCGCCGTTGCTGTCATCTTGTTGCGCAGCCAATCGACATAGATCTTGCCGCTGCGTTGCGCTTTTGAAGCGGTGGCGATGAAATGCTTGGGGTCCTGCTCGGCGAGGCCACGGGCGATGCCCTTGGTGAAAGTGCCAATCATGTCCCAGTCCTGCGTGCCATCGAGAGGTGCAATGATATGCACGCCTTTGCCGCCGCTCAGCAGCGGCCAGCTGGCAAGGCCAATCTCCTTCAGCATATCGCGCAATTGCAAGGCGGCGCGTTTCACTTCGGCAAAATCCACATTCTCGTCTGGGTCAAGATCGAAGACTACGCGGTCCGGCTTGTCGAGATGCGGAAGATGCGATCCCCAGCCGTGGAATTCCACGATGCCGAATTGTGCACAGCTGCGCAGGCCGGATTTGTCGGCGATGGCGAGGAAGTCATCATGCTTGCCTTCCGGGTCCGGCACGCGCTCGATGCCGGCGCGCATGCCGTTCAGTGCGTGGCGCTGAAAGAAGGTTTCCTTGGCGATGGATTCGGGTGCGCGCACGAAGCTCACCGGGCGGCCTGCCAGATGCGGCAGGACGAGCTCGGCCACTTCATCATAATAATCGGCGATCTGCTGCTTGGTGATCTTGGCATCGGGAAACACCACGCGGTCACCATGGGTGATCACCAAAGGCGTGGAGGATTTGGAAACGGCTTTCGGTTTCTTCGGTGGTTCAGCTTTCATCACCGGGGCTTTCGTTTCAGGCATTGCGCGCAAAGCCAGATAGCGAGGATGGCGCAATTGATGGTCCGGCGTCCAGCCCGCCATGGCGACTTCAACGCGCAATTCCGGTTGAACCCATTTGGTGCCGCGCGGTGCAAGCTGTGCGTTCCGCAAGGATGGCGGCGGGCCTTTGCGTTCCAAGCCCTTCAGTATTTCAAGAAGGCGCTTCTGTTCCACCACGCTGAAACCGGTTCCGATGCGGCCAGAATAGTCCAATGCCTTCTTGTTCTCCACTGCAGACACCAAAGCCCCAAAGGCCCGGCCTTTGGTCGAAGGCGTGTAACCAACCACCACCACATCTTCGCGCGTACCATGCTTGGCCTTCACCCAACTATCACCGCGCCCGGAAATATATTTTGAATCGAGGCGCTTGGAGACGATGCCTTCGGTCTCGTCCTTCAGGCTTTTGGCGAAACGCTTGGCGCCATCACCCAGAGTGAAGGGCGAGAGATGCAAGTATTTATCCTTCGCGGGCAACAGCTTTTCCAGCACCAGCTTGCGGGCGCTCAGTTTCTCACGGCGCAAATCTGCGCCGTCGTAAAACAGCGCATCGAAGGCCATGTATTCAATCTGCGCTGGAGACTCTTTCAGTGCTGCAACAAATTGTCCAAAGTCACTGACCTTGCTCTTGTTGAACACAACCGCCTCGCCATCGATGATGGCTGAAACCGCCTTCAGCTTGGCAGCGGATTTTGTGATGGAGGGAAATTTCTCCGTCCAGTCCAAACCCTCGCGGCTATAGAGGCGGATCGTGTCGCCATTCTTCACGATCTGGATGCGGTAGCCATCGTACTTGTCTTCATGCAGCCAGGCCGCACCATCGGGCGGCGCGTCCACCAGCTTGCACAGCATCGGCTTCACAAAGGCCGCACGCTCCTTGCTGGCACCTTTGGTCGGCGTGGTCTTCCAGACTTGCGTGCCGCCCGCGATCTCATCGCGGTTGCGGCCAGTCTTTACACTGGTGAGGTGTTCGCCGGGAAGATTACTGCTGCCCACCGCATATTCATCGCGCTCCTTGATCAGCAGCCAATTGTCATGCGACTTGTCGCGCGTATGCATGCGCACAAGTGCGTAGCCGCCCTTCATGCGCTCGCCGTGAAATTCGATTTTCAGCTTACCCCCGCGCAACGCTTCATCGAGATCATCGACCAGCGGGGTGTAATCGCCCCGGTCCCACACCATCACGGTGCCACCACCATATTGGCCCTTGGGGATCGTGCCTTCAAAATCCGAATAGGAAACAGGGTGGTCTTCCACCTTCACCGCCAGGCGTTTGTCGGCCGGGTTGGCGCTGGGGCCGCGTGTCACCGCCCAGCTCACCATCACGCCATTCATCTCAAGGCGTAGATCAAAATGCTCCCGTGTAGCCCAGTGGCGTTGCACGACAAAGCTGCGGCCTTTTTGTTTTTTGTGCGCGGGCTTGGGCTCGGAGGTGGCAGAGAAATTCCGCTTCCGGCCATATTCCGCCAGCATGCCGCCGCGCATCACGACGCCTTGGCGCGTTTCTTGGCTGCAGTTTTTGCGGGTGCCGCCGCTTTCTTCTTCTCGCCTTTGCCGACGGAATTGCGCAGGGCCTCCATGAAGTCGATCACGGGGGCGGATTTTTCTTCATTGTCATCCACCTTCACCTTGCCATGCTTCAGCTTGGCATTGACCAGTTCGCGCAAAGCGGCCGCATAATGGTTCTTGAATTTGGAAGGATCAAAATTAGTCGTGCGTTTGGCGATCAGATCGCGCGCCATTTCGGTGAGTTCGGGTTTCAGTTTGGATTTGCCTATGCCGGCGAACACGTCATCGGCTTCCTTGATCTCACTTTCATAGCGCAACGTTTCCAGCAGCAGGCCCGCACCGCTGGCTTTCAATGAAATCAGGTTTTCCTTACCGCGCAAAGTGAGCTGGCCAATGCCAGCCTTGCCTTCGTCGCGCAGCGCATCGCGGATCACGCGGAAGCCTTCTTCGGCCACATCGCCATCTGGCAGAAGATAATACGGCCGGTCGAAATAAAGCGGATCAATGGCGCAAACATCGACAAATTCAGTGAGCTCAATCGTGTGGCGGGTTTCAAGTTTCAGCGAATCAATCTCGTCATCTTCCAGCAACACATAATTGCCAGGCTCGACTTCAAAACCCTTGACGATGTTTTCATTGGCCACTTCGCCGACGCCCGGTGCGGTCTTTACATATTTGATGCGTTTCTTGCTGTCGCGGTCGATCTGGTGGAAGTGAATTTCAGCATCGGTCTTGGTGGCGGTCACCATTTGCACCGGGATGGTCACCAATGCCAAACGCAAATGGCCTTTCCAGAATGTCCTGCCTGGCATGACGCCCTCACTCACTTGATTGTCCTGTGGGACAACAGCGGGGTGCGGCATTTGTTCCGCCGGAACAAGCGGCTCATGCCTGCGTTGTGATCGAAACACAGGAGTGAAAAATCGTGTCCACCATTCTGATCATCATTGTTGTTCTGGCTCTGCTCGGTGCCTTGCCTACATGGGGTTACAGCCGCGACTGGGGCTACCGTCCATCCGGCGGCGTAGGTCTCATCCTTGTCATTCTGGTGGTCTTGCTGCTCATGGGACGCATCTAATCGACAGAGAGCGGCCCCGATGAAACCGGGGCCGCCGTTCTTCATCGCTTGTCAGAACCTTGCTGCCGGTCGGTGCCGGAATGGCCACCTTGTTGGCCGCCACCATCACGATGCACGCCGCCTTGCTGGCCATCGCCTTGATGCTTCTGCTCTTGCTGTTTGGTGAATTCGCCTTGGTCGTTGCGGCGAACGCCTTCATCCTTTTTTCCGGCGCTTGAATGCTGTTGATTTGGCATTGTGGACTCCTGATTGGGGTTGGTGATGCAAGCGCGGTGTTGCTGCTTGCCTGGGTGAACGACCCCAACGCGCCCTCAGTTCCGAAATAAATCATGAATTCGAGAAGCGCCTGATGGCGCAACAAAAAGGGGATGGAGCTTTCGCCGCATCCCCTGTGTGGTTGCTATCGTTGATCAGTTATTGCCACAGGCGCCAGTTGATCGCGCCCTTTTCCTTGCGTGGCTCACCGTCAGACAGCACGTTGCCATCTTCATATGAGTCGCTGCCGGCAGCTGCATAATCCACCCGGTCTTCGGCAATTTCTGAGAGCTTCTTATCAGCGGCCTTTTCCTGATCCAGGATGGACTGCAGGATGTTCGAGGCCTTGTCATAGCCCAGCACCTCGGCAAAAGTGCGCAGGCTGCCATAGCGGGTGATTTCATAGTGCTCCGCCGCCTGGCCGGAGAAAATGATCGCTGCATCAGCGGCAGAAGTCTTGCCGAAATCCTTCAGGATTTCTTCGGCTTCCGCTACGATGCCATCAATGGCGTCGCATTTCACGGCCTTGGGTGCCATGTCGAGCAATGCAAACACTTGCTCCACTTTCGTGACATGCCCTTCGGTTTCCTTCAGATGGCTGGTGAGAGCGTCGATCAAATCCTGCGACTTTGCCGCCTTGATCATTTTGGGCAGCGCCTTGGTCAACTTCTTTTCGGCGTAATAGATATCCTTGATGCCGTGCAGGAAAAGATCGGCAAGACCTTTGTCCTTGCCTGATGAAGTTTTCTTCGCGGCACCTGCCGCTTTGGTGGAGTGTGTGGATGTTGAGGGCATGGGATGTTTCTCCTGGAAAGTGACGGTTGATGATTTGAAAAGACCATGCTTGCCGTGTCCGCATTGGTCATGGACTCGCAACTCGCTCGCCTTGCAATTGTTCCGGAGGTCACGGGCTGCATGGCGACGAGAGGAACTTCATCTGCGATGTCGCGTTGATTTTTCGAACTGGTTTTTGAAAGGGTGAGCGACATGCTGAATGAGCTGAAAACGAGACCCACACAAAGTGACGGCTCGGAAGATGGCCTCCATTCTACAAGCCAAACCAACCGGGTGCGGCAAGGTGTGACCGGTCATAATGTGCGTTACGTCCTCGGTTTCAGCTTGCTGGCTGTCGTGGTGGCCATGGTTGTCGTGGGTATCTATGTAGCTTGGGCATAGGCGCATTTCACCGCAGAAATGGTCCATCTTTTAAAAAAAGCTATATATTACATGATTTTATGATGTATTTTGAAGTCTGAGTGACGGATATTCTGCGGCTTATGCTGCTCAGTCACCCTTGCCCACTAATGTCGCAGCACTCCAATCCGACTTGACTCCTCGGGAATGAAATAATATCCGAGCTTTATTGTCGGCTTTGCGGGTGTTGCGATGTTCATAGCTTTCCTGATCATGTTGCGTGAGGGTTTTGAAGCCTCACTGATCGTTGGCATCCTATCCAGTTATCTGGTGCAGACGGGCCGCCGCTCCGCACTTCCCTCGGTCATGGCCGGTGTGGCTGCCGCCATCGCGGTTAGCGTAATCATCGGTGTGCTCATCACCATAACTGGCAGCGAATTTCCACAGGCCGAACAGGAATTGTTCGAATCAGCAGTGGGCCTGTTTGCGGTGTTCATGCTGATCTCCATGGTCTTCTGGATGCGCAAAGTGGGCCGCACCATCAAGAAAGAGCTGCATGACAAAGTGGATGCAGCGCTGCAGAAGTCCACTTCCAACTGGAGCTGGCCGCTCGCTGGCACGGCTTTCCTCGTGACCGGCCGCGAAGGATTGGAATCGGTGGTGTTCATGATCGCCATTATCCAGCAAGCATCAGACTGGACGGTTTTTGCCGGGGCTGCCTTGGGCCTGCTGAGTGCTGCTGTACTTGGCTATGCGGTGTTCAAGGGTGGCATGAAACTCAATATGCGTGCCTTCTTCCGCTGGACCGGCGTTTTCATCATCCTCGTGGCGGGCGGCATTCTGGCCAATGTGCTGGTTCACCTGCATGAAGCCGGGATCTGGAACCTATTCCAGGAAACTGCCTTCGATCTTTCCAATGTGCTGCCGTCTGACAGTCTTATCGGTGTCTTGCTGGGTGGCTTCTTCGGTTACCGCGATGCGCCGAAGGTGGGCGAGCTCGGCATCTATTTGCTGTTCACCATTCCAGCACTGATCCTGTTCCTCATGCCGCAGTCCCCGGCGCCTGCGCCCAAGCCTGTTTCATAAATTCATTCAAGGGAAAGTCACCGTCATGAATCGCCACCTGTTTGCCGTGTCTGCTGCGGCCCTCCTCACCGCCGCAGCTTTCATTGCCGAAGTGCGCGCTGAAGATGCGCCCGCGCAGCAGACCATCACGGTGACCGACAAGGGCTGCGAACCCTACGATGTCTCGATCAAGGAAGGCGAAGAAATCTTCACCATCGTCAATGGCAGCAAGAAAGCGCTGGAATGGGAAATTCTTGACGGCGTGAAAGTTGTGTTCGAGCGCGAGAACATTCTCCCCGGCTTCAAGCTGGATTTGAAGCCCAAGCTCAAGGCCGGCACCTACGACATGACATGCGGTCTTCTCTCCAACCCAAAGGGCAAGCTGACCGTCACGGCCGGCACTGCCGCGCCGACAGTCGCCGTTGATCCTGAAATCACCAAGGCCGTGGAAGCCTATCGTGCCTATGCCCAGGGCGAAGCGGACATTCTGGTGAAAAACGTCACCGCTTTCACCGCTGCCATCAAGGGCGGCAAGCTGGAAGAAGCCCAGAAGCTGTTTGGCCCGGTGCGCGTGAATTACGAACGCATCGAACCGGTGGCCGAATTGTTCGGCGATCTCGATCCGGCCATCGACGCGCGCGCCGATGATTTTGAAAAGAAGGAACAGGACCCGACCTGGACCGGCTTCCACCGGATTGAGTTCAGCCTGTTCAGCGAAAAGAAGACTGATGGACTTTCCGATCTGGCCGACAAGCTGCTGGTCGATGTGACCGAGCTGCAGTCGCGCATCGCCGTCATGGACATTCTGCCCGCCACCATGGTGGCCGGTGCCGGTGCCCTGATTGAGGAAGTGTTCAAGTCCAAGATTTCCGGTGAAGAAGACCGTTACAGCGGCACTGATCTCTATGACTTCCAGGCCAATGTGGATGGCTCGAAGAAGATCATGGAACTGATCAAGGCGCCGCTGGAAAAGAAGGACAAGGCTTTGCTTGACGCGACCAGCGCCAACTTTACCAAGGTTGATGCCATTCTTGCCAAGTACAAGGAAGGCGAAGGCTACAAGTCCTACTCCGCCCTGACTGAGGATGATCGCAACGCTCTGAAGGGTGCCCTGACGCCGCTGGCTGAAGACCTGGCCAAGCTGACGGGCGCGCTGGGACTATAATTGAAAAGCTTCGGCACATCACGCCGCCGCCTGCTGCAAGCCGCAACCGCGAGCCTTGCAGCGGTCGCGGGCAGTGCTGTGGCAAACGCACAAACGCCTGATCCCGCCGCGGGTCCCGGCGGTCTTGAAGAGGTGCATGATTGCTTCGGCACTTATCAGGCCGGCATCGTCACGCCGCAGCAGCCTTATGGTGTGCTGGTGGCTTTCAATTGCGTGGCCGAAAACCGGGCCGGGCTTGAGCGCCTGTTCCGCCTGCTCACCACCGAGATCACCACGCTGACCAAGGGCGGCCCGGTGCCGGAAGTGGATGCGAAATTCCCGCCGCCTGACTCAGGCATGCTGGGCAAGACCATGTATCCTGATGGGCTGACCATCACGGTGTCAGTCGGCGCCAGCCTCTTTAATGACCGCTACGGCCTCGCCAATGTCAAGCCCGCCAAGCTGATCCCGATGGAACGTTTCCCGAATGACTCGCCCGATGCGAGCATTTGCCATGGCGATATCTTGCTGCAGTTCTGCGCCAATAGGCAGGAAACGGCGCTGCATGCGCTGCGCGCCATTATCAAGAACACGCCAGATCTTTTGGCTGCGCGCTGGAAGCTGGAAGGCCACCTCGCGCCAAAGGACAAGCGCGCCGTGGGCGAAGAAACCCCGCGCAATCATCTGGGCTTCAAGGATGGTACGGCCAATCCGCCCCACGGTGATGCGAGCCTGATGACCCAGCTGGTCTGGACCAAGGGCGGCCAAAATGGTGAGCCGCAATGGACCGAAGGCGGCAGCTATCAGGTGGTGCGCATCATCCGCAATTTCGTCGAGCGCTGGGACCGCACCGCGCTGAATGAACAAGAACGCATTATCGGCCGGCATAAATATTCCGGAGCACCGCTCGGCAAGACCGGCGAAATGGATGAGCCGGATTTCGTGGCTACGCCCGACAAATCCGCAATCGCGGCGGATGCCCATATCCGCCTCGCCAATCCGCGCGACGCCAAGGCGATGGCGACCCGCATCCTCCGGCGGGGTTACAACTACTCGACAGGCCTCAGCAAATCCGGCCAGATGGATATGGGTTTGCTGTTTGTTTGCTATCAATCAGACCTCGACCAGGGTTTCCGCGCCATTCAGCAGCGCCTCAATGGCGAGGCGCTCGAGGAATATATTAAGCCGGTCGGTGGCGGATATTTCTTTGCCCTTCCGGGGGTTGCCAATAGTGACAGCTTCCTGGGCGAAGCGTTGCTGCAGGCTTAGGCGTGCCAAAAAGCGGTTAACGAAAGCCTTCATCTGCCTCTCAACTTTCAATTGCTATTGAGCTTTTCCATTGCGGCGAAGGTAACCGCAAAAATCGAAGAGACGTGCAATTTGACTGCATATCTGCCAAGGTCATAGCTTCAACTTCTGGTATTTAAATCCACATTGCCTGTCAAAGGTTTCACTGAGGAAGGAGGAGCTATGCAAGTTACCACTGTAAGTCACACGCCCACTATTACTCAGATTCGTCAGGGCCTTGGTGAGTCAGCCCGGAGGAGTGCTGAAAAGCAGGTGCCGCCGGCAGAGTTCAAACCACGCGCCCAGGTGAATACCGACGTGCTTGCGATTGGAAACGGAACAGGTTCGGAAGACCTTCGTGCTGCCCAGGCCGATTGGCAACGCATTCAGTCCACAAAAGCAGTCAATGACCAACGGGCTGAAACCGAGCTTGCCGCCCAACAGCAGGAAACCGCGATGGCCGATGATCTGCGGATGATCGAACGTGCCGCTGGTTCGGGCAATGTCATCGAAGTGCTGGCCGCGCAGCAGCGCCTGGCCAAGCATGTGATGCAGGGCTAGGCCACTTCTTCACGGCTTGACAAGATCATGGCCTCAGCCCATTTCCGGGCGATGGCGAAGCCTGAACTCAAGATCCTGCTTGCAGCGCCGCGCGGCTTTTGCGCCGGTGTCGTGCGGGCCATTGATATTGTGGAACGCGCGCTCGAAATCTATGGCGCGCCCGTCTATGTGCGCCACGAAATCGTTCACAACAAATTCGTCGTTGATGATCTGAAATCCAAGGGCGCCATTTTCGTCGATGAGCTGGATGAGATTCCGCCCGGCGACCATCCGGTGATTTTCTCGGCCCATGGCGTGCCCAAGGCCGTTCCTGCCGAAGCCCAGCGCCGTGCCATGTTCCAGATCGATGCGACCTGCCCGCTGGTCACCAAGGTGCACATGGAAGCCCAGCGGCATTTTGAGCAGGGGTTGGAAATCATCCTCATCGGCCACAAGGGCCATCCGGAAGTGATCGGCACGATGGGGCAATTGCCGCCTGGTGCGGTGAGCCTGATTGAAACGGTTGAAGACGCTGAGGCTGTGCCAGTGCGCGATCCATCAAAGCTGGCCTTCGTCACGCAGACCACGCTTTCGGTGGATGATACGCGCGATGTGATCGTGGCTTTGCAGAAACGCTTCCCGGCCATCAAGGGGCCGACGCGCGAAGACATTTGTTACGCCACGACCAACCGGCAAGAAGCGGTGAAGAGTATCGCGGCCGGCATTGACGCGCTGGTGGTGGTGGGGGCGCCGAATTCATCCAATTCCAAGCGCCTGGTTGAAGTGGGCGTGAAAAGCGGTTGCCCGATTGGGCTGCTGGTGCAGCGCGCCACCGATCTTGATTGGGCGCAGCTGCAGGGCCTGAAAGTAATGGGGCTTTCCGCCGGCGCTTCCGCACCGGAAGTGCTGGTCAATGAAA
Organism: Aestuariivirga litoralis; assembly: GCF_015714715.1. Taxonomy (NCBI): domain Bacteria; kingdom Pseudomonadati; phylum Pseudomonadota; class Alphaproteobacteria; order Hyphomicrobiales; family Aestuariivirgaceae; genus Aestuariivirga; species Aestuariivirga litoralis. Next base: position 409,368 of record NZ_WAHS01000002.1, on the reverse strand, counting down.
TCATTGATGCCTTCCGCGCGCATTATGAAGTGACGGTCGAGAAAGTCGTGCTGCGCGAGGAGAATGTGTCCTTCAAGCTGCCGCGCGAACTCAGGCCCGCTGCCGCTCCTGCCGCATGACAAAAGACGTTGTTGTTGTTCACACCGATGGCGCCTGCTCCGGCAATCCTGGCCCCGGTGGCTGGGGTGCTATTCTTGATTACAACGGCACCCGCAAGGAGCTTTCCGGCGGCGAGGCGCAGACCACCAATAACCGGATGGAGCTGACGGCGGCGATCGAGGCGCTGAAGGCACTGACGCGCCCGGTGAAGGCCGAGATGCATGTCGATTCGCAATATGTGAAGGACGGCATCACCAAATGGATTCATGGCTGGAAGCGCAATGGCTGGAAAACTGCCGATAAGAAGCCGGTGAAGAATGCCGAGTTGTGGCAGGCGCTGGATGAAGCCATCCAGAAGCACCAGATTTCATGGCATTGGGTGAAGGGTCACGCCGGCCATGATGACAATGAACGCGCCGACGAACTGGCACGCCAGGGCATGGCGCCGTTCAAGAAGTGAAGTCGCAGGCGGCCTCTGTGGGCTTCGGCTTGGATTCCTTGCTGGCCGTCTGATCATCCGGCAGCGGCACGCCATCCACTGAAATGCGGAAGACAAAATTCTGGCCCCCGGCACCGCCAGATACGGAAACCTGGTTTTGCGGGGCGGGCGCTGGCGAGCAAGTCAAAGTCTCCGCCTCCGCCATTGTGGCGAAACAGGCAAACCCCGCGATGACGCAAACTCTCAACACAGCCAAACTCCCGAATGGGAGCCTAGATGCGGGCGGGCCCGAGAGTCTTGGGTGTTAAGGAGTTATGCCTAACGGCCGCGGGACCATTCCGTCATCCCCGCGAAGGCGGGGATCCCGCTTCTTCTCGCGCGTTCAGACGAAGAAGCGGGGCCCCGGCCTTCGCCGGGGTGACGGACGTAAAAAGGGAGTTAGTTACAGCTGCTCGAGAATCGTCTCAGCGCCCGAAACATTCACGCCGGATTTTTCCTCGACATTCAGATGCGTGACCACGCCCTTGTCGACGATCATCGAATAGCGTTTCGAGCGCAGGCCCATGGCGCCCATCACGGCATCAAGGCCCACGGCCTTAGCAAAGTCAGCCGTGCCATCGGCCAGCATAACGATCTTGCCGTCAGCACCGGAAGCCTTGCTCCAGGCCTTCATCACATGCACGTCATTGACCGAGACGCAGGCGATGGTATCTACGCCCTTGGCCTTGATCGCCGCTTCATTGTCCACAAAGCCCGGCATGTGGTTCATCGAGCAGGTGGGGGTAAAGGCGCCGGGCACGGCGAACAGCACGACCTTCTTGCCGGCGAACACATCGTCACTGGTCAGCTTCATCTGGCCTTCGGCATTGAAGCTGAGGAACTCTGCTGCTGGAATCTTGTCGCCGATCTTGATCATGGGTCTCTCCTGTTGGGAGACGCTTATGCGACTGTGATCACCTGCACAAGCCCTTGGCCTTTGTTCGTTGCGGTGAAGGTGAGGCTTTCTCCGCTCAGCTTCTGGCCCTCATCCAGACCGTCTATTTTGAAACGGGCCGTGCTACCGCTGATCACGGGACGACGGAAATACAACCCCACTGGCCCTTCGGCGAGAATATCATCGGCCGGGCCGGTGAAGGTGAGAACAACTTCGTCCTTCTCCTGCGTCACGCCGCTGGCGAAAGTACCCGCTGCCGGCACCTTGGCGCGCCAAGCTTTGAGAAGCTCGGCATCCGCCTTGGCGTCAGACAGTTTGCTTTCGAACTTCGCGGGCGCGCAGATTTCCTTGCACACGCCGAAGAAGGCGGAAAGCGCAGCATCCGGCACTTTGCCTGCATCTTTCACCGAAATGCGGATGGGCAGCAGCACTTCATGGTGATAGCCGATGGCCTCGCCGCTCTCGTCATCAATGCGTTCGGGCAGGGGGAACAGAACTTCAAAGCCGGTGACATCAACGCCTTCCACCTTGATCTCCGGTGGGATGCCCGCCTCGCCCGGCACGCGCCAATAGGTTTTCCAGCCCTCGCCCAAAGCGATATGGAGCCCGGCCCAATAGTCATTGCCGTCAAAGCCGCCGCTGACCAGACGGGCGCGCCAACCGGTGCCATCGGCCTTGGCGGTGGAGGTGAGGGGCAAAAGCCCGAGGCCGATCAGAACATTTCTGCGTTTCATGGGTTTAAAATAGTCTCTGATGGGTTCACTTGCCAATCACCTTCCTGTCAAATTGTTTTGGGATTATGATTCTGCCATGAGCAAGCACATCTCACTGAACGGAAAACTGCTGATCGCCATGCCTTCAATTGAGGGGGATGATTTTGCCAAGTCGGTGGTGTTTCTGTGCGCGCATAGCGAAGACGGGGCGATGGGCCTCGTCATCAACAAGCCCGCACCTCGCATGGTGTTCGCTGATCTGGTCGAAAAGATGAAGCTGGATGAAACCTCCACCGAGATTCTCCAGCTCCCGGTCATGCTAGGCGGGCCGGTGAAGCAATTCCAGGGCTTCGTATTGCATTCCACCGATTACCATTCCGATGAAACACTCAAGGTGGGCACTGACTATGCGCTCACCGCCACGGTGGATGTGTTGCAGGCGATAGCCGATGGCAAGGGGCCTTCGCGCAAGATACTTGCACTTGGTTATGCGGGCTGGAGCCCCGGCCAGTTGGAGAGTGAGATCATGCATAATGGCTGGCTGCATTGCGATGCTGATCCTGGCCTGGTGTTCGGCACGCCGCGCGAGGCATTGCATGAGGCGGCGCTGCACAAGCTGGGGGCTTCCTCCGCCATGCTGTCCACGGAAGCTGGGCGGGCCTGATGAGCAAATTGCGGGCACGGACACTGGGAGTGCCGTTTCTGGGCGAACCCGGCAAGTTCAATACCATCACCGATGTGCCGGGGCTGGAAGTGGGTTACCACACGCTGATCCAGGGCGAGAATGTGCGCACGGGCGTCACCGCCATCCTGCCGCGCGGGCGTGCTGGTTTGGGCAATCCTGTGGCGGCCGGGTTTCATTCCTTCAATGGCAATGGCGAAGTGACGGGTGCGTCGTGGATCAATGAAGCCGGGCAGTTCAATTCCCCGGTGATGATCACCAACACCCATGCGGTGGGGCCGGTGCATCGCGGCGTGATTGATTGGATGGCCAAGCACAAGGCCGATGTGATCCCCGAATGGCTGCTGCCGGTGGTGGCGGAAACCTGGGATGGCTATCTGAATGATGTTTATGGCTCGCATGTCACACCCGAAATGGCGGGGCTGGCGATTGATGCGGCGCAGACGGGTGCGCTCGAGGAAGGCTCGGTCGGTGGCGGCACGGGTATGAATTGCTATGCCTTCAAGGGCGGCAATGGCACCGCCTCTCGCGTGGTGAAGTATGGCGGCAACGAATATATTGTAGGCGTTTTCCTGCAGACCAATTTCGGCGCGCGGCATGAATTGACCATCGCAGGGCATCCAATTGGTCAGCAGCTTCTGGCCGATAATCCGTATGCGGATCATTTTGCCCGCGAGGGAGATGGCTCCTGCATCGGCGTGCTGGCTACTGATGCGCCCTTGCTGCCGGGGCAGTTGCAGGCGCTGGCGCGGCGGCTGATGCTGGGCCTAGCCCGCACTGGCACCACCGGCTCGCATTTCTCCGGCGATATTTTCTTGGCCTTCTCGACGGCCAATGAAGCGGCCTTTTCCAACGGCTATCCGAAAGGCCAGAAGCCTGTTCTGTCAAAACTGGATTTTGTACCCTGGGGCGAGATTAACCCGTTCTATGCGGCAGCGGTTTATGCGGCCGAAGAAGCAGTGATCAATTCCATGGTTGCCAATGAAACGATGACGGGCCGCGATGGTCATCGCAGCCCGGCACTCCCGCATGATGCGGTGAGAAAACTTTTTAAAGCTTAGTCCTTGGCGCGTTCGACGTAGGAACCATCGGTGGTGTCCACCACGATGCGCGTGCCGGAGGTCACATGCGGCGGCACCATGGTGCGCACGCCGTTGGACAGCATGGCCGGCTTGAAGGACGACGACGCCGTCTGGTTCTTGATCGCCGGTTCGGTGTCGGTGATTTCCAGCGTGATGCGCTGGGGAATTTCAATCGAGATCGGGCCATCATTGAACATGGCGATCTGGCATTCCATGCCTTCTTGCAGATAGGGGGCGAAATCACCCACCATGTCGGCGGTCAGCGGGATCTGTTCGAAGGTCGTGGGGTTCATGAAGACGTAATTGTCGCCGTCCTGATACAGATAAGTATGCATGATGGTTTCGACGAAAGCGCGTTCCATCGCATCGGTGGTCTTGTAGCGCACGACCGTCTTCACACCGTCAGAAATGCGGCGCATGTCGATGGTGGTGGTGGGCGTGCCCTTGCCGGGATGCATGCTTTCAGCCTTCAGCACGACATAGAGCTTGCCGTCTTCATGTTCGATCACATTGCCTTTGCGCACGCCAGAGGCGATAACTTTTACCACGGGGATTATCCTGAAATTTGGGATTGAAATGGGTGTTGGCGCGCCTCATAGCAGGGGTGCCATGCAAAGCCAACCCCCGCAGGATACGCCCTGGTTTCACCCCTCGCGCCATGAGGACCGGCGGGGCTTCCTGCTGGCGCGGAACCGGATTCTCGCTGCGGTGCGTGGCTGGTTTGCCGAGCGGGATTTCCTCGAAGTCGATGTGCCCGCCATGCAGGTTTCCCCCGGTAATGAGGCGCATCTGCATGCGTTTGAAACGCGGCTGATCGGGCCGGATGGCAACGCGCATCCGCGCTACCTGCACACCTCACCGGAATTTCACTGCAAGAAGCTGCTGGCGGCGGGCGAGGAGAAGATTTTCTCGCTCGGCCATGTGTTCCGCAACCGTGAGTGCACGGATACGCATGCGCCGGAATTCACCATGCTGGAATGGTACCGCGCCAAGGCGCCGTACAAGGACATCATTGCCGACACGATTGCGCTGGTGCGGTTGGCGGGGCAGGGCGTCACCTTCAACTGGCGCGGCCGTGTGTGTGATCCGGCGATGGAAGTGGAATGGCTGACGGTGGCAGAAGGCTTCCGGAAATATGCAGGCGTTGATCTGTTGGCCACGCTCGACGACAACACGCCCAACCGCGATGCGCTGGCCGCGCAATCGCCCGTGGCGCTTCGCGCCGATGAAAGCTGGAGCGATATTTTCAGCCGCATTCTGGTGGAGAAGGTGGAGCCGCATCTGGGCAATGGCCGCATCACGGTGTTCTACGAGTATCCATCCTGCGAGGCAGCACTGGCCCGCGCCTGCGCGCATGATGCGCGCGTGGCTGAGCGGTTTGAGCTTTATGCATCAGGCGTGGAACTCGCCAATGGCTTTGGCGAATTGACTGATGCAAAAGAGCAGCGCCGGCGCTTCGAGGAAGAGATGGACATCAAAGCCCGCGTCTATGGCGAGCGCTATCCCGTCGACGAAGAATTGCTGCAGGCCTTGGCACTGATGCCCGAAGCCTCCGGCGTGGCGCTGGGCCTCGACCGTCTGATCATGCTGGCCACCGGTGCCACACGCATTGATCAAGTGCAGTGGTAAAACCCTGCTGACACTTTTTGGCACAAGCTGCTGACAGATGCTGACACAGCTGCATGTTACTTCTTTCTCCATCACCAAAGGAGAACTCAAATGCCCACCCATTCCATGATCCTGTATGTCGAAGACCCGATGAAATCGGCAGATTTTTACGAGAAGCTTCTGCGTGCCAAACCCGTGGAAGCCTCGCCCGGATTTGCCATGTTCGCGCTCACGGCACCCACCATGCTGGGCCTGTGGAAGCGTGCCGATGTGAAGCCCGCCGTCACTGCCGCCGCCGGCAGCAACGAGCTTGGCTTCCAGGTGGAGAATGATCCCATCGTCGATCAATTCTTCTCTGCGGCCAAGGGCATTGGTGCCGCCGTGCTGCAGGAACCTACGCATCTTGATTTCGGTTACACCTTCACAGTCGCCGATCCTGATGGAAACCGCCTACGCGTGTTCGCACCTTCGTGACGCACTACTGGATTGGCGTTGCAGCCGCCGACCACATCGCACGCGGTGTGGAAGGCGGCTTCATGCAGGTGAACCACGGCAAACTGGCGCCACTGAAGCGCATGAGCCCCGGCGATGTCGTCGCCTATTATTCGCCTGTCAAAGTGTATGGCGGTGACGAGAAGCTGCAAGCCTTCACCGCCATCGGCGTGGTAAAGGACGCAGCACCCTATGAGGGCGAAATGGGCAGCTTCAAAGCCTTCCGCCGCGACATCGGCTGGCATGACGCGAGCCCCTCGCCGATCCAGCCGCTGCTGGAAGCTCTGTCATTCACTCAGGGCCAGAAAAGCTGGGGCTACAAATTCCGTTTCGGGTTTTTCGAGATCGAGCAGGCGGACATGGAGGTGATTGCAAAGGCGATGGGGCAAACCGATATCTGATCCTTCCCTTCTCCCTCCCCGCTTCAGCGGGGAGGGAGGCATGTGAAGCATGACGGGTGGGGTGTGGCAGGTCGCTGACCTGAATCAATAAACTGGTATCGGGCAACCCCACCCCAGCCCCTCCCCTGTAAACAGGGGAGGGAGAAGGCTATAGAAAATATTCCTTGACAAAGGAATAATTGTTCTGCATACGTTCCTCGTCTTTTTCAAAGGAGGGGACGATGCTGATCACAGAGTTCCAACATTGTGGAAAAGAGAGCAGCGCCTGCAGGATGAAGAATAACTCACTTCATTCCTCCGGGGGCTCCGGTTCTGGACCGCAGGCACTACGACTTGCGCGCCTTCAATGGCTAACCAATATTAGCTCCGGATCTCAAATCGCTGCGCCTGCAAGCGGCTTTCAGCCATTTTGTTTTACTTCAGAAATTTCGCAGAGGCAGACGGCCGTGAACAGGCATTCCCCTCCATTTTCACTTTTGAAAGCGTGCCGATGAATTAGCGGCTGGCTCAGTCCCCTCATCCGCCTGTCGGCACCTTCTCCCCAGAGGGGAGAAGGGCAAAGTTGTGTGCATTCTGCCCTCGCCCCCTGGGAGAGGGACAGGCGCATGTCTTGGCGCCAGGGTGAGGGGATAGTGCGGGCCGCCTACAATCCAACTGCGCGGCGCCTCGCTTTCATCTGGCCCTATCATGGGGCCAGAGACGCGCTATGTTGCGGCAAATCCCACATCCGGAGTTCGCCCCATGAAAATGACCACCGAAGAAGCCTTCGTCAAAGTTTTGCAGATGCATGGCATCGCCGATGTGTTCGGCATCATCGGCTCGGCCTTTATGCCGATCTCCGATATTTTCCCCAAAGCCGGCATCAAGTTCTGGGACTGCGCGCATGAAGGCTCGGGCGGCATGATGGCCGATGGTTATACGCGCGCATCCGGCAAGATGAGCATGATGATCGCTCAAAATGGCCCGGGCATTACCAATTTCGTCACCGCGGTGAAGACGGCTTACTGGAACCACTCACCTGTGCTGCTGGTCACACCGCAGGCGGCCAACAAGACGATTGGCCAAGGCGGCTTCCAGGAAGTGGAGCAGATGGCTCTGTTCAAGGACATGGTCTGCTACCAGGAAGAAGTGCGCGATCCATCACGGATGGCGGAAGTTTTGAACCGGGTGATCATGAATGCCAAGCGCCATTCAGCGCCGGCGCAGATCAACGTGCCGCGCGATTATTTCACCCAAGTGATCGATATTGAACTTCCGGCGATTGTGGATTTCGAGCGCCCGTCAGGTGGTGATGATGCCATTGCCGCTGCGGCGAAGCTGCTGTCTGAAGCCAAGTTCCCGGTCATCCTGAATGGTGCGGGCGTGGTGCTGGGCGGGGCCATTCCGGCGTCCAAAGCGCTGGCTGAAAAACTCGATGCGCCGGTTTGCGTGGGCTATCAGCACAATGATGCCTTCCCCGGCAATCATCCGCTGTTTGCCGGGCCGCTGGGTTACAATGGCTCGAAGGCCGGCATGGAATTGATCCAGCAGGCCGACGTGGTGCTGTGCCTCGGCACGCGGCTCAATCCGTTTTCGACGCTGCCCGGCTACGGCCTCGATTACTGGCCGAAGCAGGCCAAGATCATTCAGGTTGATATCAATCCGGCGCGCATCGGCCTCACCAAGAAGGTGAGCGTGGGGATTGTTGGTGACGCAAAGAAAGTGGCGGAAGGCATTCTCAAGAAGCTTTCCACTTCGGCGGGTGATCACCAGCGCAAGGAACGCAAGGACACGATCGCTCAAACCAAAAGCCGCTGGGCGCAGCAGCTCTCTTCGATGGATCATGAGAATGATGATCCGGGCACCACTTGGAATGAACGCGCCCGCAAGGCCAAGCCGGAATGGATGAGCCCCCGCATGGCCTGGCGCGCCATTCAATCGGCTTTGCCGCGCGAGGCGATCATCTCGTCTGACATCGGCAACAATTGCGCCATCGGCAACGCCTATCCCACCTTCGATGAAGGCCGCAAATATCTGGCGCCCGGCCTGTTCGGTCCCTGCGGTTACGGCCTGCCGTCGGTGGTGGGTGCGAAGATCGCCTGCCCGAATGTGCCGGTGGTCGGCTTCTCGGGTGATGGCGCCTTCGGCATTGCGGTGACCGAACTCACCGCCATTGGCCGCAAGGAATGGCCTGCCGTCACGCAGATCGTGTTCCGCAACTATCAGTGGGGTGCCGAGAAGCGCAATTCGACCCTGTGGTATGATGACAATTTCGTCGGCACAGAACTCGACGAGCAAGTGTCATACGCCGGCATCGCCAAGGCCTGCGGCCTGCAGGGTGTCATCGCGCGCACCATGGACGAGCTGACGGCTGCCCTGCACAAGGCCATCGAAGACCAGATGAAACACGGCAAGACCACGCTGATCGAAGCGATGATCAACCAGGAACTGGGCGAACCGTTCAGGCGCGATGCGATGAAAAAGCCCGTCGAAGTGGCGGGTATCAGTGCTGGGGATATGAAGGCGCAGTGAGGGCTTGAATAAAGCGCCGGCAGGAGTCAACTTCGTCATTCGTGACGGAGTTGCGTGATGCTGAAATACGCCATTGCCTTTGTGTTTCTGTTTCCGGCTGCGGCCTATGCCGACAGGATCGACGGTACGTGGTGCAACGCGGCGGGCGCGCAAGTCACCATCGAAGGTCCCAGGATCACGCTTTCATCCAACACGGTCGTGGACGGTCAATATTCCCGGCATGAATTTCTATACACCGTGCCACCAGGCCGGGATCATGCTGGAGAACAGATTTATATGCGGGTCATGGATGACGAAGACATGACCTCTTTCATTGTCAAGGATGGTAAGGGCATCGACCCGATGGCCTGGACCAAATGTGCGCAGACGAGCTGATTGGCGCTGGCTAGACTTCCCGGCCATGGGCGCGCCAAAGTGCATGGGCCTCGTTCCAGCCCGGTGGCTGATCGGTTTCAAATCCCAGAACGCTGCCGGAAGCGATTGATTTGAAAGTCTTCATTGCTTTGATATGGGCGCCCGTGACCAGAAACGCACGCATCGCTTCCCTGGTCTCCCAAATGGTGAGCGTGTGATGCACACCGTCTATGGTGCGGGCATCGGCACTGATCAGCCCTGGTGCACTCTTGGCCTGTGCCATTGAACGCAGTGCATGCCACCAAAACCGGGGAGCGTGGATCACGCTGGTGAGGCGCAAGCCCGTGATAGAAACATAAGCCATGACTGTAGTACGATTGCGAACCCTACCTGGATCGCATCAGTTCCGGCTTCTCATTGCGAGCGCCCCGCGTCACGATGGATCAAGAAAAAGGCCGGGATTGCTCCCGGCCTTGAAGGGTCTAGTGCTGTAAGTCTAAAATCTTACGCGGCTTCCTCAGCAGAGTCCTCGTCGGACTTGGTGCTTTCGGTGGCGCTGCGCTTGGCGTTGCGGGCCAGGTATTCTTCCAGCTCGCGGATGCACTGGTCTTCATCGACCTTGCGCACGGCAGCGAGTTCACGGGCGAAGCGTTCCAGCGCCTGCTCGAAAAGCTGGCGTTCGGAATAGCTCTGCTCGGGCTGGCGCTCGGAGCGGTAGAGATCGCGGACCACTTCGGCGACCGAAATGAGATCGCCGGAATTGATCTTTGCATCATATTCCTGGGCGCGGCGCGACCACATGGTGCGCTTGATACGGGCACGGCCGCGGATCACCTTCATGGCTGCTTCGACCATGGCGCGATCGGCCAGGTGACGCATGCCCTTCTGTTCTGCGCGGTTGGTCGGCACCTTGAGACGGAGCTTTTCCTTCTCGAAATCGACGATATAGAGTTCCAGCTTCACGCCGGCGATTTCCTGCTCTTCAACGTTGGAAATCTTGCCAACGCCATGGGCCGGATAAACCACCAGTTCGCCGACCTTGAAATTGATCTTCTTCGGGGCAGGCGTGGCAGCGGCCTTGGCGGCCGGAGCAGCTGCAGCAGGCTTAGCAGCAGGAGCAGGCTTGGCGGCAACGGGTTTGGCTGCAGCGGCGGCCTTCTGGGTGGCGGCATGCTTGGCGGCAGCGGTTTTGGCCATCTGCTTGACGGCAGCCTTGTCGATCTTCTTCGGCTCGGGCTTTTTGGCCTTGGCGACAACAGCAGGCTTGGCCTTGGCCTTCACCACGGTCTTCTTGGCTGCTTTGACGGGCTTTTTCTTGGATGTGGGCATATGTGGGTACCGCCTGTTCACGAAAAGTCTGATCAACCCATTGACCGGGCGTTAAAAAATCCGAGCGGCGAGGCCCGGATCGTCAGACTGGTTGGGATTGCTACATGGACCTACATAGCACGGTTTTAAGGAATTTTAAAGACTGGATGCTCCGTACACGGCCTAAAACCGCCGAATTCGGCGCGGCATGGTTAATAGCAGTTAAGAAATAATCTTCAAAAACAGCGGAAAAGCGATCTTGTCAGTCGCCTTGGCCGGGCTTGGGCGAGAGCAGCGGCAGCTTGTCGGGCTTGCCATCCCATTCCTTGGAGTCCGGTTCGTGATCACGCTTGATGGTAATATTGGGCCATTTCACTGCATATTCGGTGTTGATCGCCAACCAGGTTTCGAGGCCAGGCTCAGTGTCTGGCTTGATGGCGTCAGCCGGGCATTCGGGTTCGCACACGCCGCAATCAATGCATTCATCCGGATGGATGACCAGGAAGTTCTCGCCCTCGTAGAAGCAATCCACGGGGCAGACTTCCACGCAGTCCATGTATTTGCACTTGATGCAGTTTTCGGTGACGATATAGGTCATTGCAGCTACTTGTGTGAGTGTTTCCGGGGCCTGATAGCAGGCCTCCTTCGCTTATGCACCCAGATTTTCCGGGGCGCTCGCATGCGAGGGCTGCGGGGCCAGATCTTCATAGAGCTGCTGGGCCTGGGTGGCGGGGCCACGCTTTTCAGCCTCGCCCAGCACGCGGATGACGCGCACTTCGCGCGGCAGATTGAGGGTCAAGATGTCACCCGGCTTCAAAGCATGGGCCGGCTTGGTGATGCGCTGGCTGTTGAGACGCACCAGGCCGTTTTCCACCAGTTCCGTGGCGGTGGAGCGGTGCTTCACGAAACGGGCATAGACCAGCCATTTATCCAGGCGTTGCGTCAGCTCAATTGCCTTTCATCTGCTCTTTGAGAGCCGCCAGCTTGGCGAAGGGCGAATTGGGGTCCAACGGCTTTTCCGGGCGCGGCGGGCGCTCGGGCTGGCGCGGGACTGCAGCATTGGGTTTGCCAGCGAATTTGCGGTCGCCGCGCTGGAACTCCGGACGCGGCCGGCGGGGCTTCTGATGGGCAGCGGGCTTGCCTTCGGGGCGCGGTGCACGTTCTGGCTTGGCGCGGAACGGGCCGGTGTCCTTAGGCCACCAGACATTGACGTCGATGAGTTCCGGAGCAGGATCTGCAGGTACAGCTTCTGCGGCGGGGGTTGCTTCGACCTCAACTGGGCCCGGAACTTCGGTGGCAACGACCTCGGCAGCGGGTGCAGCTTCAACAGGCTCTGCCACAGGTCCTTCCGGAGCAGCAAGTTCAACAACTACTGGTGCCGCAACCTTCGGCGCATGCTGCGGCTTGGGCATCTGGCGGGTTTGCGATTTGAAGCCGAGGCCTTTGAGCATTTCGCTGAACTCATCCGCCGAGGAGCCGACGAGGGACAGCATTTCCGGCACAACGACGAAGCCGCCGCCTTCCACGCTGCCAGCAGGGCGGGTTTCGGTCTCAACGCGCGGCTTCCAGAATACGCGGTCACGGATCAGGTCAGACAGGCGCTCCAGCATGTCCACGCGCACGGCGCGGTGGCCACAGATACGGTAGCCGCAAAGGCGGTAGAAGCCTTCCGGCAGATTGGCATCGGCTGCGACTGAAGTGAGGCCATTGGGCGGAGGGCTTGGGATGATCTCTTCGCCCTTGTGGTTCTGCAGCCACCAAAGCAGCAGACGCAGCTCAGTGGCAGCGGGCTTCAAAAGGGCAGGCAGGAAAATCGTATAGGCACCGAAGCGCACGCCATTGGCGCGCAGGCGGGCGCGGTCTTCCTGGCTCAGCGCCTTGACCTCTTCGGCCACTTGCTCGCGCGGCAGAACGGCAAAGGCTTCAACCAGGCGGAAGGCCATGCCACGGGCACCACCTTCAAAACCTTCAGCCTCTTCCAGCTTGAACAATGGCTCAAGCAGGCCTTGCACATGGCGCTGCAGGAATTTCTGCAGGCGGTCACGCACTTCCTCGCGGGCGGGGCCTTGCAGAACGTCTTCAGCCAGAACATCAGCTTGCGGGCGCAGCGGCTGGTCACCGGCGCGCATACGGCCCACGGCGTGGCCGGCCCACATGATGTAACCGTGGCGGTCCAGCTTCAGCTCAGTATCGGGCGTGGCGGCAAGTGACTTGGCGCGGGCCAGAATCTCGGTGGTGACGGCAGCAATGCTGGCCGTCTTCAAGGCATGAAGTTCGGTGGCGGCGGAGGCGGCATCCAGGCGGAACCCCAAGCCCTCGATACGGCCGACGAATTCGCCCTCAACATGGACTTCGCCGCCTGCATCAATATTCGTCATCAAGCCTTCCTTCTTCGCCAGACGCTGTAACAATACGCTGGTTCTGCGATCAATGAAACGCTGAGTCAACCGCTCATGCAACACATCAGATAAACGATCTTCGATCTCTTTGGTTCGGCTCTGCCAGTAAAGCGGTGCTTCCAACCAATCGGCTCGGTTGGCGATGAATGTCCAGGAGCGTACATGCGAGATGCGGGTGGCCAGCGTGTCGATGCCGCCTTCGAGATTTTCGCTGTGACTCAACTGGCGCGCGAACCAGTCTTCGGAAATGAAGCCATTGCCGGAATGGAGAAATTGAATGAGCCGTGTGACGAGATGCACATGCTCGGCCGGGGAGATATTGCGATAGTCGGGGACCTGGCAGACTTCCCAGGCGCGCATCACATCGGCGCGCGACTTGATGAGATCAGTGATTTCACCATTCCGGCAGATGGCTTCCAGCGCCAGAACGTCGGATGCGTTCTGGGCGCGTGTCAGGCCGTCTTCCTTTGGAAAATACCCCAGGCTTTTGCGCAAGCCATCGAGCGAGCGAAAATCCAGATCACGGTTGCGCCATTGCAGCACGCGCACCGGATCGAATTCATGGTTTTCGAGTTGCTCGATCAGATCCTGATCGAGCGCATCGGCTTCGGCGGAGACACCAAAGGTGCCGTCATTCATGTGGCGGCCGGCACGGCCAGCAATCTGGCCCATTTCAGCGGCGTTCAGATTGCGGAACTGGAAGCCGTCAAACTTTCGCGTGGCGGCGAAGGCCACATGATCGACATCCATGTTGAGGCCCATGCCGATCGCGTCGGTGGCCACCAGGTAATCCACATCGCCGCTTTGATAGAGAGCCACTTGCGCATTGCGGGTGCGGGGGCTGAGCGCGCCCATCACCACGGCGGCGCCACCGCTTTGGCGGCGGATATGCTCGGCCACCGCGTATACCATGTCTGCGGTGAAGGCGACGATGGCGGAGCGGCGCGGCAGGCGGGAGAGCTTTTTCTGGCCGGTATAAGTGAGCTTCGAGAGCCTCGGTCGCGACATGAAGTGAATGCCGGGGATCAGGCGTTCCAGAATGGGCTTCATGGTGCCTGCGCCCAAGAGCAGGGTTTCCTCGGTGCCGCGCCGGTGCAGCACACGCTCAGTAAAGATGTGGCCGCGCTCCAGATCGGCACAGAGCTGCACTTCATCAATGGCGAGGAAGGGCACTTCAATATCCGGCGGCATCGCTTCCACGGTGCATACCCAGTAATTGGGCTTGAGTGGGACGATTTTTTCTTCGCCGGTGATCAGCGCCACCTGGTTGTCGCCGGCACGCAGGCGGATACGGTCATAAATTTCGCGAGCCAGCAGGCGCAGCGGCAGGCCGATCATGCCCTTGCCATGGGCCAGCATGCGCTCAACGGCGTAATGGGTCTTGCCGGTGTTGGTTGGCCCCAGAATGGCAGTCACGGGGCGGCGGTTGGGCATGGAAGTCACTGTGCTGGAAAGATGGAGGATGGAAGCCTGCCATGCAAGACCGCTCATTGTGTGGCCGCGGGCGTGCCATTCTGAAACAAAGGCTTAAGCAATGGATTCAAAGGCGAACATTCCGTGCCCGAATCGCTGATGGGGTCGGATTCATTTTTTGTTCCACAGGGAATGCGAGGGGTGCTGTGGATAACTTCCGGTGCGTATCCAGCGAATAGGCGTGGAGGGGAGGCCCCGGCGTTAAGGCCTGTCTTCAAACCTTAACAGAACCTGCTGCGGCAACCCTCGGAATCATCTCCGATTTTAACAAAGTGTTCTCCGGCGGAACAGACCGCGCCCGAATCGCTGATGGAACGGTTTTCGTGGTTTGTTCACGCCATCCCTTGTGGGTGCAGGCTGATCCGACTACCAGAGCGTTGCCTTGCGCCGGATTTCGGTAGGCATTCGGGCGCTGGCCGTTAACCATTTGTGCCATTTTGGGAATATGGGTTGGAAACAGCCTGTTTTGCCGGGCGGCTCCTAAAGCTTGACAAGCCTGCCTTGGTCCGTTACCTCACGCCCAACATTTGGCCGGAATGCTTTTCCGGCCCATTTTCATTGGAGTATTTCATGTCGCGTCGTTGTGAATTGACTGGCAAGGGCTGGCAGGCCGGTAACAAGGTTTCCCACGCCAACAACAAGACCCGCACCCGTTTCATGCCCAACCTGTGCCAGGTGAGCTTGATGAGCGATGCGATGGGCCTTTCTTATAACCTCCGCGTTTCGGCGATTGCGCTGAAGTCGGTTGAACATGCCGGCGGCCTCGATGCCTTCCTGCTCAAGGCCGACATTGCCAAGATGTCCGACAAGGCCGCCACGCTGAAGCGGTCGGTTGCCAAGAAGGTTGCTGCCCAGAAGGCCGCTGCCTAAGCTTTCTTAATAGCCTTTGAAAAGGCCGCTCCTTTCGGAGCGGCTTTTTTGTTACGCTGAATCATGACAAAACAACCCGGCAATCACGGCAACAACGCACCGCGCGATGGAAGCCCGCGCGTGCATTCATCCGCGCAGTTGCGGGATTGCGTGCTGGGCCAGTTCACAGATGTGGCCGAGCGCGTGGTGATGGCGGAATGCGCGCTTGGCGATTATTCTTACGTCGAGCGGCAGGCTGAGGCGATCTACACGGACATTGGCAAGTTCTGCGCGATTGCCGCCAATGCGCGCATCAACGCGCTGGGCCACCCGATGGACCGCGTGTCGCAGCACAAGATCACCTACCGGCCCAATGAGTATTTTCTTTACGCCAAAGTGGACAAGGATTTCCGCGAAGCCCGCCGCACCAAACGCGTGAGCATTGGCCATGATGTGTGGATCGGCCATGGTGCCATTGTGATGCCGGGGATTTCCATTGGCCACGGCGCAGTTGTGGCAGCAGGTGCTGTGGTGACCAAGGATGTGGCGGCTTACGAAATCGTTGGCGGTGTGCCTGCCAAGCGGATCAAGTGGCGGTTCGAAAAGCCCATCCGCGAGCGGATCGAGAAACTGGCCTGGTGGGATTGGCCGCATGACAGGCTGGGCTTCGCTGTTGAGGATATGAAGAAGCTTTCACCGGAAGAATTTCTCGAGAAGTATTCCGAATAGCTCCCTTGCAAATAATTCATTTGATCATATGTAACTTATACGATTACATATAAATCATTGAAGCAAGGACACCGGATATGAGCCTGATCCCCGACCTGAACTGGCGTTACGCCACCAAGAAATACGACACCGCCAAGAAGGTTTCGCAGAGGCAGCTTGATGAAATCTTGGAGGCGATCAGTCTTGCACCTTCGGGCAGCGGCTATCAACCTTATGACGTGTTGGTTGTCACCAACCCGGAAGTGCGCGAGAAATTGCGCGCTGCAGCCAACAATCAATCACAGGTGACTGAGGCTTCGCATCTTCTGGTCTTCGCGGCCTGGGATAACATCACCGCCGAAAAGCTCGGCAAGGTGTTCGATAACATGGCGCTGATCCGCGGCAAGAGCGACAGCCTGGATGAACGCCGCAAGGGTGCGATTGCCGGATTTGAAGCGAAGTCAGCCGAAGAGAATTTCCACTTTGCCGCACAGCAGGCCTTTATAGGGCTCGGTGTTGGCGTCTCCGCCGCTGCCGCACTGAAGGTTGATGCCACGCCGATGGGTGGATTTGATCCGAAGAAGTTTGACGAGATCCTCGGTCTGAAGGCCAAAGGGTTGCGCAGTGTGGTGATCCTGCCGATTGGCCATCGCCATGCCGACGGTGACTGGCTGGTGAACTTGAAGAAAGTGCGCCGCCCGAAGAATGAAATGTTCATCGAGGTGGCTTGATCCGCGACTGAATTCCAAGAAGGGCGGGGCCGTGGCCTCGCCCTTTTGTTTATGATGGGCGTTGGCGCAGCAGCACCAGATGCGGCACATCATTGTAGGGGCCTTCGGCGATCGTCTTGAAGCCGATCTTCTTGGCGAGATGAATTGAAACCGTGTTGCGCGCGGCGACGATGCAGGACGTTTCGGGCCCAGCTAGTTCCTTGTCGCCCCAGGCTTGAATGGCTGTGACCGCTTCGGTTGAAAGTTTTTTGCCGTGGTATGGGCTGGCCAAAGCCCAGCCGAATTCCGGCTTGCCGGAAATGTCCGGCGTGATGGTGCGGTGAAATTCAGCAAAGCCGGCGATGCCTGCCAAAGTGCCGCTCGCTTTATCTTCCAGCGCCCAATAGCCATAGCCGCTGAGCTCCCACAGGCCAGCAAGGCGCAGCATGCGCGCCCAGGCTTCCTCGCGCGAGAGAGGTTTGCCGGTAAGAAAGTTATAGACCAGCGGATCGGCATACATGGCGTGGAAGGCTGCAAGGTCTGATGCCTTGAGGCCGCGCAAATTGAGGCGCTCAGTTGCAAGCGATGGGGCTGATCTGTTCATGGGGCTAATCGCTTTCGATGGAATAGCTGGATTTCGAGTTCCGGTCTGTCGAGGAAATGAGTGTCGGCGCTATAGGTATAGCCTATCTTGCGGGCGACATTGGCCGAAGCCGTGTTGACGGTGTCGATGATGCAGGCGGTCTTGTCGGCATCGATGTTGGCGTCACCCCAACAGGCGCAGGCGAGTGCGGCTTCGGTGCCAAGACCTCTGCCTTGATGGGTGGTGGTGAGCGCCCAACCCAGTTCAGGTTCTGGCATGGGCACCAGCATTTCGCGTCGTAAAAACAGATAGCCACATTGGCCAAGCAGTTGGCCGGTTTCGCGGTCCGCCACTGCCCAAGTGCCAAAGCCATTCAGCGGCCAATGACCCATCAGGCCGGTGAGGCGGCCCCAATGTACGGATTCAGATTGCGGCTTGCCGGCAATGTGGCGGTAGACACCTTCCTCGTTCCAGATTCGGCAGAAATCAGGGAAGTCTTCCGCCGTGAAACTGCGGAGCGTTAGGCGCTGCGTCTCAATGACGGGCGCGGCGGCGCGGGGAGTGTTGTTCATGTTCTTCAAACAACTCTGCCAACTTCTCGGTCATGGCGCCACCCAATTCCTCGGCATCAATGATTGTGACTGCGCGCTGATAATAGCGCGTCACGTCATGGCCGATGCCGATGGCGATCAGTTCGACGGGTGAGCGGCCTTCAATATCAGTGATCACCTGACGCAGATGTTTTTCCAGATAGTTGCCGGAATTCACGCTGAGCGTTGAATCATCCACTGGTGCGCCATCGGAAATCACCATCATGATGCGGCGCTGCTCTTGCCGCGCCAGCAGGCGGTTATGGGCCCAGATCAGCGCTTCACCGTCGATATTTTCCTTGAGGAGGCCTTCGCGCATCATCAGGCCAAGATTCTTGCGCGCACGGCGCCAGGGCTCATCGGCGGATTTGTAAACGATGTGGCGCAGGTCATTGAGGCGGCCGGGATTGGCCGGTTTGCCATCGGCCAACCATTTCTCGCGCGATTGCCCGCCCTTCCAGGCCTTGGTGGTGAAGCCCAGAATTTCGACCTTCACGCCGCAGCGCTCCAGGGTGCGTGCCAGAATGTCGGCGCAGGTGGCGGCCACGGTGATGGGGCGGCCGCGCATCGAGCCTGAATTGTCGAGCAGCAGGCTGACGACCGTATCGCGGAATTTGGTGTCTTGCTCTTGCTTGAAGGACAAGGCATGCAGCGGGTCAATCACCACGCGGGTCAAACGCGCGGCATCCAGCACGCCTTCTTCGAGATCGAAATCCCAGGAGCGGTTTTGCTGTGCCATCAGGCGGCGCTGCAGGCGGTTGGCGAGGCGCGAGACAACGCCTTGGAGATTGGCAAGCTGCTTGTCGAGATAGGCGCGCAGGCGCGTGAGTTCATCGGGATCACAGAGATCGTCGGCGCTGATCACCTCATCATAGGCATTGGCATAGACCTTGTAGAAGTTATCATTGCTGAGCGACGAGAAGGGCAGCTGCGGGCGCCATGGCTCCTCGCCGTCATCCATTTCCTCGCCTTCCAGATCATCAGGCAAGTCATCGGATTCAGCGGATTGCGCTTCCATTTCGGCGGATTCGGTTTCGCCTTCAGCGGATTCCATTTCCTCGGATGCAGATTGTTCGCTTTCCTGGTCCTCGCCCTGCGGGGTTTCGGATTGCTCGCCCTGATCGTCGGAGGATTCTTCCTCGTCATTCTCCTCGGCCTTGTCGGGGTCATCACCCAACTCATCGGCCATATCGAGCGAGGCAATCAGATCACGCGAGAGGCGGGCAAAGGCCTGCTGGTCGCGTAGGGCATCTTCCAGACCCTTGAATTTCTCGCCGGCGCGTTCTTCCACCCAGTCGCGCCAGAGATCGACATATTGCTTGGCAGCAGGTGGTGGTGCAGCGCCCGTGAGCTTCTCGCGCAGGAGCAGGCCTACGGCTTCTTCGAGCGGCGTGTCCTTGCGGTTGTTGGACGGCCGGTTGACAGTGAGGCGGCCATATTTGTCATCCAGCATCGCGGCCAGATTGTTGGCTACGCCCGGCATGGCGCGCGCGCCGATGGCTTCAATGCGCGCCTGTTCGACCGCATCAAAAATGGCGCGGGCATTCTTGCCTTGCGGCAGATAGTGACCGTGCACTTCATCGGAGTGATTGGCCAGTTTCAGGGTGAAGCTGTCGGCCAGGCCGCGGGTGATGGCGATGTCTTTCTTGGACGCGGCACCCGAAAGCTGCGGCAACTTGGCCTTGTGGCCGACCAGCTGCGGCTGGTCAGTGCCGAAGGACACGACCAGTTCCGGATCAAGCGCCATGGATTTCATGGCCGTGCCGAGCACTTCCTTGAAACGTTCGGCGCGGTCTTCCTTGGCCGCCATCGGCCTTTACGCGATCTGGATGCGGGCTGCGGATTCCGGCAGGTCTTCGCCGAAGCAGCGCTGATAGAATTCCGCCACGATGGAGCGTTCCAGCTCATCACACTTGTTGAGGAAGGTGACACGGAAGGCAAAGCCGACATCGCCGAAAATCTCGGCATTCTGCGCCCAGGTGATCACGGTGCGCGGGCTCATCACGGTGGAGAGGTCACCCTGGATGAACGCATTGCGCGTGTGATCAGCCACGCGGACCATGTTGGCGATGGTCTTCTTGCCCTTTTCGTTCTGGAACGATTTGTTCTTGGCCAGAACGATGCTGACTTCCTCGGCATGCGGCAGATAGTTCAGCGCGGTGACGATCGACCAACGGTCCATCTGGGCCTGGTTGATCTGCTGCGTGCCGTGATAGAGGCCCGTCGTGTCACCAAGGCCAATCGTGTTGGCGGTGGAGAACAGGCGGAAGGCTGCGTGCGGATGCAACACGCGCGACTGGTCGAGCAGCGTGAGCTTG
Source organism: Aestuariivirga litoralis (assembly GCF_015714715.1). NCBI lineage: Bacteria > Pseudomonadati > Pseudomonadota > Alphaproteobacteria > Hyphomicrobiales > Aestuariivirgaceae > Aestuariivirga > Aestuariivirga litoralis. The sequence continues at coordinate 389,115 of NZ_WAHS01000002.1, read as the reverse complement.
CCGGCAGCTTCGAGAATGCGCTGGATCACGAACATCACGTCCGGGCGGCCGGCATCATATTCGTCGAACACGAGAGCAATGTTGTGCTGGTAGGCCCAAGGCAGGATGCCTTCCTTGAACTCTGTAATCTGCTTGCCATCCTTCAGCACGATGGCGTCCTTGCCGATCAGGTCGATACGGCTGATATGGCTGTCGAGATTGATACGGATGCAAGGCCAGTTCAGGCGTGCGGCCACTTGCTCGATATGGGTGGATTTGCCGGTGCCGTGATAGCCTGTCACCATCACGCGGCGGTTATAGGCAAAGCCCGCGAGGATCGCCATCGTGGTTTCACGGTTGAACAGATAATCCGGATCGACATCCGGCACATGCTCGCTGCGCTCGGAAAACGCACTGACATCCATGTTGGATTCGAAACCGAAGAGCTGGGCGACTGAAACTTTCTTGTCGGGCAAGCCCGTGAGCGTAGGAGATGAGGACATGATTGGTCTTTTTTCTGAGCTTTCGCGCGGCTTGTAAAGGGTTCAGGGCGCCAGGGCAAGTTAGGCCAGTTTGGCTAGCAGAAGCCCGTGGCCCGCAGCGTGTCATAGGCCCGGATCACCGCTTGCAATGCGTCTTCATTGGCGCGGCTGCCCTGGTTGGCATCGGGGTGAAGGCGTTTCACCAGTGTCTTGTATTTGGCCTTCACTTCTTCGGGCTTGGCATCCTCGGTCAGGCCCATGGCACCCAGAGCTTCGATCTCATTGCGGCGCAGCTTCTTGCCATGCTTGGCATGGGTGCTGATCTGCTCCTTGATCATGATGTTCAGCGGATCTTCGATATATTTTGCCGTGCGGCGGCGTGCGCCTGCGAAGGTTGGGCCATTCTGGCCGAGCTTCCAGGTGGGCCTATGGCCCGTCTGTGCGTCCTTCTGGAAGGCCTGTTCGGAGGCATTGTCCATGCCGGCGAAGTAATTATAGGTCTTGTTGTATTGCTGGGTATGCGCCGTGCAATAGTTCCAGAACTGGCCTTCAGCGCCACGGCCCTTTGGCGCCTTGTGGCGCGCGGGCTTGTCGCAGCCGGGCCATTCGCAAGGCTTTACAGCCGCTTCGGCCTTTTCCTTGGCGGTGGGTTCAGGCTTGATACGGATCTTGTCGAAGATTTTTGAATGGCTGGTCATGAGGGACATAAGTATAGTTTTTAATACTGATTTTTTCAACCAAAAGGACGGATGAAGAGGTGAATTCAATGGGGCCAGTCGCCACGATCATGGCAGGCAAATTGCAGGTGGCTTTTGCGCCGCGAAAGCTTCAGCTGATTGATGAATCGAACCAGCATCATGGCCATTCCGGTGCGCATCCTTCTGGCGAGAGCCATTTTCGCCTGCGCATTTCGGCTGAAGCGCTGGACGGAAAATCACGGGTGGCGCAGCACCGGATGATTCATGAGGCGTTGTCGGTTGAACTCAAGAACAGGGTGCATGCCTTGGCGATTGAAGTTTCGTGACGTAATTTACGCCACGCCCTGCACGGGTGGTGCAGGTGTTGTATCCAGGCGTGAGACTTTGATCACCGTCAATTGCTGCTTGCGCTTCTTTAGTACTTCGAAGCGGAAGCCGTAGAAATTGAACACCTGGCCCGCATCTGGGATCATGCGTGCTTCGTGGATCACCATGCCCGCCAGCGTGGTGGCCTCGCGGTCCGGCAGGTCCCAATCCAGGGCACGGTTCAAATCGCGCAGCGGCACAGTGCCGTCCACCATGTAGGAGCCGTCTTTCTGCTTCCTCACGCCGTTGGACACCGCATCGAATTCGTCTTCAATATCGCCGACGATTTCTTCGATAATGTCTTCGAGCGTGACCAGGCCCTGAAGTTCGCCATATTCGTCCACCACGATCGCGAAGTGGCTTTTCCGGCGCAGGAAGGCGGTTAACTGGTCTTCGAGCGGACGCGTGTCGGGCACGAACCAGGGATCAGTGATGATATGATCTATCTTCACTTTGCTCGCATCGCCTTCATGCTGCTGCAGGGCCTGGAACAGCATCTTGGCGTGCAGAATGCCGATAATGTTGTCCTGATTATCTTTCCACACGGGCAGGCGGGTCTTGCCGCTTTTCAGCACGTCTTCGACGATCTGGCTCATCGGGTCTTGAGCATCGATCATGATCATCTTGGTGCGGTGAACCATCACGTCATGGATTTCGAGATCCTTGAGGTCGAGAAGGCCGCCCAGCATGTCGCGATCCTTCTTGACGATTTCACCTTCCTTGTGATGCAGGTCAATCGCGCCACGCAATTCATCATGGGCCGAGAGAATGCTTTCGACATTTTCGACATCGACGCCGAACAGCATCAATGTTTTTTTGACGATGAATTCCACCGCAAGAACAAGCGGGCCCAGAATCGCAGTGATGATGCGCATCAGCGGTGCCACAGCAGTGGCCACCGCTTCGGGATAGGCAATTGCGTAAGTCTTCGGCATCACTTCGGCAAAGACCAGCAGCAGGCTCGCCATGGCGGCGGACGCGATGAAGGCGCCGTATTCGCCGAAAATCTTGGTGAGTGACAACGTGGCCAGCGATGAGGCCGACACCATGGCCAGCGAACTGCCCAGCAGAATGGAACCGATCAGGCGTTCCGGCGCATTGGTCAGGCGCAGCACAAGGTTGGCGCGCTTGGAGCCACGGCGTTCCATTTCCGTCAGTCTGGCGCGAGAGGCAGTAGTGAGGCTGGTTTCCGAAGCAGAAAAAAATGCGGCGATGACAATGCAACTCGTGACCGAGATGATGCCAACCCAGATTTCGTTCGTCATGGTTTTGCGAGGCCCTGTTTGGCCGCGTCCTCTTTCAGGAAGCCAAGAACCTTGGCTTCGTCGATACCTTTAGCAATGAAGGTTTTGCCAATCGCTTCCGCCAGAATGAATGTCAGGCGGCCGCCTTCAGCCTTCTTGTCTTGATACATTAGTTTCACCAAGGCTTCCGGCTCTGGAAGCTTCGCCTTGATCTCGCTCATGTGGGTGGGAAGGCCAGCGCGCTTGAGGTGAGCGGCCACCTTGCGGTTCAGGCCCTGCTGGCAATGGCCCAGCTTTTCCGAAAATCCAAAGGCCTGCACCATGCCGATGGCGACGGCTTCGCCATGCAGCAATTGATCGGAGTAACCCATGGCCGCTTCCAGCGCGTGGCCGAATGTGTGGCCGAGATTGAGAAGGGCGCGAACTCCCGTTTCGGTTTCATCTTCGGTGACGATGCGGGCCTTCATCTCGCAGGAGATTTTCACGGCCTGGGCGGTGGCCTTGATGTCACCTTCCATAATGGCTTCCACATTCTGTTCCAGCCATTCGAAAAACGGCGCGTTGCCGAGCAAGCCATATTTAGCCACTTCGGCATAGCCTGCCGCGCGCTGACGCTGGGGTAGGGTGCCCAGCACATCAAGATCTGCCAGAACCAGAATGGGTTGATGGAAGGCACCGACTAGATTCTTGCCGTGCCTGGAATTGATGCCAGTCTTGCCGCCCACAGAACTATCGACTTGCGCCAGAAGCGAAGTTGGAATCTGGATGAAGTTGACGCCACGGCGCAGGATGGCGGCTGCAAAGCCGGTCAGATCGCCGATCACGCCGCCGCCCAAAGCGATCACCGCGTCCTTGCGTTCCACACCGAAGCCCAGCAAGCCGTCACAGGTTTCAGCCAGATGCGCATAAGCCTTGGTGCTTTCGCCCGGCGGCAGGACCAATGATTTGCTTTCGATGCCAGCGGATTTTAGCGCCGCTTCCAGCGTTTTCAGATGCGCCTTGGCGACATTCTCATCGGTAACGATGGCAGCGAATTTGCGCTTCAGCAGCGGCTGGATATGGGTTGCCGCCTGCGCCAACAGGCCTTGGCCGATTTTGATATCATAGCTGCGGCCCGCCAGATCAACGTGCACGTGGTCAATCGTCATAACGAGAAACCTTCAGGCCAGGCCATTCGCCGATGGCGCGGATCACTTCATTGACCATCTGAGTGTGCTGCACATCGCGGCTTTCCACTGTGACGTCGGCCAGCGAATAGACCGGGTAGCGCAAATTCATCAGTCGGCTCAAAACTGCGGCTGGGTCATCGCGCTTGAGCAAGGGCCGGTCATTGCGCTTGGAGACGCGCTTCAACAGCAGATCAAGATCGGCCTTCAGCCAGACTGATATGCCGTGATCGCGGATGCGCTCGCGGGTTTCGCCATTCATGTAGGCACCGCCTCCAGTGGCCAGAATCTGGCGTCCATTTTCGAGAAGCCGTGTGATGACGCGGCGCTCGCCTTCGCGGAAATAATCTTCGCCATGATCGGCGAAAATTTCTGAAATGGATTTTCCCGCTGCGGCTTCAATTTCGTGATCAGCATCCACAAACGGCATTTCCAGCTTTTCGGCCAGCCTGCGGCCGATTGAGCTTTTGCCAGCACCCATCAAGCCGACAAGCACGATGGCCCGGTTTCCCAGGGCCTCGCTGATATCACTTATGGTTTCACTCACAGATCGTTTCGCCATCTCTAGTCTTTTAGATTATTGCAGCGTCCTCGTGCAATCAATTGCATTTGCCCCCTCGGGCCTTGTATTATGCGCGCCGAGGAGCGTGATGCCGGATACTTTCAAATTCCTGCTGGTGATAGGCGTGTTGGCTGGCCTGGTTTATGGCGGGGCCTTTGCCTTGGCCAGCTATCCACCGTCACAAATAGAAATCACCAAAGCATTGCCGCATGACAGGCTCCGCACCCGCTAGTCACGATCACCGCCATCTCAGCCGGTTTCTGGAGATGATGAGTGCTGAGCGGGGCGCTGCCAAGAATTCGATTGCCGCTTACCGGCGTGACCTGGAGCTTTGGATCGCTTTCCTCAAAGCGCGAGGCACATCAGTGCTGGAAGCTTCCACGCAGAATGTCCGTGATTTCCAGGCTGAGGCCGAAGCGCATGGTTTGGCGCGGGCTACATCGGCGCGGCGGCTTTCGGCGATCAAGCAATTCCATGGCTTTCTGCATGGCGAAGGCAAGGCGAAAGAGAATCCGGCGGCGATTGTCGAAGGGCCGCGCGCCAGCCCACGGCTTCCGAAAATTTTGAGCGATGCTGATATGGCGGCGCTGTTACTCACGGCGAAAGAGCAGGCCAGCAAAGCGGAGGATGCGGCGCGTTTCAAGGCGCTGCGCCTTTATACCTTGTTGATGATTTTGGCCGCTTCGGGCTTGCGCGTTTCGGAACTGATTACGCTGCCCTATCGTGCGCTGTCCGGCGGTGATGAGTTTCTGTTGATCAAGGGCAAGGGTGGGCGCGAAAGATTGGTGCCGCTGTCTCCCGAGGCGCGGCAAGTCGCTGGCACCTATATGAAGCTGCTGCGCGAAACTTATGAGGAGGAGCCGAAATTTCTGTTCCCTTCGCGCGGCGCCCAAGGCTGCCTGACGCGGCAGCATTTCGCGCTGGAGCTGAAAGCGCTGGCGGGGGCGGCCGGGGTTGATGCTGAAAAGGTTTCACCCCATGTGCTCAGGCATGTCTTTGCGTCCGGGCTTCTGGCTGCGGGAGCGGATTTGCGCGCGGTGCAGCAGATGCTGGGCCATGCCGATATTTCGACCACGCAGATCTATACCCATGTGCAGGCCCAGCGGCTGCAAGAAGCGGTTGCAACCTATCATCCGCTTGCGCGCAAACGCAAAAGCCCGGCGGGTTGACTTTGCCGCCGCCAGACGCCAGTAACATGCCGTTCAGGGGATATTTGAGGCCATATGATTGAATTTCTCGATTTTGAAGCTCCGGTCGCCGAGCTGGAAGGCAAGATTGCCGAGCTTCGCGCCATGGCCCAAAGCGATCCCAAGATTTCGATTTCCGACGATGTAAAATCGCTGGAGAAAAAATCCAGTAAGATTCTGTCTGATCTCTATCAAAGCCTCTCGCCCTGGCAGAAGGCGCAAGTGGCGCGCCATTCGCAGCGGCCGCATGCGCTTGATTATATCCATGCATTGATCACCGATTTCGTGCCGATCGCGGGTGACCGCAAATTTGCCGAAGATGAAGCTGTGGTCGGTGGCCTGGGCCGCTTCAACGGCCAGCCCGTCATGGTGATCGGGCAGGAAAAGGGTTCTGACACCGAAAGCCGCCTCAAGCATAATTTTGGCATGGCCAAGCCTGAAGGCTACCGCAAGGCGGTGCGCCTGATGGAAATGGCTGATAAATTTGGTCTGCCCATTATCACTTTCGTTGATACGTCGGGTGCCTATCCGGGTGTGGATGCCGAGGAGCGCGGCCAGGCGGAAGCTATTGCGCGTTCCACCGATTGCTGCCTGCAACTGGGTGTGCCGCTGATTTCGGTCATTATTGGTGAAGGCGGTTCAGGCGGTGCGATTGCCATTGCCACGGCTAATTGCGTTCTCATGATGGAACACGCGATTTACAGCGTGATTTCACCCGAAGGTGCGGCCTCGATCCTGTGGCGTGACCCGGCACGCAACAAGGACGCCGCGACGGCACTCAAGATCACCGCGCAGGATTTGAAAAAATTCGGCGTGATTGATGAAATCATCCCTGAGCCGCTGGGCGGCGCGCACCGATTGCCGGTGGACGCGATCCGCACCACGCGTGATGTGCTGTCGCGCGTGTTGTCGAGCTACAACGGGCTTTCCGGCGAAGTGCTGCGCACGCAGCGGCGCGAGAAATTCCTGGGGATTGGCCGCAGCCTTTAAGGCTGCCGCAGTTCAGTCTTAATTTCCGTGGATCGTTGCGCATGATCAACCGAAGGCATTTTCTGCAGGCGGCGGCGATGCTGCCTTTTACCAATTTGGCGCGCGCTGAAGATGCGCCGCAGAAACTTTTGATCGGCGCGAGAATCCTCGAAGTGAAGGGCAAAGCGGCCAAGGTTTTCGGAATTACCAATGCGCAGAATTCATCTGGCCTCAATGTGCTTTACGGCAAGCCATTCAGTGTTGAACTGACCAACGGCCTTGCCGAAGAGACCGCCATTCACTGGCACGGCCTGACGCCGCCTACCGCGCTTGATGGTGTGCCAGGGCTTTCAGCACCCGCACTCAAAGCTGGCGAAACCCGGCGTTACACATTCGACAACAAGCGCGTTGGCACGCATTGGATGCATTCGCATCTGGGCCTGCAGGAGCAGCTGCTGCTGGCTGCCCCACTCATTGTGCGCGAGACAGAAAAATCTGCAAATGACGAGTTGGAGCATGTGGTGATGCTGCATGATTTTACCTTCCGTGATCCGGCAGAGATTCTGGCCGAGCTTCAGGGCGGAGGCGGCGGCCATGCTGCACATATGAATATGAGCATGGATCACAGCGAGATGGCGATGCCCGGCATGCCCGCGATGCTGAGTGATGTGGCCTATGACGCGATCCTCGCCAATGACCGCACGCTGGATGATCCCGAAATCCTGGATGTGGAGCAGGGCCGCAGCTTGCGCCTGCGCCTGATCAATGGCGCATCCGCCACCAACATGTGGGTTGATCTCGTTGGGCTTGAGGCCGAATTGATTGCGGTGGATGGCAATGTCATTCGCTTCCAGAAGGTGAAGCGGTTTCCGCTGGCCATTGCGCAGCGCGCCGATCTGCGCATCACGTTACCGCGCGAGGCAGGGGCGTGGCCTATATTGTTCCAATCAGAAGGTGCGGCGTTGCGTGGCGGGCTTGTGTTGCGCGTGAAGAATGGCGTGGTGGAAAAACTGAGCGATCAAGGTGAGCCGGGTGCTGCCATTGATCTGGCTTTCGAGACCAGCCTGATCGGCGCTTTTGATTTGCCGAAATGGAAACTGGGCCTGCGCAAGACCATCATGCTGACCGGCGGCGACAGTGGTTATGATTGGGGTTTCAATGGCAAACCCTCGATGATGCATGACGTATTGTTTCGCGTAAAAGCGGGCGAGCAGGTTGAGCTTTCGATGCATAACATGACGGCGATGGCGCATCCGATGCATCTGCATGGGCATTATTTCAAAATGGTGGCTGTGAATGACAAGAAGGTTGAAGGCCCGGTGCGCGACACCGTGCTTGTGCCGCCGGGCATGATGGTGACGCTGCGGTTCAATGCCGATAATCCGGGTGCATGGGCGTTCCACTGCCACCATCTGTACCACATGAATAGCGGCATGATGGCCGCCATGGACTACAAAGCTTAGTAACCCAGCGCGCAACCGTCCTTGCGCGGCTCGGAACCGGCGGTGAGGGTGCCTTTATCCCAATCGATCAGGATGGCTTGCCCGCCGCCCAGGGGCTCTGGGGCCTGGACCACTTTGTGACCCATGCTAGACAAGGCGCTTCGCGTGCTGGACGCGATGCCATCTTCGGCTTCGACTGCGCCTGCCGAAGCGAAAACGCGCGGCGCATCAAGCGCGGCCTGCGGGTCCATCCCGAAATCGAAAATGTTCTGCAGCAAATGCACATGGCCGAAGGGCTGATAATCGCCGCCCATCACACCGTAGGGCATCAACGCCTTGCCATTCCTGGTAACGAAGCCGGGCATGATCGTGTGCAACGGGCGTTTACCCGGCGCGATGCAATTGGGATGCGCGGGATCGATCTTGAAGCCCATGCCGCGGTTCTGCAGCAGCACGCCAGTCTTGGGGCTCATAATGCCGGAACCGAAGGAGTGATAAACCGAGTTGATGAAGCTCACGGCATTGCGGTCGCGGTCTACAATGGTGAGATAGACGGTATCGGATTTTTCCAGCTTGATGGGTTTGATGTCTGTCATCGCGGTGGCGGTATTGATGCGCTTGCGCAAGCTTGCGGCAAAATCCTTGCTGAGCAATTCAGCGGTTTTGATGTCGGCCTGACGCGGGTCTCCGATAAATTGATCGCGGATGTAATAGGCCAGCCTTCCGGCTTCGATTTCAAGATGCAGGCGTTCAGGCGAGAGTGCTGCGAGTTTGGTGAGATCAAAACTCTCCAGCAGGTTCAGCATGACTAAAGCAGTCAGGCCCTGATTGTTCGGCGGGATTTGATGAATTTCGTGGCCGCGATAGCTGGTGCTGATGGGCGCGACATATTCGCCTTTGGCTGCCACGAAATCTTCCACGCTGTGAAGGCCACCGAGCGCGTTCAAATGCTGCACCATGTCTTCGGCCAGTGCGCCCTTATAGAAGGCATCGCGGCCATGTTGCGCCACGGCTTTCAGCGTTTGCGCCAGAACTGGTTGCCGGTGAACATCACCAGCGTTAATCACGGGCGAAAAGACGCGCGCAGAATTGGCATCATGCGAGATGGTTGCGGTTTCGCGGTTCCAGTCGAAGGCCACACGATCCGCAATGACATAGCCTGCTTCAGCATAATGAATGGCGTCTTCCAGCACGCGGCCCAGTTCCATCGTGCCGTGATCGCTGAGCACTTGTGCCCACATGTCGATCAGGCCGGGAATGGTCACGCTATGCGGGCTGTGGCCGCCGATGGAGGTGATACCCTGCGACTGAAACCACTTTACATCCGCTTTCTGCGGCGCCTTGCCGGAGCCGTTGAAGCCGATGATCTTGGCCGACCCCTTTGGCGCGTAGAGCATGAAGCCATCACCACCGATGCCGGTGGATTGCGGTTCAACCACGGCCAGCACGGCACCAGCCGCAACGGCTGCGTCAATCGCGTTGCCGCCGGCGCGCAGAATTTTCAATGCGGCGCTGGTGGCCAAGGGATGTGACGTGGCGGCGGCCGCTTCCGTCACACGAACAGGGGAACGGCCGGGACGCTGGAAATTTCTCATGCCAGTGAAATTGGCAGAAATTGGAATCTAGAGCAAATCCACGAGATGCGGGATCAGCGGCAGGTCTGCGGGCGGCATGGGATATGTGTGCAAATCACGTGGGAAAGCCCATTTCAATTCCTGGCCTTCCAGTGCGGTCGGAATGCCCTTCCAGCGGCGGCAGACATAGAGCGGCATCAGCAGATGGAAGTCGTCATAGGCATGTGAGGCAAAAGTGAGCGGGGCGAGGCAGGATTGCTCGACATTGATGCCCAGCTCTTCCTTGAGTTCACGGATCAAAGCTGTCTCGGGGCGTTCGCCCGCTTCGAGTTTGCCACCGGGAAATTCCCACATCCCGGCCAGCTGTTTGCCCTCCGGCCGCTTGGCGATGAGCACGCGCCCATCAGCATCCACCAGCGCCACCGCGCAAACGAGTGTGACTTTCATCGCGCTAGCTGCGGTAGGAACCATTGATGTCGATATAGCGGTGGGTGAGGTCGCAGGTCCACACGGTGGATTTGCCCTTGCCTACACCAATGTCAGCCTCGATCCTGATGTCGCGGCCTTTCATGTGGGGCATGATGTCGGCTTCCTTGTAGTTCGGATCCTTCATGCCCTTGGCCGCAACAAGAATGCCGCCGATCTTGATGCGGAGCTTGTCGCGGATAGCCTTCTCGCCGGATTTTCCGATGGCCATGACGATGCGGCCCCAATTGGCGTCTTCGCCAGCAATCGCGGTTTTCACCAGGGGTGAATTGGCGATGGTCATGCCAATCTTGTGGGCAGCCTTGTCATTCTCGGCGCCGGTGATCTTGATCTCGATCAGCTTTTCCGCGCCTTCGCCATCCTTGGCGACTTGCAGAGCCAAGTCGAGGCAGAGCGCATCAAGCGCCTTGTTGAAGGCCTTATGGTCGGCGGGTGATTTCACCTCGGCGCCTGCGCCGGTGGCAAACAGCAGCACCGTGTCTGAGGTAGAAGTATCGCCATCCACCGTGATGCAGTTGAAGCTTGGGTTTACTGCGGCCGTCAGTGCCTTTTGCAGCGGCTTGGCTGCCATTTTCGCATCGGTAAAAATGAAGACCAGCATGGTGGCCATGTCGGGTGCAATCATGCCCGAGCCTTTGGCGATGCCGTTGATGGTGATGGTCTTACCGCCGACCTTGGCCTTCACTGTCGCCATCTTGGCGAAGGTGTCGGTGGTCATGATGGCGGAGGCCGCCATGCTCCAGGCGTCTTCCTTCACATCGGCTTTGAGCTGTTCCAGCGCGCCGGTGATGGGGGCGGGGTTCAGCGGTTCGCCGATCACCCCGGTTGAGGCCTGGAAAACTTCGGCAGGCTTGCAGCCGATCAATTTGGCGGTGGCCTGGGCCACGGCCTTTACGGTGGCGATGCCGGCTTTTCCGGTGAAGGCATTGGCATTGCCGGCATTGACGACAAGTGCCCGCGCCTTGCCCTGTTTCAGGCTGGCGACACACCAATCAACTGGGGCCGAGGGAGATTTGGATTTGGTAAGACAGCCGGCCACCGTAGTGCTCTGGGGCACGATTGCCAGCAGGACATCGGGGCGGCCTTTATAGCGGATGCCGGTTGCCGCAGCGGCCAAAGAAATGCCCGCGATTGCGGGCATCTCTGGAAAGCTGGTTGGCGCAAGGGGTGAAACGGCATGCGCCATTATGGATCTCCGTGGATTAGTTTTGCTGCTGGTCGTCGGTGCCGGGCAAGCTCAAGTCGCCCTTGCCGCTCTGGTCGGTGCTTCCATCGCCTTCGCCCTGAACAGCGGCGGCGGCACCATTCTGCTGTTGCTTGTCTCTCAGGGCTTTCTGCTGGGCCTGAGCTTCGGCTTGCGCCTTCTTCAGATCCTCATCGAGAATTTCAACCTTGGCGGTGCCCTGCAGCGAAGCCAGCAAAGCCTGCACCTTGTCGCGCACCAACACATTCTTGATCGCGTCCTTCACCTGGTCGTAAGGCTGGGCCGAACCCATCTTGCGGTCATCGAGGCGGATGATGTGCCAACCGTAATCGGTTTTCACTGGGGCAGAGACTTCACCCACTTTGAGGGCGAAGGCGGCCTTGGAGAAATCCGGCACCATTTCAGGAGCGGTAAAGTAACCGAGGTCGCCACCGTAATCCTTGGAGCCGTCCAGGCTGTATTGCTTGGCCAAGTCTTCGAACTTGGAGCCAGCCTTCAGCTTGGCTTCAATGTCATTGGCTTCTTTTTCGGTGGCCACCAGAATGTGACGAGCGCGGATACGTTCAGTCTGAGAGACTTTTGCGCTTTCCTTGTCATAGGCAGCCTTGATTTCGGCCTCGGTGACAGAGGGGGCGACTTTTTCCGTCAGGTAGGAATCACGCAGCGCCTTGGCCTGATAGGCAGCGAGGCGGCGCTTGTAGTCTTCGCTATCGGCGATGCCTTCCTTGGCGGCAACCTGGGCCAGCAAATGGCGCTCAACCAGGAATTCCACTACGAAGGGGAAACGCAATTTGGCGGGCATGTTGGGAAGCTGGCCCACCACGTCATCAAAGGCCATCCGGACCTCGGACGTCTTGATTTCGTAGCCATTGACCGTGGCAATAACCTTGTCTTCCTTTGGATTGGCGGCGGTTGCGGGTGCAGCGGTCTGAGCCAGGGCCTGGCCCAGAACTGTAAGGCTGAAGAGACCAGCCAACAAAGCGGTTTTCAGGGAAAATTGCATCTGGTTCATGAAATCCATCAAGTCTATGAGGCGGGGTGGCGTTCGTATATTGGGCCCTTGCCCCGCAAACAAGGCAAGAATATGCCTTTTGCAGACCATGTTGCCGCTATGCAACAGGTTGAAACCGTACGGTTCAACCCCTATTTCAATCCAATTGGATGAGAGGCTTTCCCCAAGCCCCATCCCTGGGCTATATGCGGCCCAAATCGCTTAACCATTCTAAGGGCTTTTGCGCCCGCCAGGAACGAATCACATGCTCGGATTGGGAACTCTCGCCGCCAAGGTTTTTGGGACGACGAACGGCCGCAAGTTGGTGACCTACCAGAAGAAGGTGCCGGCCATCAATGCGATGGAGCCGGAGTATGAAGCCCTAAGCGATTCCGAGTTGATGGGTCTGACTGCCAAATTCCGTGCCGAACTGGCCGAAGGCAAGACGCTGGATGATCTGCTGGTGCCGGCCTTTGCTGCCGTGCGCGAAGCCGCCAAGCGTTCTCTTGGTCTGCGCCATTTCGATGTGCAGATGGTGGGCGGCATGGTGCTCAATGCCGGCATGATTGCCGAGATGAAAACCGGTGAAGGCAAGACGCTGGTCTCCACGCTTCCGGTCTATCTCGCCGCCCTTGCTGGCAAGGGTGTTCACGTGGTGACGGTGAATGACTATCTGGCCAAGCGTGACTCGGCCTGGATGGGCAAGGTGTTTGCCACACTTGGGATGACCACCGGCGTGATCGTGCACGGGCTGGATGATAATCAGCGCCGTGCGGCCTACGCTTGCGATGTGACTTACGGCACCAACAACGAGCTGGGTTTCGATTATCTGCGTGACAACATGAAGTATCATCTCGAAGAGATGGTGCAGCGTGAGCACAACTTCGCCATCGTTGACGAAGTGGACTCGATCCTGATCGACGAAGCGCGCACGCCGCTGATCATTTCAGGCCCGGTGGACGACAAGTCTGATCTCTACAACACGCTGGACAAGTTCATTCCGCAGCTTCTGGCGGAAGACTTTGAACTCGATGAAAAGCAGCGCCAGGTGACGCTGACGGAAGCCGGCAATGAACATCTCGAGCAGATGCTGCTGGCGGCTGGCGTGATCAAGGGCGGCACGCTGTATGATGCGGCCAACGTGACCGTGGTGCATCACATCCAGAACGCCCTGCGCGCACACAAGCTATTCACGCTGGACAAGGACTATATCGTCAAGGATGGCGAAGTGGTCATCATTGACGAATTCACTGGCCGCATGATGCCGGGCCGGCGCTATTCGGAAGGCCTGCATCAGGCCATCGAAGCCAAGGAACACGTGCAGGTTCAGCCTGAAAATGTGACGATGGCTTCGATCACTTTCCAGAATTATTTCCGCATGTATGACAAGCTTGCGGGCATGACTGGTACAGCACTCACCGAAGTGGATGAGTTCATCGACATCTATGGGCTTGATGTTCTCGAAGTGCCGACCAACGTGCCGGTGGCACGCCTCGACGAAAGCGATGAAGTTTACCGCACCGAGCGCGAGAAGTTTACCTCGATCATCGAGACGATCCGCGTCGCCACCGCTGGTGGACAACCGGTGCTCGTCGGCACCGCTTCGATTGAAAAATCAGAGCAGCTTTCGGCAGCACTTACCGCTGCAAAAATCCAGCATAACGTTTTGAATGCGCGCTTCCATGAACAGGAAGCCCAGATCATCGCGCAGGCCGGTGCGCCGGGTGCTGTGACCATCGCCACCAACATGGCCGGCCGCGGCACCGACATCAAGCTGGGCGGCAATCTGGACATGCGTGTTGAGCAGGAGCTCGCACATTTGCCGGAAGGACCTGAGCGCAATCGCGCCATCCAGAAAATCGTTGATGAGATTGAATCCAACAAGCGCATCGTGCTCGATGCTGGCGGTCTCTTTGTGATCGGCACCGAACGCCATGAAAGCCGCCGCATCGACAACCAGTTGCGTGGCCGTTCCGGACGCCAGGGCGATCCTGGCCGTTCGCGCTTCTATCTCTCGCTGCAAGATGATCTGATGCGCATCTTCGGCACCGATCGTCTGGATGGCATGTTGCAGAAGCTGGGCCTTAAGGAAGGCGAGGCGATTGTTTCCACCTGGATCAACAAGGCGCTGGAAACGGCGCAGAAGAAAGTGGAAGCGCGCAACTTCGATATCCGCAAAAACCTGCTGAAATTCGACAACGTGATGAACGACCAGCGCAAGGTGATCTTCGACCAGCGCGTCAGCATCATGAAGGGCGAGGAAGTTTCCGAAACCGTTGATGACATGCGCCATGACGTGGTGAGCGAGCTGGTTTCAAAGCATATCCCTGAAAACGCTTATGCGGAATCTTGGGATGCGGTGGGCCTGCGCGAAAAGCTGCGTGACGCAGTGGCGATTGATTTCCCGGTCGATGACTGGGCCAAGGAAGAAGGCATTGCGGAAGAACAGATCCGCGAGCGTGTGCTGGAAACTGTGGACGGCATGTATATCGCCAAGCGCGAGGAATGGAACCAGGCCATGCCCGGCCAGAACCTGCCGCATCAGATTGAAAAATCAGTACTGCTGCAGACATTGGACAAGCTATGGCGCGAGCACATCATTGCCAATGATTACCTGCGCCAGGTGATCCATTTGCGTGGTTATGGCCAGCGCGACCCGCTGAACGAATACAAAACCGAAGGCTACAACATGTTCCAGGACATGGTGTCAAACCTGAAGGAAGCGGTGACCAGCCAGTTGATGCGCGTGCAATTGCAATCACAGCCGCCAGATGGTTTGCCGGATGAAACGCCCTTGCCCCCGATGGAAATGCATCACATCGATGCGACATCGCACCAGGATGAAGGCGGCGATCAAAATGTTGTCGTTGGCCAGATGACGATGGAGGCTGCGGCCCCGGCGAAGAAAAAGGCTGCGCTGAAGAAGGCAGCGGCGAAATTCAATCCGAAGAAGCCGGAAACCTGGGGCAAGGTTGCCCGCAATGACGATTGCCCCTGCGGCTCAGGCAAGAAATACAAGCACTGCCATGGGGCTTTCGTTTGACGCTTTGGGCGTTCAGCGCGCAGTCAGTCAACTATGAAAAGACCGATCCAAGCACGTAGACAGCCAGAATGAGCGCAATGAAAAGATCGCTGATCATGGCGATGTTTTCGTTGAGCAAACGTCCGGGCCGCATGACATGCGCCCATCCTGCATTTGCATAGAAGATCAGCGCATAGATGGCAGCGGGAAGCACGAAGCTGGGCATGACGAGCGAGAGCAGGCCCGTGACGCCGGCGGCAAGATTGGCTGCGCCGAGCTCTTTCACCAAGGGCAAGGCTTCATCGCCTTTCATGTGGAAAATGTTCCGCGCCGTGAATTCAGGGCGGAGATATTGGCGGAAGCCGGCAAGACCTAATCTTGCGCCCACGCCCCAGAACACGAACCAGCGGCCCAGCAGCACTATCCATGGAAGAGACGGCTCCATGCCATGATGAACCAGCATGGAAGCAACCGGAAGAACCAGCATGGTGAGCAAGACGATGGCGAGATACATAAAGTTTATCTTGTGCCGTTGACCGACAGATAGACCGAATAGAGCGATGTGGTGCCGCAGATGAAGAGGCGGTTCAATTTTGCGCCGCCCCAGCTGACATTGGCGACCAGTTCCGGAATCAGCACTTTGCCGATCAGCGTGCCGTCTGGTTCATAGCAGTGCACGCCATCGGCGGCTGAGGTCCAGATGCGGCCATCGCTATCCAGCCGGAAGCCGTCAAACAGGCCGGCCGTGCAGGTGGCGAAAACTTCGCCGCCGCGCAGCCTGGCGCCATCCACCTTGAAACGGCGAATGTGTTTGGGGCCGTTCACCAAATGGCTCGCACCGGTGTCGGCGATATAGAGCAGGCTTTCATCGGGCGAGAAGGCGAGGCCATTGGGCTTTTCGAAATCATCGGCCACCAGCGTGATATCACCGCTCTGGCCATCGATGCGGTAGACATTGCAGCGGCCGATTTCGCTCTCGGCACGGCCACCTTCATAATCGGCGAGGATTCCGTAGCTTGGATCGGTGAACCAGATGGAGCCATCGCTCTTCACCACCACGTCATTGGGCGAGTTGAAGCGCTTACCATCGAGATGCGATGCGAGAACAGTGATCGAACCATCATGCTCGGTGCGCGTGACACGGCGGGCGAGATGCTCGCAGCTGACAAGGCGGCCCTGAAAGTCGCGGGTGTTGCCGTTGGAATTGTTCGAGGGCTGGCGGAAGGTGGAAACGCTGCCATCAGTCTCATCGAAACGCATCATGCGGTTGTTGGGAATATCCGAGAACAGCAAATACCGGCCGGCGGGAAACCACGCAGGGCCTTCGGTCCAGCGCGCACCCGTCCACAGGCGTTCAACGCGGCCATGGCCGGTCTTCAGCTGTTCAAAACGCTTGTCGAGAATTTCGTAACCGGTACCCTCTGGTTCCCCGTAAAACATGGCATTTCCTGCTTTTCTTGACTTAGTTGCTGCAAGTTCTATCATCGGTCCTGTTCTGCGTCACCACTATTGCGGGAGAAATCGGGTTTATTCCCGATGCCGAAGGAGCAACCGCCCCGGAAACTCTCAGGCAAAAGGACCGCGAAGTGGATTGAACTCTGGAGAGCAAAGGCATCCTGCCTTTCACCGAAGGAGAAAGCTTACCCTGTGTCGGAGTGACAGGGCAGGCGGAAACTCTCAGGTTCCTGACAGAGGGGGCAACATGGTTTTTTGAACCGTGTTTGCTTTGCTGTCAGGAGAGTTACAATGGACGAAACCGCGCTGAGGCGCACCCCGCTTTATGATCTGCATGTGGCCCTGGGCGCCAAAATGGTGCCCTTTGCGGGCTATTACATGCCGGTTCAATATCCCACCGGCATCATGGCCGAGCACAAATGGTGCCGCGAGAATGCGGGTCTGTTTGAAGTTTCGCATATGGGCCAATGTTCGATCACCGGGCCGGATTTCCAAACCACCGCGCGGGCGATGGAAATGCTGGTGCCCGCCGATGTGCTGAGCCTAGCTCCCGGCCAGCAGCGCTATTCGCAATTGATGAATGTGCAAGGTGGCATCAGCGATGATCTGATGATTACGCATTCAAATTGGGAAGGGCTGGAAGGCTCGCTCTATGTGGTAGTCAACGCCTCGCGCAAGGGTTTTGACTTTGACCATATCGAGGAAAACCTGCCGCCTGGCTTGAGTTTCAAACGCTATGACTCGCTGGCCCTCATGGCGCTGCAGGGGCCGAAGGCCGAAGGCGTTCTTGCGGCACTCAATCCTGCGGTGAAGCAATTGGCCTTCATGAGTTCGGGGCGCTTCATGCTGGGTGGCATGGAAGTGCATGTGTCGCGCTCCGGCTATACCGGTGAAGACGGCTTTGAGCTTTCGGTTGAGGACAAGGATGCGGCCACGCTGTGGAACAGGCTTCTGGAAAATGCTGATGTGAAGCCGGTCGGTCTGGGTGCTCGCGATTCCCTGCGGCTGGAAGCTGGCTTGTGTCTTTATGGCCATGACATCGACAAGACGACTTCACCCATCGAGGCCGGGCTGCAATGGTCCATCGCCAAGCGACGGCGTGTGGATGGTGGCTTTCCGGGCTCGCGCCGCGTGCAGCGCGAATTGCTGGGTGGCGTATCGCGCAAGCGCATCGGCATCAAGCCGGAAGGTCGCGCCCCGGCGCGCGACGGTACAGAGATTCAGGACGAGACGGGACGTAAGATTGGCGTGATCACCTCGGGCGGCTTCGGCCCCACAGTGAATGGCCCGATTGCCATGGGCTATGTGGAAACCGCCTATGCCACGCCCGGCACGCCCTTGCAGCTGATCGTGCGCGGGCAGGCGATGCCGGCGCAGGCTGTTTCGCTGCCCTTCATTCCCAACCGCTTCAAAAGATAACAGAGGAAATAACAAAATGAAATTCTCCAAAGACCATGAATGGGTGACCGTTGAAGGTGGCGTGGCTACCATCGGTATTTCCGAGCACGCACAATCGCAATTGGGCGACGTGGTGTTTGTCGATCTTCCGAAAATCGGCCGCCAGGTGAAAGCCAATGAAAATGTGGCCACGGTGGAAAGCGTGAAGGCTGCTTCGGATGTCTACGTACCCGTCTCCGGCGAAGTCGTCGCGGTGAATGAGGAGCTTTCCGGTGATCCTGCTCTGGTGAACCGCGCGCCTGAGAGCGACGGCTGGTTCATGAAGGTGAAGCTTTCCAATGAAAGCGAATTGTCCGCGCTGATGGACAAGGCGGCTTACGACAAATTTGTAGGATAATGCCCATGACAGTGCCTTTCTCCTCACGTCATATCGGACCCAATGAAACTGAAACGGCCAGCATGCTGAAACTGCTCGGCTCATCTTCGTTGGATGATTTCATCGCCAAGGCTGTGCCGGAAAAATTGCGAAGCACGCGCGCGCTGGAGATGGAACCGGCGTTGAGCGAGCATGAGGCGCTGGCCAAAATGAAGGCGATGGCGGAGCAGAACAAGGTTCTCACCTCGGCTATCGGCATGGGCTATTACGGCACGCATGTGCCGCCGGTGATCCTGCGCAATGTGCTGGAGAATCCGGGCTGGTACACGGCTTACACGCCTTACCAGGCGGAGGTGAGCCAGGGGCGGCTGGAAGCGCTGCTGAATTACCAGCAGATGGTGATGGACCTGACCGGACTCGATATTGCCAATGCCTCGTTGCTGGATGAGGCAACCGCCGCCGCCGAAGCGATGGCGATGGCCAAGCGCGTGGCGAAGTCCCAAGCCAATGTGTTTTTCATCGACAAGGATACGCATCCGCAGACCATTGGTGTGCTGCAAACGCGCGCCAAGGGTTTTGGTATTGAGCTGCAGATTGCCGATGTGGCGCAGCTGGATGCGGCCAAGGTGTTTGGTGCGCTGCTTTCCTATCCGGGTTCATCGGGCGCGGTGCGGGATATTTCTTCCATCACGGCCAAGCTGCATGAGGCGGGCGCATTGGCGATTGTCGCCACTGATTTACTGGCGCTGACGCTATTGAAATCACCGGGTGAAATGGGAGCTGACATTGCACTGGGTTGTGCGCAACGCTTTGGTGTGCCGATGGGCTTCGGTGGGCCGCATGCCGCTTTCTTTGCGGTGAAGAATGAGTTGAAGCGGGTGATGCCGGGCCGCCTGATCGGTGTGTCGGTCGATGCTGCGGGCCACCGCGCCTTGCGCATGGCGCTGCAAACGCGCGAGCAGCATATCCGCCGCGACAAGGCGACGTCGAATATCTGCACGGCGCAAGTTCTGCTGGCGGTGATGGCCGGGTTCTATGCTTGCTGGCACGGTCCGGAAGGTTTGAAATCCATGGCTGAGGGCATTCACGCCCACGCGCGAAAACTGGCGGGTGCAGTGAAAGCGGCGGGGCATGAGCTGTTGTCAGAGAATTTCTTTGATACCGTGACGATTAAGGTGAAGGGCGGCGCGAAATCTGTTTTTGCAGCGGCGGCCAAGGCTGGAATCAATCTGCGTCTGGTGGATGCAGATCATGTCGGCGTTGCGCTGGATGAAACCACGACGGATGAAACCATCCGTGTACTGATCAAAGTGTTCGGCGGCACTGACGGCGGCAACGCTGGTGGTATTTCGCTGAACCTGCAGCGCCAGTCTGCGTTCCTCACGCATCCGGTTTTCCACCGCCACCGCACGGAAACCGAGATGATGCGCTATATGCGGTTGCTGCAGGGCAAGGATTTGGCGCTGGATCAGGCGATGATTCCACTTGGCTCTTGTACCATGAAGCTGAATGCAGCGGCGGAGATGATCCCGGTGACTTGGCCGGAGATTGGGCAAATCCATCCCTTCGCACCGCCTGCACAGACCAAAGGTTATGCGGCGATGTTTGCCAGCCTGGAAAAGATGCTGTGTGAGATCACCGGTTTTGATGCCGTGTCGCTGCAGCCCAATGCGGGCAGCCAGGGCGAATATGCGGGCCTGATGGCGATCCGCGGTTATCTCGACAAAAACGGCGGCAAGAAGCGTGATGTGTGCCTGATCCCGATTTCAGCACATGGTACCAACCCGGCTTCGGCTGCGATGTGCGGCATGAAGATTGTGGTGGTGGCTTGCGATGCCAAGGGCAATGTGGAAGTGGCTGACCTCGAAGCCAAGGCCAAGCAACACGCGCATGACCTTGCGGCGTTGATGATCACTTATCCGTCGACGCACGGCGTCTATGAGGATTCGATCGTGGATATCTGCCGCATCATTCATGAGAATGGCGGTCAGGTTTATCTCGATGGCGCCAATCTCAATGCACAAGTGGGATTGATGCGGCCTGCCGAGTTGGGTGCTGATGTGTGCCACATGAATTTGCACAAGACGTTCTGCATTCCGCATGGCGGCGGCGGGCCGGGCATGGGGCCTATTGGCGTTCGCGCCCATCTGGCACCGCATCTGCCGGGGCATGCGGTGATCAAGCAGAAGAGTGGTGCCAAGGGGGCTGTGTCTGCTGCACCCTACGGTTCTGCGTCGATCCTGCCGATCTCATGGATGTATATCGCCATGATGGGCGGTAATGGCCTCACGCTGGCCACCAAGATGGCGGTGCTGAATGCCAATTACATGGCGGCGCGGCTGAAGAACTCGTTCCCCATTCTTTACACCGGGCCTGCCGGCACGGTGGCGCATGAATGCATTCTCGATCTGCGCTGGTTGAAGGAGAAGGGCCTGTCGGTGGAAGATGTGGCCAAGCGGTTGGCGGATTATGGCTTCCATGCGCCCACCATGTCTTTCCCGGTGGTTGATACGCTGATGGTGGAACCCACAGAGAGCGAAGCCAAGGGCGAGCTGGACCGGTTCTGCGATGCGATGATCGCCATCCGCAAGGAAATCGATGATGTGATCGCTGGCCGTGCCGACAAGACGGACAATGTACTGAAGAACGCGCCGCATACGCACAAGGATCTACTGGGCGAGTGGAAGCACCCGTATCAGAAGGCGCAGGCCTTCTTCCCGCTGGGCGATCATGGCTTCAAATATTGGCCCCCGGTGAAGCGGGTGGACAATGTTTATGGCGATCGCAACTTGATCTGCGCCTGCCCGCCGATGGAAGATTACCTGCAAGCGGCAGAGTAATAGCGCACAAAAAAGCCCCGCATGAGCGGGGCGTTTTCAATTCAATGTATGAAGCTCAGTACGACTTGGCCTTCACGGCTGCGATTGAGTCCGCGATAAGTTTGGCGTTGCCCTTTTGGGCGCTGATGAGGGAGCCTGCGGCTGCGATCGCCAGGTCAGCGGCGCGGTGGCGGACTTCTTTGGTGGCGGCTTGCTCGGCTTGCGAAATCTTGATCTCGGCCTGTTTGGTGCGGCGGGCCAGGGTTTCCGTCAGCTTGGTCTTGGCTTCCTTGGCGTATTCGCTGGCCTGCGTCTTGGCAGAAGCTATGATGTCGGCGGCTTCCTTTTCGGCGTCCAGCTTGCGCTGCTTGTAATCGGCCAAAAGCTTTTCAGCGTCTTCACGCAGCTTCTTCGCATCGGCCAATTCCTTGGCGATGGTGGCGGCGCGGTCATCCAGTGCCTTGCCGGCTTTCTTGTGGGCACCGGCGTAAAACACAACGCCGAGGAACAGCACCAGAGCGACGAAGGCGTAGAAGGTTTGATCCATGAATTGCATGTTCTTCCCCTTAGCCCTTGGCCGCAGCAGTGACGGCCTTGGCGGCCGCCGTCTTGAGCACTTTGCCGCCGGTGAGCGAGCTTACAATATCAGCGGCGCTATCGGCCGCGATGTCATTCACCGCATCCATCGCCTTGGCTTTGGCCTTGGCGATCTTGTCTTCGGCGGTCTTGATCTTGGTGGCGAGCGAGGCATCCAGCTTGTGCTGTTCAGCCGTCACTTCCGCCGTCACGTCATCACGGGTTTTCTTGGCGATGTCGTTGGCATTGTTGCGGGCATCCGCCAGCGCCTTCTCATAGGACTTGAGTGCGGCTTCGGTTTCATCCTTCAGGGCCTGGGCCCTGGCAATGTCACCGTCGATCTGGCCTTTGCGGGCGCCGAGGATCTTGCCGAAACGTGGCAGGACCAGGCGGCTCAGCAGCAGATAGAGAAGGGCAAAGAAGATCACCAGCCAGAACAGCTGTGACGGAAAGGTGGTCGTATCCAATGGCGGGAACTTACCGCCTTCTTCGTGACCGGTTGATTCCGTTGTTTCAGTGGTGGTTGCCATAATGCCTGATACCCAAATGCCTCAGCCGGCCCGGAATGGGCCGACTGTATCCAAACGTTCTTCTTCGACTACGACACGAAGAGGAGGAGGAGGGCGACAACGAGCGAGAAAATGCCGAGGCCTTCAGCCAGAGCAGCACCGATCAGCGCGTTGGTGAACTGGGCACCAGCAGCAGCCGGGTTGCGCAGGGCGCCCGACAGGAAGTTACCGAAAATAATGCCCACGCCGATGCCTGCACCACCCATGCCAATGCATGCGATACCTGCGCCGATGAGCTTTGCTGCGTTTGCGTCCATTTTAGTTCTCCTTGAAAAAATGTTGGATTGTTGAAGGGGTAATTAGTGATGGGTGTGAAGCGCGTCATTGAGATAGACGCAAGTGAGAATGGCGAAGACGAAGGCCTGCAGGAAGGCCACCAGGAATTCCAATGCAGTGAGGGCAACAGCCATGAGCAATGGGGCCAGAGCGCCGATTATGCCGCCCAGTCCCAGAGCTACGAGGCTGACCACGAAGCCGGCGAACACCTTCAGCACGATATGGCCAGCCAGCATGTTGCCGAACAGACGCAGGCCCAGCGAGATGGGGCGCGACAGGAAGGAAATGATTTCGATCAGCGAGATGAAGGGCAGGATGGCCATGGGCACGCCCGACGGCACGAAGAGTTTGAACCAGCCGAGGCCGTGCTTGTAAATGCCGATCACCACAACAAGGGCGACAACGAAGACAGCGAGCGAGGCGGTCACGATCACCTGGCTGGTGACGGTGAAGAAATACGGGAACATGCCGAGCAGGTTGGCCACCAGCACGAAAGAGAACAGCGAGAAGACCAGCGGGAAGAATTTCGCACCCTCATGGCCCAGCACATTATCCACCATGTTGTGGATCAGATTGTACCAGAGCTCACCCACCGACTGCATGCGGCCCGGCACCATGGCGCGCTTGGCGGAAGCAGCGAGCAGGAAGCCCACGGTGAGCAGCACGATGATGCCCATGAACAGGTTTGAATTGGTGAAGCCGATCTCGTGGCCAAAAATGTTCCACGGGCCGAAAATATTGTGAATGCGGAATTGGTGGATCGGATCGTTTACCACTACTTGTCCTCGTCTTCATCGTCTGCCGGCTTCGGCATTTTGGCCAGCTCTTCAGGCGTTGGTGGCGTTCTATTCGCCGCGCGTGACATGTTGACCATGCCGGCGCCAAAGCCTGCGAGCAAAAATATGATCAGGAACAGCGGAAGCGTGTTGAACAACCGGTCCAACCCATAACCAATGGCCGCACCCACCAGAATGCCAGCAACAAATTCGCTGACCAGGCGGTAACCCTTGGAATAGTCCGAAGCCCCTTGGTAACTCGCCGGCGCCTTTTCTGCCTGGGTTTTGGTGCTCTTTTCAGCCGCGATACGGCTGGTCAGGTCACTCAAACGGGCGGAAATGTCGCCGAGCTTTGCAGGATCCTCGTTGTCCTTGCCCTTCCCGGAAGTCGGTCGTGCCATTGTCCACACCTCTCCCCAGAAAGGCCCGAAAAAGGCCCCTTTCAAAGCGCGCTCCTGATACTTACCGGTCTTTCATGTGTCAAGGCAAGGATTCACCTTGTAAGACGCTGTTTCAATGCTGTTTTTGAGAGCGGTATGGCGGAGCGTCAAGGGATTGGCGGGAATCTCAGAGAATCCCTCGCTTTTGCAAGTCAGTGCGCAGGCTTTCCGGGCCGGTAAAGTGGTGCGCCCGCATGCCGACGGCCTCGGCGCCGTGCACATTTTTGAGATTGTCGTCGATGAAAAGGGAATCTGCGAGGTTTAGGCCATTGCGAGCGGCGAGAAGCTGGAAAATTTCGGGCTGCGGCTTGATCAGCTTTTCATCGCCGGAGACCACGATGTCACGGAACAGCTTCAGGAAGTCGAAGCGTTTCTCGGTGGCGCGGTAGGTGTCGCTGTTCCAGTTGGTAATGGCATAGAGGGGTGTGCCCTTGGCATGCAGTTCCTTCAGGATGGCGACGGAGCCTGGAATGTCGCCCGGCACCATGTCCATCCAGCGGTCGCGGTAGAGGGCGATTTCCTTGGCCAGTTCCGGGTGGCGGGCGGTGGCTTCCTTTACGCCATCGTCGAAGGAGCGGCCACGGTCCTGTTCCAGATTCCAATCGCCGTGGCAGACTTCCGCGAGAAACCATTCCATCTTGGCGTCGTCGTTGAAGACCTGGCGATAGACATGACGCGGGTCCCATTCGATGAGAACCATGCCGAGGTCAAAGACGACGTTCATGCTGCGTCGATCAGTTGCTCGGCTTCTTCGAGGTTCACGGACACCAGCTGCGACACACCGCGTTCCATCATGGTGACGCCGAACAGGCGGTGCATGCGGGCCATGGTGAGCGGATGGTGGGTGATGATGAGGAAGCGGGTTTCCGTCCGCTGCAGCATCGCATCAAGCAGGTTGCAGAAGCGCTCGATATTGTGATCATCGAGCGGTGCGTCCACTTCGTCCATCACGCAGATGGGTGATGGATTGGTGAGGAACACGGCGAAGATCAGCGACAGCGCCGTCAACGTCTGTTCACCGCCGGAGAGCAGCGACAAAGTGGTGGCTTTCTTGCCGGGCGGATTGGCGAGGATTTCGAGGCCGGCTTCCAGCGGATCATCCGACTCGATCAATTGCAGTTCGGCCTTGCCGCCATCAAACAGCGTGGTGAAGAGTTCACTGAATTTGGTGTTCACTGTTTCAAAAGCATCGAGCAGGCGCTGGCGGCCTTCGCGGTTGAGTGAGCCGATACCGCCGCGCAGCTTGGCGATGGCTTGAACCAGTTCGTCCTTTTCGGACTTCATCTTGTCCACTTGCTCGCCGACGGCTTGGGCTTCTTCATCGGCGCGCAGGTTGACGGCACCCAGACGCTCGCGGTCTTCGCGCAATTCGTTCAGGCGCTTTTCGATCACATCGGTGGCGGGCAGGTTTTCTTCGCTGAGTTCAGCCTTGGCGAGAATTTCCTGCGGCTCGCATTGCAGTACTTCGGTGATGCGGGCCACGGATGTGTGATGGCGGGCATTAGTGGATTCGAGCACGGCACCCAAGCGCGCATGGCCTTCACGCGAGGTGGCAGCCTGTTCCTGGGCGACGCGCAATTCCTTGTCGGCCTCGCGCACGGCATTTTCAGCTGTGGCCAGATTGTCGGCGGCGGCGCGACGTTCACCCTCGGCCTCAGCCAAGGTGTTCATCAGCTTCAGGCGTTTGTCAGCCAATGCCTGCGGCATGGCCTGCATTTCAGCGATGGCGGCCTCGGTTTCATCGAGGCGGGTGTTGAGCTGGCCGGCCTGTTCCTGCGCCTTGGCGGCGCGGGTTTTCCAGTCGCGCTGTTCGCCTTCGATGGTGCGCAGACGGTCACCACGGAGTTTGGCTTCGCGTTCCAAACCATCATGGCGGGCGCGGGCCTCGGCATAAATACCGCGCTCACCATTCATCGCGTCACGCAGGCGCTGTACTTCTGCACCGAGACCATCGCTGGCGGGCAGGGCGGCGAACTGGCTGGCAGCACCCTGATGCTGTTCGCGCGCTTCGGCCAATTGAGCGGCAGCGTTGCGGGCGGATTCTTCCAGCGCCGATGTTTGCGCGGCGTTCTCGGCCATGCGGCGCTCATGCGCCTGCAGGGCTTTGCGTGCCACGTCGAGTGCGGCTGTCGCCGTGCGCCAGGCTTCGCGCTTGTCGCGTTCGGCGCGCTGGCCGGAT
Organism: Aestuariivirga litoralis; assembly: GCF_015714715.1. Lineage (NCBI taxonomy): Bacteria > Pseudomonadati > Pseudomonadota > Alphaproteobacteria > Hyphomicrobiales > Aestuariivirgaceae > Aestuariivirga > Aestuariivirga litoralis. Next base: position 362,879 of record NZ_WAHS01000002.1, on the reverse strand, counting down.
TCGACATTCAGGCGGGCCTGTTCGAATTCGGTCTTGGCAGTTTCGGCATCGGCTGCCGCCTGCTTCATGTTCTCTTCGATTTCAGTGAGGCGGTTGCGCTCGGCCAAGCGCTTGGCAGCGGCACTGGGCGCATCGGCGGCGGAGGTGAAACCATCCCAGCGCCAGACATCGCCTTCGACCGAGACCAGTTTCTGGCCCGGCTTCAATTGCGGCTGCAAGGCAGCGCCCACGGCTTTCGAGACAACGCCGATATGGGCCAGCACGCGTGAGAGTGCGCCGGGGGCGACGACGAAATGGCTGAGTGATTTGGCATCGGCGGGCAAAGCCGCGGTGTGATCCAACGGCGGCAGGCCGCGCCAGAAAACGGGGGCACCCTCATCGGCGGAAGCTTCGATATCTTCGCCCAGGGCTGCACCCAAAGCGGCTTCATAACCGGGCTGCACGGTGATCTGGTCGAGCAGCGACGGCCAGAGATCGCCACCGCTGGCTTTCAGCAAATTGGTGAGGGTGCGGACTTCCGTCTGCAGACGATCAGCCTTGCGGCGTGCTTCATCATGGGCGGCGCGCTTGTCGGTTTCGATATTGCGGGCCACGCGGATCGCGGCTTCGGCATGGCCAGCGGCGTGCTCGGCCTCCGAGACCACGGTTTCGCCGTGCGACACAGCCTGAGCAAGCGTTGCGCCATCTTCGGTGGAGCCGATGCGGGCGCTGAGATCCTGCTGGCGCTGGGCGATTTCGGCAGATTGCTTTTCGATGCGGGCAACGCGGGCCTGATGTTCGCCCACAGCACGCTCGAAGGCGCTGCGCTGGGCGGAGAGTTCGGCCAGCTTGGCACCGGCGGCATCGGCAGCTTCTTGCGCGCGTGCCAGCGATTGCGCGGCGGCCTGCAAGATGGTGGCGGCTTCTTCACGCAACGTTTGATCACCCGACAGGGCTTGGGTGAGCGCCTCCGCTTCGGTGGCCAGCTTGGCGATGACGGCATCGGTGTCGGCTACAAGGCCTTGCTCACGCAGCAAGTCATTGTTGGCTTGCGTGCGGCGCTGCTTCAATTCGTTCAGGCGGGCTTCGACTCGTTTTTCTTCTTCGTCGAGGCTGGTGCGCTCCATATTGATGCGCTGGAGCATGGCGGCCTTATAGGCCTCCTGCTCACGCAGGCCCGGCAATTGCTCGCCCAGCTCATCGCGGATGCGCAGTTTTTCCGAAGCGGAAAGTGTGTGTGAGGCCAGTGTGCGGGTGGCGAGGTTGAGGGCTTCGGTGTCATGTTCCAAAGCCGCCGCCGCTTCGCGCCACGCCACATAGAGGCTGGAGGCTTCGAGCTTGCGGATTTCGGCGGAGACCTGCTTGTATTTGATCGCCTGGCGGGCCTGGCGCTTGAGGCTGGCCAACTGGGTTTCCAACTGCGCCATCACATCATCAAGGCGCGCGACATTGGCTTCAGCAGCCTTGAGCTTGAGCTCTGCTTCATGGCGACGCGTGTGCAGCCCGGTGATGCCGGCGGCTTCTTCGAGAATCAGGCGGCGGGCTTGCGGCTTGGCATTGATCAGTTCAGCGATCTGGCCCTGACGCACAAGTGCTGGCGAGCGCGAGCCGGTCGAGGCATCAGCGAACAGAAGCTGCACGTCACGGGCGCGCACTTCGCCGCCATTGACGCGGTAAGTCGAGCCCTGATCGCGGACGATTTCGCGCGAGATTTCCAGCATCTCGGCGTCGTTGAACGCTGCAGGCGCCGTGCGGTCATCATTCTGCATGGTGACCAGAACTTCAGCCATGTTGCGCGCCGGGCGCTGGGTGGTGCCGGAGAAGATCACATCTTCCATGCCCGACGCGCGCATCGACTTGTATGAGTTTTCACCCATGACCCAGCGTAGCGCTTCCAGCAAATTGGACTTGCCGCAGCCATTGGGGCCGACCACGCCGGTCAGCCCTTTTTCAATGATGAGTTCGGTGGGCTCTACAAAGGACTTGAAACCTGTCAGCCGCAGTTTGGCAAATTTCATGGTGCCCCTTTGAGTAGTGTTTATTTCAGCAGCGGATCGATAACGGCCTTCACAGCGTCATAAGAGGTTTCACCCTCGAACGCCTTGCCATTGATGATGATGTAGGGAATGCCGTTCACGCCGTATTTCTTGGAACCCTTGTCGCGAACATCGAGAATGGCCTTGGCCACTTTCTCGTTTTTCAGGCAGGCATCGAAATCATCCGACGACATGCCAGCTTGCTGAGCGATGTTCTTGAGCTGCACGAGCGCATCCGGCACCCAGACGGCTTGAGTTGTGAAGAACACGTCTAGCAGCGGGAAATACTTTTCCTTCGGCGCGCAGCGGGCCACCATGAAAGCTGCAAGGCCCTGATCATTGTGCGGGAATTCGCGGAAGATGAAGCGCACTTTGCCGGTGTCGATGTAATCGGTCTTCAGCTTCAGATAGGTGTCTTTGTAGAACGCGGCGCAATGCGGGCAAGAGGCAGAGCCATATTCCACGATGGTGACCTTGGCGTCATCGGGGCCTTGCGTCATGTCGCCTTCAGCAGGCGGGGTGAGCAGGTCCGACAGGTCAACCTTGCCTGATCCGCCATCAACAGCGGTGGAAGTATCCTGGGCAAAGGCGAAGGTGCCAAAGCAGGTGGCGCTCAAGGCGACAGTGCTCAAGCCCAACAAAAGCTGGCGACGGGAGAGTTCAATCATGGGAGTTTCCTACTCGAAGTTGGTTGGGTCTCAAATCCCGAATTTCCCCCTGTGGAGAAAGCGGAAGTGGTGGGTCCGGCAGGGCTAACCTCAAGGGCCAGACGCGCCAGGGCGGATTTCAAATCGTCATCTTCAAAGCCATCGATGGCACTGTTCCAGGCCGTGACGGCGGCCTGCGTTTTGGGCTTGGCCGGAAGCTTTGGCATGGGGGGAAGTTCGGAAGACTGCACCACTTTGATCGCCGCAATCGCGCCGTAGCCCAGAAACTGGTTTACACGCTCGATGATACGGGGAATTTCGTAGTGCACTTCAAGGGCGAGGCCGGCGGGTGCGCGCAGCACCAGCGTACCGCCCAGCTTCTGCTTCTGGGCTTCCGCGGTGCGTGGCCATTTGATGCGCTCTGGCCGTGCAGCGGCAGCAATCGCCTCGCCGACAATGGCTGGCCATTGCGCAGCGATCTGATCGCTGGCAAAGCCGTGGCGCTGAAAAGTCTCTTTGGCTATCGCAGCGAAATGTTTGTTCAGGGATTCCATTTTGTCCGGCGATCATTCACCGAAAACCGTGGCGGAACAAGGGCGGGTTGAGGCCGGAATGGCCGCTGCCCTGCTGAAATGGTATGACGCCCATGCGCGTATTTTGCCCTGGCGCGAGAAGCGGCCGGACCCTTACCGTGTATGGCTTTCTGAGATCATGCTGCAGCAAACCACCGTTGCTGCGGTGAAGGATTATTTCCTGAAATTTGTTGCGAAATGGCCGAATGTGCAGGCCTTAGCGGCAGCACCTTTGGATGATGTGCTTAAAGCATGGGCGGGGCTGGGTTATTACGCGAGGGCGCGCAACCTGCATGCCTGCGCCAAAGTGGTGGCGGGGGAGCACAATGGAAGGTTTCCGGAGGCTTTTGGAGGCCTTTTGGAGCTGCCGGGGATAGGGCCTTATACGGCAGGTGCGATAGGGGCGATTGCCTTCGATATTCCCGTCGCGGCGGTGGACGGGAATGTGGAACGGGTGATCAGCCGGTATTACGGAATCGCTGACCCGTTGCCCGGGACCAAGCCGCTGATCAAGAGGCTCACTGAGACTTTGGTGCCGCAAAAGCGCGCCGGGGATTTTGCCCAGGCGATGATGGATCTGGGGGCCACGATCTGCACCCCCAAATCACCCTCGTGTTTGGTTTGCCCCTGGAATGAGGGTTGTGTGGCGCGGGCGCAAGGCATCCAGGCCGAGCTGCCACGCAAGGCGGCGAAGAAGACGGTGCCGACCCGGACCGCGCATGTTTATTGGGTGAGCAACAGCAAGGGCGAAGTGCTGGTGCGGCAGAGGGCGATGAAGGGCCTGCTGGCCGGGATGACGGAGTTTCCCTCCAGCACTTGGCAAGAGGGTGAGCAGGATTTTGTGGCGCCGTTTGCGGCTGAATGGAAGCGCGTGCCCGGCATTGTCGAGCACACATTCACGCATTTTCATTTTGAAATGATCGTGTGGAAGAGCGTGAGCGATCAGCCGGTGCTCGACGGGCGGTTTGTGCCCGTCGAGAGCTTGATGGATGAGGCGCTGCCTTCCGTGATGCGCAAGGTGGCGGCGCATGTGCTCAAGGGAAAGTGACTTCGGACCTTTCCCCGGCTTTCACCTCCACGATCTTTTCGCCGAGCAGCGCGTCATCCTTGAAGGACTGAACCTGATAGCTGCCTTCATTGACGGCGAGGTTGAGCGCTTCGCCATAGATGGTGGTCAAATATTTGCGCTTGCCATCGATACCGGCTTTTCCTGCATTGATGACAAAGCTGGTGGCACCGCTGACATTGGATGCCAGATAACCCGCCTTGGCGTCGATGGTGATCGTGGCGTTCTGGCCGGGTTTGATTTCCACTGGCTGTTCGGCCTGCGCGATGCCGACTTTCATCAGCACGATGTATGGCCCGGCGGGCAGGGTGAATTGCGACTTGGCGTCATAGAGGGTTGCCAGCGAGTCGCTCTTCTGGCCGTCCTTGTCGGGCTTTCGCACTTCGAAGGACATGCCGTTTTCCACCGGATCGCCATTCTCGGCGAAGACGGCTTGCGTAGTAAGTTTGCCTGCGCCGAAACTCAGCAGCTGATCGCGAATCTCGCCAGCTTTCACTTCAACCGGAGCCTCCACCGCAGCACTGCCCAAGCTGAGTTGCACTCTATAGGTGCCAGCACTGAGCAGAAAGGTTTGGACGGCGCTGTAATTATAGGCTGCAGTCTTTCCGTCTGGCTTGGTGACTTCCCAGAAGGCAGCATTGTCGGTGAGCTTGTTGGTATCATCCATCATGGCGGAGAAGGTGATGACGCCTGCATCCAGAACCGGGCTCAGATTGATCTGCTTTCCGGCCTCAACAATCAGCGGCAGTTTGACGGAGGCCGAGCCCACATCAATGGTCAGCACATAGGTGCCGGGCTCGACATGGATTTTGAGATCATCGGAATAGCGATAATCAACGGATTCGCCCGGCGTGCCATCGGCATTGTCGGGCTTTCTGATTTCCCATTTGGGCTGGAACGGCTTGGGAATTTCGACGCCATCCGCCAAGGTGGCGTGGGCTTGAACATTGAGCAGCTCGACGGGTTCGGGGGCAAGTGCTGGCGGGGGCGGCGGCGCTGCGGCGACGGTCTTTTGCAAAGCCTTCAGAAGATCATCGGCATTGTTGGCTTCGGTGAAGGTGCCGCCGGTTTTATCTGCGAGGCATTTGAGCTGGGCGACGGCACCCTTGTTGTCGAGGCCGAAGCCGACGGTGTGGACCTTCAATTCCACGCCCGCTTTTGCGAGATCGGCGGCGACCGCGCACGGGTCGGCGTTGCAGGTTTCGATGCCATCCGAGACGAGAATCACGGTGGCTTTCTTCTCGGTATATTGCAGCGCCTCGGCGGCTTGTTTCACCGCGTCGGTCATCGGTGTCTGGCCCTTGGGCTCAATGGCCTTCACCGCTGCCATGTAGTCTTCGGCGTTTAGCGGGCCTGGTTCCTTCACCGTTTCAATGTCGCTGCATTCGCCCTTTTTTCGGTGGCCATAGACCACAAGGCCCAATTCATCTTCGGGCTGCCAGCCGGCCACGATCTTGCCGACCACTTCCTTGGCGATGTCGATCTTCTGCTTGCCATTGATCTTGGCGCGCATGGAGCCGGAGCCATCGAGCACCAGGATGACGCGCTGGCCGGGCGTGTCTTCGGCCTGGGCGGGAATCAGAAATGCAAACAGGAAAAAGAGCGCGAGCAGGACTGACTGCAGCTTCATGACTACCACCTCATCATCGGCCCACTCTCAGAGTATGAGGTTACACCGCCCTCGCGGGCTGTCAATCAGCGGCGGCCGCCGAGCTCATCGATGTGATCCAGCATGTCGGCCGGGTCCTGGAAGACGCGGTAGGCGCCGGCGCGGATCAGTTCGTCTTCGCCGTAACCGCCAGTCAACAAGCCCACACCAAGGCCATGCGCGCGTTTAGCGGCCAGCATGTCCCAAATCGCATCGCCCACGATGCAGGATTCTTTGATGTCTACGCCCAACTTTTCGGCGGCGGCGAGGAAGAGGTCAGGATCCGGCTTGGCATAGCGCACCAGATCACGCGTGATGACGACGTGCTTGGCCGGGTCAACACCCAGCTTGTGGAGCACAGGACCGGCCGTCTTGATATGGCCGGAGGTGGCGATGGCCCATTGGATGCCATTGGCGCTCAAATATTTCAGCAGTTCGATGGCACCCGGCAGAGTCGGAATTTTAGCGGAGACGGAACTGTAGATTTCGGCATGGCGATCGCGGATGCGGCTTCTCACATCCTCCGGCAGATCGCGGCCCAGTTCGCGCACGAGAGCGGCAGTAAAAAGTCCACCCGACATGCCGATGCGGCGATGGATTTTCCAGACGGGAACTTCGATATTGTTTTCGCGCAGGGCCTGGCCCCAGGCCATGACGTGATCATAAACGCTGTCGAGCAGCGTGCCGTCGAGATCGAAAATGAAAGCGGTTTTGGTGCGGGCTTGCATGATGCTGCTCCCTTACGCTCAACCGCCTATCAGTTCAATGGCGATACCGCGATTAGGCCGCTGCCTGTGCCAGTTCCTGCCGCACTTGCTGGCGCAACAGATCAATCGGCACGAGGTTGGTGCCGCGGCGGATGTGCCAGAAGGTCCAGCCATTGCAGGCTTCCGCACTTTGCACATGAGCCCCCACCTTGTGGATGGAACCCGATTCATTCTTCGAGGCGATGGAACCATCGGCACGCACGATGGCGGCAATGCGCTGGGTGTGATCGAACAGGCGGTCACCGGCTTTCACCAGGCCGCGCTCAATCAGCACACCGAAGGGAATGCGCGGTTCGGCGCGTTTGCTGGTGGTGGTCTTTAAGGCCTCCTCGGTGAGCGGCTCGACATTCTCGATGCGCTCCAAAGCTGCGGCTGCATACACTTCTTCACGCTCGATGCCGATGAAATGGCGGCCCAGAGAACGCGCTACAGCACCCGTGGTGCCCGTGCCGAAGAAAGGATCAAGCACGATGTCGCCCGGATTGGTGGTGGAGAGCAGTACACGCTGCAACAGCGCTTCCGGCTTCTGCGTGGGGTGCAGCTTGTTGCCTTCATCATTCTTCAGGCGCTCGCCGCCGGTGCACAAAGCCAGTGTCCAATCGCTGCGCATCTGCACGTCGTCATTGAACACTTTCATCGCTTCATAATGGAAGGTGTATTTCGAGGTTTGCGACTTCGAGGCCCAGATCAGCGTTTCATGTGCATTGGTGAAGCGGCGGCCGCGGAAATTCGGCATCGGATTGGTCTTGTGCCAGATCACATCATTGAGCAGCCAGAAGCCGAGATCCTGCAGCGTGGTGCCGACGCGGAAAATGTTGTGATAGGAGCCGATGACCCAGAGCGCGCCATTGGGCTTCAGCACGCGGCGGCACTCTGCCAGCCAGGCCTTGCTGAAGGCATCATAGCTGGCCATGGAATCAAACTTGTCCCAGTCATCATCGACAGCGTCGACCTTGCTTTCATCCGGGCGCTTCAACTCGCCACCGAGCTGCAGATTGTAAGGCGGATCGGCGAAGACGAGATCGATGGAGTTGGACGGGATTTTCTTCAGCTGCTCGATGCAATCACCGATCAAAACCTGATCAACCAGCGGCCTGACATCGACTTTGGACTCGAAACCCATAACGCACTCCACACACTTGAAGTGCTGTTATGAGTCCTCGGAGTCACCGTGTGAATCGAATGCTTAAGTCATGGTTAATTGAAGGGCTGGGCTCATGCGAGCAGCGCCCGGATCGGTGCGAAGCTTTTGCGATGTTCTGCACAGGGGCCGTGGGTTTTGAGGGCCTGCGCGTGATCGGCCGTGCCGTAGCCTTTGTGTTTGGCGAAACCGTAATGCGGGAACAACTGATCTAGATCGGTCATCAGGCGGTCCCGCGTAACCTTGGCGATGATTGAGGCGGCGGCGATGGAGAGCGAGATCGCATCCCCACCGATGAGGGTTTGGGTTTTGCAGGCCAGCTTCGGCGCACGGTTGCCATCGATCAGCGCCAGCGTGGGCACGGCCTGCAACGCCATGACGGCGCGGTTCATCGCGAGATAAGTGGCTTGCAGAATGTTGATCTCATCAATCTCGGCGGCAGACGCAAAGCCGATGCCGAAATCCGCCACTGCAATGATTTCGGGATAAAGCTCTTCGCGCCTTTCGTGCGTGAGGGCTTTGCTGTCATTAATCCCCTTCGGGATGCGCTTGGGATCGAGGATGGCGGCGGCGGCATAGACTGGCCCGGCCCAGGGCCCGCGGCCGGCTTCATCCACGCCGCAGACGATTACATGGCCTTCAGCAAAGGCGAATTTTTCGGTGCGGAAATGCGGTTTGGGCATGAGGCTCTGGAATCAGCGAGTGAATTGCGCCAAGTTACGGCGTCATGTTCCAGGATGTAAAGAAGACGCGGCAGATTGTTGGCATCGCAGCACTTGTGCTGTGGCTGGCTTCGCTTGCGCTGCCGGCGGCGGTGACCACGGGTGATGATCAGTTTCCCGGCTTTCTCATTTTGCTAATGGGCTTCTTCGGGCCATTCATTCTGCAGCCCGGCTGGTATGCCAATCCACTGTTTCTGTTCTGCGCGGCATGGCTGATTTTTTGCGGCGGGATTTACCGTTTTGCGGCGGCGATCATCGCGGTGCTGGCGCTGTGGAGTTTCAGCTGGGACAAGATTGTGATGGACAATGGCGATATGCCGATCAGCCATTTCGGGTCTGGGTTTTACGCGTGGGAATTGGCGCTGATGGGGCTCAGCGTCTATGCGTTTGCGGAGCCTTGGTTGGTGAAATCGGGTAGGCTTCGCGCTTAGCCCTCAATCTTGGTGAAATCGGCGACTTCTGCCGTGGCCTCGCGGATGCGGTTCAACAGGCGCAGGCGGTTGGCGCGGTAGTCGCGGTTGGGATCGTTCACCGTGACGGCTTCGAAGAAGGCATCGACGGGCGCGCGCAGCTTGGCGATGGCGCTCATGGCGCTTTCGAAATCTTCTGCTGCGATGGCCTTGTGGGCCAAAGATGCGGCGGCTTCCACGGCGCGGTGCAGGTCTTTCTCCTCGCCCTTCACGAGAATCGACTGGTTGACGGTGCCGGAAATGGTTGCGCCATCTTTCTTTTCTTCGGCGCGCAGGATGTTTGATGCGCGCTTCACGCCGGCGAGGAAATTCTTGCCATCATCAGTGGCGAGGAATTTCGACAAAGCTTCCACACGGCGGGTGACCATCAGCAGATCATCCTGCCCGCCAAGCGAGAACACCGCGTCGATCAGATCGTGCCGCGCGCCCTGGTCCTTGAGATAGACTTTCAGGCGGTCGGCGAAGAAGGCGAGCAAGTCCGGGCCGCCTTTGTCGAGCGGCAGGCGCAGGCCCTTGTCGAGAATGATACGCACAACGCCCAATGCAGCGCGGCGCAAAGCGTAGGGATCCTTCGAACCCGTTGGCTTTTCGTCGATGGCCCAGAAGCCGGTGAGCGTGTCGAGCTTGTCGGCCAGTGCCACGGCCATGCCGATTTTTGAGACGGGGATGGAGTCGCTGGGGCCTTGTGGCTTGTAGTGATCACTCAGCGCCTCGGCCACTTCGGCGTCCATGCCTTCATTCAGTGCGTAGTAGCGGCCCATCAGGCCTTGCAATTCGGGAAACTCGCCGACCATGGCGGTGACGAGATCGGCCTTCGCCAAACGCGCGGCCGCTTGTGCCTTGGCGGGATCAGCACCGATGGTTTTGGCGATTTCGCCGGCCAGTGTTTCGATACGCTTCACGCGCTCGCCTTGCGTGCCGAGCTTGGCGTGGAAGGTGATTTCATCGAGCTTGGGCAGCAGGGTTTCCAGCTTTACCTTGCGGTCCTGGTCCCAGAAGAATTTGGCATCCGACAGGCGCGCGGCGATGACCTTGTTGTTGCCGGCGATGATGGTTTTGCCGCCATCGGTGGCGATCTGGTTCGACACCAGAATGTATTTGCTGGCCAGCTTGCCGTCCTTGGTTTTCAGGCAGAAGCATTTCTGGTTGTTCTTGATGGTGGTGATGATCACTTCCGGCGGCACGCTAAGGAAGCTTTCATCGAAAGAGCCCATCAGCACCACCGGCCATTCCACGAGACCAGCGACTTCCTTAAGCAGCGCTTCATCCTCGATCAGATCGAGGCCCTGCGCCATAGCCAGCGTGCGCGCGTCATGGCGGATGGATTCGAGGCGGGCTTTTTCATCGACGATCACATGCGCCTTGTGAAGGGCGGCATCGTAATCCTCAAAACGCTTCACGCTGAAATCGCCTTTCGACAGGAAACGATGGCCGCGCGTGGTGTTGCCGCTCTTGATGCCATCGACTTCCAGCGGAACGACTTCACCGTCAAAGGTGCAGATGATGGAATGCAGCGGGCGCACCCAGTTCAGCGTGCCGGAACCCCAGCGCATGCTTTTGGGCCAGGGGAAATTGCGGATCACTTTTGGAAGAAGCTCGGCCACGATCTCGGTCGTGGCGCGGCCATTGCGCTTGATCTGGGCGATGTAGAATTTGCCCTTCTTGTCGTCCTGCACGACGAGTTGATCAAGGCTCAAGCCCGTTGATTTCAGGAAGCCGTCAATCGCCTGCTGGGGCGCATCGATGCGTGGGCCTTTGCGTTCTTCCGACACGTCCTGCGCCTTGGCGGCGAGGCCTTCGACCGACAGAACAAGGCGGCGCGGGGTGGCGTGCTGCTGTGCGCCTTCGTAAACAAGACCGGCATCAACCAGACCATTGGTAATCAAGGCGCGCAAGTCTTCCGCCGCCTTCACTTGCATGCGGGCGGGGATTTCGTCGGAGAAAAGTTCAATGAGAAGTTCAGACATTGGCGCGGCCCCCAGCGGTCTTGCTCCAGGCGACACAGCAGGCTTTCGCCAGTTCGCGCACGCGGGCGATGTAATTGGCGCGCTCGGTGACCGAGATCACGCCGCGCGCATCGAGCAGGTTGAAGGCGTGAGACGCCTTGATGCATTGGTCATAAGCGGGCAGGGCGAGTTCATGCTTGCCGTCCTTCTCGCCTGCAGTGAGCAGGGCCGCGCATTCCTGCTCGGCATCCTTGAAATGCTGCAGCAGGATATCGGTGTTGGCGTATTCGAAATTGAAGCGCGAATATTCCTGTTCGGCCTGCAGGAAGACTTCGCCGTAGGAAATTTTCTGCGCGCCTTCGCGGCCGTTGAAGTTCAGGTCATAGACATTGTCCACGCCCTGCACGTACATGGCCAGGCGCTCGAGGCCGTAAGTGAGTTCGCCCGAGACCGGATTGCAGTCGAGGCCGCCGACCTGCTGGAAGTAGGTGAACTGCGAGACTTCCATGCCGTCGCACCAGACTTCCCAGCCGAGGCCCCAGGCGCCCAGAGTCGGGCTTTCCCAATCGTCCTCGACAAAGCGGATGTCATGCAGCGTTTCGTCGATGCCGATGGCCTTGAGGGAGCCGAGATAGAGCTCCTGCAGGTTGGGCGGCGAGGGTTTCATGATGACCTGGTATTGATAATAGTGCTGCAGGCGGTTGGGGTTCTCGCCATAGCGGCCGTCCTTGGGGCGGCGCGAGGGCTGGACGTAAGCGGCGTTCCAGTGGCGGGGCCCGACCGAGCGCAAGGTGGTGGCGGGGTGGAAGGTGCCGGCGCCCACTTCCATATCATAAGGCTGCAAAATCACGCAGCCTTGGGCCGCCCAATATTGATGGAGCGTGAGGATCAGGTCCTGGAAGGATTTGGTGGGCTGCAATGTCATGGCGCGCCAATTAGATGACTGCGCGGGGCCGTTCAAGCCCGCTGATAGACGTGTGCTCTTGTGGTAAAGTGGCTCTCGGTCCTGGAGTGGGGCATGGGATGGTAGGGCGCGCTGACCCAGACCGGGCGCAGCAGGCCCCGCTGGCACAGGCCTTCGAGCTTGGTGGCGAAACCGTTGTCAGCCCAGACCGTGGTGCCCATGGTGAAGATCAGATGGCCGTTCTTGGCCACAAGACGGGTCAATTCGTCAAAACCTGATGCTGGCGCGTGACCGGTGGTGAAGGTGCCCGTTGAGATGATGGCATGGAATTGACCGGTGCCCAGCGCAAGTGTTTCGCCCAGGATTCCCTGATGCAAAGTTTGATAGACGTTGCGCGCCTTGGCCTTGGCCAGCATGCCTTGCGACATGTCGAGCCCATGCAGGCTGCCATAGCCCAAAGCGTTGAGCAGCGTGCCGACATTGCCGGTGCCCACACCTGCATCGAGAATAGGAGATGATAGATCGGGGACGAAGCGCGCCGTCAACCCGCAGATGACAGCGGGGTGCGCATAGCCGGTGGCCAGCATGTCAGCGTCATAGCTTGACGCCCAGTCATCATAGGTTTTGGAAAGGTGTTGAGAAGAGGCGGTGGTGTAAACCTCCGCCAACCTTGCTTCGACGTCTTTGATCACGCTTCCGGGGTGTAAACGCCGGTGATCGGATCAAGCTTCAGGCGGGTGCCCTTGAGAGCCGTGTCAGCCTTTGCCTTCACTTTGACCTTCTGGGCTTCGAGGTTCTGGAGAAAGCGCTTGGCCATTTGAGCCACAAGGAGGCCCACAACCAGCATCATCAAACTGCGCAAGATCATCTTCATGTTCTCCACTATACCACGAAACCGTATCACAAACCAAACCGTGCCCACAAGGCACGTTCTTCAAGCACATTCAGCGCAGCTTCGGTGACCTCTGTGGCCAAACCATGGCGTGAACCGAGGCCCAGCCAACGCGCGCCAAAGCCTTTGCTTTCCTTGATCTCTTTGATTTCCACCTTGTCGCCGAAACGCTGTTTCAGGGTGGGAACCAGATGGCCGATGCCATCGACCAAGCCCAAATCATGGGCACGGATGCCCGTCCAATAGGCACCGGAGAAAAGGTCTGATTCCTTGCCCTTGAGCTTGGCGCCGCGGCGCGTGCGCACCAGATTCTTGAAGCTGGCATGCATGTCTTCCAGCAGCACTTTCAGCTTTTTCACATCTTCCGGCTTTTCCGGCTTGAAGGGATCATTGGTGCTTTTGGAAAGCCCCGCCGTATGCACGCGGCGTTCGACGCCCAGCTTGGACAACGCCTTGGGAAAGCCGAAAGTGGAGGCAATCACCCCAATTGAGCCTACGATGGAATTTTCATCGGCATGGATTTCGTCGGCCGCGCAGGCCAACCAGTAGCCGCCCGATGCGGCCACGTCTTCACAGAAGGCCAGAACCGGCGTGTTGGTTTCCGCCGCCAACGCGCGGATGCGGCTGGCGATGAGGGCCGACTGCACCGGCGAGCCGCCGGGACAATTGATGGCCAGCGCCACGGCGCTTACTTTTTTGGTGAAAGCCTTTTTAAGGATGGACTCAAGGTTTTTGGCATTGAGCGTGGCCTGCAGGCCGCGGCCCGAGGAGATGGCGCCTTCCAGGCGCACCACATGCACCACAGGGTTTGCCTTGCCGAACCAGCCTTTGATACGTTTGATCATCCAGCAGATTTAAGGAGCGAAAGCCTGAATATCAAGTTAGCGCAAACGCCAGGCCGCACCGCCGCGCAAAACGGCCTCAGCTTCGGGGGTGAATGTATTGTCCTGATTGTGCAGATTGAGGCCGGGCAGGATTTGTAGCGGCGCCTTGGACGCCTTGATACCCTGCACGATGATGCGCGAGGCGGGTGCACCCTGGCGCGGAAACAAAGGAGCGATCCGAATGTCACCGAATTTGCCACGCATCGCATCGAGAATGTCACTCAGGCTATCGGCGCGGTGGATCAGGGTGACGGTGCCGCGCGGTGCCACCATGGCATGCAGCAGCTTGACCCAGAGTTCTAGGTCTTCCGGCCCAAAGGCATGGGCCCGGGATTTCATTAAGGTAGGGGACGCTGTAACTTTACCTTCGTCATAGAAGGGCGGATTGGCGAAGGCATGCGCGAAGCTGCCATGCTCCGGCATAGTGGTGAGGTCGCGGCGCAACGCCTCTTTGACATCGGCATGAATGACGCGCAGCGCATTGCCGAAATTGTTGCGCTTGGCATTCTGCTCGCAGAGCAAGGCATACCGTGTGTTGATTTCAATACCGGTGACATGGGCCTGCTTCACGCGGGCAAGCATGCAGAGTGCTGCCACACCCGCGCCTAAACCTACTTCAAACGTGGCCTCGCCGGGCAGAGTTGGAATCGAGGCGGCCAGAAACACGGCATCGATGCCCGCGCGATAGCCTTTTTCAGGCTGCAGGATTTGCAGTTTGCCGCCGAGGAAAGCGTCATCCGTCATTGAAGCTGGGGCGGTGGACGCGCCGGGGTTTACCATTTGTTGAGCCATTTGCATTGCTCCTCAAGCTAGGACGCCAGGGTTACGCAAAGCTTACTTTGTCACGTTCAGCAGCGCGGCAAATCTGCCCCTTCCCGCCTTGTCCTCACTCCGGCATAGTGTTTAGAAAGCGGGGCGAAGGGAAGTTGCATGGGCGTTGTCATAGCATTTGATGGAGCGGGCGAGAAGCCAAAGGCCACACTTGATCAGTTGGTAGGTTTGACTGCAGCCGACATGGCGCGGGTGAATGACCTGATCCTGGAAAAGGCCCAGAGCCATGTGGAGCTGATTCCTGAACTTGCCGGGCATCTGATCAATTCCGGCGGCAAGCGCATTCGCCCGATGATGACGCTGGCCGCCGCGCGGATGTGCGGTTACCAGGGCATGCATCATCTGAAGCTGGCCATGGCAGTTGAATTCATGCACACGGCCACGCTGCTGCATGATGATGTTGTGGACGAAAGCGACATGCGGCGTGGCAAGCAGGCTGCGCGGGTGATCTGGGGCAACCAGGCCTCGGTTCTGGTGGGCGATTATCTTCTGGGCCAGGCCTTCAAGATGATGGTGGAAGCGGGCTCTCTCGATTGCCTGCGCATTCTATCGGAAGCGGCCTGCACCATTGCCGAGGGCGAAGTGCTGCAACTTTCAGCCTCGCAGGATACAGCGACGACGGAAGATTCTTATCTCAAAGTTGTCGGCGCCAAAACGGCTGCCCTGTTCCAGGCGGCTGCACGAGTGGGTGCTGTCATCGCCGGGCGTCCGCGCAATGAGCAGGAAGCTTTGGATTCCTATGGTCGCAATATCGGCATTGCCTTCCAGCTGGTGGATGATGCGCTGGATTATTCCGGCAAGCAGGCCAGCCTGGGCAAGGCGGTTGGCGATGATTTCCGTGAGCGCAAGATTACGCTTCCCGTTGTGCTGTCTTTCCGGCGCGGCAATGACAAGGAGCGCAGTTTCTGGAAGCGGGTGATGGAAGAGGGAAACCAGACGCCCGATGACCTCGTCTATGCGACCAAGCTGATGGAGCGTCATGGTGCGCTGGCCGATACGATCGAGCGGGCGCGCCATTATGGTTCGATTGCCTGTGACGCGCTGGCGATTTTCCCCGAGAGTGAATGGAAAGAGTCACTCATCGAGGCTGTGGCCTTCTGCATTTCACGGGCGCATTAGTTTAGCGCACGCTGCCCCTTTTATCGTCATCCCGGCGAAGGCCGGGACCCCGCTAAAATCACGCATTCCGAGCCAGCCGGAGCGGGCCCCGACCTTTGCCGGGGTGACGAATGAAGTGATGGTGGGCGAGGACGTGAAGCTTACTTCTGCACCTGTACGTTGATGCTATTGGCCCAAAGGCAGCGGCGGCGGCCTTCGTGGTAGGCGCGACGGTAGTCGTGCAGGTTTTCCCAGGCGGTTTTGGGCGCGAAACCCTGAAGTGACGTCTGGCGCTGCGGTATGTAGATTTTCTGGCCAGCGCCAATCATCAGTACCTTGCCGGGCTCTGCTGTATCGAAGGCACCTGCACGCTGCATGTCATCGCCCGTTGCCTCATCGGCATAGGCGGTGGCAAATTCATCGCAGGTGAAAGTTGGCTTCTGGTCAGCAGCTACAGCCGCTGAAGACAGGAGGAGGGCGGCGGTGAAGCCCATAAAAATATTACGCATGACAAACCCAAACAAAGATCAAACCGCACCTGGTTCATCCTGCATTGGCACATGTCGTTAGTAAAGAATTAACTATGGTTAACCGCGTCTTTTGAGGCGCTGGTTTCGTTAAAACTTTATCTTTTTTTCGCCTTGGCCTTGGCCTCATCGTGGCGCTTCAAGCCTTCGAGGATCAGCTGTTCGGCTTCGATGGCATTGCCCCAGCCGGCCATCTTCACCCATTTGCCGTTTTCGAGATCCTTGTAGTGCTCGAAGAAATGCTCGATCTGCTTGATGGTGATTTCCGGCATGTCGAGATAATTGTGGATGCCTTCATAGCGCCGGGTGAGGCGCGGCACCGGAACGGCAATTACCTTTTCATCGCCGCCGGCCTCATCGACCATGCGCAACACGCCGATAGGCTTGCAGGCCACGACAGCGCCCGGAATGATGGCGCGCTGGTTGGCGATCAACACATCCACCGGATCGCCGTCATCCGACAGCGTATGCGGGATAAAACCGTAATTTCCGGGATAGCGCATGGACGTATAGAGGAAACGGTCGACCACCAGGGTGCCAGCCTCCTTGTCCATTTCATACTTGATCGGCTCGCCGCCCACCGGCACTTCAACGATGACGTTGACCTCCTTGGGGACATTGGCGCCGGGGGAAATGGCTTCGATGCGCATGGCTGCTCCTTATGGTTGTTGCCTCCCTATTATCCTGAATTGCCAAATTGATGAAGGCTGAATAGTGTCGATCTCCAGGAGGAAACAAAAATGCTCAAGACCGTACACCCGCTGCTGAATTCAGACCTGCTCTATGCGTTGCGGCAGATGGGCCATGGCGAAGATCTGATCATCTCGGATTCGAATTTCCCCGCAGAAGGCATTGCAGCAGAAACCACTTTTGGCCGGGTGCTGCGCCTGGATGCCGATGCCGCCACGGCGGTGAAAGTGATCCTTTCGCAATTCCCGCTGGATACATTTGTGGACGATGCGGCCTGCCGGATGGAAGTGGTGGGCAAGCCCAATGAGCTTCTGCCGATCCACAATGAAGTGCAGAAGGAAATCGATGCGGCGGAAGGCGGCAAGTTCAAGCTGGTGGGCGTGGAACGCTTTGCGTTTTATGAAAAGGCCAAGAAGGCCTATGCCGTGGTGCAGACGTCTGAGCGCCGCTTCTATGGCTGCTTCATCTTCAAGATGGGCGTGATCTCGCCCGACCAGAAGTTCTAGGCCATGGCAAAATCAGGTGTAGCGATTCTTGGCATTTATGCCGCCGATCTGGCCTTTTCGGCTCCGCGCCAACCCGCGATCGGTGAAACGCTGATCGGTTCCAAATTCGGTTTGGGGCCGGGCGGCAAGGGCTCGAACCAGGCGGTGGCCACTGCGCGGGCTGGCGGCAAGGTCACCTTCATTTCGCGCGTAGGCAAGGATGCCTTTGGTGACATCGCGCTCAACATGTATGCCAAGGAAGGCATCAATGCCTTGGTGCCGCGTGATGAGAACCATGCATCGGGTGCCGCCTATATTTTCGTGCAGGAAGGCACGGGTGCGAATGCCATCATTGTGGTGCCGGGTGCGGCTGGCCAGATCAGCAATGCCGATATTGATGCGGCGCGTGAGGCGATTACATCTTCAGCCGTGTTCATGACGCAGCTCGAAACACCGGTGGCGGTGGGGCATTATGCGCTCAAAATGGCGAAGGAAGCGGGGGTGACCACCATCTTCAACCCGGCACCGGCGATGCCGCTGGATGATTCCATCTATGCTTTGTGTGACTATGCAACGCCGAATGAAACCGAAGCCACGATGCTGACGGGGGTGGAAATCACAGGCGTGGATTCCGCCAGAAAGGCCGGTGATGTGTTGCTCAAGAAAGGCGTGGGCACGGCGTTGATCACTTTGGGCGGGCAGGGTGCTTTGCTGCATGGCAAGGCAGGTTCGTTCCATATTCCGATCTATTCGGCAGGCAAGGTGGTGGATACGGCAGGTGCTGGCGATGCCTTCAATGGCGGCTTTGCGGCGGCCTTGTCCAAGGGCATGGCACCCGAGGATGCGGCGCGCTTTGGCAGTGCGGCAGCTGGCATTTCGGTGACGCGCTATGGTACGGCCCCTTCCACGCCGCATCTGCATGAGATCGAGGCGTTGCTGAAGAAGTGACCTTCTCGCGCGTTGCTGCAGCCCGTGATCCGGATGCGCTGTTCATCCGGGGCGATGATGGGCGGGATTTTACCTATGGTGAATTCTGGGCGCTGGCGGGAAGGCTTGCAGCTGGGCTGGTGGCGGTGGGCGCGAAGCCCGGTGACCGCATCGCCGTGCAGGTGGAAAAATCGGTTGAGGCCGTGGCACTGTTTTATGCCTGCGCGCGCGCCGGGCTTATCTTCCTGCCATTGAACACGGCTTATACGCAAAGCGAGATTGCGTATTTCCTGAGCGATGCTGAGCCTGCCTTGTTCATCAACAGCCAGGCGCAGTTGATGGAACTGGCACAGGGCGGTGAGTTTGACGATGCGGTGACTGATGCCAGCACCATTTGCGCCATTCTCTACACATCAGGCACGACCGGCAAATCCAAGGGTGCCATGCTGTCGCAAGGCAATCTGGTGTCCAATGCTGAGGCTTTGGTATCGGCGTGGCGTTTCACGTCGCAGGACAAGTTGATCCATGCGTTGCCGGTTTATCATACACATGGTCTGTTCGTGGCTACCAACACGATTTTCCTGTCTGGTGGGCAGATGTTCTTTCGTGAGAAGTTTGATGCAAGCGATGTGATCGGGCTGATCCCCAAGGCCACTGCGCTGATGGGTGTGCCGACTTTCTACACACGCCTGTTGCAGCGTGAGGATTTCACCCGTGAGCTTTGTGCTTCGATGCGGTTGTTCATTTCGGGCTCTGCGCCTTTGCTGGCGGAAACGCACCGCGCATTTGAGGCGCGCACGGGCCAAGCCATTCTCGAACGCTATGGCATGACCGAAACCAATATGAACACATCGAACCCTTATGACGGCGCGCGCAAGCCTGGCACGGTGGGCAAGCCGCTGCCGGGTGTTGATCTGCGTATCCGTGATGGGATGATTGAAGTGAAGGGGCCCAATGTGACCAGCGGTTACTGGCGCAATGAGGCGAAGACAAAGGCCTCGTTCACCGACGATGGCTATTTCATCACCGGTGATCTCGGCGCGTTTGATGAAGATGGCTATGTGGTGATTTCGGGCCGGGGCAGTGATCTGATCATTACCGGGGGCTTCAATGTTTATCCGAAGGAAATTGAAGAGAAGATCGATCAACTGCCCGGCGTGGTGGAGAGTGCGGTGATCGGCCTGCCGCATCCGGATTTCGGCGAGGCGGTGACCGCAGTGATCGTGCCGGAAAAGGGCGTGACGCTTGATGCGGCCGCGATCATCGCCAAGCTGCGCGAAACGCTTGCCGCATTCAAAGTGCCGAAGACCTTGCATTTCGTGGATGAGTTGCCGCGCAATGCCATGGGCAAGGTGCAGAAGAAGGCGTTGCGCGAGACTTATGGCGCGCGTTGAGGGATTGTGAAGCCGAAAACCACTGTGAGCAGGTGAACGGCGGCACCCAAGGCGATCAGCATACCGATCAGCAGAAACAAGGTGGTCGGGAAGCGCCTGGGCCTGAAATCCGTGCGTGGGCGTTTTTCCAGCCGGTACATGGTGACGACCAGGCCCAGGCCGATGACCAGCCCTGCTATGCCGATCCAGAATTGCGGGTTTTCCAACATTGGCGGCCTCTTATATGAAAGGTTGACAGCCGAAAAGCCTTCGCCTAAGCGGAAACCCTCTCAAGGGGCCCTTTGGCCCCATATTTTATGGATAGATCATGAAAGTCCGCAACTCGCTGAAATCGCTGGCCAAGCGCCACCGTGACAACAAGCTGATCCGCCGCAAGGGCCGGGTTTACATCATCAACAAGACCAACCCGCGTTTCAAGGCACGCCAGGGCTAATTCTTCCGTCTGGAATTTTAAACCGCGCTGGGCCGAAATGCCCGGCGCGGTTTGTTTTGTTTGAACGCTGCGCTATACTTGCGCCATGCGATTGCTTACCGCTTTTTGTTTGATGCTGGTGCTGACGTCCACTGCGCGCGCCGAAGACGTTGACGCCCAAGCCTCGGCTTCCACCACCCTCAATGCCGCGCCGGAAAAGCCGGAAGTGACCAGGCAGCGCCAGCTGGATGCCCTGCTGGGCAAGCTCCATACGGCGCCGGCCAATGCCGATGTTTCCAAGACCGAGGATGAAATCTGGCAGATTTGGGTGCGCAACGATTCACCCACTGCAGAGGTCCTGCTGCGGCAATCTTCGGCGGCCATTTCAGCAGGCGATTATGATCCGGCTGAACAGATGCTAAGCCAGGCGCTGGAAACCTATCCGAAATATGCCGAAGCGTGGAACCGCCGCGCGGCGCTGTATTACCTGATCAAGCGCTATGATGCGGCGCTGATTGATGCTGATCACGCGCTGGCGTTGGAGCCACGCAATTTTGGCGCCTTGATCGGCAAGGGGTTGATCCTGCAGGCGCAGAAGAAGCATGATGAGGCCAAGGCCGCCTTTGAAGAGGCGCTTCAGATCAACCCGCATCTGGATGCAGTGGCCGCCATGCTGAAGCAGATCGAGCGCGACCGGCCGAATATCTAGCTCCAAAAGAAAATGCCCGCTTTCGCGGGCATGATGGTCTTTGCTTTGGCAGCGATTACATATCGCCCTTGTCTTCTTCGTTGACGGCTTGGATGTCGCCCTTGCCTTCGGCGCTGCGCTGGGTGTCGCTCAGGTCAGCGGCAAAGGCCTGGCTGCCGAAGCCGCCGATTGGATCGAGGGTGGCAGCAACCGGCATTGAATCCTGCGGCTGTGCGCCAATGATCGGCGGCTGGCCGTCACGGCGGATCTGTGCGTCGCCGCGCAGCATGAGTTGCGGCCACCAGTTGATGTCGCTGTCAGCGGCGCTCGCAATCATCGGCTTGATGGTTACCGCCTTGGCGTTTCCGCCGCTCTTGAAGCCGAGCTTGGATTTTGGCTTGGCCTGGCTTGGATCATCAGAGCTGACCGCCAGCATCTTGGCGCTCAGCGCGTCATTGGCCAGAGGCGAAGGAATGTCATAGCCAGACTGGCTGGGGGCCGGGGCGGATGCCGCGTTAACCAGGAATACCTTCGGTGCCGTGTTCATGTTGGCCGCTGCGGCCAGCAGGATGGCATCGGGGCGTTCACGCGGCTTCGGAATGGTGGGGCCGGTTTTCACGTCTGGTGCCGCGTCAGCGACTTCAGCCGCAGGCTTGGCTTTGGGTGTTGCGGCTGCATCCTGGCTCAGATCGCCTAAAGAGGCCATCTGCGCTTCGGGAATGGCAGTGCCAGCCTTGGCGGCACGCTTCTTGGAAGGAGGCGGCGTTGCTGCATCTTCCGACAGATCGGCAATATCGTCCTGGCCGCCATCATAGATGCCGTTGGCAGCCGCGTCATTGGCGACTGGCGCATTGGTGGCAGCGGCAGCGGTTTGTGCAGGTGCCGCATCGTCATCGGTCTGCAGGCCCAGCATCTTGCTGAAGAAGCCCGCAGGACGCTTGCCGGTGCTCGTGGTGCCTGCATCATTCGACGCCACAAGCGTATCGTTGCCGGCATTCAGACGCAGGCGTTTACCCACATATTTCTGTCCGTCACGGAAAATCTGGGCCATTTGCGAAGACGAAATGCCGGGGCCCCAATGGCGCACGCGGCCAGAGTCTGCATGCAGGAAGCCCGTCGGTCCACCGGCAGAGCGGTAATAGCCAACACCGCCCACCTGGCGCACCAGGGCCACGTTGCGGATCTTGATGGTGGGCACGTCAGGGAAATAGAAATCGATGGCCTTGCCGCGGATGTGCTGGCTTTCCTTGGCCACGTGGCGGCCGATGCGGTGCAACAGGGCGTTGGTCTTGGCAGAACGATAGCCGCAGACGATACGGATCGGCTCATGCGAGCCCAAATCTTCGTGAAGCTCCCAGATCAGGTTGATGGTTTCCGGATCAATGGTGATGACTTCGTTCTTGCGCCAGTCGCGCAGCAGGTAATTGATCTGCTTCATGGCCGAAGGAACCAGGCGGCCATCCTTCATATAGGTCACGGTGAGGGTTTCACCGGTGTGGATATGCGACAAGGAAATCGTGCGGTTTTCGCCACCCGCAACCACGGGGGCAAGACCGCCCAATGCTAAAAGACCAGACGCCGCAAAAGCGACGAGCAATTTTCTCAAATTTTTAGACAAGGTTCGATGTTGTCCTGACACGACCACTGCTTTACCCATACTCAACTCACACAAGGACTTTCGCCCTTCCTTTACTGGTCTAGGGTTGGGTGAAACCGGTCTTAACCTTATACCCAAACCGCACATCGAACAAGAATGAGGCCACCTTGAGGCAAACTCATGCTTAATGGACCTTGCCGGAACATGTTTAACGGCACCTTAAGCGAAACTGGATTTCTGCAATGTAATGAATGGCTTCATCGCTGTTATTGCGATGCAGCACCCAGCTAAGTCACTGACCGAAGGCCGGAAAACGGCGACGGTTTAGACATAATTTGCGGGTTTTTGAACCTTTTGACGGTTTCAGTTCTGGGTGACAGTGCCGGACGTGGTTTGAGCCACATTGGCAGGCACCGCGGGTGCCTTGACAGCAGGGGCATAGGCGAAAGCCTTGGCCATCGCTTCATCGCGCCCATAAACATCATCATAATACTGGATGGCACCGTTGCCGTCGGTCCAAGCGGTGAAATAGGTCATATACACTGGAACCTTGTCAGTGAGGGCCACCGACTTGGTCTGGCCGTCAGCCAGGTTCTCGGCCACCTTGTCCTTGTCCCAGCCGAGCAGGATCGAGGCATACTCACGCGGGTTCTGGGTGCGCACGCAGCCGTGGCTGAAGGCGCGGACCTGGCTGTTGAACAGATTCTTGGTCGGCGTGTCATGCATGTAGATGTCATGCGCATTGGGGAAGAGGAATTTCAGCTCGCCCAGCGCATTCCCGTCACCGGCCAATTGCTGCAGGCCGAAATTCGGGTTTTTGCCCACATTGTACCAATCAACCGACTGGGTATCGATCTGGCGGCCGCGCTGATCGACCACGACGAAGCCGTTACGGTCGAGGTAGCCCGGGTCTTTACGCATCTTCGGTGCATATTCATTCACGATGATGGAAGCGGGTACGCCCCATTTCGGATTGAACACCACGGTCTGAATCTGGTTGTAGAACGAATAGGTCTGCTTGGTCGGCTGGCCGATGATGACTTTGGTTTTCCACAGCGGGCCGTCATTGGCCATGACGGTGGCTTCGTAAGCCGGCTGGTTCACGAAGACATATTTGATCCCCATGTCGCGCGGCAGCCAGCGCAACCGTTCCATGCTGGCAATCAAGCGCTGGCGTTTGGTTTTGGTGTCGTCGCGGTTCAGCGCCTTGATCGTATTTGCATCCAGATTGCCGGTGGGTTTCAGCTTGCTAGAGGTCTGGAAGGCCATCAGGCCGATGGCCATGTCTTGGTCCAGCAGATCCGGATGTTCGATGATGGAGTTTTCCGGAAGGAAGTTGAGCTGGATTAAGCGGGCGCGGAGCGCACTCATGCGAGGATCGCTCTTGCCAGACTTGACCGTGGGGCCAGCCTTGATGGGATCAAAATCGACTGTCGTATTGGCGGACAGCTTGGCCAACTCGTCCTTGAACACTTTGTACTGCGGTTGCGGCGGAGCCTGATCTTCGAGATAGGCCACCGGATCCACGCCCGTTGTCATGCCACGGATGGCTTCGTCAGCATCGACCGGGGTAGGCTTGATGTCATTATAAAGCGAAAGGCGGTTGGGCTCGAACTGGCCACCCGACAGCTGGCGGGCGTAATGAAGTGCAGCCAGCGTGATGCCCACTTCAAGGCGCGCCTGCTTGGCCGGATCATCAGCTACCGAGGCATCCATATTGTCCAGATCGGTCAGGACTTCAGGGATGTAATTCTTGGCCACCATGCCCTCTTCCTGAGCGCGGGCCAGAAGCTTCAAGACCTTCAGGCCTTTTTCGGTGACATGACCGCCCTGCACCCAGACGGGTTTGAATTCTGAGGTTTTATAGTAGGCCAGAATGGCCTTCTTCTCAGCGTCCTGGGCCTTGATTGGAGTGGCCTTGTTGGCCAGCAGATCACGGATAGTGCCTGCTTCAGGCGTGGTGGTCGTCAGCGTAGCGAAAGTTGGGTCAAACACCGCCAGAATGGGCGGCGGTGCATAGGTAACAGTGCCCATGCCGAGGCCCGAAACCTGTTCATCGGGCCCTGAACCCGCATCCTTTGGAATAACGACTTGTGCTCGCTTCTTAGGGGTGCCCTGATCGAAGCTGTTGCTGCCATCGTTCTGCCACCACGGACGGTCGCCACCATCATTGTTGTTATTGGCGCGTTGACGATTTGGATTTTGACCAAAAAGCAAATCAAAGAAGTTTGCCTTGCGCTGCTCGGCGCTGGCGGGCGATGCCAACAAGGCCAAAACTGACAACCCGAACAAAAGCTTCGCAGCTTGCTTTGACATTCTATCCGCACCGATCACAAAAAAAGATTGAGCCTGTCTTATAAAGGGCTTTGTGGCGATTCAATGAAAATGCGATTCGTGCTGGAATACCACAGAATTAGACGCTTGCAGCTTCTTCCAGACCCAAATCCCGCATCTTGCGGTACAGCGTCGAACGGCCGATGCCCAGTTTGCGTGCCACTTCCGACATCTGGCCGCGGTAGCGGTGCATGGCCAGCTTGATCATGTCGGCTTCAACTTCTTCCAGCGTACGGATATGGCCACCTTCGGTCACAATCGAAACGCCGATGGCATTGCCGTCGCTGACCTGGCCATTTGCCGGGCGGACGAGTTCGGGTTTCTTGACGGCGGCAGGGGCTGCCGGAATCTTGACTTCATAACCTTCGACCAAAGCAGCGATCTGGGGGAAATCCGCCACGTCGAGCACTTCGGTTTCGCACAGCACGATGGCGCGGAAGATGGTGTTCTCAATCTGGCGCACATTGCCCGGCCAGGCATAGAGCTGCAGCATGGCCAAAGCCTGCGACGTGATACCATGCACCTTGCGGCCTTCTTCAGCCGAAAGCTTGGTGATGAAGTGATTGACCAGAGCCGGAATATCATCCTTGCGGTCGCGCAAAGCAGGCACCATCACCGGATAGACGTTCAGGCGATAATAGAGGTCTTCGCGGAACTGGCCGGCCTTGACCATTTCAATCATGTTCTTGTTGGTGGCCGAGATCAGGCGGATATTGACCTTGGTGGGCTTGCGTGAGCCCACAGCGTCAATCTCGCCTTCCTGGATGGCGCGCAACAGCTTCACTTGGATATCGAGCGGCAGTTCGGCCACTTCATCGAGGAACAATGTGCCGCCATCGGCTTCGGCAAATTTGCCGAGATGCTTGCCGGTGGCGCCGGTGAACGAACCTTTTTCGTGGCCGAAGAGAATCGACTCAACGAGGTTCTGCGGGATGGCGCCGCAATTGACTGCGACGAAGGGTTTGCCGGCACGATCGCTTTCGCCCTGAATGGCGCGGGCGATCATTTCCTTGCCCACACCCGATTCGCCTTCAATCAGAATGGGAATGTTGGATTGCGCGCCGCGGCGGCCGAGGCGCAGCACATTGTTCATGGCTGGCGATGATGCGACAAGATCATCAAAAGTGAGGGCGCCTGAAACTTTTTTGTTGAGGCGCTTCACTTCTTCAGTGAGCGCATTGACCTTCAGCAGGTTCTGGATGGAAACGCGCAAGCGCTCAGGTGCGACCGGTTTCACCACGAAATCATCGGCACCGGCGCGCATGGCCTTGATGACGGTTTCAATCGAGCCTTGCGAGGTTTGCACGATGACCGGCAAGTCACCACGCACCGCTTCGAGTTTTTCAAGGAATTCAAGACCATCCATGCCAGGCATGACGAGATCAAGAATGATCAGATTGATTGAGGAGCCAAGGCTGCCGGAAAGCGCTTCGAGCGCTTTGTGTCCATTGTCGGCTGAGACAACTTCAAAGCCGAAACGCTTTATCATTTCTTCGAGGATGCGACGCTGGGCTGGCTCATCTTCGACGATCAAAACGCGATTGGACATAAAATCTATTTCTCACTCACCAGTTTGAAGCCCCCATCCTGGTAGGACCGGTTGGCTCCGGACCACAGGCTGGGCGTTGGTTGAGATGAGAATGAACTGGATTGGTAAAGTTGCCCTTAACGGCCTAGCCGATTTGGGCACAGTTTTGACCCAGACCGCATGGTATAAGTTGAACGGCCTAATTTAAGGTTGTATCCGCCTTGAAAGCTGTTGATTGCATTGCCCGCTCTCCTATTTAAGGAAGGCATATGGAGACCAAATAAAATGGCCGCGAAGACGAATTCTGTGAAACTGCCGGAATGGAACTTGAACGATTTATATTCCGCACCGGATTCTCCGGCTTTCAAAGCAGATCTCGACAAGGGCGAGAAACTGTCGAATCAATTCGCGGCGGCCCACAAGGGCAAGATTGCACAATATGACGGGGCGAAGCTGGCCGGTGCCATCAAGGAATATGAAGCGCTGTCGGATTTGCTGGGCCGCGTCGGCTCCTATTCGCAGCTTTATTATGTGGGTGACACGACCGATTCTGCGCGCGCCAAATTCTATGGCGATGTGAATGCGCGGATCACTGATATTTCAACCCAGCTGTTGTTTTTTGAACTGGAATTGAACCGCGTTGATGATGCAGCGCTCGCTGCTGCGATCAAGGTGCCGACGCTGGCGCATTACAAGCCGTGGCTCGATAATCTGCGCGCCGAAAAGCCCTATCAGCTCGACGACAAGACCGAGCAGCTGTTTCTGGAGAAATCACAAACGGCTGCGGGTGCGTTCAACCGGTTGTTCGATGAAACCATGGCCGGATTGCGCTTTCATGCCGATGGCCAAGAGCTGTCGCTGGAGCCCACGCTCAACCTTCTGCAGAGCCCCAATGAAGTGACGCGCAAATCCGCTTCAGAAGCACTGGCGCGCACCTTCGGTTCCAACATCAAGCTGTTCACGCTGATCACAAATACCTTGGCCAAGGACAAGGAAATTTCCGACAAGTGGCGCGGCTTTGCTGACATAGCCGCGGCGCGCCATCTCTCCAACCGGGTGGAGCCGGAAGTGGTGGATGCGCTGGTGGCGGCCGTGCGCGAGGCATATCCGAAGCTTTCGCATCGCTATTACAAGATGAAGGCCAAGTGGCTGGGCAAGGACAAGCTGATGCATTGGGACCGCAATGCACCGCTGCCTTCGGAAGACACGCGCGAGATTGAATGGCCGGAAGCAGAAGCCGCCGTTCTGAAGGCCTATGGTGATTTTGCGCCGGAGATGGCAGCCATTGCCAAGGACTTCTTCGACAAGAACTGGATTGATGCGCCGTCACGCCCCGGCAAGGCGCCGGGTGCGTTTGCGCACCCCACTGTGCCATCGGCGCATCCTTATGTGCTGCTCAATTACATGGGCAAGACGCGTGATGTAATGACGCTGGCGCATGAGCTGGGGCATGGTGTGCATCAGGTGTTGGCGGCCAAGCAGGGCGCGCTGATGGCCTCCACGCCGCTCACGCTGGCGGAAACCGCTTCAGTGTTTGGTGAGATGCTCACCTTCCAGTCGCTGCTGTCGGCTACAACCGACAAGAAGAAGCGCAAGATCCTGCTGGCGTCCAAAACCGAAGACATGATCAACACAGTGGTGCGGCAGATCGCGTTCTATCAATTTGAGCGCAAGGTGCACACGGCGCGCAAGGACGGCGAACTGACGCCGGAGCAGCTCAACCAGTTCTGGATGGATGTGCAAAAGGAAAGCCTGGGAGACGGCATCGAGTTCGGGCCGGGCTATGAAGTGTTCTGGACTTATATTGGCCATTTCATCCATTCGCCATTCTATGTTTACGCCTATGCCTTTGGCGATTGCCTGGTGAATTCGCTCTATGCGCGCTACCGCGAAAGCGAGCAGGGATTCCAGGCGAAATATTTCGAGATGCTCAAAGCCGGCGGCACCAAGCATCATTCGGAATTGCTGAAACCGTTCGGGCTCGATGCCACCAATCCGGATTTCTGGCAGAAGGGCCTCTCGGTGATTTCGAGCTTCATTGACGAGCTTGAAACGCTCTAAACCTGCTCCCATCTCGCATGATGGAGAATGACCATCATGTATAATGCAGAAACTGAAGCGGCGGCGCTGGGCAACAGCGAGGCCGAACTTCTCGACGCCTATTCAACCACTGTCATCAATGCCATTGAACGCGCTGGGCCCGCGGTTGTGCAGGTTGCTGTTTCCAAGAATGGCCGACCTTCCGGCATCGGTTCAGGACTGATCCTCGCATCAGACGGCATTGTGATGACCAATAGCCATGTCGTGCATGGTGCGGGAGAGATCACGCTCACCACCGCTGATGGACAGAAGGGGACTGCGCGCATTCTCGGTGATGATCCGCATACGGATATTGCTGTGTTGCGCACGGATTCAGTTTTAACGGCGCCATCGCTCGACTTTTTTGACTCGCGCAAATTGAAACGTGGGCAGATTGCCGTCGCACTCGGCAATCCTCTGGGCTTCGAACAGACGGTGACGAGCGGCATTGTTTCGGCTTTGGGGCGCAGCATGCGCTCTGGTACGGGCCGCCTGATCGATGATGTGGTGCAGACGGATGCCGCCTTGAACCCCGGCAATTCCGGCGGGCCATTGGTGGATGCGGCAGGCCGAGTGATCGGCATCAACACTGCGATCATTCCCGGCGCGCAGGGCATCTGTTTCTCGGTCGCGGCCAATACGGCTTTGGATGTACTCACGCAGATTTTGCGTTACGGCAAGGTGCGGCGTGCCAGCTTGGGCATTGAAGGTGCTTCTACCGAAATTCCGCGCCATGTGGCACGCTTTGCCGGCGTGCAGCAGGCGGCCGGCGTGCGGGTGATGAATGTGATCAAGGATGGCCCGGCGGCTGGTGCCGATATTCGCCCAGGTGATCTGGTGATCGCGCTCGATGGCCAACCGGTTGAGGGTGTTGATGACCTGTTGCGGCTGCTCAACCACCAGCGTACGCGGATGGAAGTGAAAGTTTCACTCTTGCGGCGAGGTGAGCGGCGTGAGCGCTGGGTGATGACCGACGAAAGGCGTTAAGGTTTGATTCATTGTGCAAGGGAATTGGCAGGGTTTGCCAATCTTTGCCATCCGTGGTAGTTCCGGCCATGGCCACGATGAATGTCTCCCTCCCCGATAAAATGCGCGAATGGGTCGATGCCCAGGTTGCCACCGGGCGCTTTGCCAATGCCAGTGATTTGATCCGCGATCTCATTCGCGATGCGCAGTCTCGCGAGGCGATAGCCCCGGCTCCGGCCAAGAAGCCGTGATCACTTACCGCCGCCCGATGCCGGAGGAGGCACAGGCCTTTGCGACATTGCATGTGCAGTGCTGGCGCGAGTCCTATCCCGATTATGTGCCGGCAGAATTGATGGCGGGGTTTTCTGTGGAGAAGCGCCTGCCGATGTGGGAGGGCGTGCTGGCCACAGCGGAGCGCATCGTGATCGGGGCCTATATGGATGATGTGCCAGCGGGGTTCATCATCGCAGGGCCCACGCCGGAAGATCTGATTGAAAAACAGGATGGCCATGTCTGGGCGCTCTACATCGCAAGGGCCGCGCATCGGCAAGGCATTGGTCGCGTTCTGATGAATATGGCAGCGCGCAAATGGCTGGAACGCGGCGGGCATACATTCACTGTCGGCGTTCTGCGCGCCAATGCTCCGGCGCGGGCGTTTTATGAGGCGCTGGGTGCGGTGGCGGTGAAGGAGAGTGTCTATGATTGGGATGGCCACCCGCTCAAGGATTGCACCTACTTTTTGGATACGGCGCAAATGTTGAAGGTGGCGGCTGCAGTGAATCCGCAGCCGCCGAGACCGTAGTCAGAGGAAGAACCCGCCGCTGGCTTCGACGCGCTGACCATTGACCCAGCGGAAATCGTCCGACAGCATGGATGCTCCGATTGCGCCGATATCATCAGGCAGGCCGACGCGGCCCAGGGCCGTCTGGCCAGCGATCATGGCGTTCATGTCCTTGCTGTCACGCACGCGGCCTCCGCCGAAATCGGTTTCAATGGCACCGGGGGCCAACGTGTTGGCGCTGATCTTGCGTGCACCAAGTTCCTTTGCGAGGTAGCGGGTGAAGACTTCGATGCCGCCTTTCATCATGGCGTAAGTGGAAGAGCCGGGCATAGAGAAGCGAGCCAGTCCCGACGACACATTGATGATCTTGCCGCCATCATTCATTACTGGCAGCAGCTTCTGGGTGAGGAAGTAGGGTGACTTCAAATGGATGGTCATGATCTCGTCCCATTTTTCCTCGGTTACATCAACAATCGGCGTGTACATGCCGATGCCTGCATTGTTGACGAGGTGATCGAACTTCTCGGTGTTCCAGGTGGCGCTGAGGGCTTTCTTCACTTCGCCTACGAAAGCATCGAAGCTGGCGGGCTTTGATACATCGAGCTGCAGGGCCACGGCCTTGCGGCCCTTGGCGGTGATTTCGCTGACCACCTTGTCGGCCTCGGTCTTGTTGGTGTTGTAAGTGATGATCGAGTCCTGGCCGCGGTCTGCCGCATGCAAAGCGATTGAGCGGCCAAGGCCGCGGCTGCCGCCGGTAATAATGTTGATTTTCATGTTGTGCACTCCTGTTTGAGGAGCCACATGTAGTTCCATGGATGCCGAACGAAAGTAGGCACCCAAAAAATTCTAAGGCACCGAAAGGATACCGTGATGGATGAGCAGCTTTCCCCTGATCTTAAAGGGACTGAATCGGAAGCCCATGCGCAGATTCCGGAATTTCCGCCGGAAGTTGAGGCACTGACCACCGAGCTGATCGGCCATATCGCCGACAAGTGGACGATGCTGGTGCTGGAAGAGCTGGCTAATGGCAGGCCGCAGCGTTTCACGGCGCTGCGCAAGGCGGTGCCCGGCGTGAGCCAGAAAATGCTGACGCAGACGCTTCGGCAGATGGAGCGTGTTGGGCTTGTCACACGAAAAGTGCATCCGGTCATTCCGCCACGGGTGGAATACCAGCGCACGGAGCTGGGCCATGGGCTGGGCAAGGTGGTTTGCCACCTGTGGAACTGGGTTGCCAACAATTCCGCCGAGATGCAGGCCGCGCGGACGCAGTTTGATGCGGTGAACTTTAAAGGGTGATGGGAACCTTGATGTAGTGCACGCCATTGGCATCGGCTGGCGGCAGTTTGCCGGCGCGCATGTTGACCTGGATTGAGGGCATCAAAAAAGTGGGGGCAGACAGCGTTTTGTCCCGCGCTTCGCGCATTGACACGAAATCGGCTGCACTCACCCCGTCGTGTACATGGATATTGTCCAGGCGCTGGTCGCTCACGGTCGTCTCCCAGGTATATTCTGTGCGGCCGCCCTTGGGCAGATAGTCATGGCACATGAAAAGCCGGGTTTCCGCGGGCATAGCCAGAAGCCTTTTGATGGAATGATAGAGGTCGGCTGCGTTGCCGCCGGGAAAATCGGCGCGCGCTGTGCCGTAGTCGGGCATGAACAACGTGTCGCCGACAAAGACAGCATCGGCAATCTTGTAGGATACGCAAGCCGGCGTATGGCCCGGCGTTGAGATGACTTCGATTTCCAGCGCACCCAGCAAGAGCTTTTCCCCGTCCTTCACGAGGAGGTCAAACTCCGCACCGGAGCCCGACACATCCACCGCGTTGAAGACCGGGCGGAAGATGGCCTGCACTTCCTTGATGCGTTCACCGATCACAACGGCAGCGCCAGTTTTCAGTTTGATATAAGGCGCGCCGGACAGATGATCGGCGTGAACATGGGTTTCGAGAACGTAGCGGATTTTGCAGTTTTCAGCTTCAGCTTTGGCCAATACGGCGTCGGCAGACTTTACCGAGGCTTTGCCCGATGCGTGATCGTAATCGAACACGGGGTCAACAACAGCCGCGTCGCGGGTTTCCGGATCAATAACAAGATAAGTCACGGTCTTGCTCGGTTCGTCGAAAAAAGCGTGAATCAGCGGTACTGTCATGGCGTTCTCCATTTCTATTGACTTTTATATTAGAATTCACTTATATTAGCAATATCTAATGTTTAGGCGAATGCAATGCTGACCAAAACACCACTCTCTGCCATTGGCGGCCTGTCTGAAAAAGCCGCTAGTGTTGCGGAAATCCTGAAGGAGCTCGCGAATGAGAAGCGTCTGCTCATTCTTTGCGGACTGCTTGAAAAAGGCGAAGCGAGTGTGGCCGAACTTTCCGAAATAGCAGGGCTTGGACAATCTGCCATGTCGCAACATCTGGCCCGGTTGCGGGCAATGAATATGGTGAAATTTCGCCGGAATGGCGCTGCCGTTTATTATGCAGTTGCTGATCGTAAGCTGGCAACTTTAATGAAAACCCTGAAAACCCTTTACTGCTGAGGCCGACATGAACATGAAGAATCTGACCGCCCAAGAAGTACGCGCACAGATGGACGGTGGAGCGATGCTCATCGACATCCGCGAGCAGGATGAATTTGCGCGCGAAAGCATACCAGGTGCCAGTAATGTTTCCCTAGCGCGGCTTTGCGATGAGAAGTCAGGCCTGACATCGACCCCGGTTATTTTCCACTGCAAAAGCGGCACCCGCACCCGGATGAATGCCGAGCTTCTGGCCCGGGCAACAGGCGGGAGTTTCGCGGTGCTTGATGGTGGGATTGAGGCCTGGAAATCAGCTGGTTTCGCCACCGTGATCAATCGGAGGAAACCCTTGGAAATGATGCGTCAGGTTCAGATCGCTGCCGGATCGCTTGTGGCGCTCGGCGCTGGTCTGGGATTCGTGGCCAATCCTGGCTTCTACGCGCTGTCAGCCGCAGTGGGCCTTGGGCTTGTCTTTGCGGGCATGAGTGGCACCTGCATGATGGCGCGCCTTCTGCATCTTGCGCCCTGGAACCGCGTGTGAGCGCTGATCTTGTCACGATCGCGGGCGGTGCCATTGTCGGTCTTGTCCTGGGGATTGTTGGCGGTGGCGGCTCTATTCTGGCGGTACCGCTTCTGCTGTATGGTGTGGGCATGCCCTCGGTTCACGCTGCCATCGGAACAAGTGCCGTTGCGGTGGCACTGAATGCCGCTGCAAACTTGCTCATGGCGGCCAAGCGCGGCTTGGTGAAATGGCGCTGCGGGCTGGTCTTTGCAGCTGCAGGGATGAACGGTTCGCTGGCTGGCTCGCATCTGGCGTTGATGATGGATGGCAGGAAACTGCTCGCGCTTTTTGGCGGCTTGATGATCATGGTGGGCGCATTGATGCTTGCCAAGAAAAATGCCGAAGGTGATCCTGATGTGCGCCTCACCTTCTCTAGTGCACGCCACATGGTGCCGTGGCTTGTCGCAGTAGGGATGGTTGTGGGGGTGCTAGCGGGCTTTTTCGGCATCGGTGGCGGTTTCCTGATTGTGCCGGGCCTCATGTTCGCATCCGGCATGCCCATCGGCTTTGCCGTTGCCACATCGCTGGTAGGAGTTGCGGCCTTCGGCGCCAGCACGGCATTCTCCTATGCCCTTGCGGGCGCAATCGATTGGCGGGTGATGGCATTCTTCTTAGGCGGAGGCCTTATCGGCAGTGTAGTCGGGCAGGGCTTTGCTGGCCGCCTGATACTTCACAAATCTGCAATGCAGGCCGTGTTTGCTGCCTTCGTCATCATCGTTGGTGGCTTTATCGTGCATCAAGCTTGGGCAACGCCTGTCTAAGTTCTAATCACGTAATTTTATTTCGTTTTCTGAATCAATCTCATTATTTCCTTGCGCGATAAGTTTCCTGGTGCTTGATAAGGTCAGTACACCTGTCCTTTCCGAGGAGTTCAAGCCATGGCCGATCGTATCGAAGCCACTAGCCCCATCCAGTTCCAGCCGGAAGGGATGCGGCCTGCCCATGGGCTTTATGACCCGCGCAATGAGCATGATGCCTGCGGCATTGGCCTCTATGCCAATATCCATAACAAGAAGAGCCACGAGGTCGTCACCAAGGGTCTCGACATCCTGCGCAATCTTGAACATCGCGGCGCTGTCGGTGCCGACCCGAAGGCGGGCGATGGTGCTGGCATCCTCATTCAGATCCCGCATGACTATTTTGTTGCTGAAGCGAAGAAGAATGGCTTCGAGTTGCCGGGTGCCGGCCAGTATGGCGTGGGCTTTCTGTTTCAGCCGCGCGAAGCGGTGTACCGCCAGGACATTGAACGTATCTGGTGGGAAGCCGCGCGTGACGAAGGCCTAAAGGTTCTGGGCTGGCGCGACGTGCCGGTGGATTCCACCGTGCTGGGCTATTCGGTGAAGGGCACGGAGCCCATCCACCGCCAGGTGTTCATCGGCAAAGGCCCGATGATCCGCGATGAAGCGCATTTCGAGCGCAAGCTTTTTGTGTGCCGCAAGGTGGTGTCCAACCGCATCCATGATGTGCTGGGTTCCAAGGCGCGCGCTTATTATCCGGTTTCAGTCTCCTGCCGTACGGTGGTTTACAAGGGCCTGGTGCTGGGCGTTGACGTGTCGAACTATTATCTCGACCTCAAGGATGAGCGCGTGCAATCGGCCTTCGCGCTGGTGCATCAACGTTTCTCCACCAACACTTTCCCCAGCTGGCCACTGGCGCATCCCTACCGCATGGTTTGCCACAATGGCGAGATCAACACGGTGCGCGGCAATTTCAACTGGATGGCGGCGCGCCAGGCCAATATGTCGTCAGACGTTTTGGGCGAGGATATTTCCAAGCTTTGGCCGATTTCTTACGAGGGCCAATCCGACACCGCGGTGTTCGACAATGCGCTGGAGCTGCTCTGCATGGGCGGCTATTCGCTGCCACATGCGATGATGATGCTGATCCCGGAAGCCTGGGCCGGCAACCCGCTGATGGATGATGATCGTCGTGCTTTCTACGAACATCACGCCGCGATGATGGAACCGTGGGACGGCCCCGCCGCCATGGTGTTCACCGATGGAAAAGTGATCGGCGCCACGCTGGACCGCAACGGCCTGCGCCCGTCGCGCTACCTCGTCACCGATGATGGCCATGTGCTGCTCGCCTCCGAAATGGGCGTACTGCCGTTTGATGAATCAAAGGTCGTCACCAAGTGGCGCCTGCAGCCGGGCAAGATGCTGCTAATTGACCTCGACAAGAAGAAGATCATTTCCGACGAAGATCTTAAGAAGGAACTTTCGACGGCACATCCTTACAAGGAATGGCTGAAGCGCACCCAGGTTGTGCTGCGCGATTTGCCCAAGGCGAAGACGGCGCGGCCGAAGATCACTGTGCCGCTGCTCGACCGGCAGCAGGCCTTTGGTTACACCAAGGAAGACCTGGCGGTGCTGATGGCACCGATGGCATCCACGGGCCAGGAAGCCGTGGGCTCGATGGGCAATGACGCGCCGATTTCCGCACTGTCTGACCGTTCGAAAATGCTGGACACTTATTTCAAGCAGAACTTCGCGCAGGTGACCAATCCGCCGATCGATCCGATCCGCGAAGAACTGGTGATGAGCCTTGTGTCCTTCATCGGGCCACGCCCGAACTTGCTTGATCTCAAGGGCACATCGAAGCATATGCGGCTGGAAGTGTCGCAGCCAATTTTGACGAATGAAGAACTGGAGCGCATTCGCAATATCGGCTCGGTGCGCGAGAACCCGTTCCGCACCGCGACCATCGACATTACTTATGATGTGGCGAATGGCGCCGAATATATGGCTGCGGCTTTGGACAGCGTATGCATGCTGGCCGAGCGCGCGGTGGCGGATGGCTATAACATCATCATCCTGTCGGACCGTGCGGTTTCTGCCGAACGCGTGCCGATCCCGGCGCTGCTGGCAACCTCTGCCACGCATCATCATCTGATCCGTAAGGGCCTGCGCACGCTCGTCGGCCTCGTTGTTGAATCGGGCGAGCCGCGCGAAGTGCATCAATTCTGCATGTTGGCTGGTTATGGTGCGGAAGCGATCAATCCCTATCTGGCGTTTGAAACGCTGGATGCTTTGCTGCCTACGCTGGATGAAAAGATCAGCGCCTATGAAGCGGTGAAGCGTTACATCAAGGCCGTCGACAAGGGCATCATGAAGGTGATGTCGAAGATGGGCATCTCGACCTATCAATCCTATTGCGGCGCGCAGATTTTCGACGCGGTGGGACTCTCAACTGAATTCGTGAAGAAGTATTTCACCGGCACGGTGACCACGATTGAAGGCGTGGGTCTGGTCGAAATCGCTGAGGAAACTTTCAAGCGTCATGAAGATGCGTTTGGGTTGAACCCAGTGCTGACGACTTCGCTGGAAGTGGGCGGCGATTACGCGCAGCGCATCCGTGGTGAAGCGCATGTGTGGACGGCGGAAACAGTGTCTCTGCTGCAGCATTCGGTGCGCGGCAATTCGCTCGACAAGTACAAGGAATATGCGCGCCACATCAATGAACAGAATGAGCGGCTGAAGACCATCCGCGGCCTGTTCCGCATCAAGAGCGCTGAGGAAATGGGCAAGCACCCCATTCCGATTGAAGAAGTGGAAAGCGCCAAGGATATGGTGAAGCGCTTTGCCACGGGTGCGATGTCTTACGGCTCGATTAGCCGTGAGGCACATACCACGCTGGCGATTGCGATGAACCGTATTGGTGGGCGCTCCAACACCGGCGAAGGCGGCGAGGAATCGGATCGCTTCAAGCCACTGCCCAACGGTGACTCGATGCGTTCTGCCATCAAGCAGGTGGCGAGTGGACGCTTCGGCGTGACCACGGAATATCTAGTCAATTCCGACATGATGCAGATCAAGATGGCGCAGGGTGCCAAGCCCGGCGAGGGCGGGCAGCTGCCCGGCCATAAAGTTGACAGCGTGATTGCCAAGGTGCGCCATTCGACGCCGGGTGTGGGCCTGATTTCGCCGCCGCCGCATCACGACATCTATTCGATCGAAGATCTGGCGCAGCTGATTTATGATTTGAAGAACGTCAATCCGCGCGGGCTGGTTTCGGTGAAGCTAGTGTCCGAAGTGGGTGTGGGCACGGTTGCTGCCGGCGTATCGAAGGCGCATGCCGATCACGTCACCATTTCCGGTTACGAAGGTGGTACGGGTGCTTCGCCTTTGACGTCGATCAAGCATGCTGGTTCGCCGTGGGAAATTGGCTTGGCCGAAACCCAGCAGACTCTTGTTGCCAATGATCTGCGTGGCCGCATTACAGTGCAGGCGGATGGCGGCATCCGCTCTGGCCGCGACGTGATGATTGCGGCTTTGCTGGGTGCCGATGAAATCGGCTTTGCCACAGCGCCGCTGATCGCTGCCGGTTGCATCATGATGCGCAAGTGCCATTTGAACACGTGCCCTGTTGGTGTTGCCACGCAAGACCCAGAA
This sequence comes from Aestuariivirga litoralis, assembly GCF_015714715.1. Taxonomy (NCBI): domain Bacteria; kingdom Pseudomonadati; phylum Pseudomonadota; class Alphaproteobacteria; order Hyphomicrobiales; family Aestuariivirgaceae; genus Aestuariivirga; species Aestuariivirga litoralis. The sequence continues at coordinate 325,397 of NZ_WAHS01000002.1, read as the reverse complement.
CTGCGCAAGCGCTTCAAGGGGCAGCCTGAACACGTTATCAATTTCTTCTTCTTCGTGGCGGAAGAGCTGCGTGGCTTGATGGCACATATGGGCATTCGCAAATATGAAGAGCTGATCGGTGCTACCGAATGGCTTGATACCAAGAAGGCTATTTCCCATTGGAAGGCCAAGGGCCTGGATTTCGGCAAACTGTTTGCCAAGGCTGATGTGACCGGGCCGATTGCGACCAAGCATGTGAGCAGCCAGGATCATGGGCTGGAGAAGATTCTCGACCGTGAACTGATTGCCAAAGCTGCGCCCGCACTCACCAAGGGCGAGCCCGTGGTGATCGAAGCCAAGATCCGCAACCGCGACCGCACGGCGGGTGCGATGCTCGCCGGCGAAGTGGCTATGGCTTATGGTCATGACGGTTTGCCGGAAGATACGATCATGGTGAAGCTGACCGGCACATCGGGCCAGAGCTTTGGCGCATGGGCGGCGAAGGGCATGACGCTCGATCTGACCGGCGAAGGCAATGACTATGTGGGCAAGGGGCTTTCGGGCGGCAAGATCATAATCAAGCCTTATGACAATATCGGCTTTGCGCCGGAGCGTTCGATCATCGTGGGCAATACAGTGCTTTATGGCGCGATCACCGGAGAAGCCTATTTCCGCGGTGTGGGTGGCGAGCGGTTTGCGGTTCGCAATTCAGGCGCCATTGCTGTCGTCGAAGGCGTGGGCGACCATGGCTGCGAGTACATGACCGGCGGCTGCGTGCTGGTGATCGGCGAGACGGGGCGCAACTTCGCGGCCGGTATGTCTGGCGGCGTGGCTTACGTTCTGGATGAGGATGGCGGCTTCGAGAAGCGTTGCAACCTCGCCATGGTGGATTTGCAGCCGGTGCCGGCGGAAGAAGAGCTGATCGAAAAGCACCAGCATCATGGGGGTGATCTGGAAGGCCACGGCCTTGTAGATATTACCGGTCAGATGGACCGCAACGATGCCACGCGCATCCATGAACTTCTGGTGCGGCACTACAAATATACAAATTCGAGCAAGGCCAAGGCCATCCTTGATGACTGGGCGAATTACCTGCCAAAATTCGTGAAGGTGATGCCGGTGGAATATGCGCGGGCGCTGGCCGATCTGGAAAAGGCGCAAGCCACAAGCAATGGGCTCACCGTTGGCGTGAAGAGGAGTGCGTAAACATGGGCAAGATCACAGGCTTTCTTGAGATCGACCGGCAGGACCGCAAATATGGTCCGGCGGCAGACCGCGTGCGCAACTATAATGAGTTCGTCATCCCGCTGGGCGATGAAGGCACGAAGAACCAGGCGGCGCGCTGCATGAATTGCGGCATTCCTTATTGCCACAATGGCTGCCCGGTGAATAACCAGATCCCGGATTGGAATGACCTCGTTTATAATAATGCGTGGGAAGAAGCGTCGCGCAATCTTCACTCCACCAACAACTTCCCGGAATTTACGGGCCGCGTTTGCCCGGCCCCTTGTGAGGCGTCCTGCACGCTGAACATTGATGACAACCCGGTCACTATCAAGACGATCGAATGCGCGATCGTGGACAAAGCCTGGGAAAATGGCTGGCTGAAGCCGATTATCGCGCCGGAGAAGACCGGCAAGAAGGTTGCCATTGTGGGCGGCGGGCCGGCTGGCCTTGCGGCTGCGCAGCAACTGGCGCGCGCCGGGCATGAAGTGCATCTGTTCGAGAAGAACGCCAAGGTGGGTGGCCTGATGCGTTATGGCATTCCTGATTTCAAAATGGAGAAGCATCTGATTGACCGGCGCGTCACCCAGATGGAAGGCGAGGGTGTGACCTTCCATTATGGCGCGCATATCGGCGTGACGCAGGATGCCAAACAGCTGGTTGATTCATTTGATGCCGTGCTGCTGACCGGCGGTTCGGAAAAACCGCGCGACCTTCCCATTCCGGGGCGCGAGATGGATGGCGTGCATTTCGCCATGGAATTCCTGCCGCAGCAAAACCGGCGCAATTCCAAGGAAGCGCCGCTCGATAACCGGCCCATTCTGGCCACTGGCAAGCATGTCGTGGTGGTGGGCGGTGGCGACACGGGCTCGGACTGTATCGGCACGTCGATCCGCCAGGGTGCACTGTCTGTCACCCAAATTGAAATCATGCCAAAGCCGCCGGAGAAGGAAAACAAGGCGCTGACCTGGCCGAATTGGCCGATGAAGATGCGTACATCGTCGTCGCATCAGGAAGGCGCAGAGCGCGATTTCGCGGTGGCCACCATGTCGCTTGCGGGCGCTGATGGCAAGGTGACCACACTGAAATGCGCGCGTGCGGGTTCGGATTTCAAGCCGGTGCCCGGCACGGAGTTCGATCTGAAGGCCGATCTGGTTCTTCTGGCCATGGGCTTTGTGCATCCGGTGCATGAAGGCATGTTGCAGACCCTTGGCGTGAAGATCGATCCGCGCGGCAATGTTGATGCGAATGTCCATAATTACAAAACGACGATCGACAAGGTTTTCTCCGCCGGTGACATGCGCCGTGGCCAATCGCTGGTGGTATGGGCCATCCGCGAAGGCCGCCAGGCAGCGCGCGCCGTCGATGAGTTCCTGATGGGTGAAAGCGTTTTGCCGCGGTAAGGCTGGCCCGCAGGGGAAGGCGCGATGAAAGGTCTGAGCAGTTTTGTTCTGCCCGATGATTCGGGCGTTAAGAGAACAATTACGCGTCCCGAAGCTTTCCGGCAGGACGGCTATCTTGCCAACTACGACTTCCGCACAGTGTTTTATGACTGCTTTCGCGAAGGGGACTCGCTGATTTTTGTCGCGCCACCCTTGATTAATTTCAAGGACGAATTGCTGTCTGCGCTGCAGAAGGCCAGCGGAAATGCACAACTCGACTATTATGCGCGTGACCGCACGGTTGAAATTCGGCTGAAGACCGGAGCCGAAGAACTTGAGGTTTCGTTCGCCGGGATCAGGGAAATGATTACGCCGCAACCCAACGAGTCGCATTTGTTTGAAATGCGGCGGGTGATGCTGACGCAATCCAAGAACAATGACCCGCAATGGATCGCTGACTGGTTCCAGTTTCATGCGAAAAGTCACGGCGCTAATGCGTTGCTGCTCTATGACAACAATTCTGACCGCTACGAGACGGCGGAACTGGAAGATGGCCTTCAACGCCGTTTCCCTGCTGCGTTGATCAAAGTAGTGGACTGGCGTTTTCCTTTCGGCGTCACGGGCGGGCCGCAGCAGATGTGGGATTCGGATTTTTCCCAATTCGGTGTGTTGAACCATGCGCGGTTTCGCTTCCTTCGCTCGGCCCGTTCGGTACTCCATGGCGATGTTGATGAGTTGATCGTCGCGGTGGATGGCAGGAGTTCGGTGTTTTCTGCCGCCGAAAATTCACCTTTCGGTGTCATCATCTATAACGGCCATTGGATCAGTGACGCTACTGCGCTGGCAGACGGGCAGGCCCTTCGGCATCGTGATTTTCTGCATCTGGTGCCCAGTCCGAAAAACGTCTGCACGCCGAAATGGTGCACAGTACCGGGGCGAAACCGGCACGACAGCAATTGGGAGATTCATTCCATCTCTGGTTACTCGGGCACGGAGCTGCGCAGTCCAGATTTCAAGATCAGGCATTTTAGCGCGATTACCAGCTGGCGTGCCGTGCGAATGAGCACACGGCCTATTGCTGCGGATGACAAGATTGATGAACCATTGGTGAAGGCGTTGCAGGGCGCAGGATTGTTCCAGGAGTCGAATGATGCTTCGGAATGAGCTGCGGTGCTCGTCATGAAAGGCTTGAGCAGTTTTGTTCTGCCTGATCATTCAGTTGTAAAGAGAGACATCATCCGCCCGGAGGAATTGCGGCAGCCTGACTATCTCAAGAACTATGATCGGCGCACGGTCTTTTACGATTGTTTTCGTGTTGGACGCGAACTGGTTTTCATTGCGCCGCCTCTGCTCAATCTCAAGGATGAGCTGCTGGCTGCGCTGCAGAAGGCGGCGGGCGGTCATGCCCGGTTGAGATATTTCGCGCGCGACCGGACTGCAGAAATCAGGCTGAAGACCCGAGCTGAGCGTCTTGAGGTTCCCTTTGGCGGCGTCACCCAGACCATCATTCCTCAGGTTACCGATTATCCCCTGTTTGCCGGGCGCCGCGTGATGCTGACGCAATCGAAAAACAATGACCCGCAATGGATCGCTGACTCTTTTCAGTTTCATGCGAAGAACCACGGCGCCAATGCGCTGCTGATCTATGACAACAATTCTGACCGCTATACGCCGACCGAACTGGAAGCGGTTCTCAAGAACCGGTTCCCGGGTGATGTTATGAAGGTCGTGGACTGGCAGTTTCCCTTTGGAGCCGTGGGAGGACCCCACAAAAAATGGGACTCTGATTTCTCTCCCTACGGCGTGTTGAATCACGCGCGGTTCCGATATCTCGCCAAGGCGCGGTCTGTGCTGCAAGGCGATATTGATGAACTTGTGCTGGCCGAGGATGGCAATCGCTCAGTGTTTTCTGCGGCAGAGCGTTCCTTGTTCGGCTTCATTATCTTTGGTGGCCATTGGATTTGTGAGGCAACGACGCGTGAAGAAACACAGCCCCGCCGGCATTGCGATTTTGTGCACGTGGCGGCCCAGCCGGATGTTTTCAATACGCCAAAGTGGTGCGCTGCGCCGTGGCGCATCTGGCACGGGAGTCAGTGGAAAATACATTCCATCGCCAATTCCCGCGGGAGCCAACACCATACTCCGAAATTTGGCATCAGGCATTTTCGTGCCATCACCAGCTGGCGTGCCGATCGGGCCATCACGCGCCCCATTCAAACGGATGACCGGATTGATCAGGCGTTGGTTGAGGCGATGGCCCGCGCTGGTTTGTTTCAGGAGGTAAATGATGCCCCGACTTGAACTGCGGCCCAATTGCGAGCTCTGCGACAAAGACCTGCCGCCGCAGAGTGAAGATGCCCGCATTTGCACCTATGAATGCACCTATTGCGCGGACTGCGCCGAGAAAGTGCTGCACAATGTTTGCATTAATTGCGGAGGCAATCTGGTGGTGCGGCCGATGCGGCCGGTGAAGAGTTGGCACCCCGAAGCCAATCTGGGCCTGATCCATCATCCTGCAAGCGACAAGCGGGTGCACACGTCTTTCAGCAACGATGAGATTGCGGCCTTCGTAGCGCGCGTGAGGGATTTGGCGCCGGGACAGCGTTGAGCGGGGGTTAGAACCCTTCGTTCAACCGCACAAAGGTGAAGCCCTCGGCTTTCAGTTTCAGCATACCCTGCACCACGCCGGCGCCTGCGGGTTTCTTCGGTTGATTGATGTGAGCGATGATCACGTCTCCATCCTGGGCGGCGGCCACCGCGTGAGCGGCGTGATCGCTGGTCCAGCTGGCACCACCATCGCCGGACATGGAGAATCCTGCCACTTCGAAGCCGAGTGATTTGATCAGTTCCAGCGACGTTGCAGTGTATTCTGCAGCGGCACCGCGATACCATTTCGGCCAGTGGCCGAAACGGGCCTGCACAGCGGCGGCGCCATTTTCTACTTCTTCGCTCACGGCCTTCGGTGAGCCTGCGGGCACCAGGCCGTAAACCGGTTCCGGCACATCAATGGCTGGCAGATGTTTGGCGCCATGGTTCTCGATCTGGAAAAGTTCGGGATGCGCCTTGAAGGTGGCAATGGCCGCCGGGTTGCGCTTCAGCCAGCGAGCGGTGACGAAAATGGTGGCCTTCACCTCGTCCTTCACCAACGTTTCTAGAATGCGCTCATCCACCTTGCCCGTGCAGGCATCGAAAGTGAGCGCCACGCGCTTCTGGCCTGCAGGCGCCGGCTTCATGTGCATGTGATACTCGATCAGCGGTACGGCATGAGCCGAAGGCGCAAAGGCAATGGCAAAAAGAAGCGCGGACAAGAATTTCATGTCCGCGCCGTTAACGCCTCATCATGTTGAAATCAAGCCGCGCCGAAATGGCTGGCTTGCACTTTGTTGATCTTGGGGCGCGCCTTTACGGCATTGGCAAGCGCAAGAACCTTGGGGCAGTTGCTGACTAACCAGTCCTGGTCCATCCACTGCGCCACCATCCAGATATAGATATCCAGAACCGAGAATTGCTGGCCAAGGAAATATGGCCCCGCGCCGATTTGCTGCTCCAGAATCCCATAATGGCGCTCGACATATTTACCCGCAGCTCCGGCGATCGCCTGAGCGTGGCCAATATCGTCGGAATAACGGTCGGAATAGCCTTTGCGCAATTCCCCTTCGTAGATATTCACGGCAAGGAAGACCAACCAGCGGTCATGCAGGGCACGCGCACTGCTGCCCGGCTTTGGCGCTAGATTTGCAGTAGGGAACGCATCGGCGATGTGCAACAAAATGGCGGCACATTCGGTCACGACAGTTCCATCAAGTAAAATCAACGCCGGAATTTGCTGGCGCGGATTGATGGCGGTGAATTTCGCGTCGAAGTTTTCCTTCTTGTTGGTGTCAATATGCACCAGATCGAAATCGGCCCCAGCTTCTTGCAAAGCAGCTTCAACCGAAACTGAACCAGACCCTGGGCCGCCATAGAGAACATATTTTGCCATGGCTCAGTTTCCGGTGATGGCCGCCTCCAGAATGTCGAGGCCCTCGTTCAGCACCAGATCAGATGCAGTGAGCGGGGTGAGCAGGCGGATGGTGTTGGCGTAAACACCGCAGGACAGAATGAGCAAGCCGCGCTCCAGGCATTTTGCCACGAGGGCTTTGGTGCCTGCCGCGTCGGGCTCATCGGAGTCCTGCTTGGTGACCACTTCAAAGGCACACATGGCGCCCAGGCCGCGGATGTCGCCCATCGGCATGCCCTTGCCCTTGGCCTTGATCGCCTTCAGGCGCTTCATGATGGTTTCGCCCTGCTTCAATGCCTTGTTCAACAAGTCTTCGGTTTCGAAGGCTTCGAACACGCCCAAGGCTGCGGCGCAGGCAATGGCGTTGCCGGCATAGGTGCCGCCGATGCCGCCTGGATCTGGCGCGTCCATGATGGCGGCCTTGCCGACCACGGCGGCGAGCGGGAAGCCGCCGGCCAGGGATTTCGCCGCTGTCATCAAATCAGGCTCCACGCCGAAATGCTCCATCGCGAAAAATTTTCCGGTGCGGCCAAAGCCGGACTGGATTTCATCGGCGATCAGCAAGATGCCATGCTCGTCGCACAGCTTGCGCAGGCGCTGCATCAATTCCTTGGGCGCAACATAGAAACCGCCCTCGCCCTGCACGGGCTCGATGATGATGGCGGCGACGCGCTGCGGCTCCACATCGCATTTGAACAGAAGCTCGATGGCGTGAATGGAATCTTCCACCGTGATGCCGCGATGCTCAACCGGGAATGGCACGTGCCAGATGCCGGCAGGCATGGGGCCGAACTTGGCCTTGTAGGGCTGCACCTTGCCGGTGAGCGCCATGCCCAAAAGTGTACGGCCATGGAAGCCGCCATGGAAGGCGATCACGTCGCTGCGGCCGGTATAGGCGCGCGCATATTTGATGGCATTTTCGACCGCTTCGGCACCGGTGGTGACGAGGGCGGATTTCTTCTCGCCGGAAATCGGCGCCACGGCGTTGAGCTTTTCACACACTTCGATGAAGGGTGCGTAGGGCATCACCATCGCGCATGTATGCGTGACTTTTTCGAGCTGCTCATAAACCCGCTTCATGACCAGCGGGTGGCGGTGGCCGGTATTGACCACGGCGATGCCGCCGCCGAAATCAACGTAACGATTGCCTTCAATATCCCAGATTTCGGAATTCTCGGCCCGCTCAGCCATGACCGCTGCACCCATGCCGATGCCGCGGGAGACGGCTTTGCTGCGGCGCTCCACCCAGGCTTTGTTGGAACCTGCGGGCTCACGGGTGATCGGTGCGTTCATGATGGATCTCCTTGGAATTTGGCGCAGTCTAGCCTGTTCGGTTGAACCCTCTCAACCGGAATCCGTGGCACCAGATTAAGCCGCCTGCTATGAAGCTTTCATGCGACAGCCTCAACTGACCACCATCACCCTTCCCGAATTCGGCCTGCCCAGCACCGAGCCTGCGCTGGGGCGAAGCCTCTACCAAGCCCGTATCGAGCGATTACGCTCGCGCTTTGTGGCGCAGGGGTTGGATGCCGTGGTGATCTATGGCGACCGCGAGCATGTGGCCAATATTTCCTGGGCCAGCGGTTATGATCCGCGCTTTGAAGAAGCGCTGCTGGTCGTCACCAAAGACCGCAAGCCCACGCTGTTTGCCGGCAATGAGGGCTTTCCCTATGCCGAAGTGGCGGAAGGCGATTTTGAGCGCGTGCTGTGGCAGCAATTGAGCCTGATGGGACAGCCGCGCGACCAGGAGCGGCCGCTGGCCACCTTGCTACAGCAGGCAGGATTGAAACCTGGCATGTCGATCGGCCTTGCAGGCTGGAAGGGTTATGAGAACGAGGCGGGGACTTATGACGCGAACTGGTTCGAGACGCCGCATTATCTGGTGAACACGCTGAAGCAATTCGGCCCGGTGCGCAATGTGGCGGATCTTCTGATGAACCCCATTGATGGTTTGCGCATCATCAATGAAGTGGACCAGCTGGCGCGGTTTGAATATGCGGCCTGTCATTCTTCGCAGCGGGTGAAGAATGTGGTGCTGGGATCGAAGCCTGGCATGAATGAATATGAAGCCTGCAGCAAAATGGGCTTCGATGGCTTTCCCATGGCCGTGCATATCAATATGTGTGCGGGGCCGCGCGCGAAATATGGCCTGCCCAGCCCTTCGATGCGGGTGATGCAGCAGGGCGAGCCTATTGTATTGGGCGTTGGCCTGATGGGCGCACTGAATTGCCGCGCTGGATTCCTGGCGCGCGGGCCGGAAGATTTGAAGCCCGGCATTCAGGATTATGTGGCGAAGCTGGTGGCGCCTTACTTTGCTTCCGCCGTGGCCTGGTATGAAACCATCGGCATCGGCGTTTCGGGCGGCGAGGTCTATGACCGCGTGATGGCGCTGGTGGGCGACAAGTTCTTCGGCATCGGGCTCAATCCCGGCCATTATATTCATCTCGATGAATGGGTGCATTCGCCGATGAAGAAGGGCGGCAGTACCAAGCTGCGTTCCGGCATGGCGCTGCAATGTGACATCATCCCGGCCACTGGCACGGATTATTTCATGAGCAATATCGAGGATGGCATTGCGCTGGCGGATGCGAATTTGCGCGCGGCTTTTGCCTCGGCCTATCCGGAAGCCTGGGCGCGCATAGAAGCGCGGCGGGCGTTTATGATGAACACGCTGGGCATTCGATTGAAGCCGGAGGTGCTGCCCTTCAGCAACATGGCGGCGTGGCTGCCGCCGTTCTGGCTGGCACCTGATCAGGCCATGGCGATGCGAGACGCTGATGCATGATCTCATTCGCGCTTCGGCGCGTGATGTTGTGGGGCTGCTGAAATCCGGCAAGATTTCTCCGCTTGAAGTGCTCACTGTGGTTCAGGCGCGGGTAGCCGCGGCCAACCCCGCCACCAATGCACTGGCCACTTTGTGTTTTGATCGCGCCGAAAAGAATGCGCGTGAACTGATGAAGTGCCCGGCGGCGGATCGCGGCCTTCTGGGCGGCCTGCCACTTCCGATCAAGGATCTGACTGATGTGGCCGGCGTTCGGTCCACACAAGGGTCACGCATTTTTGCGAACCGGATCGCAGAGACATCCGACATTCTGGTTGAGCATCTCGAAGCCGCGGGCGGGGTGGTTTTCGCGATGTCGAACACGCCGGAATTTGGTGCGGGCGGCCACACCTTCAACGATGTGTTCCCCGTGACGCGTAACCCGTGGAACACTTCCTTGTCGGCGGCGGGCTCATCGGGTGGTGCGGCAGCGGCACTGGCCAGCGGCATGGCGTGGCTGGCGCATGGTTCGGACATGGGCGGCAGCTTGCGCAGCCCGGCAAGTTTTTGTGGCGTGGTGGGGCTTCGGCCATCGCCAGGCCGGGTGGCTGCATCCGTATTCAGCAAGATTGACGGCACATTGGGCGTGGAAGGCCCCATGGCGCGCAATGTTGCAGATCTGGCGTTGCTGCTTGACGCGATGAGCGGAACGGAGGCGGGTGATCCGCTTTCCATGTTTCGCGAGGCGGAAAGCTTTCAGAGTGCGACCGCCGCGCCGCGTAAGCCACGCCGTGTTGCAGTGAGCCGCAATCTGGGCATCACACCGGTTGATCCTGAAGTTGAAAAGATTGTCATGGCTGCGGCTGCAAAACTTGCAGGCGAAGGCGTGATCGTGGAGGAGGCGCATCCGGACCTCAGCGATGCAATGCATTGTTTCCAGACTTTGCGCGCGCTGGGCTTTGCCACCGGCATGCGCGGGCTGTTGCGCGATCATCGTGACCTGCTGAAGCCGGAAGTGATCTGGAATATCGAAAAGGGCCTGGCGCTCAGTGGCGACGAGATCGCCATTGCAGAAGGCGAGCGCGGCGCGCTGTTCCGGCGCATGCACGAATTTCTGGGCACGTATGATTTGCTGCTGTGCCCCGCCACCATTGTTCCGCCATTTCCGGTGGAGGAGCGTTACGTCACATCCTGCGCTGGTGTTGAATTTGAAACCTATGTGGATTGGCTGCTGATTGCCGGTGTGGCCACGCTGTGTGCTTGCCCGGCGCTTTCACTGCCTTGCGGGTTCACTGCAGCGGGCCTGCCCGTGGGCTTGCAAGTGATCGTACCCAATAGGCAGGAAGCAAAGTTGCTAGGCATGGCGGCATGGATAGAACAGGCGTTGGGGCTTGGGGCATTGACGCCCATTGAGCCGCGCGCGCCCAGGGCTTGATTCATGACACGCGATTCCGAATGGCATGAAGTCCAATATCTCCCGAGCAAGACAGTGGGAAATACCGCGCCGATTTTTGACGGCTGGCGGCAGCGTGCCGCTATCACGCGCGAGAAGTATCAATTCCAGGCCGATATCAAATACGGCCCGCATGCGCGGGAGATTGTGGATTTCTATCCGGCAGTCAATCCACGCGGTTGCGTGGTCTATGTTCATGGTGGCTATTGGACTTGGTATTCGAAATTTGAAACCAGTTGGGTGGTGGATGGATTTGTAGAGCAGGGGCTTTCCGTTGCGCTGATCAATTATCCGCTTTGCCCGGAGGTTGCGATTGGCGACATCCGCACATCATGTGCCAAAGCCTTTGCTTATCTTTACCGTGAAGTGCTGAGCGATGCCGGGCGCAAGGCAATTGTGGTGACGGGGCATTCGGCTGGGGGACATCTAGCAGCAGCGCATCTGGTGGAAGACTGGACGGCGCATGGCTTGCCGGAAAATCCGATCTCCGGCGTGATTGCGCTTTCGGGCATTTTCGATGTGGCGCCGCTGATGAATACGTCGCTGAATCAGAATCTAAAGCTCACGGCGCCGTCTGCCTGCACGCTGAATTTGTGCGCCACACCTTTGGCATCCAAGGCAAAACTGGTGCTGGCCGTGGGTGAGAAAGAACCGGAAGAATTCCACCGCCAATCGGCAGAATTAGCCCAGCATTGGCAGGAACTTTCCCCCCGTGTCGTCAGCGTTGAAAAGGCCAATCACTTTACCGTGGTGGACAGTCTGGCCGCTCCGGGTGCCGTGCTAAACACGCTTGCGATTAGGATGACCCAAGGCTAAACCTGTCGCCATTCGAAGGGAAATCTGACGATGAATAAAACCTTGGCGTTGCGCCTTCTGCCCATCCAAAGCGACATTGTGCGCAATCTGACGCTGGCCATTGCAGGCAGCCTCATTGTGGCAGGTTCGGCCCAAGTGACCGTGCCCTTCTGGCCGGTGCCGCTGACACTGCAGACGCTGGCTGTGCTGCTGGTCGGCGGGGCTTACGGCGCGCGGTTGGGTGCCGCCACGCTGGCACTTTACATGTTTGAAGGTGCGCTCGGCCTTCCCTTCTTTGCTGGCGGCAAGAGCGGGCTTTTTGATAGCAAGTTGGATTATCTATTTCTTTCGCCTTCCATGGGTTACGTGGTCGGCTTCATTTTTGCCGCCGGTATCGTCGGCTGGCTGGCGCAATCGGGCTGGATTTCCTCGTTGCCGCGCATGGTGATTGCCTGTGCCATTGGTGCCGCCATTATCTATATCCCAGGCCTACTGTGGCTGGGCACATGGTTTGTTGAAACCAAGGGCATGGGCGTTGCTAACGCGGCTATTGCCGCCGTTCAGAACGGCTTCCTGCCGTTTGTGCTGGGGGATGTGATCAAGTCCTTCATTGCAGGTTTTGCGCTCTTTGCCAGCTGGTCAAGCAGCAAGGCTTAACGTTCAAAAAGAAACGCAAAAAGGCCGCTGCAAAGCGGCCTTTTTTGTTGGTCGGGATTTAGGAAAGACTGGTCGGAGCGAGAGGATTCGAACCTCCGACCCCCTGCTCCCGAAGCAGGTGCGCTACCAGACTGCGCTACGCTCCGACTGATCTGGTGGGCTCCTATAACCACAGAATTCTCCGGGCGCAAGGCGATTGCTCTTCACCCTTTATCTGGCTATAGAGCGGCACCTTCCAGCGATTTGCAGGCAGTTGGGCCTCAGGCTCTGGCCTTTGGCAAAGCGTTGAATTGGGGCGTCGCCAAGCGGTAAGGCACCGGATTTTGATTCCGGCATTCGGAGGTTCGATCCCTCCCGCCCCAGCCAACCCTTCTCCTCTGAAAATGGTTGTGCAATGCAAGTTGCAGCAGCTTTGGTTTTCATGTTTTCTGATGAAATATTCTAACCCAAGGCAAACATCATGATCCTCGATCGGTTCAAACTTGAATCCAAAACCGCACTCATCACCGGCGGCACCCGCGGCATCGGCCTGGCCATTGCCCAGGCGCTGGGCGAGGCTGGTGCCCATGTGATTGTGAGTGGACGCACCTTGGGCAAGGAGGCTGAGAAAATCCTGTCAAAGCTGAAACCGGGATTTGATTTCATTCCAGCCGAACTAGAAGATGTGAAGGCCGCAGATGCCTTGGTCGCGCAAGCGCTGGCCAAGGCCGGGCGGATTGACATTCTCGTCAACAGCGCTGGCATCGCCATCCATGGTGATAGCGCGGACTATCCGGAAGAAACCTGGCGCCGCATCATGGCTGTCAATGTGGATGCTGTGTTCCGTTGCTGCCGCGCCGTATTGCCGCCCATGCGCAAGCAGGGCGGCGGCGTCATTCTCAATGTGGGCTCCATGTCGGGTATTGTTTCCAACATTCCGCAAAACCAGGTTGCCTATAACAGCTCGAAAGCTGCGGTCCACATGATGACTAAAAGCCTGGCCAGCGAAGTTGCCGCGGAAAACATTCGCGTCAATGCGGTGGCACCCGGCTATATTGAAACAGATCTTTCACGTGGTGGCATTGCCAATCCGGAATGGTTCCCCACCTGGCGGCAAATGACGCCGATGGGCCGGGTGGGTCAACCCGAAGAAGTGGCCGCCGCAGCTTTGTTCCTTTGCTCTGATGCTTCGAGCTATATCACAGGCGAAGTGCTGGTGATCGATGGCGGGTACACGACACGGTAGCGCTGTTCCAAAACTTCATTGTCACGCGCGCCACCCGTCTGCTATGTGTTATCGATAACAGATAAATTGCTCGGGGCGGAACTTTGCGGGCACGGAACCTAAAATCCAAGGAACAGCGCGTCGCAGCGCCCACCATGTCAGACGTGGCGCGCAAGGCGGGCGTTTCGACCATGACGGTGTCCCGCGCCCTGAAGGACGGCGCGTCGATTGCCGAAGAGACGCGTGAACGCATCAAGCGTGCCGTGGATGAGCTTGGCTATGTGCTGGATCAATCGGCGGGAAGCCTCTCATCCAAGCGCACGGGTTTTGTGGCGGCACTTATTCCCTCGATCAACAATTCCAACTTTGCCGATACGGCGCGCGGATTGACGGACGCCTTGAAGGGCACGGGCCTGCAAATTCTTCTCAGCTACACAGATTATTCGGTGGAGAAGGAAGAAGAGCTGATTGAATCCATGCTGCGCCGCAGGCCGGAAGCGATTGTGGTGACCGGTGGCAAGCATACCGAGCGGGGGCGCAGGCTGCTGGAAAATGCCGGCATTCCCGTCATCGAAACCTGGGACCTGCCGGCAAAACCCATCCAGCATGTGGTCGGCTTTTCCAATGCGGAAGCGTCTGCGGCTCTCGTGCGTTATTTGCACAAGCAGGGTTATCGCAAGATCGGTTTTATCGGTGGCACCACCAACCGCGACACGCGCGGCGCTGACCGGCGCATGGGCTACGAGCGTGCCATGGCCGAACTGGGCCTGAAGGAAACGCGTGTCATTTCATTTGGTACGCCGCCGATCAGCATGAAACAGGGCGGCGAGGCGCTGGCGAAGTTGATCGAGCAGTGGCCAGAGGTGGAAGCCGCCATATGCGTGTCTGACCTTTCGGCCTTTGGTGCGCTGATGGAATGCCAGAAGCGCAAATGGGCTGTACCCAAGAGAGTTGCGATTGCGGGCTTCGGCGATTTCGAGATTTCGAGTTGTTCTTATCCTACCATCACCACCGTGGGGGTGCATTGCTACGACATCGGCCGCCGGGCGGGTGAGTTGCTGATGCGCGCCATTGAGGGCGAGCGAACGGGCAAACCGACCGCGCCCGACACGGTGATCACCCGCTATGAAGTGATTGCGCGGGAGAGCACGTAAGTCGGGACTGGACAGGCGATGTTTTCGGTGTTTATGTTATCGATAACATTTGTGGATCAAAATGACCAAGCCAGACATATTGCAAGTGGGGCCATACCCGAATTGGGACCAGGAACCGCTTGAACAAGCTTTCAACGTGCATCGCTATTTTGAAGCGCCCGACAAGGCTGCGTTTCTTGCCAAGATTGGTCCTGTCATTCGCGGCATTGCCACGCGTGGCGAGCTGGGTGCCAACCGAGCGATGATCGAAGCGTGCCCCAAACTCGAAGTGGTTTCAGTTTATGGTGTGGGCACTGATGCGGTTGATCTGATTGCGGCGCGCGAGCATGACGTGCGGGTTTCCAACACACCCGACGTGCTCACCAAGGATTGCGCTGACCTGGGCGTGGCGATGATGATTTGCCTGTCACGCGGCATGATCGGTGCTGAAAAATGGGCCCGTGATGGCAGCTGGATTGAAAAGGGCGGTTATCCGTTGCAGCGCCGCGTATGGGGCAAGCGCGCCGGCATCCTGGGCCTCGGGCGGATTGGTTTTGAGGTTGGCAAAAGGCTCGAAGGCTTTGGAATGGACATCACCTATTCCAGCCGGACGCCCAAGAAAGATGCTGCTCACTGGCGCTATGTTGCAGACCCGGTTGAATTGGCACGTGAGTCCGATTTCCTCTTTGTGACATTGGCCGCCAATGCCCAAACCCGGCACATCGTGAATGGCGGAGTGATCGCGGCGCTTGGCTCCGAAGGGATGCTGATTAATATTTCACGTGCAGCCAATATTGACGAGGAGGCGCTGCTCGCGGCGCTGGAAACTGGCAAGCTTGGCGCCGCTGCACTTGATGTGTTTGAGGGCGAGCCTCGGCTCAATCCGCGCTTTCTGCAGCTCCAGAATGTGTTGTTGCAGCCGCATCATGCATCGGGCACTTTGGAAACCAGAAAGGCCATGGGCCAGTTGCTGCGGGACAATCTCTCAGCGCATTTTGCTGGAAAACCATTGCTCACACCGGTGATCTGAAATGAAGGCCATTGTCATTCACGCACCCAAGGACTTGCGCATCGAGGAGCGCGATGTGGAAGAGCCGGGGCCCGGCCAAGTGCAAGTCAAACTGGCGGCGGGCGGGATCTGCGGATCGGATTTGCATTACTATAATCATGGCGGCTTTGGCACGGTGAAGCTGAAGGAACCGATGATCTTGGGCCATGAAGTGGCCGGGCATATCACCAAACTCGGTGACGGCGTGCAGGGACTTGCGATCGGGCAACTGGTGGCGGTTTCACCATCGCGTCCTTGCTATCAATGCAAATATTGCCGTGAGGGCATGCACAACCAATGTCTGAACATGCGCTTTTATGGTTCGGCCATGCCCTTTCCCCACATTCAGGGCGCGTTCCGCGAAGTGCTGGTGGCTGACACCACGCAATGCGTTGTAGCCGATGGTCTTACTGCCGGTGAGGCTGCGATGGCTGAGCCGCTTTCTGTGACGCTGCATGCTACGCGCCGGGCAGGAGAGTTGCTGGGCAAGTCCGTGCTGGTGACAGGCTGCGGCCCAATCGGGCTTCTGTCCATTATCTGCGCGCGCCGTGCGGGCGCTGATTTGATTGTCGCCACCGACCTCACTGACTTTACGCTCGGCATGGCAAAGCAATTGGGTGCCGATGTCACGCTTAATACGGCTGAGGCGCCGGATGCGTTGGAGAAATACAAAGCCGACAAGGGCGCATTCGATGTGCTTTATGAATGCTCCGGCGCGCAGCGAGCCTTGGTCTCGGCCATTTCCGTCATGCGGCCCGGTGGCACGCTGATGCAACTGGGCATGAGCGGCGACATGACGCTTCCAATGATGCAGGTGACTGCGAAGGAGCTGTCACTCAAAGGCACGTTCCGTTTTCACAGCGAATACAAGACGGCCGTCAGCCTGATGCAAAAGGGGCTTATTGATGTGAAGCCGCTGATCACGCATAGGGTAAGGCTGGATGATGCGCTGTCTGGCTTTAACCTTGCCAATGACCGCGCCCAAGCCATGAAAGTGCAGATCGCATTCGCATGAAGGAAATCTGATGTCGCTGGAACGTTTCAATCTCAAAGGCAAATTGGTTTTAGTCACCGGTTCAAGCCAAGGCATTGGCTATGCCATGGCGGAAGGCTTGGGGCAGGCGGGTGCGAGGTTGGTGCTCAATGGCCGCGACAAGGCCAAGCTTGAAACGGCGCGCAAGGACATGGCGGCAAAGGGGCTTGATGTTGTGGCTGCTGCTTTTGACGTGACGGAAGAGTCGGAGGTGAACGCCGCCATTGCGGACATTGGGAAGAACCATGGCGCGATTGATATTTTGATCAACAATGCCGGGATGCAGTTCCGCACGCCGCTGGAGGATTTTCCGGCGGATAAATTCCGCGAACTGCTGCGCGTCAATATTGAAAGCGCGTTTCTGGTGGGCAAAGCGGTGGCCAAAGGAATGATTGCGCGCAAGGCTGGCAAGATCATCAATATCTGCTCGGTACAGAGCGAACTGGGTCGCCCATCGATTGCGCCTTACACAGCAACCAAAGGTGCCATCAAAATGCTCACGAAGGGCATGTGCGCTGATTGGGCCAAGCATGGCATTCAGGTGAATGCAATTGGCCCGGGTTATTTCAAGACGCCGCTGAACCAGGCCTTGGTCGATAATCCGGAATTTTCATCCTGGCTGGAAAAGCGCACGCCCGCAGGCCGCTGGGGTGATGTGGAAGAACTGATTGGCGCGGCCATCTTCCTGGCTTCACCGGCTTCGTCATTCGTTAACGGCCACATCCTTTATGTGGATGGCGGCATCACGTCGGTGCTCTAGATGTTCAAGGGGGCTGCAGTTGTCATGGGCGTTACCAGCTGTGGCAAGACCACAGTGGGTGAGGGATTGGCGCAGAAGCTTGGGATCAAAGCTTTCGTTGAAGGCGACAGGCTGCATCCAGAGGCGAACATTGCCAAGATGTCGGCTGGCATTGCCTTGACGGATGAAGATCGCTGGCCGTGGCTGAAGCGGATTGGTGCTGAACTGGCCGGCACGGAAGGCGCAATCGCCTCCTGCTCGGCGCTCAAGCGGTCTTACCGCGAATGCATCGTGCGCGCTGCAGGCCGCCCGGTGGCTTTCGTTTTTCTGGATGGCGCGCGCGGCCTGCTGCAGGAGCGTATCGATGCGCGCAAGGGCCATTTCATGCCGCCTTCCTTGCTCGATAGCCAACTTAGAACACTGGAACCTCCCGTGGCTGATGAAGATGCGTTGCGGCTGGATGTTGCGGATGATGTGCCGCATCTGATTTCGCAGGCTGCAACCTGGCTGGAAGAAAAATCTCATGGCTGAGAAGGTCGCCGTCATCGGTGCAGGCATTATGGGGGCGGCCATCACCACGCGTTTCCTCGAACGCGGGCACCACGTCCATGCGTTCGACGTGGATGCTGAAAAGGTGGCTGCATTGGTTGCCAAAGGGGCTCATGCGGCGAAGACGGCGGCTGAAGCCGCGTCAAAATCTGACTTTGTGATCCTGAGTCTCAATCATGCCGACATCGTGCGCAAGGTGGTGTTTGATGAAGGCGGCGTTGCCGAAGCGGCAAGCGCAGACAAGTTGCTGATCGATATGTCGTCGATTGACCCGGCAGCCACTGCGGAAATGGCCGCTTTGTTGAAAGAAAAATTCAACATGGCCTGGGTTGATTGCCCGCTGTCAGGCGGCACGCCCGGTGCCATCAATGGCACGCTGACCATCATGGCAGGTGGCACGCCGCAAGATTTTGAGCGGGCCCGTGCGGTGATGAAAGATCTCTCGGCCAATTATACTTTGATGGGCGGGTCTGGAGCGGGGCAAACCACGAAATTGGTGAACCAGCTGTTCTGCGCCTTGGCCTTCCAGGCCGTGGCGGAAGCCGTGAAGCTGGCGGAAGCAGGTGGTGTGGACCCTGCCAAGATTCCTGCGGCACTCGCTGGTGGCCGGGCTGATGGGCGCATCATGCAGGAGTTCATGGCGAAATTTGCTGCGCGTGATTTCACCGCCACCGGTTCGCTGGGTAACATGTTGAAGGACCTGGATTCCATCCAGGCCTTTGCATTGAAAACCAGAACACCCTTGCCGGTGACGAGTGCCGTCACCGAGATTCACCGCCTGTTGATCGTGATGGGACTGGGCGCAAAGGACAGCGCCGAGGCGATGCGTCTGCTCGACGGAAAGTGATTTTGCAGTTGACTTGACTTTGAAACACGTCCTACGATGTTATCGATAACATTATTCGAGCGGTGAGAACACTGCCGAGCCCGGGAGAGGAATTTGACTGAGCGGTTGCTCGCCTTCGAAAACATCACCAAGCGCTTCGGTGGCACCGTTGCGCTAAATGATGTGTCGCTGCATCTCGATGCCGGCGAGGTGCTGGCACTGCTGGGTGAAAATGGTGCTGGTAAATCCACCCTGATTAAATCTCTTGCCGGAATTCATACCCCCGACCAAGGCCGCATCCTGTTCAAAGGCGAGGCCTATGCGCATCGTCCGCCGCGCCCCAATGAAAAGCAACGCGTGGCCTTCATTCATCAGGATCTGGGCCTGATCGAATGGATGACGGTGGCCGAGAATGTAGGGCTGGGGCAGCGCTATTCAAAGCGCGGTGGACTCATCAGCTGGCGGCAGACGGAGCAGCGTGCCGTCGAGGCGCTGAACATGGTCGGTTGCGATTTCGATCCGACCAAGCGCGTGCATGATTTGAGTCGCACAGAAAAATCTCTCGTCGCCATCGCCCGTGCGCTCGCTGCCGAGGCTGATGTGCTGGTGCTGGACGAGCCAACGGCCAGCCTTCCGGCGGATGAAGTGGAGCGGATGTTCAAGGTGCTCCGTGAACTCCGCGCGCGCGGCGTAGGCATGATTTATGTCTCGCACCGGTTGGATGAAATTTTCCGTATCGCTGACCGTGTGGCCGTGCTGCGAGATGGCCGTCTGGTGGGTTCCAAGAGGGTAAAAGACACGACTCCATCCGAGTTGGTCAACATGATCGTCGGCCGCGAAGTGAAGGATCTCTATGTGCGTGGTGCTGGTAAGCGCGGGCGCGAGACGCTGAAACTTTCCAGCTTTGTAACATTCGGCGGTGGACCGGTGAATTTCGCGGCTCACCAAGGCGAAGTGCTGGGCCTCGTTGGCCTGCGTGGTGCCGGGCACGAGGCGATTGGCCGGGCGCTCTTTGGCGCGCAGGAAAGTGCGGGCACTGCCTATCTTGACGGCAAGCTGCTTGATCTCTCCTCGCCGCAAGCGGCACTGGAGCAGGGCTTGGGGCTTGTCGCGCGTGACCGCACAGAAGAAAGCGTGGCGCTGTCTCTTTCTGTGCGTGAAAACATGTTCCTCAATCCCTTTGCTATCGGGCGCACATTGATGTCGGTGCTATCACCCGCAGCCGAGGGTGAAAAAACTCATGGCATCGGCCTGGAAGTGGGACTGCGCCCCAATGATCCACACCTGCCTGTGGAAGCCCTTTCCGGCGGTAACCAGCAGAAGGTGGTGATCGGGCGTTGGCTGGCCACGGGTCGCAAAGTACTGATCGCGGAGGACCCGACCTCAGGCGTGGACGTTGGCGCAAAGGCCGAAATCTACCGGCTGATCGCGGCTGCGCTGGAGCGCGGACTGACGGTGATTGTAGTCTCCACGGACTTTGAAGAGGTGGCGCATATCTGCCACCGTGCGCTGGTGTTTTCCCGTGGGAGCATTGTTGCCGAAATTCCCGAATCCAAACTTTCGACCGCGGCGCTCATCCACGCCGCATCTGCCAGCGAGGCCGCATGAGCAATTCCATTCAGTCAACCGCGCTTGAGCCCACCCGCAGTGAACTGGCGGGCTTGAGCTTCAGCCAACGCCTGGGGCGTTACCTCCCGACTTATGGCCTTGTGCTGCTGATGGTGCTGCTGGTCCTTCTCTTTTCTGTTCTCTTGCCCGACACATTCCCGACATTGCTGAATGTACGCTCAATCATTTCGGACAAAGCGATCATTCTGATCCTCTCGCTGGGCGTAATGATCCCGATGTCCGCCGGCCGCATCGATTTGACCGTGGGTTACGGCATCGTGCTGTGGCACATCCTGGCGATTTCGCTGCAGACGCTTTATGGCTTTCCTTGGCCGATGGCGGTGCTCACCGTGCTGGTGCTTGGCGCTCTGATGGGCACAATCAACGGGCTGCTTGTGGAAGTGGCGCGCATCGACAGTTTCATCGCCACGCTAGGCACGGGCACCATTCTCTATGCATTGGCGCTTTGGCATTCCGGCGGACGCCAAATCGTCGGCGTGGTGCCTGATTCATTCTACGCCCTGAATTCTACCATGGTACTCGGCCTGCCGATCACCGGCTATTACGTGATCGCCATCGCGATCGCCATGTGGCTGGCTTATGAATACCTGCCGATTGGCCGCTATCTCTACGCAATTGGGGCCAGCCCAAAGGCTGCTGCATTGAACGGCATTCCAGTGCGCAAGTTTGTGATGGGCTCTTTCATTGCATCGGGTTTGTTCACGGCGCTCGCCGGGATTTTACTTGCCGCCAAGCTGCGCATCGGCCAGGCCAGCGTGGGGCTTGAATATCTGCTTCCCGCCCTTGTCGGCGCTTTCCTTGGTTCCACCACCATCAAGCCCGGCCGCGTCAATGTCTGGGGCACGATGGTGGGCATCATCATTCTCGCCGTTGGCATTTCCGGCATTCAGCAATTCGGCGGGTCCTTCTGGGTCGAACCGATGTTCAATGGTGTCACCCTGCTCATCGCCATCGGCATTGCGGGGTATGCCCAGCGCCGTCGCGGTGCCGTGCAAAGGATGCCTTCCGTTCCCACCAATCCACCCAACAACTGAAGCAACAATCAACAGGAGGAAACTATGGATCGTAGACAGTTACTGATGAGGGGCATGGCACTTGGCATGTCCATTCCGGCATTGACCCGCGTGGCCTATGCCGACTCGATGGCTGAAGCTCAAGCCATTGTCGACAAATACGCCGTCAAAGTTGACAAGTGGGATGGCCCCACGACTGGCCCGAAGGCCAAAGAAGGCCAGACCATCGTGAACCTTGCCGGTGACATGAAGAATGGCGGCATCGTGGGTGTGACCAAGGGCCTTGAAGAAGCCGCCGCTGCCATCGGCTGGACGGTGAAGACCATCGACGGTGCCGGTTCTGTGGCCGGTCGTACAGCTGCCATGAACCAGGCCATGGCGCTGAAGCCGAACGGAATCACCATCCTTGGTTTCGATGCTGTTGAACAGGCTCCGGCCATGAAGGCCGCTTTCGACGCCAAGATCCCCTTCGTGTCGTGGCATGCCGGCCCTGTGATCGGCCCGATGGCCGATGCGGGTGTGTTTGCCAACGTAACCACAGATCCGATGCAGGTTTCGACCGCTGCGGCGATGTGGGCCTATATCGATGCCAAGGGCAAGCCGGGCTGCATTTACTTCACAGATTCGACCTATGCCATCGCAGTCGCCAAGGCGAAGAAGATGCAGGAAGTGATCGAGAAGCTGGGCGGCACGACGGTTGAGTGGGTGGATACTCCGATTGCTGAAACTTCGCAGCGCATGCCGCAGCTGACCACAACTTTGCTGCAAAAGCATGGTGCGAAGTGGACGCATTCGCTGGCAATCAACGATCTGTATTTCGACTTCATGGGCCCGTCTCTGGCTGCGGCTGGTATCGCCGGCTCTGGCCAAGCACCGGTGAATGTGTCTGCTGGTGACGGTTCGGAATCCGCCTATCAGCGCATTCGCTCCGGCCAGTTCCAGGCCGCAACAGTGGCTGAGCCGCTGAACCTGCAGGGTTGGCAACTTGTTGATGAACTCAATCGTGCTGTCTCGGGTGAAAAGTGGTCGGGCTATGTTTCGCCGCTGCATGTGGTGACCAAGGCCAATGTTGAATTCGACGGCGGCCCGAAGAACACCTTCGACCCTGGCAACGGCTACCAGGATGCCTACAAGAAGATCTGGGGCAAAGCTTAACCTCCCTGACTGCCGGGCGCGCTGTGATGGCGCGCCCTTTTTATTTCTGAAGGAGCATCCATGTTCATCCGCTGCGCATTTTTCGAAGGCAAGGTGAGGCCGGGTCAGGAAAAAACCTTCCATGAATTCGTATCGGAAAAGCTTGTACCGCTTTGGACGCAGTTTCCAGGTGCCGAAGAAGTGCGCGTGCTGAGCCAGAAGGAAAGCGACACGGAAAGCCCGCACTATGCCATGGTGCTCTCGATAAAATATCCCTCAATGGCCGCGATCGAACGGGCGCTAGCCTCGGATGTGCGTTTCAAGAGCCGCGACGTGACGGGCGAGTTGATCAAGATGTTTGACGGGCGGATTTTTCATACCGTGTTTGACTTGCGGCACGATGTAAAATTGGCCGACTAGTCTCTAGCAAAATCAAACTCGCAAATCCTTGTCTTGCCACACGCGGAACCCGCCAATGAAGGCATTGGCATTGGAACCGGCGCGGCATTTGGGCGGGAGCTCATCAAGCTTTACGACATTCCCGCCACCGATTACGATCTCATCAGGCTCGAGCGCCGCCGTGATGTGCTCGACAATATCGAAAATGTTCTTGCGCCATTTTTTCTTGCCGTATTTTTCCAGACCGCGCTCACCCGCATAATCCTCGAAGGTCTTGCCCTTTTTGTAGGGCAGATGCGCCAGTTCCATCGGTTGCGCGACATTCTCGGCGATCATCGCAGCACCCATGCCGGTGCCCAGACCGAGAAACAGCATACGCCCACCATTATAACTGCCGATGGCTTGCATCAACGCGTCATTGACGATTTTCAGGGGTTTGCCGAAGGCCTTTTCGAAATCGAATTTGACCCAGCCGGGGCCGAGATTATGCGGCTCCGCCAGAATCCGGTTGTGAATGATGGGTCCGGGATAGCCCATGGATACAAGGTCAAACGGCTTTCCCTCGGTCAGCCGCTTGATGATGGCCATCATGGCTTCGGGGGTGAATTGCAGGCCGGAATCATCGCGCAGCACTTCATCAGAATTGCTGAGCTTCAGCTTTACATGCGAACCGCCAATGTCGATGGCCAACACGATCGGATTAGATTTTGTGCGCGGAGCTTCTGGCATTTCATCCTCCTTTTGTGGTCTCAAGGCTTTGGATTGATCCAGCCGCCGGGCGGGCAGAAATCTGTGTCGGACTGCACGGGCCCCCAGGTGCCTGGTTTATAGAGCAGCGGAGGAACTAAGTCCCCAATGATCGGATCAACGATTTTCCACGCGAGTTCGGCGGCGTCCTGACGGGTGAACAATTGGCGGCTGCCATTCATGGCGTCACCGATCAAGCGTTCATAGGGTTCCATGTCTCCTTCATTATTGTCCACAGCTGCCAGTTCAATCGGCTCACCCACCATGGTTTCGCCCGCAGCTTTACGCCTGGCACCGATAGCGGCCACGACTTCCGGGCTAAGGCGGAAACGGACATAGTTGGATTCTTCCAGCTTGATCTCATCGAATACGAAGACGGGCGGCTGCTTGAAGCGCACCACCACTTCAGTCGCGCGCACCGGGAGATTCTTGCCGGCGCGGATATAGAAGGGCACATCCTTCCAGCGCCAGGCATCAATGAAGAGGCGCACCACGGCGAAGGTTTCCATGGTGGAGCCTGGGGCTACACCGGGCTCATCGAGATAGCCTTCAAACTGGCCGCGCAGCACGTTGTCTTTCGTCAGTGGACGGATGGATTTCAGGACTTGGATTTTTTCATCCGCCAGATCGTCGCTTGCCCCCGAAGCCGGTGGCTCCATACCGAGCAGCAGCAGAACCTGGATCAAGTGATTCTGGATCACATCGCGGATGCAGCCCACTTCATCATAGAATTTGCCACGGCCCTTGATGCCGAAATTTTCGGCCATCGTGATTTGCACCGATGAAACACGGTCACGATTCCAGATCGGTTCGAGGATCGCATTGCCGAAGCGCGTGTAGAGGATGTTCTGGATCGACTCTTTGCCAAGATAGTGATCGATGCGGAAAATGGCATCTTCATCAAACACCGCATGCAGCGCGGCGTTGAGGTGGTGTGCCGATTCATAATCATGGCCGAAAGGTTTTTCGACCATCACGCGCGCGCCATCGGAGATTTTTGCCGTTTGCAATGCCTGCGCCACTGTCTCGAACAGAGACGGCGGGATGGCGAGATAGAACAGCGGATTCTTCGCGCCGTTCAATGCGACGCGCAATTTCTCGAATGTATCTGGGGAACGGTAATCGCCTGAAACATATTTCAGAAGGCTCGCGAGTTTCAGGAAGGTGGCTTCGTCGTAACCGGGGATTTGCGTGGCCACCGCATCTCGGGCGCGGGCAATCAGTTGATCCAGCGTCCAGGCGTCAAAGGCTACGCCGATCACCGGCTCGTTCAAATGGCCCGATTTCACCAGCGCGTAGAGCGCTGGAAAAATCATCTTATGGGCAAGGTCTCCGGTAGCGCCGAAAACCACCAGAACATCTGATCTCACTTCACTCATGACTTGGCCGCCGGCTTTTCGAGATGGCCGCCGAAAGCGTGGCGCATGGCGGAGAGAAGCTTGCCGGCGAATTCATCATTGCCCCGTGAAGCGAAGCGTTCGAACAAGGCCGAGGCCAGAACCGGGGCAGGAACGCCCGTATCAATCGCGGCATTCAAGGTCCAGCGGCCTTCACCGGAATCTGAAACGCGGCCACCGAAAGTGGCCAGCTGCGGGTCAGACTTCAAGGCGGCGGCGGTGAGATCCAGCAACCAGGAACTGATCACGCTGGAATGGCGCCACACTTCGGTGATCGCGGGCAAATCAAAATCAAACTGGTAATATTGCGGATCCTTGAGCGGCGTTGTTTCCGCATCAATCTCGCGAGACTCTTTGCCGGCATTCGCTGCGTGCAGCAGGTTGATGCCTTCGGCATAGGCGGCCATGACGCCATATTCGATACCATTATGCACCATCTTCACGAAGTGCCCAGCACCTGTAGGGCCACAATGCAGATAACCGCGCGTGGCGGTGCTGGCGCCGGGATCGGGCGTTACTCCTGCATCCGCACCTGGCGCCAAAGCAGCGAGGAGAGGATCAAGACGCAGCACCGCGGCTTTGGGGCCGCCGATCATCAGGCAATAGCCGCGGTCGAGGCCCCAGACGCCGCCGGAAGTTCCGACGTCGATCATGTCGATGCCCTTTGTTGACAGTTCTTCGGCCAGGTCCATCGCATCGCGATACATGGAGTTTCCACCATCGATGATGGCGTCACCTTTTTGCAAACTGCCGGCCACCTCGTGTGCGATACGGCTGGTGATGGCAGCGGGCAGCATCAGCCATACAGCGCGAGGCGCTGCGAGCTTGGAGGCGAGATCGGCCATCGAGGTGGCGCCGGTGGCACCTTCATTCACCAGTGCTTCTACATTGGCCTTGTTGACGTCGAAGACCACGCATTCATGCCCGGCCTTGAGCAAGCGCCGTACCATGTTGGCACCCATGCGGCCCAGCCCGATCATTCCGATTTGCATTCTATCCTCCTGAAGTCTCAAATGATTTCGATGGTGAAGTTTTCGCCTTCCCACCTGTTGTCATCAGGCCAGAAGATTGTGAACACCACATAATGGCTTTTGGCGGCGATTCCCAAATCTGTGAAATGCGAGCCGAAACTGGTTTCCTGCGTATTGGTATCGGTGGTGGTGTTCCAATCGTCCACGCTCCAGTGGATCATGGCCCTTGCACCCAATTGAATACGAAGGGTTTTTCCTTGTGGAATGGATGACAGCTTGTTGTTGAAACGCCAAATGCGCAGATGCGATGGCGATTGCTTTTTCACGTAACGCGCCAATGTTTGCGGCGGCATGTCGAAGACTCTTCCGTCATGCAGTGAGCGGAGGAGTTTGATGTGTTCGGCATGGGCCCAGGCCAATGGCATGGCACTGCCGGATGGGCGGCCGAAGAAAAGCTCGCGCTCTGGGATATCGGGTGAATCCCAGGTTTGCTCAGGGAGGAGGCCACCTTCATTGCTAGATGCTTCG
Source organism: Aestuariivirga litoralis (assembly GCF_015714715.1). NCBI lineage: Bacteria > Pseudomonadati > Pseudomonadota > Alphaproteobacteria > Hyphomicrobiales > Aestuariivirgaceae > Aestuariivirga > Aestuariivirga litoralis. The sequence continues at coordinate 298,796 of NZ_WAHS01000002.1, read as the reverse complement.
ACGGTGGCGATGAGATTTGCAGCTTTTTTGAGATTGTTAGCGGCGATTTCGTAGTGTGCTCGCTCGGCGGCGAGAAGCGGCCAGAGGCGGCCGCGGCCAGTGCCGTCGAAGGGGGCGCCGTCATCATGTTCGCCGTAACCGTCTTGATTGTAGCGGTACCAGAGAGAGCCTTGGGGGACGTCTTTGCGCAAGACATGATCGATGACTTTTACCGTGTCGGTGATGCGGGGATCATCGGCGGCGCGCAGGCCGAAGCGGACGAGGGCCAAAGCATCCGGGCTGATAATCGTTTCGGATGAAGGGCTTACGAAGTCAGCCGGGCGGTTTTTGATGGCCAAAGTTCCGCGCATCGCGCTGGCTACATCGGTTGGGGAGGTGCCGGACATGCGGACGTAGTAGCTTTTCACACCTGCTGAAACGCAAAGCTCGTCATTGGCGGCCAAGGTCCAGTTTTCGATCTGCTCGTTCCAACAATCGGCGGCTTCGCGCAGATGGGTGGCCGCGCTGTAATCACCTGAATTCTCTATGAAATCTGCTGCGGCGAGGAGGGCTGAGATGACCACAGCCAAGGTGAAGGGGCTATAGCCGCCATCTTCTTCCCAGCGGTCTTCGCCGGTGACGGGGCCGTTCATCAGGACATAGCCGGCGGCCAGGCGGACCATCGGAAGGAAAGATTTAACATTCTGTTGTGAAAGATAATTCTGGCGCCATAGCATATCGGCCAGAAGGATTGGAAAGGCGCATTCATCCATCTGGTCGCCCGACCAATAGGGCTCACCATCCAACCAGAAATTCTGCGGCCAGCGACCGGATGGGGCCTGTACGCCGCGCAAATATTCGAGAATGGCGAGGGCTTCCTTGCTGTCTCCGGCGGCGAGGAAACCGCCAGCAATTTCAACCAGATCGCGCGGCCAAATGAGGTGATAACCACCCAGATCATTGTCGCCTTTGGAGGCGCCCCAGGGGATGGAAAGACTGGCTACAACCGCACCTCTTGGCGCTGTGGCGCGGTGGGTGGCGAGCACTGCCGTGGAGGTGCGGTAGTGGTTCACATTGTTGGCTTTTGCGCGAGGTGTCCGTAGCTTTTTGGAGCCTTTTGGCAGGGTGTCCGGAGGGTCTAGTGGCAGCAGCGTTTGCTGCCAGACGCGCCACTCAGCAAGGTAGCCATCCCACGCATTTTCGAACCCTTCAGCGAGGCTGGCCAGAGCAGCACCCGCCGCTTCGGCATGGGTTGCACCGAAGGCGATGGCTAGGGTGACGGTGGCGTTTTTTTCGCTGAAGGCAATCTCGCCCGTCAGTGCGACATTGCCATGGTCGGCGCGCTGATAGGGGATGAGCGTGCCTTGGTGCTTCAACTGCGTCCAACCATCGGAGGTGCCGGCGAAGCCCGCTGAGGCGTTGCGCCAGCCGAGTGATGATGCGACCGCGAGGAAGCGTGATTGGCCGGAAGCGAAAAGAATCTGGTGGCCCTGATGTTCACTGATCCAGGCCGAATTGTTTTTTCCGGCATTGACCAGATGCGGGGCGATCAATGCGTAGATTTTGTAGTCAGTGGCCTTGCCCTTGAGCGATTTGAAATTCACACGCTGCAGCACGCAGGCGCGGGCGGGATCGGCCACGATCTGCTTGGTGATGATGAAACTTCCATCCTTCGCAGTGTTAGAGAGCGTGAAAGCCGGGATGCCGCCATCCACCGCGCTGCAAGTGGAAACGCAATCGCGCTTCTCTTCCGCCAATGCACCATCAGGACCCAGCACCAGCAATCCGAAGTCGCGCGTGCAGGCGCTGTCCACTGCGGGATAGTAGATTTCATTCAGGATGCCATGGCTGTGGGTGAACCAGACGGGCGATGCATCATTGAGTGCGGTGCCCACGCCGACCTTGGCGCTTGATGTCCAGCGCGGCTCGATGCCGGGGGAGCCTGGTGCTGCATCAAGCCTTGCTGCAGTGTCGTCACTTGCGTTCATGCATCTGATTTAGTCCAGAAGTTTTGATGCGCAAGATATCTTCTCAGTAATGTGATCGAACGGCGTTTTCGGCATGGGCCTCATGTGCGCAGATTGCTTAACGCAGCGCGCAAACGGGTCTAGGTCTCGCGGCACCATGTCTTCTCTAACTCAATCTCAGATCAATACAGAAGAACCCAATCGGCACTATCTGATCGGGTTCATTCCGATTGCGATTGCCATCACAATGGCGGTGCTGGATGGGGCCATTGTCAATGTGGCGTTGCCTTCCATCGCGCGCGACATGGTGCTGAAGCCGGAAGAGGCGATCTGGATCGTCAACATCTATAATCTCGCGGTAACGATTTCACTACTGCCGCTGGCTTCACTGGGTGACAGCCTTGGCTACAAGCGGGTCTATTGGTGGGGGCTGGTGGTGTTCACCATCGCATCCCTGCTGTGCGCCAATGCGGTGAACCTGAACACATTTGTGATCGCGCGCTTTATCCAAGGCCTTGGTGCCGCCGGCATCATGAGCGTGAATATTGCTTTGGTGCGCCATATTTTCCCCGCCAACAAGCTGGGCGTGGGCATGGGCTACACGGCCTTGGTGGTCGGCGTTTCTGCAGCGGCGGGGCCTTCGATCAGTGCGGCCATTCTTTCGGTGGCCAAATGGCATTGGCTGTTCCTCATCAATGTTCCGGCGGGTGTGCTGGCCCTGGTGATGGCCTCACGCTATCTGCCGCAGACAGGCGCATCGGGCGTCAAGATCAGCATCACCAGCATCATCCTCAATGCGCTAACCTTCGGGTTGCTGATTGCGGGGTTGAACAGTTTTTCTACGGCGGGTGATTTCCGCATTGCGGCTCTGATGACGGGCGCAGCCGTGCTGATTGGCGGAGCGTTTGTTCTGCGTGAGCGGCGCATGAAGCTGCCCATCCTGCCAGTGGATCTGTTGCGGATGCCGGTGTTTGCATTGTCTCTCACCACATCGATCACCTGTTTTGCCGCGCAGAATATGGGCTTCGTGGCCTTGCCCTTTATTTTCGCCAACAAGCTTGGCTATTCCGAAGCGATGACCGGATTGCTGATGTCGCCCTGGCCGGTGGTGACGGCATCGATTGCGCCTATCGCGGGCCGTCTGTCGGATCGCTATCCACCGGAGCGTGTTGCGGCAATCGGACTTCTGGTGTTTTCTTGCGGCTGGGTTTCGGTGGCGCTGATGAGTGCCAGCCCGCATCCCTTCGACATTGTGTGGCGCTTGGCTTTGTGCGGGCTGGGCTTTGGCATGATGCAATCGCCTAACAACCGGGTGATCATCAGCAGTGCGCCGCGTGAACGCAGTGGCGGGGCCAGTGGCCTGCAGGCGCTGGGGCGTTTGCTGGGGCAATCTTTTGGCGCGATCATTGTGGCGCTGATCTTTGCGTTCGGCGCCGGCAATGATGTGAGCTTTGTGGCATGGACAGCGGCAGCGCTATCACTACTCGCGGCCGGTGCGAGTGTGATGCGGAGGCCGCCTAGCGCGCAATGATCGCGGCAGAGATTGCTTTCACCGTGGACAGCAACAGTGGTTCACACTTGGCGCGCACCGGCTTGAAGCGCACGGTGGGAATGGGAATCGAGATCGCATAAATCTGGTGTGCGCGGTCCAGAAACGCCGCGCCGATGGCGGCGATGCCCAGCGTGTGCTCCTCATTATCTGTCGCAATCGCACTTTGCCGGATCGATTTGATCTCGCGCAACAAGCGCGCATGATCGGTGATCGTGTTGTGGGTAAAGGCGGCGAGCTTGCTGGCGAGAAGCTTGTGCAGGCGTTGTTCGCTGAGCTTTGCAAGTGCGGCCTTGCCATTGGCGGTGCAGTGAAGCGGGAAAGTATCACCCACGGCTGAGACTGCGCGCAAACGGTGCGCGCCGGGCAATTGGTTGATGAAGACCATGTGATCGCGGCTGAGGCGCGCGAGATCGACTGTCTCGCCGGTTTGCTCGCTGAGCTCCTTCAAATAGGGATGCGCGATTTCAAACACATTGACAGTGGCATCTGCGCCCATGGCGAGAAGATCAGGCCCGAGTGCGATGGATTTCGAGCGGCCACCGGAAATGAGAAAGCCGCCATCGATCAAGGATTGCACGATGCGCTGCACCGTGGAGCGGGGCAGATCGATGTGACGCGCGATGTCGCCCAAGCTCAGGCCCGGGCCCAATTGCTCGCAGGCTTTCAACACGGCCATGGCGCGGGACAAAACCTGGATAGAACCTGTATCTGCAGCTTGCATCACATCGTGATACGAAATTGATGCAGAATGCGCAAGACGGTTCTAATCGTATCATCCAACAAAACAAAAATCATAGTCTGGGAGGACGCCTGATGACGATCAAGATTCGTGGAATCGATTTCCAGGAAAACCTGAACAATGCGATGGGGCTGGAATTCACCAACTTGTCGCATCGCTGGGGCTTTCAATCTCCGAACTGGCCTTACTTCCAGGACGTGAAGATCGAGCGCATTCACTACATGGCGAAATCCGGCGTGCTGTCGCAGCGCATCACCACGTCGATGCATTCGACCACGCATATCGATGCGCCCGCCCACGTGGTGCAGGGCACGCCCTTTATCGATGAAGTGCCGCTGCCGCATTTCTTCGGCTCCGGCATTGTGGTTTCGCTGCCCAAGAAGAAGTGGGAATCGATCACCGCCGATGATCTCGAAAAAGCCTGCGGCAAGGCCATTCGCCCGCATGATGTGCTGATCCTCAACACCGGCTGGCACAAGGTTTATGAAGACGGTGATTACTTCGCGTATTGCCCCGGCTTTGTGCCTTCCGCCGGGCAATGGATGGTGGACAAGCAGGTGAAGGTTGTCGGCCATGATACGCAGGCCAATGACCATCCGCTGGCAACCGCGATTGGCCCGCAGCGCAATGGGCCGCTGCTGCCGCATCTGGAGAAAGAGTACAAGGAATGGTCGGGCGGCAATGACTGGGCCAAGGATTTCCCCGAGTGGGAGCCGGTGCACCAGATCCTGTTCAAGAACGGCATCCTCGGCATTGAGAATGTGGGTGGCGATCTTGATGCGGTGACGGGCAAACGCTGTACCTTCGCGTTCTTCCCATGGAATTGGGACCGGGGTGATGGCTGCATCATCCGCCTGGTTGCGATCACTGATCCTTCGCAGAAATACCGCATCGAAAAAGGCGAGGCGTTCTGATGCTGCTCAAGCGCTTTGCGGACGCGAAGCCCTATGAGGCGCCAAATCACCGTGGGGTGGTGGGTTTGCGTCTGCAGGGCTTTGAAGAGGGTGGCCCCAAAAACCAGTGGGTTGGATTTTCGCAATTCCTGCCCGGTGGTGGCGCGGGGCCTGACGCGACGCCGTTCGAGAAGGTTTATGTGGTGCTTGAGGGTGAGATGACGGTGATCATCGACGGCCAGGAGAGCGTGCTGAAGGCGATGGACAGCTGCACCATTCCGCCGGGCGAAGTGCGCGAGATCGTCAATCGTACCAATGGGGTGTGCAAGATGATCGTGGTGATCCCTTATCCGCCGGGAGTGAAGCCATGAGTGATGACTGGCTGAAAAATCCGCTCTCGCTCTTCGATGTGAACGGCAAGGTGGCGATTATTACTGGGGCTTCAGGCGCGTTTGGTGCGCTGGCGGCACGGGTGCTTGCTGGGGCTGGGTGCAGGCTGGTGCTGACGGCGGGCAAGAAGACTGAGCTGGATGCGATTTCCGCTGAATGCGGTGGGGATGTGCTGGGCATCAATATTCGTCCGTCCACGGAGGAAAATTGCGACAGCATCGTGGCGCAGGCGGTGGCGAAGTTTGGGCGGGTGGATATTCTGGTTGTCGCTTCCGGCAAGAATGACGTGTCGAAGATTCACGAAATGGCGCCTTCGCGCTTTCTGGATGTGATGGACGCCAATGTGACGCAGAGCTGGCTGATGGCGAAGGCTGTCACCGTGCAGATGCAGAAGCAGGGCGAGGGCGGCAAGATCGTGCTGATGTCATCCGCACGCGGGTTGCTGGGCCATCCGGCGGGTTATACCGCCTATTGTGCTTCCAAAGCTGCGATTGACGGCATCACGCGGGCGCTGGGTTGCGAGCTGGGGCCGACTGGCATCACGGTGAATGCGATTGCGCCCACTGTTTTCCGCTCGCCGCTGACCGCGTGGATGTTTGGTGATGACGAAAAGGCCAAGACCACGCGGGCCGGGTTTCTGGCGCGCGTACCGAAGGGCCGGTTGGGTGAGCCTTCCGATCTGGCGGGGCCGTTGCTGTTTCTCTCATCGCGGGCTTCGGATTTCTATACCGGCCATGTGCTTTATGCCGATGGCGGATATACGGCGGGGTGATGATGCAGCAATCAGCTCATCATCGCATGCATGAAGGGGCCGTGCTCCCAGGCGATGGTGGCGTCATGGCGCGCCACCACGCGGCTGAGGTTTTCCAGATTGCTGCGGATGTGGCTGAAGAATTTTCTATTCACCGGATCACGCGCCGATTGGCGGCGGTAGACAATGCCGATCATGCGTTCGGGCTGCGGAATGCTGAGGGGCAGAACAGTGATCTGCGTGTCCTTCGGCAGCGCGTGGATGACCGACAGCGGCATGATGGCCAGTGCCTGGCTTTGCGCCAAGTAGTTGACCACCGAATGCAGCGAGCCACCGGCATAGCGGATGGCGAGTTCATCGATGCCGAGTGTCATCAGGATGTTGGTGAGGTCCAGCATCAGGGGCGAGCCGGGCAGGGGCGCAATCCAGGCGAAGCGCAGGAAATCCTCGCGGCTAAGTTTCTTCTTGGCCAGCAGCGGATGGTTGATCCCGCAGGCCAGAACATTGCGCGAGAGGATCAGCGGTTCGAACACAAGCTCGGCGCTGATCTCATGCGTGCCGGCGGGGGTAACGGCGAGATCGATCTCGTTGGCGATGAGCTGCGAAACGAGTTCATTGTAGTGCCCGTAGGACTGGTCGAAATGGATCGAAGGCTCCTTCATCTGGAAGGACGCGATGAGCCCAGAGACGACGGCATCCATGAAGAAGGGCACGCCGCCGATGCGCACGCGACCCTGGGTGCCGCCGCGGAAACTGTTCACGGTCTCGGACGCCTTGCGGCCAGCCGCGAGAATGGCGCGGCCATGTATGGCGAGCTGCTTGCCAATGGCGGTGGGCTGCAGCGGTTTGCGGCCGGGAATGAAGAGCGGCTCGCCGATGCGGCGTTCCAGCATGGAGAGCGTGCGCGAGATGGCGGGCTGGGACGTGCCGAGCAAAGCCGCTCCTTCGGTGACGCCGCCGGCATCGACCACGGCGGCCAACTGGACCAAGTGACGCTCATCAATCTTCATAACGATATGTTATATTCTTCTTGCGCCTTTTTATCAACAAGCAGGGCAAGCTGGCTTAGCTTCACTGGCAATGAGGCCCCGCAGAATGGGCCCGGATTGCAAGCGGAGGAAAGAGCATGAGCCTGATCAGTGGCTATCATCACCTGACCATGAGCACCGATGGCGCTCAGGAAGATTTCGACTTCTTCACCAAGACGCTGGGGCTGCATTCAGTCAAACGCACAGTGCTGTTTGACGGCGTGCTGCCGGTTTATCACCTGTATTACGGATCGAAGAATGGCGATGCCTCGACCATCTTCACAACCTTCCCGTTCCGCAAGCCCGGTGTGTTTGGCCGGCGCGGCACCAACCAAACCAAGATTATCCAGGCCGCCATTCCGGTTGGGGCTTCGGAGTTCTGGGTGAACCGGCTCAATGAGCGCGGCGTGAAAGCCAAAAAGACAACGCGCTTCGGCATCAACCGCGTGGCGCTGGAACATCCGTGTGGCATTCATTTCGAGCTTGTCGAAAATCCCGGTGACCGGCGCGAGTCGATCACCAATGACAAGCAGGGCATTGGCAAGGATCACGGCATCAAGGGCATTTATGGTGTGGGTGTTTCGGTGGCGGATCGTTCCGCGATGGATGACTTCTTTACGATAGCCATTCCAATGAAGAAGCTGGCCGACAATCACGAGGGCCTCGCCTTCGCGGTGCCGGAAAATAATGGGCTCACTTCGGTTGTTGAAGTTTTGCATGACAACACGACGCCGCAGGGAACGTGGACACTTGCTGGCGGCACCATTCATCATGTTGCGCTCAATACCGGCAATGAAGAAAACCAGATGAAGCTGCGCGCGCATATCGAGGGCCTGGGCTTCACTGATATTTCCGAGCAGAAGGACCGGAACTATTTCAAGTCTTGCTATGTGCGCTCGCCCGGTGGTGCGCTGTTTGAAATCGCATGGACGGTGCCGGAGGGCTGGGCGAAGGATGAGCCTGTGGGCCACACAGGCCAGACGCTGGTATTCCCGCCGTGGTTCGAAGACCGCCGCGCCGAAATGGTAGCCGGGCTGGAGGCCGCGAATTTCGACACATGACGAAGCTTGGCGCCGCAGTGCTGAAAGGCAACGCGCTGGAGAGCGCCAAGGTGATCTGCATTCTGTCGCATGGCCGCGGGCAATCACCCGAAGCGATGGAGGATGATATTTTGCGGCGGCTTGATGCGCCCGGCGTGGCCTTCGTGCTGCCGCGCGCGGCGGGCAAGAGTTGGTATGATGCCAAGGCCGTTGATGCGCTGACGGAGAAAACGAAGGCACAGCTTTCGGATTCGCTTGATGTGCTGCGGGCGCTGGTAGCGGAATTGCCCGCGAAGACGCCGGTGGTGATGGCCGGCTTCAGCCAGGGCGCATGCCTGTCGATCGAATATGCGATGCATTTCGGACCGTGGAATGGTGCGCTTGTTGCCTTCACTGGATGCCGCGTGGGCACACTTGATGATGAGCGACCGGCCAAGGATGTGACCGGGCTTCCGGCTTATATTTCGGGGTCTGATGCTGACAGCTGGATTCCGATTTCGGCGTTCTCTGAAGCGGTGCAGGAACTGGGCGCGGCGCGGGCGCGGGTTCGCGCAGATGTGTTCCCCCTGCGCGGGCATGAAGTGAGTGAAGCCGAAATCAGCGTGTTGCAAAATACGCTGACGCATTTTACCGAAAGTGCGGGGTTGCCATGGTGAGGGTGGCGATCATCGGCGCGGGATTGATGGGGCATGGGCTTGCGCTGGTGTTTGCACAAGGCGGGCATGAGGTTTGGGTGACGGACCCGCAGGCTGATGCGCTCGACTCTTTGCATGTACGCGTAAAGGCTACCCTGGCCTCGCTGGGCAAGACTGACGACTGTGTAAGCCGGATTCATGCGGCTTCTTCTTTGGAAGATGCGGTTTCGCGAGCCGAACTGGTGGTTGAGGCGGCACCCGAGAAGCTTGAGCTGAAACAGGCACTGTTTGAGCGGATCGAGGCTGCGGCTTCGATGTCATGCATTCTGGCCTCCAACACATCCGTCATCCCGATCACGCAGGTGATGGCGAAGGTGAAATACAAAGCGCGCGCGCTGGGCACGCATTGGTGGAACCCGCCTTATCTGGTGCCGCTGGTTGAAGTGATTCAAACGGCAGAGACGGAGCCCAGCATCGTCACGCGGATGATGAAGCTGCTGGCTGACCTGGGCAAAGTGCCGGTGCATGTGAAGAAAGATGTGCCGGGCTTTGTGGGCAACCGCTTGCAGCATGCCTTGTGGCGCGAGGCGATTTCGCTGATCGAACATGGCGTGTGCGATGCCGAGACGGTGGACCTTGTGGTGAAGAACAGTTTCGGGCGTCGGCTAGCTGTGCTGGGGCCGATTGAGAATGCTGATCTGGTCGGCACTGATCTGACGCTTGATATTCACAACCAGGTTCTGGCCTCGCTGGAAGATGCGCATCAGCCCAGCCCCTATCTGCAGAAGCTCGTTGCTGATGGGCAGCTGGGTTTCAAGACAGACCGTGGGTTCAAGATTTGGGACACATCCAAGAAAGACAAATTGCGCAAGAAGGTGACGGAACACCTCAAAGCCATCTCGGCACTGTTGGAGGAACAGAATGCGATATGAAGAAATCAATGATCTATTGAAGCCGGGTTATCTGCCGATTGAATCCGGCGTTGTGTCTTATGATGATGGCTTCAAGACGGTGTGTGCCTTGGCGCGCATGCCGCGCTGCAAGGCCAAGATGATTGAATGGTGGTTCCGCTATCTGGGCGGCACGGAGCAATACAAGCTGTGGCACCCTGTCGATCATCTATTCAGCGATTGGGAAGGCCGCGTGCCCGGCACGCATGTGGGATCGAGCCATCTGGTGCATGAATATCTCGCGGGGCCGGACGGCCCGGTTTACAAGCTGCGCATCAATTTCCGCGACCCGCTGGAATTTTTCGACAAGAAGCAATACGGCAACTTCACCGGCGCTGCGATCTGTGCGCGGATTGGTGATCTCGATCACCCAATCAACTTTGGCAAGATGGTGCATTTTGTGCGCAACACTGATCAGGGCTGCGAGATGCGCTCGCGGTTTTTCCTTGGGATTTTCGAAAGCCGCGTGGAAGGTGAGACCTTCAGCGAGGAACAGAAACTGGCGATGCGCAAGGAGATGGTGACGCCGGAATTGGCGCGGCGGCTGCATCAGCATTGCACTGAAGAGATGGCCTATCTCGCCGAGATTTTGCCGATCATGTACCGCCAGGTGACAGGAGATATCGCGGCCTGACGTTGCTTGCGGGAGACTAGAAACTGAGCTTTCATACTAGAAAAAAGAAAGGGCTAAGGGAGGAAACCATGCCACTTTACAAAGTCAATCGTAGAACACTTCTGAAATCCGCTGGTGCGGCACTTGCCGTGCCGGCCTATCTGCGCGGGCGCGCCTTTGCTGCCGATGACACGTTCAAGATCGGGCTTGTCTCGCCGCTGACCGGGCCGCTGGCTGGCTTCGGCGAAGCGCAGGACTGGATCCTCGCTGGCATCAAGGATGCCGTTGCTGGTGCGCAGAACAATGCCAAGCCGGTGAAGATTGAAATCATCACCAAGGATTCGCAATCGAGCCCAAACCGTGCGGCGGAAGTTGCTGCCGAGTTGATCAACAAGGACCAAGTGAATTTGTTGTTGGCGAAGGATACGCCGGACACGACCAACCCGGCGGCTGATCAGGCCGAACTGGCGGGCGTGCCTTGCATCTCCACCAATTGCCCGTGGCAGCCCTACTTCTTTGGCCGCAAGGGCGACCCGGCCAAGGGCTTCGATTGGACCTATCATTTCTTCTGGGGCTTGGAAGACATCATCGCCAATTTCGTCAACATCTGGGACCAATCGGGTGCGGCGAAAGTTGTTGGCGGCTTGTTCCCGAACGACGCCGATGGCAATGCCTGGGGCGATGCCGAGCATGGCTTGCCCGGCCCGGTGACGGCTGCGGGTTACAAGCTGGTGGACCCCGGCCGCTACCAGCCGCTGAACAATGATTTCTCCGCGCAGATTTCGGCGTTCAAGGCGGCGGGTGTGGAGATCGTGACCGGCGTGATGATCCCGCCGGATTTTGCGACCTTCTGGGCGCAGGCGGCACAGCAGGGCTTCAAGCCCAAGGTTGTGACCATCGGCAAGGCGCTGCTGTTCCCGGCCACGTTGGACTCGCTGGGTGATCGTGGTGATGGCCTCACCACCGAAGTGTGGTGGACGCCGACCTATCCCTACAAGTCCAGCCTGACTGGCATGTCTGCTGCTGATCTGGGATCTTCCTATGAAAAGGCTTCCGGCAAGCAGTGGACGGCCACGCTGGGCTTCAGCCATGCGATCTGGGAAGTGGCACTCGATGTGGTGAAGCGTTCGAAGGATTTGTCTGATCCGAAGGCGATCATTGAAGCGATTGCGGCCACCGATCTGCAGACGATTGTTGGCCCGGTGAAATGGGATGGCAAGCCGGTGAAGAATGTGTCGAAGACACCGCTGGCTGGGGGCCAATGGGTGCGCAAGGATGGCAAGTATGAACTCACCGTTGTTGCCAATCCGGTTGCGCCGCAAGTGCCGATCGGCGGCAAGCTGAAATTGTTGAACTGATAGAAACGAAAAGGGAGGCTGAGATTCAGCCTCCCTGATTTTCCATGACTTTGCTTTCGCTCTCGTCTCTCTCGAAAAAATACGGCGCGCTGGTGGTGACCGACGCGGTGAGCCTTGACGTGGGCAAGGGCGAAATCCTCGGCATTCTCGGCCCCAATGGTGCGGGCAAGACTACGCTGTTCAATCTGATCGCTGGAACTGTGCGGCCTGATGCGGGCAATGTGCAATTCGAGGGTGCTGATATTTCTGCACTCGGCGCATCGGAGCGTTGCCGCATGGGTATCTCGCGCTCGTTCCAGGTGCCGCAGCCGTTCAATGGCATGAGCGTGTTTGAAAATGTTCTGGTGGGCGCCACATTCGGGCGCGAACCGAAAGATCCTGAGGCGCGTGCGCTTGCTGTGCTGGAACAGACCGGCATGAAGGCCAAGGCGAATACATTGGCTGGCGGGCTTACGCTGCTGGACCGCAAGCGGCTGGAACTGGCGCGGGCGCTGGCGGCCAATCCGAAATTGTTGCTGCTCGATGAAATCGCGGGTGGGCTGACCGATAGTGAATGCGCGGCCTTGCTGGCGGCCATCAAGGATGTGCATGCGTCGGGCGTGACTATCGTGTGGATCGAGCATGTGGTGCATGCACTTTTGTCGGTAGCGCAACGATTAGTGGTGCTAAATTTCGGCAAGCTGATCGTGGATGGCGTGCCGCATGAGGTGATGAACAGCCGCGAAGTGAAATCCGTTTATCTGGGTGAGGATGCGCATGCCTGAGGTGCTGCTGGCGATTGACGACCTCAAAGCGGCCTATGGTGGCGCCAAGGCGCTGCATGGCGTGTCGTTCAGCGTTGCCAAGGGCGAGACACTGGCATTGATCGGGGCAAATGGTGCGGGGAAATCCACACTGCTGAAATCGATCTGCGGGCTGGTGGCTGACACGCAGGGGCACATCAGTTTCAAGGGCGAAGATATTTCGCGGCTGCCGGGCAATGAGATTGTGAAGCGCGGCATTGCTTTGGTGCCGGAGGGGCGGCGATTGTTTCCTTCGCTTTCGGTGGAAGAGAATCTGGTGCTCGGCGGCAAGGTGGCGCGCAATGGTGAGTGGAATCTGGCGGCGATCTATGGGTTGTTTCCCATTTTGAAAGAGAAGCGGCATCAACCTTCCACCTCGCTGTCTGGCGGGCAACAGCAGATGGTGGCGATTGGGCGCGCGCTGATGTCGAATCCTGAACTGCTGCTGCTGGATGAATTGAGCCTGGGCCTGGCGCCCATCGTGATCAAGGACATTTACGATCTTCTGCCACGCATCACTGGTGGCGGGCTTTCGGCCATTCTGGTGGAGCAGGATGTGACGCGCGCGCTGAATTCAGCCTCGCGGTTTCTTTGCCTGCAAGAAGGCCATGTGTCATTGGCGGGGGAACCTGCGGCCCATTCGCGCGAGGCGATTACGCGCGCCTATTTCGGGACCTGAAGGCATGGATTGGATCAACGCCATCATGCAGGGGATTCTGGTCGGCGGGCTTTATGCTTTGTTCGCGGCCGGCCTGTCACTGATTTTCGGCGTGATGCGGCTGGTGAATATTGCGCATGGCGATTTCATTGTGGCGGGTTCGTATCTGGCGTGGAGCATCGTGCATGCGACGGGTTTGAACCCGCTGGTGAGCCTGGTGCTGGTGATCCCGATTGCGGCTGTGTTCGGCTATGTTTTGCAGATGGTGATTTTCAATCACACGCTGGGCAAGGATATTCTGCCGCCGCTGTTGGTTTCTTTTGGATTGTCGGTGATTTTGCAAAATGGATTGCTGCAAATCTTTACCGCCGACAGCCGCAAGCTGGATGCGGGTGCGCTGGAGACGGCGAGTTTTTCGCTGCTGCCCGGCGTGTCGCTCGGACATTTTCCGCTGCTGATGTTTGCCACTTCCGTCGCGGTGATCGCGGGGTTGCAATATATGTTCTACCGCACTTCTCTAGGCCGCGCCTTCCGCGCCACCAGCGACGACAAGGAAGTGGCTTTGCTGATGGGCCTCGATAATCGCAAGGTCTATGCTGCTGCGATGGCGCTGTGCATGGCGGTGGTGGCACTGGCCGGTGTGTTCCTCGCCATCCGTTCCAACTTTGATCCGTTCATGGGGCCGGGGCGTTTGATCTTTGGGTTTGAAGCGGTGATCATCGGCGGGCTGGGCAATCTGTGGGGCACGCTGGTGGGCGGCGTGATCCTCGGCGTGGCGCAGGGTATCGGCGCCGAGATCGATCCGGGCTGGCAAGTGCTGGCCGGGCATATTGCGTTTCTCCTCGTGCTGGCTTTCAGGCCGCGCGGCCTGTTCCCGAGGATGAATTGATGGCCGAGATGATTTCACGGTCCACCCGCGCCTCGCGTATTGCCGGGATGGTTGCGATTGCTGTTGCGGCGGCGCTGGTAGCTGCGCCGTGGTGGGGATCGATTGCGACCGAGCGGTTGCTTGGCGAATTCATGATCTATATGGCGCTGGCGACTTTGTGGAATTTGCTGGCTGGCTATACTGGACTCGTCTCAGTCGGGCAGCAGGCCTATGTGGGCTTTGGCGCTTACATTCTGATTTCTCTGGCGCTGCTAGCGGGTTGGCATCCGCTGCTGGCCGTGCCAGTCGCGGGAATTGCGGCGGCGCTGATTGCGGTGCCTGTGGCGATGCTGGTGTTCCGTTTGCAGGGCGCTTATTTCGCGATCGGCACCTGGGTGGTGGCGGAAGTGTTCCGGCTGCTGTGCGCGCAGATTGCGGTTCTCGGTGGCGGCTCCGGTATCAGTCTTCCCGCTGCCACGATGAAGCTGCTGGGTGAATCAAAATTCTGGCGCGAGGCGACGATCTATTGGTTGGCACTGGCGCTGGGCGTGGGTGCGGTGGTGATTGTGTACGCTCTGCTGCGCTCACGCGTGGGGCTGGCGCTCACTGCCATCCGTGACAATGAAACGGCTTCAGTCAGTCTTGGCATCCGCATCGAGCGAGTGAAGTTTGCGGTTTATGTTCTGGTGGCGGGGTTGACCGCGATGATTGGCTGCCTGATCGAATTGCAGAAGGTGCGCATGTCGCCCGATGCCGCTTTCAGCGTGAATGACTGGACGGCCTTTGTGATTTTCATCGTGGTGATCGGCGGCATCGGCACCATCGAAGGGCCGATCATTGGCACGATCATCTATTTCCTACTGCGCGAATTCCTCGCTGATCTGGGCAGCATCTATCTAATGATTTTGGGGGCGCTGGCGATTGCCATCATGCTGCTGGCGCCGCAGGGTATCTGGGGCTTTATCAAAAACCGTTTCGGGCTTTCACTGTTCCCGACGGGTTACCGCGTCGTTTCGAAGGAGTAGAACATGGCAGGCAAAGTTATCATTTCCGTGGCGATCACCGGTGGCATTCACACGCCCACCATGTCGCCGCATTTGCCGGTGACGCCGGATGAAATCGCCACTGCATCCATCGATGCGGCGAAAGCTGGTGCTGCAATCATTCACTTGCATGCGCGTGACCCGCAAACCGGCAAGCCCACGCCAGACCCAGATGTGTTCATGCAGTTTCTGCCGCGCATCAAGCAGAATTGCGATGCGGTGATCAACATCACCACGGGTGGCGGGTTGAACATGAGTGTGGAGCAGCGTCTCGCTGCGCCGCTACAGGCCAAGCCAGAAATGTGTTCGCTGAATATGGGCTCAATGAATTTCGGCATTTTCGGTTTGGCCGACCGTTACAAAGAATGGAAGCATGAATGGGAAGAAGCGTATCTGCGCGGCACCGATGATTTCATCTTCCGCAACACCTTCAAGGATATTACCCGCATCCTGAAAGACCTCGGCGAGGCGCATGGCACGCGGTTCGAGCATGAATGCTATGATGTGGGGCATCTCTATAACCTTGCGTATTTCGTGGACAAGGGATTGGTGAAGCCGCCGTTCTTTGTGCAGATGATTTTCGGCATCTTGGGCGGCATCGGCGCTGACATGCGCAATCTGATGTTCATGAAGGAAACCGCCGACAAGTTGTTCGGCAAGGATTACCAATGGTCGGTGCTCGCTGCGGGCAAGAACCAGATGGCGTTTTGCACGCAGGCCGCAATGATGGGCGGCAATGTGCGCGTGGGGCTGGAGGATTCGCTCTATATCGGCAAGGGCAAGCTGGCCACCAGCAATGCCGAGCAAGTGCGTAAGATCCGGACGATTGTTGAAGAGCTGGGGCTGGAAATTGCCACGCCGCAGGAAGCGCGTGAAATTCTGGCGCTGAAGGGCGGAGACAGGGTAGGCTTCTAGAATGATCCAGCCCTTCATTTATCAGGCCCTGCCGACGCGCGTGATCTTTGGGCGCGGCAAGCAACAGGCTGTGAAGGCGGGGGCTGAGCGGCTGGGGCTGAAGCGGCCGCTGGTGATTACCGGCAAGCAGCAATCGGCTTTGGGCAAGGCTCTGGCTGCGCAAAACGGCTGGCCGCATTGGGACGGGGCGAAGATGCATACGCCCGTCGATGTGACGGATACGGCGCTTGCAGTTTTCAAATCTGAAGGCGCTGATGGCGTGATCGCGCTGGGTGGCGGTTCTGCCATCGGGCTGGGCAAGGCGATTGCTCTACGTACCGATTGCGCGCAGCTGTGTTTGCCGACGACCTTTGCGGGTTCCGAGATGACGAACATCCTAGGCGAAACGGCGGCGGGGACGAAGACCACCAAGCGTGATGCGAAGATCCAGCCGGAGACGGTGATTTATGATCCTGATCTTGTCGGCACGCTGCCGCCGCTGATGGCGGCGACTTCCGGCATGAATGCTATCGCCCATGCGGTGGAAGGGCTTTATGCGGTGGATGGCAATCCGATTATTGCGCTGATGGCGGAAGAGGGGATTGTGGCTTTGGCTGCGGCCTTGCCGGCAGGTGATACCGAGAAGGCGCTTTATGGTGCGTGGCTGTGCGGCACAGTGCTGGGCAGTGTTTCGATGGCGCTGCATCACAAGCTTTGCCATGTGCTCGGCGGAACGTTCAATCTGCCGCATTCGGAAACGCACACGGTGGTTCTGCCACAGGCCACGGCTTACAACGCGTCTGCTGCGCCGGATGCTATGCTGCGCATTGCGCGTGCGCTGAATGCCAAGTCTGCGGCGGCGGGGCTTTTTGATTTGGCCAAGAATTTGAATGCGCCTACTTCGCTGAAGGAATTGGGGATGCCGGAGGATGGATTGGACAAGGCGGCCGACATGGCAGTGGCGGCACCCTATCCCAATCCGAAGCCTTTGGAGCGCGCGGCGCTGCGGCAGCTTTTACAGAATGCATATGACGGGCGAAGACCCGCTGAATAGGGAGAATTTCAATGGCGGATATTACCACAGATGTGTTGATCGTGGGCACCGGCCCGGCGGGTTCGGCGACGGCGGCGCTGCTGGCGTCCTACGGCATCGATAATCTGATCATCAACCGCTATCGCTGGCTGGCCACTACGCCGCGCGCGCACATCACCAATCAGCGCACGATGGAAGTGCTGCGCGACCTGGGCCGCGAGGTGGAAGACGAAGCTTACATGCAGGCCACCGAGCAGGATTTGATGGGCGAGAATGTGTTTTGCGTTTCACTCGCCGGTGAAGAACTGGGGCGGATGAAAAGCTGGGGCAAGGGTGCGCTGTCGCGCGCCGAGCATTATCTCTCTTCGCCCTGCCACATGAATGATCTACCGCAGACTTTCATGGAGCCGCTGTTGTTCAAGACGGCGGGTTCGCGCGGATCGCAGTCGCGCATGTCGTGCGAATATCTCTCGCATGTTCAAGACAAGGATGGCGTTGTTGCCACCGTCAAGGACCGGTTGACCGGCAAGGATTTCACAGTCGCTTGCAAATATCTGGTGGGGGCCGATGGCGGCAATTCGCTGGTGGCGGAAGCGGAGAAGCTGCCTTTCGAAGGCAAGATGGGCGTAGGCGGCTCGATGAACATTCTGTTCCGTGCTGATCTTTCCAAATATGTCGCGCACCGGCCCTCGGTGCTTTACTGGGTGATGCAGCCCGGTGCTGATGTGGGCGGCATTGGCATGGGCTTGGTACGCATGGTACGGCCGTGGAATGAATGGCTGATTGTGTGGGGCTATGACATCAACCAGCCGCCGCCGAAGGTGGATGCGGCGATGGCCACGCAAGTGGCGCGACAATTGGTGGGCGACCCAGCGCTGGAGATTGATCTGATCTCGGCCAGCGTATGGACGGTGAACAACATGTATGCCACGCACATGCAGAAAGACCGCGTGTTCATCATGGGCGATGCGGCGCATCGGCATCCGCCGTCTAACGGCTTGGGCTCCAACACATCGATTCAGGACGCGTTTAATCTCGCGTGGAAACTGGCGGCGGTGATCAAGGGGCAGGCGACGCCGAAGTTGCTGGATTCCTATTCCGTCGAGCGTGCGCCGATTGCCAAGCAGATCGTGACGCGGGCCAATCAATCGATTGCCGAATTCGGGCCGATCTTTGAAGCCTTGGGCATGGATGGCGGCGTGGACCATGGCAAGATCCAGCGCAACATGGATGCGCGTTGTGATGCCACGCCTGCGGCTGAGAAGCAGCGCGAGGCGCTGCGCAAGGCAATTGAATTCAAGAAATATGAATTCGACTGCCACGGCGTGGAGATGAACCAGCGCTATGTGTCTTCCGCTGCGGTGACCGATGGGCAGAAGGAACCGGCTTTCGAAAAAGACAAGGAGCTGCATTACGCGCCGACCACCTGGCCGGGCGCGCGGTTGCCGCATGTCTGGGTGTTTGACAGTTTGGGCAAGCAACATTCGACGCTGGATTTGTGCGGGCATGGCACATTCACGCTAATCACCGGCATTGGTGGTGAGGCTTGGGTTGATGCAGCGAAGAAACTAGCCGCTGAGATGAAGCTGGATCTGGTCACGCGGGTGATTGGACCGCGGCGTGATTTCGAAGACCATGCCGGTGACTGGGCGCGGATGCGCGAGATCAGCGATGGCGGCTGCCTGCTGGTGCGGCCTGATCATCATGTGGGCTGGCGCGCGATGAATGCGAGCAAGAGTGCAGAGAAAGATCTCGGCGCTGCGCTCAAGAAAATTCTGGGGCATTGATCATGGCCAAGGCTGCGAAGAAAGTTGCGAAGAAAAGGCCTGCCAAGAAGCCGGCGCGCAAGATGAGCTATTATTTCACGGTGAAAGATTCCGTGAAGGTGGTCCAGGATCGCAGCGGTCCAAAGGCCGACAAGCGGGTGAAGTATCTGACCGATACGCTGGTCAAGCATCTGCATGCTTTCATCAAGGAAGCGCGGCCCTCGATGAATGAGTGGATGTATGGCATCAATTTTCTGACGCGCACCGGGCATCTTTCCACCGACTGGCGACAGGAATTCATTTTGCTGTCGGACACGCTGGGTGTTTCGATGCTGGTGGAAAGCCTCAACCACTCCAAGATGTCGGGTGAGACTGAGAGCACGGTTTTGGGACCTTTCTATATTGCCAACGCGCCGCATTATCCGAATGGTGCAAACATTTGTCTTGATGGCAAGGGCGCACCGGTCTGGGTGCATGGCCGCGTGCTGGACAGCAAGCGCAGGCCTATTCCTGGAGCCAAGCTTGATGTGTGGCAGGCCAATGAAGATGGCTTCTATGACGTGCAGCAGAAGGGCGTGCAGCCCGACATGAATCTGCGCGGCGTGTTTGAGTCTGATGACAAGGGGCGGTATTATTTCCGCTCGGCCTATCCGAAATTCTATCCCATTCCTTATGATGGCTCGGTGGGTGACATGCTGAAGGCGCTGGACCGCAACCCCAACCGCCCGGCGCATTTGCATTTCATCGTTTCTGCGCCCGGTTATGAAACGGTGACCACGCATATTTTCACGCCCGATTGCCCGTGGCTGAAGGACGATGCGGTGTTCGGCGTGAAGGAAAGCCTGATCGCGGATTTCAAGGATGTGAATGACGCGAAGAAGGCGGCGGAGCTGGGCATGCCCAACCCATTCAAGAGCGTGGAATGGAATTTCGTTCTGAGCAAAGAAAAGAAATGAGCGATCCCTGCATCATCTGCGTGGCGATCACTGGTTCGCTGCCGACCAAGGCGAACAACCCGGCGGTGCCGATTACCATTGCCGAGCAGATCGAAAGCACGCAGGCGGCGTTTGAAGCGGGGGCGAGCATTGCGCATTGCCATGTGCGCGATGATGAGGGCAAGCCGACATCCGATCCGGAGCGGTTTGCGCGGCTTAAGGAAGGGCTGGAGAAACATTGCCCCGGCATGATCGTGCAGCTTTCAACCGGTGGGCGTTCTGGGGCGGGAAAGGCGCGCGGGGGGATGCTTCCGTTAAGGCCTGATATGGCCTCGCTGACGGTGGGCTCCAATAATTTCCCGACACGGGTTTATGAGAACCCGCCTGATCTGGTGGATTGGCTGGCGTCTGAAATGCTGGCCTATGATGTGAAGCCGGAGCTGGAATGTTTTGATCTCTCGCACATCGTGCAGGCTTCGATCATGCAGAAGGATGGGCGGCTGAAAGGCCCGCTCTATGTGCAATTCGTGATGGGCGTGAAAAATGCCATGCCGGCGGATGAGCCGATTTTTGATTTCTATATCGAGACTCTCAAGCGGCTTTCACCTGATGCACAATGGTGCGCGGCGGGCATTGGCCCGGCGCAAATCCTGATCAATGAATGGTGCATCAAGAAGGATGGCCATACGCGGACAGGCATGGAAGACAATGTGCGCTTCGACAAGAACACGCTGGCACCTTCCAATGCCGCTTTAGTGAAGCGCGCGGTGGAGCTTTGCGAAAAGTACGAGCGGCCAGTAGCGACGTGGCAGCAGGCCCGCGCTGTGCTGGGCCTGCCGCTCAGACAATAGAGTTTAGCTGGTGGTTTCAGCGCTGGTGGCGGTCGCTTCAGCTGACAGAAGCGTTGCCGCCGTGCTTGCCGATGTGGTCTGGCTGCTGGCGGTGGCAGCGGGCGGTGGTGGGCCGCCGTGATGATGGTGATGCGCGTGTTCAGTGCCTGATGCTTGCTCAGTGTCATGCATATCCTGCTGCAGCTTCTGCTCAGCCGCCTGTGCGGATGTGGTATCGCCAGATTGTGCGGCTTTGATCAGTGCCTTTAGATCATCAATCAGCGGATTGCCGGTGCTTGATGTGCTTGACGTTTGATCGGTGCTTGACGATGTGCCGAGCAGGCTTTCGAGATCCTTGGCGAAGGCGGTGGCCGATGTCTTCATGCTGTCGGTATCACCCGACTGAACCGCATTGAGCAGCGACGTCAGGTCGTTGGTCGCTGTGTCTGTGCTGCTGTCGTCAGAGTTCTTGTCGGTAGGTGGTGGGCCGTGCGGGGGCGGCGGGCCGTGTGGCTTCATGCCTTGCGCCATGTCGGATTGCATCTGACTCCAGGCGGTTTGCGCGCTGGCGAGATCCCCCGACTGCACGGCTGACATCATCGCGGTGAGATCGGTCTTCATGCTGCTGAGTCCGGCGCTGGCTGACACAGGCGACGATGAGCTGCTGCTAGTAGTGTCATCAATGCCGAGCGACTGATCGGCCTGCTGCACCTGGCCGAGGGCCTGTTGTGCTGTGCCGATATTTCCGGCCTGGATGCTTTGCGCCATCTCGAGGATGGCTTTGTTTCTCTGGCTGAGAAGTTGATAGAGTTGCGACCGGCTGCTCGAACTGACTTGCATTTTCTGCTCCTTATGACGGAGCAAGAGTGAGGGCGCGCACTTGCCCGGAACTGTAAATAAGCCTGTTAACGCCTTACCTTTTCGTCATTGAGGAATTTGTCAGTGTACTGTCAAATATCCGTCAGCGGCTTGTCAGCCTGTGGGCGCCGTTGAGTTCCGCTGCAGCAGTTTTGGCTTCCATAATTCCCATTTTCCCGCTGGAGGTTCACCACCTTCGATCTCTGCCAGCAACATTTCGATGGTGCGGCGGGCCATGTCGATGACGGGTGTGGCCACCACTGTTGGCACAGGATCGAGAAGCTCGGAGAAATCCAACTCATCAATGCCGATGATGGACAGCTGCTCGGGCACCCTGATCTTCTTTTCCTTAAGGGCGAACAGGAGCCCGGTGGTCATCAGGTTTGAAATGGTGACGATGGCGGTGGGCGGATTGGGCCGCGCCAGAAGTTCCAGCGCCGCTTCATGCGCGCCTGCCGTATCGAACTGGCCAGCGATGACAAGATCATTGTCCACTTCAAGGCCCGCACTGGCATGGGCGCGGATGAAGCCTTCAAAGCGATCATCGCTGGTGGCGAGGCCGGGAATGCCGACGATGATGCCGATGCGGCGGTGACCGAGGCTCAGCAAATGTTCGGTGGCGATGCGGCCGGCTTCTACATTGTCGGTTTTCACCACATCAAAGGGCAGGCCCTCGACGAACATATCCAGCAGCACGGTGGGCACGTGAATCATCGCGCGCAGTTTGGCGCCGTGCTGTGCATCAGAGCGGGTTGGAATGATGACGAGGCCACCCACGCGGTGCATGCGCATCATCTTCAAGATTTGCGCCTCGCGGTCTGCGTCCTGGCCCGTCGAGAACACCACGGATGTGTAGCCGCGTTCAAAGCAGAAATGCTCCACCTCGCGCGCTACGGCGGAAAAAATCGGGTTGGCGACATTGGGCACCAGCAGGCCGATGAGGCTGGATTTGCCGCTTCGCAGGGAACGCGCAGCACCATTTGGGATATAGCCCACGGCCTCCACGGCCTTCTCCACGCGCTTGATCGCGTCTTCGCTGACAGGGGCGGAACGGTTGATCACGGCAGACACGGTCGAGATGGCCAGCCCTGCAGCTTTTGCAACATCCCTGATGGTTGCCATGTTTCGATCCTTGCCAGAAATTCCAATATATGCATTACTAGGCGAAACGTTTCGTGGCAAGAAGGGCGAAGGGATGTGCAGAAATGCACGTTTCGGCCCTTTATAAAAGCAAAAACAACGAAACGTTTCGTTTAAGGTGGGACTCATCCTGAGTTGCTGCCAATCATGGGAGGAAGACATGAAACTGACCAGGCGCGACCTGTTGAAATCAACCAGTGCGGTAGCTGCGACAGCACTCGTGGGCTCAAAAGCCTTTGCGGCCGACAAGGAAGGCACGCTGAAAGTGCTGAGCTTCGGCGGCGATGCGCAGACCACGGCGATCAATCACGCCATCGAGCGCTTCAACAAGAAATTCCCCAAGGTGAAGGTTGAGCTCGCCATGGATCCGATCGCTACCGGCTGGGGCGATTATGTGACCAAGGTGCTGGGCCAGTTCACTTCCGGCGACACCGCCGACGTTTATGGCACCGCCATCGAAACCTTCCAGGCTTTCGCCTCGCGCGATTTGTGGATGCCGCTGGATGACTACGTGAAGGCCAATGCCGATTTCTCGGACTTCGCGCCGAGCTTGCTGGAGCAAGGCTCCTACAAGGGAAAGAAGCTTTATATCCCGATCGGCTGGAACAACATCATGATCAATTGCAATCTTGATCTGTTCGCCAAGGCCGGCGTGACAAAGCCGGCTGATTGGACCTGGGACCAGTTCCGCGAAGCCGCCAAGAAGCTGACAGTGAAGGACGCTTCCGGCAACGTTTCGCAATATGGCTATGAAGTGCCGAACCAGAACTTCTTCGTGCAGCCGTGGTTCTTCTCCAACGGCACATCGACACTGTCGGCTGATTGGTCTGGCTCCAACATGCTGGACCCCAAAGTGGCCGAGAGCCTGCAGTTCCTGCATGACCTCATTCATGTCGACGGTGTATCACCCGTTCCGGGCAGCGACACGATGGACAACCAGTTTGTCGGCGGGCAAGTGGCGATGATTTCACGCGGCCACTGGATCGTTGAAAACTGCAAGAAGGCAAACCTGAAAATGGATATTGCCAATGTGCCGTCGAAAGCCACGCCGAACACAGTGATCGGCTTTGGCGCCTATGCGATCAACAA
This sequence comes from Aestuariivirga litoralis, assembly GCF_015714715.1. Lineage (NCBI taxonomy): Bacteria > Pseudomonadati > Pseudomonadota > Alphaproteobacteria > Hyphomicrobiales > Aestuariivirgaceae > Aestuariivirga > Aestuariivirga litoralis. The sequence goes on along the minus strand of NZ_WAHS01000002.1, from coordinate 275,005 downwards.
GAACACCAAGGACGCTGAGCTGGCGCAAGCTTTGGTGACGGAACTGACTTCTGTTGAAACGCAGAAGGAAGAAGGTGTTGGCGGTGGCGGTGTGCCCGGCCGTGCCTCTGCTGCGGCAACGCCGGAATTCCTGGCCTTCCCGCCGAGTGCTGCACTTTATTACGCATCGCTGCCACATACGCAGCCGGTGCCTTCACCTGCCAATTTCCAGGAAGTGGAAAAGATCTTCATGCGTTATTACACAGCGATGATGAGCGATGCAGTGTCGATTGCCGATGGCTGCAAGCAGGCGCATGATGAGCTGACGGCATCGTTTGATCGCCTGAAGAAACAGCAGGGCTAAGGGCCACCACAGCAGGCATGGCCCTGGCTCCCTGGGGCCATGCCGAGCGGGAGCAATTGTATGGCGACGACAGCCCTTCCTCCACGGACTGAGATGGAGCGTGCGCAAATGCTAAGCGCGTATAGCTTCATCCTTCCGGCCTATGTGCTGTATGTCAGCTTTGTGCTTGCTCCCGTGCTGCTCACAGTTGTGTTGAGCTTCATGTATTACGACCCGCAGCTGGGCTCGCGGTTTGTCGGGTTTGAGAATTTCACCCGGTTTTTCACTGATGACCGTTCGATCAAGATTTTCTGGAACACGCTGCGCTTCACCGCCTTGGCGGTCACCGGCAATGTGAGTGTGGGCCTTCTGCTGGCGCTGGCGCTGAACCGCGCGATGCCGGAATGGGTGCGCTATCTGTTTCGGTTGGCGTTTTTTCTGCCGGTGATCATTGCTGCGGCTTTCGTTTCCATCGTGTGGGGCTATTTCCTGCACGACAATGGCATCTTCAATTATTATCTCGGCCATATGGGCCTTCCCGCCGTGCATTGGCTGACCAATGCGAACACGGCGATGTATTCCATCGTGTTCATGGATGTGTGGAAGAATACCGGCTTCTTCATGATCATTTTCATTGCCGCTCTTCAGGGCGTGCCGAAGACTTTGGTTGAGGCCGCGATCATGGATGGCACATCGGGCTGGCGGCGCTTCTGGCGCATCACGCTGCCATGGATTTCGCCGGTGGTGTTTTTCTGCATCGTCTATGCCTCGATCGGTGCGCTGCAGGTTTACGAATCGATCTGGATTCTCACCAAGGGTGGGCCGGGCGATGCGACGCGCTCGATGTCGATCAACATTGTGGAAGAGGCGTTTGGCAGTTTCCAGATCGGCTATGGCGCATCGGTCGCGGTGGTGATGACGCTGGTGATCCTGCTGATCACGGCGGCGCAGATGCTGCTGTCGCGCTGGCTGGTGCAGGAGCAGGTGCGCTGATGCAGACGCAAAGTGCGAGCCGCTGGATCGACCGCGCCATACTTTCAGTGATGGCGGTGTTGGGCTTTTTCATGGTGATGCCGTTTTTCTGGCTGTTCTCCATGTCGTTCCGATCGGTGGCGGACGCATATAAAATGCCGCCGAGTTTCTTTCCGCCCAATCTGGATTTCAAGAATTACTGGACGGTGCTGCATACATCCGTGCCGTTCGGACAGATCTATTTGAACTCGATTGAAATCGCGCTGCTGGTTACCATTGGCCAATTGGTCACATGCACGCTGGCCGCCTTTGCATTCGCACGGCTGAGTTTTCCTGGCCGTGACAGCTTGTTCTTCATCCTGCTGGTGGGCCTGATGTTCCCGGCACAAGTGACCATCCTGCCGATTTATCTTGGCTATGCGCAGATCGGCCTACTGAACAAGCCCATGGGGCTGGCGCTGATGTATCTCACCTCCAGCTTCGGCGTGTTCATGATGCGGCAATTCATGTTGAGCCAGCCGCGCGCACTGGAGGAAGCGGCGCTGATGGATGGTGCGGGCTATTTCAAAATCTTCTGGCGGATTTCGCTGCCGCAATTGCGGCCTGCACTTTCGGCCCTTGGCATCATCACGTTCACGCAGACCTGGAATTATTATTTCCAGGCCAAGGTTTTGCTGCAGGCACAGAATTCGATGAACCTGCCGCTCGCGATGGATGCGCTGCGCGGCTACATGCAATCCGGCAATCTCTCGCTCGTCATGGCGGCAATGAGCATGGCGGTGGCGCCCGTCATCCTGCTTTTTCTCATCGCGCAAAAGATGATCATTGAAGGCGTCACCATGTCGGGCATCCGCGGGTGAAAATTATTTCTCGAAAGGTATGTTAGATGTCGAAGGACTTGTCGAAGATCAATCCGCGATTCAAATATAATGGGGAGCGCGCGCGCTATGTGCGCTTTCCGCTGGGCGGCATTGGCTCTGGCGGATTTTCGATTTCGGGTTCGGGGCGCTTCACCGATTGGTCGATCCGCAACAAGCCCAATATGCAAAGCTGGAACGGCTATTCGCATTTCGCCATCAAGGCTGAGGCCAGAGGCAAGCTGGTTGACGCGCGCGTGTTGAACGGGCCCTATGATGAAAATCCGGCGGGTGGATTGGGGCTGCGGCCGATGTTTGACGGCTTCGGCCATGGTGCCATGCGCCAGAGCCTCGTGGGCTTGCCACATTGTGAGAAGGTGGATTTCTACGGGCGGTTTCCATCGGCTGATCTGGTGTTCAGTGACAAGAACATGCCGGCGCGGGTGCGGCTGACGGCGTTCTCGCCTTTCATTCCGCATGATGATCGCTCGTCTTCGATGCCGGTGGCGATGCTGGCTTATGAGATCACCAACACGACAAAGCAGAAGCTTGATTACACGCTGGCTGGCACGCTGGCCAATCATGGTGCGAATTCCGGCTTGCATGATTTCCATCAAGAGAACGGCATTTCCACGCTGATGCTGGCCAGTGCCGATCAGGTGAAGGAAGCTGATCGCGGCAATCTCACCATCGCGACTGATGCCGCGCAAGTTGAGCATCAGGATTATCACTTCCGCGGCCAGTGGTTTGATGATCTCACCGTGTTCTGGAAAGATTTTGCCAAGGCAGGTGCGTTGCCGAAGCGGCGCTATGATGCGCCACGCAAGAGCATGCATATGGCGAAGCAGCCGGAGCACGCCACGCTGGCGGCGCGCATTACGCTGGCGCCGGATGAGAGCAAGATTGTGCGCTTCGTGATTTCATGGAGCTTCCCGAGAGGTGATATTTATTGGGCCTTCCGCCGCTCGCCCGATTCACCCATTCCACCTGATCCGACGCCGCTGTGGACCAACTATTACGGCACACAGTGGAAGGATTCGCAGGCCAGTGCGCGCGATGCGATGAATGATTGGGATTCGCTGCAGGGCCGCACTTTTGCGTTCCGTGATGCGCTGTTTGGGTCTTCGCAGCCAGCTGAGATTACCGATGCGGCTTCTGGCACTTTGGCCTTGCTGCGAACAGCGACTGTGATCCGCCTTGAAGACGGCACATTGTGGGGCTGGGAAGGGCAGCACACCAAGGATGGGTCTTGCGAGGGTTCCTGCACGCATGTGTGGAATTATCAGCAGGCTTTGTCGCATCTGTTCCCGGCGCTGGAACGTTCACTGCGCGATTCCGAGTGGCGCTATAATCAGCTGCCGCATGGTGGTTTGACCTTCCGGCAGAAATTGCCGCTGGGCTCGGCCTTCGATGTGATTGGTCCGTGTGCGGACGGTCATTTTGGTGCGCTGATCAAGACCTATCGCGAATGGCGGCTTTCGGGCGATACCGAATGGCTGAAGCGCAATTGGGGTTTTGTGAAGAAGGGCCTCGACTATGTTTGGTCGAAGGACAATCCCGACAAGTGGGACCCGGAACAGACCGGCATTCTCTCCGGTCGCCAGCATCAGACACTTGATATGGAATTGTTCGGCCCCAATAGTTGGCTGGCCAGCATGTATGTGGCCGCGTTGATGGCCAGCTCACATATGGCCGAGGCGATGAGCGATGCGGCGCTTGCAGCGAAGTGCGCGAAGATGGCGAATACCGGTGCCGCTTACATCGACAAGGAACTCTATAACGGCAAATATTATTTCCAGGCGATTGATTTGGGTGACAAGTCGATCCTTGAACCTTTCGATACGGGTTTGAAAGCCGGTGTGCTGGCCGATGATTTCATGGCGGCCTATTGGTCGGATGAACACCAAGAAGTTAAGTATCAATTCGGCGAGGGCTGCATTGCCGACCAGATGCTGGGCGTGTGGCATGCTGAAGTGGCGGGCCTCGGCACATTCCTCGACAAGAAGAAAGTGAAGACGGCATTGAAATCAGTGTTCACTCATAATTTCCGTGCCAGCTTGCGAGACTATGCCAATCCCTGCCGCAATTATGGGTTCGAGGATGAGGGTGGTTTGCTGATTGCCACATACCCGAAGGGCACGCGCCAACCTTATGTGGCGGCACCCTATGCCGAGGAAGTGTGGACGGGGATTGAATATGCTTCGGCTTCGCACATGATTGCGCATGGCTTGGTGAAAGAGGGCTTGGCCGTGGTGCAGGCGGTGCGTGACCGTTATGATGGCAGTAACCGCAATCCGTTCAATGAAATCGAATGTGGATCATATTATGCGCGCTCGATGTCAGCATGGCAGCTGGTGAATGCGTGGAATGGCTTTCATGCCGATGCGGTGGCGAAGACGCTGTCTTTCGATCCGCAGGACAAGGGTGATTACCGCCTGTTCTGGTCCAGCGGCACGGGCTGGGGCGAACTCATCTCCAAGAAGGGCAAGCTGAAGCTCAGCGTGATTGAAGGCGCGCTCGATGCCGAGACTGTTCATGTCTCGGGCAAGCGCTATGCTGGCGCCAGGTTGAAAGGCGGCGGGGCGCTGGATCTGAAATAATGGCGAGCATTGAACTTAAAAACCTGCGCAAAAGTTTTCAAACCGCCGAGGTGATCCACGGTGTTGATCTGAAAATCGATGATGGGGCGTTCACGGTTTTTGTCGGTCCCTCGGGCTGCGGCAAATCCACTTTGTTACGGATGATGGCCGGGCTTGAACCTGTCACCAACGGCGAGATTCACATTGATGGCGCGCGCTGCGATCATCTGATGCCGGCGGCACGTGGCATGGCGATGGTGTTTCAATCCTACGCGCTTTATCCGCATATGAATGTGGAACAGAATCTGCGCTTCGGTTTGGAAAACCAGAAGCTGCCCAAGGCAGAGATTTCAGCCCGCGTGAAAGCGGCGGCGGATATTCTGCAGATTCAGCATCTGTTGCAGCGGCGGCCGCATCAGCTGTCCGGCGGGCAGAGCCAGCGCGTGGCCATCGGCCGTGCGATTGTGAAAGAGCCGAAGGCGTTTCTGTTTGATGAACCGCTTTCGAATCTTGATGCCGAATTGCGGTTGAAGATGCGCGGCGAATTAGTGGCGCTGCATCACCGCCTGAAGGCCACGATGGTTTATGTGACGCATGATCAGGTGGAAGCCATGACCATGGCCGACAAGATTGTGGTGCTGCGCGATGGCATCATCGAACAGACGGGCTCGCCGATTGAGCTTTATACCAAGCCTGCAAATATGTTCGTGGCCGGGTTTCTCGGCACGCCGCAGATGAATTTTCTCGATCTGAGCAAGGACGCATTCAAGCTGCCGAAGAGTGTTGCTGTTCCGCAGGGAAAAGCCGTGGCTACGATTGGCATCCGGCCTGAGCATGTGAGCCTGGGTGGCAAAAGCGGGCTTGTGGCGAAAGTCATCCAGTGTGAAGTGCTGGGATCGGAGACGATTGCCAAGGCGGAGCTGACTACTGGTGAGGCAGTGGCTTTTTCGCTGCGCGGCATCAACCCGCTGGCGCTGGGCAGCAAGATTGCACTGGATTTTGATCTCGATCATTTGCATCTGTTCGACGACAAAGGCTTGGCCTTGCGCAAGTGAACCGGGCGGCTAGAATGCCGCAATGACGAAGTATTCCCACAAGATCGAAAATGCCGTGGCCTTGCGCGGATCGATCTCGGTTGGCGAATTGTCTGATCTTCTGGGTGTCTCCGACCAGACCATTCGCCGCGTGGTGAAGCCACTGGTGGACGAAGGCAAAGTCATCAAGGTGCATGGCGCGATTGTCAGCACCGAGCGGCTGGCCGACCCGCCATTTCATGCCCGCATGCAAATCATGCGCGCCGAGAAGACGGCGATTGCAGCACGGGTTGTGGCGCAGATTGCAGATGGCGCATCGCTGGCGATTGATACCGGTTCCACATCCGGCTTCATCGCGCAGGCCTTGCAGATCCGGAAGAATCTCGTCGTCGTCACCAATTCTGCTTATGTGGCGAGCACGCTGGCCACTGTGCCGGGCAACCGCGTTTACATGGCGGGCAGCCAGTTGCGCGATCATGATGGCGCGGCGTTTGATCGGCTGGCCTTCACCACCATCGAGCGGATGCGGGCTGATCATTGCATCCTGTCGGCTTCGAGTGTCGATCCTGCGCGCGGGTTTCTCACCTATGAGCAATGCGAGGCCGATATTGTCGAGGCGATGCAGGGGATTTCCGACCGCACCATCATGGCGGTGGATCATTCGAAATTCCGCCCCACTCAGAAGCCCGGGATGGTGGCGATGATGACACTGAAGGCGCAGTCACGCGTGGTGACTGACAAAGCTCCTGCATCCGATTATGCCGGATTGCTCAAGCCCTTCAAAGTCGAAGTGGCCTGATCAGGCCTTGATGCGTTCCATTTTCGGATCGTAGAGCGGCGAGAGTGTTACCTCGCAAGGTACCCGCTCACCTGCCACTTCCAGCTCGTAAGTGCCGGAGAGTACATAATCCGCGGTGACGCCTTCGGGGTTGCGCACATAGCCGAGGCCGATGGATTTTCTGATGGTGTGGCCGAAGCCGCCTGAGGTGAGCCAGCCGGCGCGCTTGCCATTGCGGTAAATGGTTTCGCGGCCATAGAGGATCACTTCTGGTGCGGCCGTGAAAGTGGCCAGCATTTTTTTCACGCCTTTGGCGCGCTGGTTGGTGACAGCTTCGCGGCCCTTGAAGGCGATGTTCTTTTTCAGCTTCACCGCCCAGCCGAGGCCTGCTTCATCCGGTGTGTGATCGGGGCCGATGTCAGAGGCCCAGGCGCGGTACCCTTTTTCAAGACGCAAAGTTTCAATCGCGCGGTAGCCGGCATTGCGCAGGCCGAATTTTTCGCCGGCTTCATGCAGGGCGGCATAGACCGCCGTTGCATATTCAATCGGCACATGCAGCTCCCAGCCCAGCTCACCCACATAAGTGACGCGCAGTGCATTGACCGGGCAACCGGCAATGCCGATGGTCTTGAATGTACCGAAGGGGAAGGCAGCCTTGGAGAAATCCGCATGCGTTACGGCTTGCAAAATCTCGCGAGACTTCGGGCCCATCAGCACCAACACGGAGGACGCGCTGGTCACGTCGAACAATTGCGCATTCATGCCCTTGGGGATGTTGCGGGCGATCCAGTCAAAATCATGGGTGGCATAGCCGGTGCCGGTGACGATGTAATATTCGTCCGGCTTCACGCGCACCACGGTCACATCGGCTTCGATGCCGCCCTTGTCGTTCAGCATCTGGGTATAGACCAGCGCGCCTACTGGCTTGGCCACGTCATTGGCGGCGATCCAGCTCAAGGCTGCTTCTGCGTCCGGGCCCTTCAGTGCAAATTTGGCGAAGGAGGTTTGATCGAACAGCACGGCGGCTTCCCGGCAGACCTTGTGTTCGCGGCCCACGGCGGCGTGCCAGTTGGGGCGCTGGTAGGTGTAGATATCGTGTTGCGCTTCGCCAGCTTTCACATCGGCAAACCAGTTGGGCCGTTCCCAACCCAGTTTTTCGCCGAAGACTGCGCCATCATTCTTCAACGTTTCATAGAGTGGTGACTTGCGCGCGGGGCGGCCGGAGTGATGTTCTTCCGATGGCCAGGCCATGGTGTAGTGCTTGCCGTAAGCTTCATACGTGCGGCGGCGGATCCAGTCGTCATCGAAATGCGGGCGGCCGAAGCGGCGGATATCGGCGGGCCACAGGTCGAAGGGCGCTTCGCCTTTGGCCACCCATTCCGCGAGGCACATGCCGGCACCGCCGCCAGAGGCGATGCCGAAGGCGTTGAAGCCCGCGCCAACGAAAAAGTTCTTCAGCTCCGGTGCTTCGCCCAGAATGAACATGCCATCGGGCGTGAAGCTTTCAGGACCGTTGATCATCTGCTTGATGCCGGCATTGGCGAGGGTTGGCACGCGGCCCAAAGCCAGTTCCATGATCGGTTCGAAATGATCGAAATTGTTTTCGAGCAAAGTGAAGTGGAAGCCTTCCGGGATTCCATCCTTGGCCCAATAGACCGGGTTCGGCTCATAGCCGCCCATGACGAGGCCGCCGACATCTTCCTTGTAATAGGTGAGGCGGTCGGGGTCGCGCAAAGTGGGCAGGTTTGGCGTGACGCCTTCGATCTTTTCGGTAACGATATATTGGTGCTGCATCGGCACCAGCGGCACATTCACGCCGACAGACTTGGCAAAAGCGCGGGTCCACAGGCCACAGCAGGCCACGACTTTTCCACAAGCGATGCGGCCTTGATTGGTGATCACGGCTTTGATCACGCCATTCTCGATCTCGACGGAGGTGACCGACACGCCTTCGACGATCTTGGCGCCGGCCATGCGGGCACCTTTGGCGAGGCCGGCGGCGATGTCTGCCGGGTTGGCCTGGCCGTCGGTGGGCAGGAAGGCGGCGCCGACCACATCATCCACATTCATCAGCGGCCAGAGCGCCTGCGCTTCCTTCGGCGTGAGCAGCTGCATGTCGAGGCCGAAAGAATGCGCCGTGGTGGCCTGGCGCTTCACCTCGGTCCAGCGTTCCTGATTGCAGGCGAGGCGCATGCCGCCATTCATTTTCCAGCCCGTCGCCTGGCCAGTTTCGGCTTCGAGTTTCTTGTAGAGATCGACGGAGTAACCCAGCAACTGGGTGATGTTGGCGCTGGTGCGTAACTGGCCAACGAGGCCGGCGGCATGCCAAGTGGAGCCAGAGGTGAGCTTGTTCTGCTCCAGCAAAGTCACTTCAACGCCGAGTTTGGCCAGGTGATAGGCAGTTGAGCAACCGACGATGCCACCGCCGACAATGACGACTTTGGATGAGGCGGGAAGATCAGTCATGGAAACTCCTCAAGCCGAAATGGCGGCTGCGTGGCCGGCGAAGGCCGGGCTGTTCATCAAGGCGCGGCAGCGGGCGAAGCGGCCATCGGCATAGGCACGGAAATCGAGGGCCGGATTTTTGTCGGCGAGCTGGATGAGGCCCCACAGCGTCCACAGCAAATCGCACATGGCCTTGTAAATCACCACGCGGCCCATTTCGGCGGGCGTCGGTGTGCGGCCGAAATAGCCGTGCAGCAATTCGGCTTCTTGTGCGTCATCCATTTCAGCTTCGACGGAAAGATCGCCGATATCCCAATGCGGATCATTCATGCCGGAATATTCCCAATCGACCATCCACATCCTGGCGCCATCATCGAGGAAGTTTTCGCTCAGCGGATCGCAATGGCAGGGCGCGAGCGGCACCGCGCTTTTCTCCAGTGCTTCGCGGATGGGTTTCGCGGCGGCGACCACATTATGATAGCCCTCTGGCAATGCGACATCCTTGGTGGCGAGCACTTTGAGATAATCATCGATCATCGCAAAGAGTTCAAAACGGAAATCGAAGCTTTGGCCAGAGCGATGCAGCTTGGCCAGTGCCGCCCCGGCGCGTGCAGGGGAGCCGGGGCGGGACTTGAACAGGGCAGGGGTCATCGTTTCGATATTATCAAGCGCGCGGGTGACCAAAGCTCCGGAAGCTGCATCGGCCCACAACACATTGGGTGCCACGCCCGCCTTCTCGGCCGCGCGGGCATTATGCACTTCGACCGCGCGGTTGATGTAGCTCTCGGTGCCGTCACCTGGAATGCGCACGACGACTCTCTGTCCACGTGCTTCGACCCGATGCACCAGATTGGTGAGGCCGCCGAGGCGGGTGAGTTTTATTTCAGATGCCTTCACATCGGCAAAGCCCGGCACATTCTGCAGGATGGAAATGACTTTCGGGAGATATTCGCTCATGCCTTGAGATTCCGATTTTCAGGATCATAGAGTGGGCCATCAACGCGAGTCACGTTGTGGCGGTCGCCGAAGACTTCGATTTCGAAATTTCTGTTTTTCGCTTCGCTGGCGTCGAGATAGCCGAAGATGATGGTTTTCTGCACCGTATTGCCGAACCCGGCGGAACTGGCGAGGGAGACAACCTTGTCGCCTTGCAGGATTGTTTCGCCACCATAGAGCGGCAGTTCCTTGTCGGTAACGAAAGTGCAAAGCTTGCGCTTCGGCCCGTTGGCTGCTTGTGCTTCCAACGCCTTGCGGCCGCGGAAGTCACCCTTCGATTTCAGATGGACGCGGAAGCCGAGGCCGGCTTCGTAGGGCGTGTAATCGGGCGAAATGTCGGAGGACCAATAGAGGTAGCCCTTTTCGAGGCGCATGGTTTCGATGGCGCGGTAGCCCACATCGCGGATACTGAATTCCTCGCCGGCTTCACGCAGCGTATCGTAGACATGCAGGCCGAATTCAGTGGGGACGTGGAGTTCGTAGCCCAGTTCACCGACAAAGCCGATGCGTGCGGCGCGCACCGGTGCTGTGCCGATGGTGATGTTGCGGGCCGTGCCGAAGGGGAAGGCTGCGTTGCTGACATCCTGTTCCACGACCTGTTCCAGAACGGCGCGCGCTTTAGGGCCGCAGATATTGATGACGGCGCGCGACGAAGTGACGTCGATCAGATGCACGCTGCCATCCTCCGGCATCTGGCGGCGTATCCAATCTGAGTCATGCGTGCCGAAGGCTGAGCCAGTGACGATGTAGAAATGGTCCTTGGCCAGGCGGGTGATCGTAAGATCGGCTTCGATGCCGCCCCAGTCGTTGCACATCTGGGTGTAGATCACCGAACCTGCGGGCTTGTCCATGTTGGAGACGCAGATTTTCTGCAGCAAAGGCAGCGCGCCGGTGCCGATCAGTTCGAATTTCGAGAAGCTGGTTTGATCGATCAATACCACGCCTTCGCGGGTGGCCTTGTGTTCCTCGGCCACGTATTTGTGCCAGCCGGGATTGAGGAAATCGAGCTGGTCTTTCTGCTCCACGCCTTTGGGCGCAAACCACAGCGGGCGCTCCCAGCCATTGCGCGAGCCGTAGATGGCGCCGTTCTCGTTCAGCCGCTGATAAAGCGGTGACAGGCGGAGCTGGCGGACAGTCTGATGTTCCTGGCCGGGATAACGCATCTTGTAGTGATGCGCGTAATGTTCAACAGCGCGGGGATACATGAAGGCGCGTGCACCGTGATGCGGGCCGAAGCGGCGCACATCCAAAGGCCAGAGATTGAGTGAGGGCTGGCCCTTGATGATCCATTCGGCGATCATCTCGCCCGCGCCACCGCCCGCGGCGATGCCGTAGAGGAAGCCGGTGGCCATCATCAGGTTCTTGAAGCCGGGCATCCAGCCGAGGACGAAATCGCCGTCGGCCGAGTAAGGGATGGGGCCGTTGATCATCCGGCGGATGCCGACCTCGTTGACGATCGGTGTGACCTTGCCGGCCAGTTCCGCAAGCGGTGCGAAGCGCTCCATATTGTCGGGCAGCAATTCGCGCACGAAGCTGCCGGGGATGCCATTGTTGCCGAAGGGCAGCGTGTCGTCCTCATAGCCGCCAATGACGAGGCGGCCGCCGGCATCCGGCTTGTAATAGACCAGGCGTTCGGGGTCTCGCAAAGTGGGCAGGCGTTTGACCAGTTCGATATCGGGCAAGGGTTCGGTGACGATATATTGATGCTCGACTGCGCAGGCGGGCACCTGGATGCTGAGCTTCTGGCCGAGTTCGCGGCTCCACATGCCGGCGGCGAGGACGACATTATCTGCGGTCCAGATGCCTTCCGAGGTGTGCATCTCGGTGATGCGGCCTTCTTCGATTTTGAAATCGGTGACTTCAATGCCCTGCTTGATCTGCGCGCCGTGCTTCCTCGCACCGGCGGCCACGGCCTGACACAGGCTGGCGGGATCGACATGGCCATCAGACGGGATGAAGGCGGCGCCGAGCAAATCTTTCTCATTGATATAGGGGAATAGCGCCTTGGCTTCGGCGGGCGTGATCATGCGCATTTCAAGATCGAAGCTGCGCGCCATGGTGGTGAGGCGCTTGGCTTCCAGCATGCGGTCGCTCGTGGCGCACAACCGCAAGCTGCCGACTTTTTTCCAGTCGAAGGCCATGCCGGTTTCGGCTTCCAGCTGGTCATACATGGCGACCGAGCGCTTCAACATGCGGGTGGTGTTGCGGGACGAGCGGAGCTGGCCAACCAGTCCCGCGGCATGCCAGGTGGCACCTTCGGTCAAGGAAGCGCGTTCGAGCAGGACAACGTCCTTTTCGCCATTCTTTGCAAGGTGATAGGCGATAGAGCAGCCAATGATGCCGCCACCGATGATGAGGTGTTTGGTTGAGAATTGAGTCATGGCTCAAAATTCAACATATTCGAGCATAATTCAACAGAATTGTGGGGGCGTCTAACTCCCTGCGCGCTTCCGCAGGCTACGGATGGCGAGCCAGACGCCGAGCATCAGGACCGGGATACCGATGAGCTTGATCAGGCCTTCATGGGCGGCCACCCATTCGCCGCCGGCGGCTTCGAACATTTTCTGCAAAATGCTGATCAGATAATAGCTGATGGCGACGACCGAGAGGCCTTCCACTGTCTCTTGCAGCAACAGCTGTTGCCGTGCGCGCCTGTCCATCGAGCGGAGCAGTGCCTGGTTCTGGCCTTCAAGTGCTATGTCCACGCGGGTGCGCAGCAAATTGTTGGCGCGTTCGGAACGTTGCGCCAGGCCTTCGATGCGCGCGGTGACGGCATTGCAGGTGGCGACTGCCGGGCTAAAGCGCCGATCCAGAAACACGCCGATGCGTTGATAGTTGCGCAGCTTGGTTTCGTTGAGTTCGGTCACGCGCTTTTCGACCAATGCCGCATAGGCGCGGGTGGCGGCGAAGCGGTAATTGGTGCGGTTGGAAAGCTCCTCCACTTTGCGCGCTACGACCGAAAGGCGCGCCAGCAGAGTGGCGTCATGCTCGGCAGATTTTTCCTCGGTCATGCTGGCGATCACGTCATGCAATTCCTGCTCCAGCGGGCGCAATTCCTTCTGCGCGGCGCGGGCCAGTGGCAGCGCGAGAAGCGCCATCATGCGGTAGGTTTCAATCTCATGGATGCGGCGGATGACGCGGCCGAGGCGCAAGGGCGGCAGGCCCTTGTCCTGCACCAGCCAGCGCGAAAAGCTATCAGGCCCGATGCGAAAATCCGTCCAGATCTGCGCATCGCCATGCGCCACGCTGGCTGCCGCCAGATCATCATGGCCGAACAGGCGCATCAGCTCAGCATCGTCAGGCGATTTCGTCCGTGCACTGATGAGATGAGTGTGGATGGCGACCAGACGTTGCCCAGGTAATCCTTCGACCCAGGCGGGCGGCAACAGGTCAATCGCTTCGCTGCCGGAGGGCTGCTTGCCTTCGGCAATCACCGCGAGGCGGTAGAACTCGCCATGTCGCTCAAAGCGCACCAAACCACCGGGGATTTTCATGTGGAGATGAAGTGCCGCTTCCTGCGGCGGCGGCAGGCCGAGAAGGGCGGTCAAGGCCACCAGATGTTCCCAGGGGGCAGCGTCGCCCTCGTCAATGGTGAAGGCCAGATGGGTGATGCGCGTGGGCGCAGTGATCGCCAGGCCGGTGCGGCCGTGCAGCTCATCGTTCAGGGACTGGCGGAGATCATGGTCCATCGCAGAAGCTTGGCACGAGATTTTGCGCAGACAAGTGCTTTAGATGACGCAGTGTTGCATCTCTGCCTCGAAAATGTGGTAAGCGCTTGGCCACCGAACAGGAGTGTTATCGTGAGCGAACCGACCGTGGAAGAGGCAACAAACCGCATTTATGAATCCTTCAAGGCGGACAATGACGAGATCGACTTGCATATCGCAGCGCTCAAGGCGGCCTTGGTGCGGGCGGGCTTGAAAGAAGCGGTGTTCGATCCGGCCAAGCTGGCGCAGAGCAATCGCGCTGGTAGAAAGCTGATGGAGTCCTATTTTCGGAAGCGCGGTGTGACGGTGAAGTTCTCGGCTTCGTGACGAGATGAAGTCCGTTGTCATCATCGGAGCTGGAATGGCTGGGGCCGCCGCTGCGCTGAAGCTTGGCAAGGCCGGCATTAAATGTGTGGTGCTAGAAGCGCAGGACCGGATTGGTGGGCGGGCGTTCAGCAAGGCCTATGCGGGCGCGCCAAATGATGCGTTGCTGGAATATGGCGGGTCGTGGATCACGCCTTATCATGATCGCATTCGCGCGCTGGTGGCTGAACTGGGGCTTTCTCTGCGGCCACGTGCGGCGCTGACGCAGCGGTTCAGTCTGCGGGAGGGCAATGTGCGTGCCGCACATATGCTTTCTGCTGAGGAACGGCGCGCACATGAGAAAGCGCTGACGCGGGTGGCGGCTGATGCAGTGCTTTGCAAAAAGGGCATGGCGGAAGATGAGCTGGGGCGGCCTCTGCTAGGCATTACCTATGCTGCCTATATGGAGCGCGTTGCCCCGCCACCTGCCACGCGGCACATGTTCGACGCATGGTGGTCAGTTTCTGGCAATGGTGCGCATGACAGTGTTGCTGCTTCGGAATTTTTGTCGAGCTGCGCCTATGGCGGCGGGCTGGCTGAAAACATGATCGACAATTGGAGCGACACGGTGGTGCCGGGCATGGCCTTGCTGGCGCAGCTGATGCTGGAGGCTTCGGGAGCTGATTTGCGCCTGTCCTGCCCTGTGGTGGGCATCACGCAGGATGAGCACAAGGTCTCCGTCACACTGGTCAGTGGCGAACTTTTGCAGGCGGAGCGTGTGATCCTTGCGGCCAGCATCAACGTAATGAATGCGATGACCTTCTCTCCCGCTTTGCCATCTCCGCGCGCACTGGCGATTGCACAGAAGCATGGCGGTTGCTCTTTCAAAGTATGGATCAAGGCACGCGGTGTTCCACTGGGCACGCTGATCACCGGCGATGGTCAGGGGATTGAGTTACTGCTGGCCGAGCGTGCAGGGCCGGATGGCAGCGTGATGCTGATTGGCTTTGGATTGCAGCTGAATGATGCGAATCCCGGTGATGCAGATTGGGTGCGCGGGCAATTGCAGAAGCTGGCGCCCAATGCTGAATTCATCTCGTATGATTGGCACGACTGGGTGAGCGATCCCTATGCGCGCGGCACCTGGGTGGCTATGCCTGCTGATCTGGGTCCGGCATTTGAACCTGCGGCATGGCAGCCGTTTGGCCGGCTGGCCTTTGCGTCATCAGATTATGCCCCTGATCAAGCGGGCTGGTTTGAGGGGGCCGTGAAATCCGGCGAGGCGGCGGCGGATTGGGTTCTGCTGCAGAGCGCAAAATAGCCATGAAGCGCGCGCCTCCTGGAGTTGTGACAGATACGGTGCAAACGGATTCGACTGGCGCACAGCGGCGGCGGCTGGGGTTTCGCATTTTTCTTTCGTTGTTCTATTTGACCGCTGGCGTGTTTCACATTCTGCTGCCTGCACCCTTTATCATGATCACGCCGGATTGGGTGCCTTGGCCCTCTGCGGTGATCCTGTTCACCGGACTGTGCGAATTGGCAGGCGCTGTGGGCCTGTGGGTGCCGCGCCTGCGCAAGTCAGCGGGCATCGGGCTGGCGCTTTATGCGGTTGCGGTTTATCCGGCCAATATTCACCATGCGTTTCTGGATATGGCGCTGGCGCAACCGCAACTGGGGCTGGCCTATCATATTCCGCGCTTGCTGGCGCAGCCGGTTCTGGTGTGGGTGACGCTTTATGCGGTGGGGCTTGAGCGTTGGCGGCTTTGGTTCAAATCGTTCTAGCTGCAGCGCGCAAGGTTGCTTCCAGTTGCGGCAGCACGGCGGCTATTGAAAATTTCTGTTCCACCACGGCGCGCCCGGCCATGCCGAGGCTTGCCGCGCGTTTTGGATTTTCCTTCAGGCTGCGCAGGGCTTCGAACCATTCATCCGGTGTTGAGGCCATCAGGCCGGTTTTGCCATGGTCCACAATGCCGGTATTGGCGCCCACTGGCGATGCCACGGTGGGCAGGCCGCTGGCCATGTATTGAATGAGCTTGTAGCCGCATTTGCCGCGTTCCCACGGCGTATCATCCAGCGGCATGATGCCGACCGAGAGTTTCGCAAGTTCAGCGGCCTCAGTTTCCTCCGTCCACGGAATATTTGTCGGATGCGTGCCCTCGATCTCGACCTTGCCTGGGCCTATGGTGACGATTTCAGCACCCAGCTCACGCTCGGCGCGGGCCAGGACTGGTGCCAGAGCTCTAAGATATTTCGTCGTGGTCTTGCTGCCGATCCAGCCAATGCGGAACTCCGGAGCCGCCGAAAACTTGGCGTTCGTCACATAGCGTGCCGCATCCACCACGGTGGGTATGGTGACGATGGTTTTTGCCCCCGCCGTGCATGCGCGCGCCGCGAGATAGTCATTGCCGGCCACCACGGTGGCCGCGGCCCTCATCACTCGGTCAATCTTTGTCTTAAGCAGCGCCCGCACCTTGGGATTGGGGTGCATGTCGTAATAATGGAAGGTGGCGTCATCATAATCGACGACGACCGGTGGCAGGCCTGCCCAAGCCAGGCGTTCGAGCGGCCAGGGCAGATAGGTGAAGGCCTCCTTTTGCAGCCAGATCGCGTCATAGTGTCCGGCCCGCCACATGCGCGCCAACCGCTGCAGGCTTGGAACGATCACATCGCGCAGGCCATAACGCGCGCCCGAAGCATAATGCCGGGCCAATTGCGCATCACTAAGCCAGGGCGAATGATCGACATGGATCCCGGCATCGGCCAATGGCTGCTGGAACTGCATCATGCGCAAGCGGCTGCTGGCCGCGAGGCGGCCATAGGACGTCAAAGCCAGTATTTTCAGATCTCGCACAACAGGTGGTTCCGATGCCGCGTCGGGAAGTCGCAATCAGGAATTGCGCCAAACCATTTTAAAACAAGATGAAGGAAATTTCATCCATTTACGATGACGGTACAGCGGTGCAATACCGGCGCAACTGACGATTGTTTTTATGGCGCGGGCTTTGGCCCGGCGCAAGCTCCGCTGGCTAAAAGAATCAGCTGAAGAGGTTTGAGACTTGAAATGTGCGGTATTGCGGGCTTGATCGCCGGGCGGACGGGAACGCGGCTTGCCGGCGCCAGAAAGATGATCGAGCGCCTCAGCCATCGTGGGCCCGACAGCGAAGGCCATTGGGAGCAGGACGGGGTTTATTTCGGCCACAAGCGACTGGCCGTGGTGGACCTGACTGCGGCGGGCCATCAGCCGATGCTTTCTGCCGATGGGCACCATGCCGTCACCTATAATGGTGAAATCTATAATCATCTCGATCTCCGCGCCGCCTTGCTGCGCGAGAAAAAAGTGAAGTGGCGCGGGCATTCCGATACTGAAACTTTAGTGGAAGCGATTGCCCATTGGGGCGTTGCGGCGGTTCTGCCGAAGCTCAACGGCATGTTTGCCTTTGGGCATTGGGAGATGCGCGCGCAGGAGCTGACTTTGGCTCGTGATCCGTTCGGTGAGAAGCCGTTGCTCTATGGATTGCAGGACGGCATGTTCGGCTTTGCATCAGAGCTTGGCGCGCTGACTTCGGTGCGGGCCTTGCGCGGCGAAGTGGACCGGGCTGCAGTAGCCGCTTACTTGCGGGAAGGCTATGTGCCCGCCGCGCATTCCATCATTGCCGGTGTGAAGAAATTGCCTCCTGGATGCATGTTGCAGTGGAAGCGCGGAGCGGCGCCGGTGGTGACGCCTTATTTTCATTTGCATCAAGTGGCGGAAGCCGGGCTTGCCAACAAGTTCACTGATGATGATGCGGCACTAGAAGAATTGGACGCGCTGTTCAAGGATGCGGTGCGGGTACGGCTGATGTCCGATGTGCCGTTGGGCGCGTTTCTCTCCGGCGGGATCGATTCATCCTTGGTGGTCGCCTATATGCAGGAGTTGCTTTCAAAGCCGGTGCATACATTCTGCATCGGGCATACTGACAAGTCCGTCGACGAGGCTGAACATGCGAGTGCCGTGGCCCGGCATCTGGGCACCCGGCATGAAACGCTGCTGTTGACGGATGCGATGGCCCTGGATGCCGCACAGCGCATGGGCGAAATTTACGACGAGCCTTTCTCCGATGCCTCGCAGGTGCCGACCTTTCTGGTGAGCCAGTTTGCCCGGAAAAAAGTGACAATGGCTTTATCAGGTGATGGTTGTGATGAATTGTTCTCCGGTTATGCCCGGCATGTTTTGGCGCAGAAGGCCTGGGCTTCGATGAAACGCATTCCGATGCGCCATTCATTGGCCAAACTGGTGCCGCATCTGCCGGATTTTGTGGTGGGGGCTGCGGCGAAAGTACTTTCGCCCTTGGTGCCACAAGGCGTGAACCCCGAAAGCCTGCGGCGCAAGTTGCGCCATTCCAGCCATTTGCTGCGGGCGGAAAATGCCGAGGAGATTTTTTCATCCTATCTGGCGCGGTGGCGGCAGCCGCTGTCGCTGATGAAGGATGGAACGGAAATTGCCGAAAGCTGGGCGCCGCAGAAACCTGCCTTTACCGACAGCCTCGATCAATTCGTCTGGTCTGATACAGTGAATTATCTACCCGGTGATATTCTCACCAAGGTGGACCGCGCTTCCATGGCAGTGAGTCTCGAAACGCGCATCCCGGCCCTTGACCCGCGCATTGCCGTCTTTGCCTGGCGCTTGCCGCAGCATATGCGTTGGCGCGATGGGCGCGGAAAATGGATCCTGCGGCAGTTGCTTTACAAGAAAGTGCCGCAAGATTTGGTGGACCGGCCCAAGCGCGGTTTTGCCGTCCCATTGGATACCTGGTTGCGCGGGCCGCTGAAAACTTGGGCCGAAGATCTGTTGAGCGAAGCGCGGTTGAAGCGCGACGGGCTTCTCAACGTGCAGGAAGTGCGGCGCATCTGGGCCGGCTTTCAAAACGATGCGGCTGGGGTAACCGGCACGCATATCTGGACACTTCTGATGTTGCAGAGCTGGATCAATGCGCAAGGCCTCTAAGCGCATTGCCGTGTTTGCCAAGTATGGCGACCTTGCTGCATCCACGCGGCAAAGGTTGCTGCAATATTTTCCCCAGCTGGAAGCGGCGGGCTTTGAGCTTGAGGTTTTCTCGTTGATCGAGAATGCGCAATTGCAGGCGCGCTTCGAGGGCCGTGGCTCTGCGGCGGCGAAAATGATCAGCCGCTATGGCGTGCGCGTGGCGCAAGTGTTGGCCAGCCGCAGGCATGATCTGATCTGGATTTATTGCGAGTTGTTTCCGTACCTGCCGGGCTTTGTCGAGCGGCTGGCGCGGTTGAGCGGGGTGCCGCTGGTTTATGATTATGACGATGCGATTTTCCATCAGTATGACGGACATGCTTCTTCAGCCGTTCGCGCTCTGCTGGGCCGCAAGTTGCAGCCGGTGATGCGCCAGGCCAGTCTTGTGGTGGCGGGCAATGATTACTTGGCCTCATATGCAAGGCAGTTCTGCGACAATGTTGCCGTGATCCCCACGGTAATTGATGCGGATGAATATCAGCTTGATCTTTCGCGGCAACCGGAGCGCAAGACGATTGGCTGGATCGGCTCGCCTTCCACCTGGAATTTCGTCAAGCAAAAGCTGGATGTTTTGGAAAATGCCTGTGCCGCGCATGATGCCACGTTGAAAGTGGTGGGCGCTGGTGCGCAGGCCGATGGCATTGACTTCATCTGTAATGCGCGCTGGCGCGAGAGCGAAGAAGTGGCGGATATTCAGGCGATGCATGTGGGCATCATGCCGCTGGATGACAGCCCGTTTGCGCGTGGCAAATGCGGCTATAAGCTGATTCAATATATGGCCTGCGGGTTGCCCGTGGTGGCATCACCCGTGGGTGTGAACCGCAGCATTGTGGAACATGGCGTGAATGGCTTTCTGGCAGAGACGCCGCAGGAATGGCGCGATGCCTTGGGCACGATCCTGAAAGACCGAGCTCTCGCCAAACGCATGGGCGCTGCGGGGCGCAAGAAGGTGGCGCGTGAATATTCAGTGCAAGTGACGGGACCGCGGCTGGTGGCGCTGATGCGGGGGCTGACGTCATGAACAGACCCGGCATCGCACAGGGGCCGGTGCGCTTTGACTCTTACGAGTCCGGCGGCACCAAGCCTTCGCTGGTGCCGATCGTTTTCAAATGGCTGTTCCTGGCCTTCTGGATTCCGTGCCTGGCGTTTCCTTTCGCCTTTGTATGGGTGAAGCTGTTTGGCGGCACGGCATTGATCGCATTGATCTGGATGCGCGGCATCCGCCAAGTTGATGCTTCCGATCTGGCCGTCGTCGTGATCCTGGTATTGGGCGCGATTTATTTGGGTATTCCCTATTCGAATGGTGCCATAGGTCAGTTTGAACTGGGCTATCTGGTGCCGCTGCATATCGTGTTTCCGCTTTACTGGTGGCTGATGCTGCGCAATCTGCGCTGGCAAGATTTGAACCTGCTGAGCGATGCGACTTTTGCGGCGGCGTGGCTTAGTCTAGCATATTCGATGGGGCTGTTGCTGGAATCTGCCGGCCTGCTGCCGGTTCCCATGCCGCATTTCTACGAAGTGGAAAATACCGATCTCAATTCGTTGCGCGTTGCCTCCAGCGCGGTGAGCGGCCTGCTGTTTTCGGCACCGGTTGTTGCCATCCACTTGCTCGAGCGTAAATCCATGCTGGCCAATGCGGTGCTGTTGATTTTCGCGGTGGGCATTCTTGCCACTGGGCGGCGCTCGATCCTGTTTGGCATTGTGATTGCGGTTGTCATCAACCAGCTGGTTTTCGTATCCAACATGAAGGCGCGCATTGCCGCGCTGGTTTCATTGTGTGCTTTGCTGGTGGCCGGCTCCATCATGTATGCATTTGATTATCTGTCGCTGCAAAGCATGCTGTCGGAACGCTGGGACACGCTTTCGCTTTATGACGAAATGGCGCGCGTGGACCAGACTTATTCCTTGCTGGAAGGATTCTGGAAACACCCCGTGATCGGCAATGGGCTGGGAAGTTCCGTCGCGGTGATCCGCGATGAGGTCACGCCGTGGCGCTATGAGCTTTCCTATATTGCGGCGCTGTTTCGTTATGGCGTGCTGGCCTGCGGCCTGTTGCTCTGGCTCTATGTCACGCCGGTGATCCGCGTGTTCAGTCATTATAGCCAACTTCAACCGAAGCAGCGCGCGCTCATCGTGGGCGTGCTGGGTGCCTATATTGCCTATGCTTTCAATCCAGTGCTGGATGCTTTTGATGCCGTGTGGATCAGCTTCCTGCCATTCCTGATGTCAAGCTTGCTGCGTGAACGGGCTCAGACCGCCGGTGCGGATGATGGCCGGCGCGTGAGGAAATATTCCACTTCATAACAGGGGATGAGGTAACACAGGTTTTCCTCATGAAATTCCCGCAGATAGTTCGTGGCATTGAAAATGTAATGCCACATGCGCTTCAATGCATAACGCACCGGGAAGGCGCTGGATGATTTAAAGCCGAGCTTCACATCCGTCACCGTGAAACGCAGTTCGCGTTTGTAATTGGGCACAGTGCGCTTGAACAGTTTGCATTCCGCCAGATAGCAGAACGTGTAGAGACCGAAATAGGTCTTGTGGGTGGGGTCGGAATAGAAATACGGGTTGGAGAAATGGGGTGCGATAAAATGCAGCGTGCCGCCGGGTTTCACGATGCGCTCCAGCTCATCGAGCAGCATGATCACGTCCGGCACATGTTCAATGAAATGGCGGGCATAGACTGAATCCACCGATGACGCGGGAAAAGCCTTCAGCACCTCATAGACATCACCGATCAAATCCACGCCGGGATAATCAAGAATGTCGATACCCAGGGCATCCTTGTCCTGCTTGGTGGGGCCGCAGCCGAGTTCGATTTTGACTTCGGCTCGCTGCTTCAGATCTTTCAGAACCTTATTCTTGTCAGTGATCGCCATCAGACTTTCCTCGCATGGGGCAGTTCAATTGCTTTGCTGCCGAAAGCACCGTCGCGCAGCAACTGGCGGATGAAGCTTCCGGCGCAGAGCAGGTTTCCAATGAGCAAAGAAAGGCCGGCACCGAGTGCTGCACCTTCAAGCCCCGCGAGGCTATAGCCTGCCACCAGCAACAGGCCCTTCAGCACGAAGGCCACACCATTGATGCGCGACAGCTCGCGTTCCAATCCCATCACGGCGATGAGTTGGCCGGGCAAAGCGAGGAACAGCTGCAAGATCTGGAAGGCCGCATAAATCATGAAGGCGGTGGACGCGCTGGTGACTTCGCCACCCCAAATTTTCAGGACATTCTGTGGCCAGATCAGAAACAAAGCTGCGATGGGAATGGCAGAAGCCGCGAACAGCGCCTGGTAGGTGATGAAGGTGCTGATGAATCGCTTCATGTCTTTCTGCGCGTAGAGCATGGCGAGTTTGGGTACTGCCGGGTTTGCCACCAACATGATGAAGGTGCCGATCAACGCGCCGGTGCGGATGATGGCGGCATAGATGCCAACATCAGTGGCTCCCGCAATGAGGCCGAGTACCAGAATATCAATCCAGGCGGTGCCTGCATTGAGGCATGCGGCGAGCCAGAAGTGCCGTCCATCAGCCCAGGCCTGCTGCGTCGCGCGGAACACGCCGCCGCTTTTGGCATGTGCGAGTGTGGGCCAGAAGGCGAACGTGGCCAGCACGCTGGCGGCGAAGGAGGCCGCATAAGCCGCACCAATCCAGGCACTGCGCACGCCGCCCCATTGCACCAGCGCGTAGAGTGCAGCGAGAAACAGCGCTTGCGGCAGGAAAGATTGCAGGAACATTGACGCTTCGACACGCTGCGCGCCGCGCATGGTTTCACTGGTCACCATCAATATGCCGAGCGGCAAGATGGTGAGCGCCATTACGATCTGCATCGCCACGCGGCCAGGTGCCGCCGGCTGCATCACAAGCAACCAAGCGATCAGCGCCAGCGTTGCCGCAGCCAGTGGCAAAGCAAGCGCTGTGAGAGAGGAGGCCAGTTTTACGGTAATGGAGTTTGCATCGCCCTGCGCCTTGGCTTGTGCTGCCGCGCGCAGCAGAAACTGATCCTGGCCCAAGCGGCCTACAGTGCTGAGGATCATGACGAGGGCGAGGCAATATTGAAACTGGCCCAGTACATCGACGCCGAAACTGCGTGAGATGATCACATTGGCGAGAAACAGAAACAGCAATCCGCCGGCGCGTATAACGAGCAGCCGAAGTAGCTGGATGGTCGAATTGATCAAGTCACGGAGCATTTTTTAAAGGCTTCAAGAGGGAGACGCAGGAACTTACACGGCTGCAACTTTTAAGCGGTTTTCAACTAGATGCAATCCAGGATTGAACCGCTTTGGTGCAAGCTTGCGGTTGTAATCCAAAGCCGGTGCCGCCGAATCGACCAAGTGAATCATACGCATGGTTGGCGCCAGGTTGAACGCAAAAACGCCGACGGGCCACTTGACGATGAGCAGATTTGAAAATTTTTCTGGGCCGCGGAATGGCAAGCCATCGCCGCCTTTAATGCGTATTGGGAAAGCCTGAATGCCGCGCCGCATTCCGAAGTTGCTTGTCTATCTGACGCTGCTGCCGACGCCGCTGAAGATCAGTGTTATCCTTGCTGCGGATGTTGCGGCCGTGTTGGCCGCCATCATGGCCGCGCGCTTCCTGCGCGTGCCGTTTGATATGTGGCCGCCGGATGGCACGATGCATCTGCATCTTTCGGGCCCAATGTTTTCGATTTTTTCACTGGCGTTGATGGGCTTTTACAAAACAGCTTCACGCGGGCATTCGATGCGCAGCGAGCAAGGCATCCTGGCTTCGCAAGTTCTCGCTGCTGCCCTGTGGTTCATGTATCTGCATGTTTTCGATCTCGGCGGATTGCCGCGGTCGATGCTGGGCATCTATCCGGTTTTTGCCACGCTGGGCTTGGTGGCGACGCGGCGCCTTGCAGTTTATCTGCTGCAGACGCCGGTATCGCCGCTGCGCGACCAAGAGCGGATTCCGGTTTTCATTTATGGCGCGGGCCGCGAAGGCCTGCAGCTTGTTGATGCGTTGCGCCAGGGCGGGCGTTATGTGCCGGTGGCCTTCATCACCACCGACTATACACTGGTTGGGCGCAAGCTGGCGGGCTTGCGTGTCTATGACACTGTCGAAGTGGGCGAGGCCAAGCGCCGCCATGGCGCACGCCAGATTCTGATTTCCAATCCCGATATGCCGGGCCAAAGCCTGCGCAGCCTTTTTGAAATGATGGTGGGGCAGGGGCTTTCCACCAAGCTGGTGCCCAATGTGAATGATCTCGCCGCAGGCCGTTCCGCCGCGCGCGCCATCCGCGAATTGAAGATCGAAGATCTGCTGGGGCGCGAGCAAGTGTCGCCCGATCTGGCCACGATTGCACTCGCTGTTGGTGGCAAGACCATTCTGGTGACGGGGGCTGGTGGGTCGATCGGTTCAGAACTGGTGCGGCAATGCCTGAAGCACCGGCCGCGGCATCTGGTGCTGCTGGACGCATCAGAATTTGCGCTGTTTGAAATTCATCGCGAGATCGAGAAGCTGCTACCGCAGCATCCGGGCCTGCAGGTGACGGCTGTTTTGGGTGATGTGAAATCAGCACCGCAGATTGAGGCCCTGTTCCGCAGCATCGCTATCGACATTGTGTTTCATGCTGCCGCCTACAAGCATGTGCGCATGGTGCAGGAGAATGCCAAGGCCGGTATCCGCAACAATGTGAACGGCACGCGCATTCTGGCCGAGGCCGCGATGAAAGCGCAGGTGCAGCGCTTCATCCTGATCTCCACCGACAAGGCGGTGCGCCCCACCAGTGTGATGGGTGCGAGCAAGCGGCTGGGTGAACTCACCGTGCAGGCGCTTGCAGCACGGCGCGATTCCAAGACGCTGTTCTGCATGGTGCGCTTCGGCAATGTGCTGGGATCCAATGGTTCCGTGGTGCCGATCTTCCGCGACCAGATTGCCAAGGGCGGCCCGGTGACGGTGACGCATCCTGACGTGACGCGTTATTTCATGGCGATCCCTGAAGCCGCACAACTGGTGCTGCAAGCCGCGGGTCTGGCGCGCAGCGGCGAAGTGCTGGTGCTCGACATGGGAGAGCCGATCAAGATTTCCAAACTGGCGCGCACGATGATCGAACTGGCCGGCCACACGGTGAAAACACCTGAGATGCCGGATGGCGATATTGAAATCCGATATACCGGCCTGCGTGACGGCGAGAAAATGTATGAGGAGCTGGAGATCGGGCATGATCTTTCGCCCACCACGCACCGCCGTATCCTGCGCAGCAAAGAATATTTCATGCCTTATTCCGCGTTGGCCGCGCAATTGAAGAAGCTGAATGCACTTCTCGATGCCGAACGCATTGATGATGCGGTGATCCTAACCATGGAACTGGCGTGGCGCGCGGGCGATGATGTGCGCGAGATTCAACCTTCCGTGATGGAAGCGGCGTGATGCCTGCCGGGAGCTATCGCGGCAAACGCGTTTTCGATCTTGTTGTTGCGGGTGTGCTTCTCGCGTTGCTTTGCCCGGTGCTGCTGGTCGTGGCGCTGTTGGTTGCAATGAAGTTGGGCCGCCCGGTTCTTTTCCGCCAAGCGCGACCCGGACGCGGTGGCCAAGTGTTCACGCTGATCAAATTCCGCAGCATGAAGAATGGCGATGGCAGCGATGCGGAGCGCCTTACGCGCTTCGGCAAAATGTTGCGTGCATCGAGCCTGGATGAATTGCCGGAACTTTGGAATATTTTGCGCGGCGACATGAGCCTGGTTGGCCCGCGGCCCTTACTGGTTTCCTATCTTCCGCTTTATTCTGCACGGCAGGCACTGCGCCACAATGTGCGCCCCGGCATTACCGGACTTGCGCAAGTGAATGGCCGCAATGCGTTGGGCTGGGATGAAAAGCTGGAACTTGATGTGCGCTATGTCGAGACGCAAGGCTTCTGGCTCGATCTGCGCATCCTGGTGAAGACGTTTACCTCAGTTCTACTCAGCAAGGATGTGGCGGCGGAGGGCCATGCCACCATGCCGGCTTTCAAGGGAAGTGCACGCCCATGACCGAACGCATTGCGATTTACGGTGCGGATGGCGGGCGCGAAGTGCTGCCTTTCGTCAAGCAGGCCTTCCCTGCGGCCGACATCGTATATGTCGATGATGATGGCGATAAGCAGGGCCGCACGGTGAATGGCAGCCTGGTGATGAGCTTTGAAGACGCTTTGGATCAGGGCCGCAAATTTTCCATTGCGATCGCCAGCAGCGTGGTGCGCCGCAAGCTCGCCGCCAAGATCAACGCGGCGGGCGCAAGTTTCATTTCAATCCATGCGCCGACTTCGATGACCTATGACGATGTGGAATTGGGTGAAGGCGCACTCATCTATACCCAGGCGCTGATGACCGCGAATATCCGTGTCGGACAGCAATTCCATCTCAACATCTATTCTTATGTGGGGCACGATTGCCGCATCGGTGATTTCGTCACCTTCGGGCCGCGGGTGAATTGCAATGGCCGGGTGATCATTGGTGATGATGTCTATATCGGCACGGGCGCTGTGTTGCGGCAAGGCTCGCATGACAAGCCATTGGTGATTGGTGCCGGCGCTGTAATCGGCATGGGTGCGGTGGTAACGAAAGACGTGGCACCCGGTGTGACCGTGGTGGGCAATCCGGCGCGGCCAATGGAACGCAAATAAAAAATGCTCAATAGTGGATTTTCAGTCTGGCCAAATTTCACGCAAGATGAAGCGCAAGCCGTTTCGCGCGTGTTGATGTCAAACAAGGTGAATTACTGGACGGGCGAAGAAGGCCGCCTGTTCGAAAAGGAATTCGCATCCTGGATGGGTGCGAAGCATGCCATCGCTCTGTCCAATGGAACGCTGGCGCTGGATCTGGCGCTGCATGGATTGAAAGTGGGCCGCGTCAATGGCGGTGCTGCCGATGATGAAGTGATCGTCACGCCGCGCAGTTTCATTGCTTCTGTATCCTGCGTGGTGAATGCTGGTGCCGCGCCGGTGTTTGTCGATGTTGATCCTACCAGCGGCAATCTTTCCGCCGCCTCGATCAAGCCGGTGCTCAGCCCGCGCACCAAAGCGATCATTGTGGTGCATCTGGCGGGGCAGCCTTGCGACATGGACGCGATCATGGCGCTGGCGCGGCCACGTGGCATCAAGGTGATTGAAGATTGCGCGCAGGCCCATGGTGGTGCGATCAACGGCAAATCGCTGGGCACTTTCGGTGATGTGGCGGCGTGGTCGTTCTGCCAGGACAAGATCATGACCACCGGCGGCGAAGGCGGCATGGTGACCTGCGATGACGAGGGCCTGTGGCAGCGCATGTGGTCATTCAAGGATCACGGCAAGAGCTGGGATTCGGTTTACGACACGCAGCATCCGCGGGGCTTTCGCTGGGTGCATGATTCGATCGGCACCAACTGGCGCATGCTGGAAATGCAGGCGGTGCTGGGGCGCATTCAACTCACGCTGATGGATGAGTGGCATGCCAAGCGCAAAGAAAATGCGCTGCGCATCTGGGATGCGGCATCACGCTTTTCATGCGTGGATGTTCCGCACCTTCCTGATGGCCACGAGCATGCCTTCTACAAAGCTTATATTCATGTGAATCCTGAGCGTTTGAAACCCAGCTGGAGCCGCGATCGCATTGTATCGGAAATCAATGCGTTTAAAGTGCCCTGCTATCATGGCAGCTGCAGCGAGATTTATCTGGAGAATGCCTTTGATGGCACGCCTTGGCGTCCTGCACAACGCTTGCCACATGCGCGACGTTTGGGCGAGACAAGCCTGATGTTCCTGGTGCATCCGACTTTGACAGAGCGTGAGATCGACAAGACTTGCGGCGCACTCGCGCAAGTGTTGTCGGAAGCGCAGGCCTAGAACCCTAATCCATCTGCTGTTGCGATGGCGACGGCGTGGCTTTCATAGAGCGCTTCAACGCGCTGGCGCGAGGCCTTGCCCATGGTGCTGCGCAACTTCTTGTCTTGCGCGAGTTTCAACATCGCTTGCGTCAGTGGTGCCACTTCGCGCGGTGCGACCTTGAATCCGTTCACGCCCTCTGCGACAGTGCCACGGCAGCCGGGGGCATCGGTGGTGATGATGGCGCGGCCCATGGCCATGCCTTCCAGCACGCTGCGCGGCGTGCCTTCACGGTAGGACGGCAGCACTACGACATTGGCATTTTTGATCGCGGGGCGCACATCGCTCATCTTACCGAAAAAGTTCATTCCGCCTTTGCACCACTGATCAAGCTCGGCCTGCGCAACGGAATCAGGCCCGCCATCCAACCAGCCAACGAGACTGGTGGTGGCCTCAGGATATGCGGCACGTAATTGCTTCGAGGCCTCGGCGTATTCGCGCACGCCCTTGGCACCGAGCAGGCGACCAATCATCAGGAAGTGAGGTGGCGCGGGCAGCGGCGCTGAAGCAAAATCATCGAGATTGACGCCGGAGCCGTTGACGATGGTGAGCTTTTGCGTTTCGTCCAGAAATCCATTGGCCTTGAACAGCGATAAGTCATCATCATTCTGGAAGACGACATGGCTGGCGCCGGGAAGGGCTAGGCGGTAGAGCGCGCTGGCGGCCACGCGCGCCAGTTTGCGGCGAATGCCAGGGCCGGGTGTGAAAGCAAAGCCCAAACCGGTGATCATCGCTGTTGCATGCTTGAGACCGCAGAGGCGCGCGGCGAGCAGGCCATAGATGACTGGTTTGGCGGTGTAGGCGATGAGGGCATCAGGCTTTTCTGCGCGCAAAAACGCCAGCAGCCGCGCGATGCCTTTCAGGTCTGAAAACGGGTTCATACCGGTGCGTGAGAAGCTCACGCACTTTCCCTCCACGCCCAACGCCTTCAGCCTTGCGGCTGTGGCATCTTCCATATCTGGCGCGACGGCGATGACGCGGTGGCCGCGCTTCACCAGTTCGAGGATCAGGTCTTTGCGGAAATTGATCAGGGATTCGGCCAGCGACCCCAGAAGAATGACTTTCTTGCCGTTCACAGCGACCAATAAACGATATCGCTGCGGCGCTGGGATGGCGCGATGACGGATTTCACATCGACGAGAATGCCGCCGGGTTTGAGTTTTTTCTGCAGGCCCGCAAGATCACCCGCATATTCAAGGTGCGGCACGGCGAACAGCAGCACATCCAGATCATCGAGCAGATGGGCCTCGCTCACTTCCTCGCCATATTCATGCATGGTGTGGCTGGATTGCGCCAGCGGATCAGTCAGCAGCGGCGTGAGGCCATAGGATTTGAACTCGCGCACGATGTCGAAAACTTTTGAATTGCGGATATCCGGCACGTTTTCCTTGAAGGTGACGCCGAAGATTCCGATTTTCGCGGTTTTGGGGTTGAGGCCTTGCTGCAGCATCAGCTTCACGGATTTCTCAGCAATGAAAGCGCCCATGCCGTCATTGACGCGACGGCCGGCAAGGATCACTTCGGGCCGGTAGCCCAGGCCTTCGGCGGCAGCGGTAAGGTAGTAGGGATCAACGCCGATGCAATGACCGCCCACAAGACCCGGCGAAAATTTCAGGAAGTTCCATTTGGTGCCTGCGGCTGCCAGCACTTCGCGCGTGCTGATGCCCATGCGGTCCAGGATCAGCGACAATTCATTCATCAAGGCGATGTTGAGATCGCGCTGGGTGTTCTCCAGCACCTTGGCGGCTTCGGCGACCTTGATGGAACTGGCCTCAAAGAGCCCGGCTTCAACGATCGAACCATAGACATGGCGCACGCGGGCGAGGGATTCTGCGTCTTCAGCGGAAATCACTTTCAGGATTTTTTCGAAACGGTGTTCCTTGTCGCCGGGATTGATGCGTTCAGGCGAATAGCCGAGCTTGAAGCCGCTGCCGCGCTTGAGACCGGAATACTTTTCCAAACGGGGCGCACAGTAATCTTCGGTGACACCAGGATAGACGGTGGATTCAAACACCACAATGCTGCCCGGCGTGAGCGCGGGGCCGACCAGTTCGCAGGCCTTGTCGAGGGGCGAGAGGTCTGGGCGGTTCTGATTGTCGATCGGCGTAGGAACAGTGACGATGAAGAAGGTGCAGCCCTTCATCGCGTCCGGCATGGTGCTGAAGGTGAGGCCGCTCGCTTTCAAACGCTCAGGCTCGATCTCGCCAGTGGCGTCCTCGCCTTTCAACAATGCGTCGATGCGGCGCGTTGAAATATCGAAGCCGATGGCGCCGGGAAATTTTGCGGCGGCCGCGACTGCGACGGGAAGACCGACATAGCCCAAACCCACAACGGCGATTTTTTCCGCCGTGACGTACTCGGTCGATGGCCTAATGGCTGCGTGTGTTTTGTTTTGAAAAGTATTCAACATAGGACGGCAGGGCCTCCTTGATTCCTGTTTGCAAATTGTGAGTGGGCGCATAGCCCAGTAGCGTCTGTGCTTTGCTGACATCGGCCTGGCTATGGCGCACATCGCCGGCGCGGAAGTCGGCATAGACCGGATCACGTGTATAAATGATGCCGATCTTGTGAAGCTCTTCCTTCAGTGTGGTGAAAAGCTGGTTGAGCGTTGTACGGCCACCCACTGCCATGTTGTATACTTCAGCCTTGGCTTCGTCCTTCGCGGTGGCGGCGAGAATATTGGCCTGCACGGCATTGGCGACGAAGGAGAAGTCGCGGCTGGTTTCACCATCGCCATTGATGGTGATGGGCTCACCCTTCATCATCGCGAGAATCCATTTCGGAATGACGGCGGCGTATGCACCATCGGGATCCTGCCTTGGCCCAAACACATTGAAATATCTGAGGCCGATGCATCTGAAGCCGTAGACCAGCGCGTAGTTTTGTGCGTAAAGCTCATTCACATATTTGGTGACAGCGTAAGGCGAGAGCGGTTTGCCGATGCGGCTTTCAATCTTCGGCAGGTTCGGTTCATCGCCATAGGTTGAGCTGGAGGCGGCGTAAGTGAAGCTTTGCACCTTGGCGAGGCGTGCCGATTCCAGTACGTTGAGGAAGCCGGTGATGTTGACGCTATTGGTGGCGACCGGATCTTTCAGCGAGCGTGGCACCGAGCCGAGGCCGGCCTGATGCAGCACATGGGTGATGCCCTGCGCCGCCTTGTGGCAGGTGGCGTAGTCGCGAATATCACCGTCGATGATTTCGAGTTTTTGCTCGGCGGCGAGGCCCAGCTTGTTCACCACAGCATCGAGATTGTCACGGTAGCCGGTGGAGAAATCGTCGAGGCAACGCACGCTTTGGCTATGAGCCAGCAGGGTTTCGATGATGTTGGAACCAATGAAGCCCGCCCCACCGGTGACCAGCCAGGGGCCTTTGTCTTTACTGAGCAGCGTGGCGAGCATCTAATTCTGCTCCGCGATGGTCAGGTTGCTGAATTCAAGGTCGCCGTCGATCTTGGCATCCAGTGCCGCGCTGCTGGCGTTGACGAGGCGCAGAATTTGGAAGTTGCAGGCATCAGGCAGAACGGTAACAGCTTGAGAGAAGCCGGTATGCGGTGATGCGCTGTTGAAGCTCTGGGTGGCCGCAATCTGTGTGGTGCTTTCGAGGCAGGAAATTGTCCAGGTCAGGCCAGCGGGACTGGTCAAGCGGCTGGAAGACCATTCGCCTGCGAGCGTGTAATTGCCTGGGCGCAGATGGAGCACCTGATAGACGTGCTCGAAACTTTGTGTGTTGTTGTAGAAGGTCAGATGCAGGGCGTTGGATTTCTGCGGATCATTGCGCGGCACCAAAGTGATTTCGGCATTGGGCAGTGGAAGGATGTTCCAGCCAAAATACTGGTTGTGCGGTTCCAGCGTGAAGCTGCCGTCGAAAATGTTGCCGAGCTTCAGAAGCTCGTTCTGTGACAGACCATCCAGCCAGTAGAAGTAGGCCTTGTCGTAATTTTCCTGGGTGAATTGCCGGGTGACGAAAGCGCGCGTCTCGGAGGGTTCAACAGTGCCGTCTACCTTGCGCAAGGCATTGAACAGAGCGAAGGCGGTTTCACCGCTGGTATCGTTCTGGATCAGCCATGAGGTGAAAGCGGCGCGCCAGGGTGGCTGACGGTTCAGGATGTCGGCCAGTGCAGCAACGGCCTTCTGGTCGTTCAACAATGCGGGCAAGCTGCTGAACATTTTTTCCGCCATGTCGGGGCGGCTGGTGAAAAGACCATCCAGATGGGTGAAGGCGTTCTTATAGTCCTTGGCGTTCAGATAGCTGGTGATGGCGCTGAGCTGGGTGACGGAATCGCGCTGTGAACGGCTAGCCGCTTCCAGCGAAATGGCTTTGGATGCAGCGGCGTTGCCGGCGAGATCATTCAGCACTGTGAGATTGGAGAGTGCGAGGAGATCAAGCGGCTCGGCCAGCAGGCGCTGCTTTTCGCGCAATGTGAGTTGGGCGACTTGATCCGGCGTGAGGGCTTTGAGGGCGCCGACAGGATCGGCCTCCATGAGAACGGGATCTGTCAAGGTGCGGTCGGCGCGCAGCGGGCCGAGCGCCAGCGTGGCGGCGAGTGCCAGCGTGGTTGCAGCGGCCATGCTGACCGGCAGAAGATTGGATAAGCGGGACGTTTGTGTGCGCGCGCTCATGTCAACCGCGCCACAGAATGTTGGCGAAGGTGAAGTCGCCATGCGCGCCGAGGCTGAGGCGGCTGATGGTGAACAGGCCGATCGACCCGATCACCGCGATGGTGGCTATAGTGGCGAAGCGCAAACGCTTCTTTGGCTTCGTGACGGGAAAATCCGCCGTGTGGCGCGCAGTGCTTCGCTGCTGCATGCGCTGCATGTGGGTGAAGCGCGCGCGTTTGTGATCGAAGACCGGCTTGCGCTCAACGCTGGTGGTTACGATGGGAGCAGCACCGGGCTCAGTTTTCAAATGCCTTTCCAGCGTGCGGGCCGCCGTGGCGACGCGGGTGAAAAGACCCGATTCCCAGGCGCTGCCATTGCGGTCCGGATGCAACCAGCGCAAGAGCCAGCGTTTGTGGATGTTTACATCTTCCAACGTCGCGCCGGGCTTGAGGCACAATAATTTGTATGGATCGGAACCCGCAGCGGCGATCATGCTGCGCAGGTAGAAGACCGAGGCTTCCAGCAGCGTGGCTTCGGGGATGGCGTAATGCGCTGCCCAATGTGTGGTGGCTTCGGCATCGCCGGCGGCGATCTTGATCAGCATCAGAATATCGGGACCGGCAGCCTGGCTCTGCAGCAGGCGCAGGCGCGCCGGCTGTTGATAGGCCGCAAGGGCCAGATCAATGGAGGTGGCCGACACGGATCATGCCTCGCTTTCGGTGAGCTGCGGCGTGTCGTTGCCATAGCCGTAATAGCCATATTCGCCGTAGCCATAGCCATAACCGGAATGCTTCAGATCAAACTTGTTCAGGATCGCGCCGATGACATTGGCGCGTGCCTGGCCGAGGCGGCGCAGCGCCGTCTTGGCGGTATCGCGTGTGGTTTCATTGGCGGCCACCACCATCAGCGTGGCCTGCATCATGTTGGAAATGATCGGCGCATCGGCAAGGCCCATGACCGGTGGGCCATCGACGATCACCACATCAAAGGATTCGGCGGCGAGCGTGAGCAGCGCGGGGAATTTCGGCCCGATGAGCAGCTCTGCCGGATTGGGCGGCAGCATGCCCGATGTCATGATCACCAGCTTTTCATTGGCGGTGGCTTGCACAACTTCCTCGGGTGGTTTGTTGCCGGTGAGGTAATTGGTGAGACCCATTTCATTCGAAATGCCGAGGCGCTTGTGCACCGAGGCGTTGCGCAGATCGGCATCGATCAGCAGCACGCTGAGGCCGATATGAGACAAAGCTTCAGCAATGTTGATCGACGTGGTGGTCTTGCCTTCCGAAGGCTTGCTTGACGTCATCAGCAGCGTGCGGGGCAGGCCTTCGCTGGTGGAGAATTGCAGGCCGGTGCGCAAGCTGCGGTAGGCTTCCGCCATGCCGGAGCGCGGGTCAGCCATTTCCTGTTCGATGGACGAGCCGGGGCCGGGCGTGGGCACAATACCGATGACCGCGATGCCCAGTTCACGTTCCAGATCTTCCGGTGACTTGAAGCTGTCATCGAGGTGATCGAGGCCTAATGCGATCAGGCCGCCGAGAACGAGGCCGCCCAAGGCCGCAATGGCGATGTTGAGCCAGAGCACGGGTGAGCGCGGGTCTTTCGGCTGGGTGGCGCGGTCCACCACCGAGACATTGTTGGTACCGATGCCGCCGGCCACGCCGATTTCCTTGTAGCGCTGCAACAGGCCATCATAGAGTGCGCGGTTAGTATCCACTTCGCGCTTCAGGATGTTGTATTGGATGGAGCGGTTGCGCTGGTCCACCACTTCGTTCTTGCTGGCATCGAGTTGGGCCTGCAGGCGTTCTTCCTCGCCCTTAGAGGCCAGATAGGAGGCTTCGATGGATTGCTTGATGGCGCTGGCGGCGTTGCCGATCTGACGGTCCAGTTCCTTGATGCGGCTTTTCAGTTCCAGCATGGCCGGGAAGGCGGGTTTGAAGGTGGAGAGTTTTTCCTGATATTCGCTTTCCAGCTGGGCTTTCTGCTTCAGGTTTTCCTGAATGGCGGGGCTGTCGAGAATTTCCTTGAGGCCGATGCCGTCGGTTGCTTGCGCCTGCTTCCACAGCAGTTCCTTCTTGATGCGTTCGGTGCGGATGTCGCCCAGCTTGCCATTGATCGCTTCGAGATCAGAAGACGACAGGGACTTGCCATCGTCAATGCTGATGATGCCCTGGTCCTGGGCATATTTGACCATCTGCTTTTCAGAATCCTCGAGCTTGACCTTCAGTTGCTGCAAACGGTCTTCGAGGAATTTGCGCGCGTAAGAAGTGGCATCATAGCGCCGGTCCAGATTATCGGCGATGAAAGCTTCGGCGTAACCATTGGCCAATTTCTGCGCGGTGGCGGGATTGGGATGATCAATGCTGATCTTTACGATCTTGGAGCCGCGCACCGGAGAAATCGAAAGCACTTTCAACAGCCGGTCAGTGACCTGACGGGATTTTGTGTCAGCGGCGCCATCGGCATCTGCGTCAGAATCCGATAGATGAAGCAGGCCCATGACGGATCCCACCAGCGACTTCTTGGGCTTGGTGAAAGTCGGATCGTTAAGCAGGCTCATGGAGGAGACGACGCGGCCAGCGAGTGAGCGGCTGCCCAGAAGCTCATACTGCGTCTGGTAGAATTCCATGCTGCCAACCTGCGCGTCATCGAGCTGCAGGCCATCAACTTTCATGACGTTCATCGCTTCACGATCAATCTGGATCGATGCGGTGGCGCGGTAGATGGGCGTCATCAGAAAGGTGATCACAGCGGCGGCCACGACGGCGGCACCGGTGATGCCCGCGATCATGCGGCGGTGCTTGTTGAAGATGCGGTAGTATTTCTGCAGGTCAAAGCCCGCAGATTCCTGCAGTTGTTCCTGGCCTGGATAATTGGTGTTGGCGTGAACCTGCATCTCGCGCAGATAGTCAAGCGCACTTCCCTGTTGTGCATCGGCGCTTAACGCCCGTTGATCGGGGGCGGGCATTTTTCCGAGAGAGTTCATTTGTGCCATTTCGTTTTCCAGCCACTGACTTGAACGCGAATGCAACAAACGGGAGAGCCGCGGCAAATGCGCGGCAGAATCACAGACCTACTTCTATCGCGGGGGGCCGTTAACCTTAGTTAACGGGGTGGGTTTTGGGCTCTCTTTTCAGACGCGCGCGCAACCCTGAGGCAGGGTCAGCGTGACTTGGGACCGAAGGGCGCGTCTGGCCGGCGGAAGGGTGCGGGTGTTGCTGGTGTATGGCCCGGTTTGGGCGGCGTTTTTGAACCGGTGCGGGTGCGATTTGGCTTCGTCATCGGCGGGGCCACATCGGGCGGCAGGGTGAGCAATGCTACACAAAAGGCAAAGAGGCTGAGCAAGGCCGGGGTGCGCAGCGGAAAATCGACCAGCGCGTGCAGCAGCAGCAAAGGCAGTGCGAGTGAAGCTGCGCGCTGGAAAATGGCGGTGGTGCCGCCACGGCCATAACGCCAGACGCGGATGATGCCGAAGACCATGAAGATCACAAAGAACGCTTCTAGGAGGAGCGCTGGTGCGCCGCCTTCGATGGCCAATTCAAGCCAGTCATTGTGCACGTGATTGATGAATTGCGATTGCAGCATCGCTGGCGTTTCGATCATTTGATAGAGCGGCACAAAACTACCGAAACCCGAACCCAGCGGCAGCGTGTTTTTCAGCAGTGACAATGAAGCCCGCGCGACACCAGCACGCGCATCGGAGAAGGGATCGCCGCTGGCCAGGCGCAACAGGCCCAGCATGCTGCTCTGGCCGATGACAAAGAGGCTGGCGATGACGGCCACAAGAGTGACCGCTGATGTCTTGAGGTTGAGGGCCGCTGTGCCGCCGTACAGCAGGAGCAAGGCGAAGACGATGGCCGGCATGGCAAGCACGATGCCGCTGCGCGAACCGGCAAGCGCCAGGCTGACCAGCAGCAGCGCCATGCCTCCCGCTGCAAAAAGTGCGACGAGGCCGCCGTGCCAGCGATATTTCTGCTTTAGGTGTGCGGCAAGAGCCCCGATAAAAACCAGGGCGATATAGGCTTGGGCTGCGAAGAAGTTGCGGTTGCTGAAAGTGCCCGTGCCGGTGCCGGGCTCTGCACCATAAAGATAGAAGGGCGAAAGCTCGCCCTGTGCCACTTGCAGCAAGGCCAAGACCAGGCTGACGAGCGCGCAGGCCAAGATGACCCAAATGGCAGACGGGATCCGGCGCAGGGGAATGCTGAGTGTGCCGAAAAAACTGGCTAGCGCCGGAAGCAAAGCGATGGCATCAAGCCTTGTTTGCTCAGGTGCGAGGCTCAAAGGCATGAAAGACGGGACGGCACCGAGCAAGGCGATGTTCTTGAGGGCCACTTGATGGGTGGCAAGCTGGCTCCAGACTGAAGGAGGCAGCGGAATGAGCTGCAGCAGCGGCAAGGCTGCGCTGAAAATGGCCAGCCAGCTTGCATAGACGGCCAATTTCGAAGGGAGACCACGTGCGGCAAGTTGCGACAAAGCAGCTACCAGAACCGCAAGGCTCAAGGCCGATTGCAGATAAATCACCGTATCGCTGGGCAAAGATGTGCCGCCACTGACCAGCATGAAGCACAGATAGGCTGAAAAAGCGAGAGGCCAGAGGCTCTGCGTGATGGCGGCAGAGGGCGGTTTGAGATTCGAATCCATGTCAGCCATCACATTAGACATAAAAAAAGCACTGCCAAAGCAGTGCTTGATTCATAACTCGTTTTAGGCGTTCAGATCAGGGTGCACTCACTGGGCCGCAGTTGCAATCGCCATTATGTACGCCGGGGCGGAACACGCCGACATAGATGGCACCACTCACGATGGCAGCGCCTGCGGCGTAGAATATTGCGGAGCCACCAGAGAAGAAGGAGGCGCCGCCACCGCCAGCTGCACCCCAATTGGCCGGGGTGATGACCACATTGCCATCATCTTGCAGGGAAGCCGTCTTTTCATTCTTGGCGCAAGGTGCTGCGGCAGCGACGGAGTAAACCGTGGCCTTCTTGATCATCAGGCTGCAAGAGCCGTAATTGATGGTGGCCGAGCTGTTCTGGCCGACAAATACGCGGTCGCCCTGATGCAGTTCGATTGTACCTGAAGCAGGAGCGAAGCCTGAACCCTGGTCAACCAGGACCTTGCCGGCAACGGGGCCCAAGCCAGCGACCGACGTGGCAGCGGCAGCCGATACGATTGTGAACGCCGTGGCGCAGGCGAGAGAAACGACAAACTTACCCATGTGAACCCCATCTGATTGGTGCAAGGATTGATCCCCTGCGTATTTCAGCAACAGGATTTAGGTGAGATCGGTTAATTTCTTGATAAAAATTTTAAGTTGTTCCTGTCGGTTGCGTTGTTTGTGCTGGTTTTTCAAAATGCCGCATGAAGATTTGAGCGCGATGGATTTGAAGCGACTCGCGAGCCAAGTGAGAATGCGACTTAAAAATGTAATCAGCAAAGCGCCGCAACTCTACAGCTTCACAACAGGTTAATCTGCGAGTTTACGGCCCAATATTGGAAGGGCACCCGCATGACTCCACAGGCATCCATGCTGGCTTTTGCCCAGGACGCAAAGGCTGTGACATGACCGACATCAACACACTTACCATCGACGATACGCATGGCACCGCCCAGCTTGAGCAATTGCTGGGTCGCATCCAGACCCAGATTGGCAAGGCCTTGCGCATCGACCTGGCAGGCGTGAGCAAGCCTTCAACACTGTTCATGCAGTTGCTGATGGTCACCCAAGCGGAATGGCAGAGGCACCAGATGCCCTTCACCCTATCCGGCGTTTCAGAGCATCTTCGCGAAGCTTTCAATTCCGCCGGTGCCGACACGCTCGTCACCAGCATCATGGAGGGATAAAATATGACGCTTACGGTTCTGACCGTCGATGATTCGCGTACAATGCGCGACATGCTGCGCCTGGCGCTCACCGCTGCCGGCATGAATGTGGTGCAGGCTGAAGACGGCGTGCATGGCGTTGAAGTGCTAGCCACCTGCCAGCCCGATTGTATCATCACCGACATCAACATGCCGCGCATGGATGGCTTTGGCTTTATCGAAGCGGTGCGCGCGGATGCTTCAAAGCAGATGGTGCCGATCCTGGTTCTGACCACTGAAAGTGATGCCGAGAAAAAACAGAAGGCACGCACCGCCGGTGCGACGGGCTGGATCACCAAGCCGTTTGAGCCGGAAAAGCTTGTCTCAGTTGTGAAACGCGTGGTGGCCTGAGGTTTCTCCCATGGATCAAATGGCAAGCATCAGGGATACGTTCTTCCAGGAATGCGAAGAACAAATGCAGGCTCTCGAGCAGGGCCTGATGACGATGGAGGAAGGGGATCACTCTTCCGAAACCGTCAACGCCGTGTTCCGCGCCGTGCACTCCGTCAAGGGTGGTGCGGGCGCGTTCAAACTGGCCGAGCTTGTGTCCTTTGCACATGCCTTTGAAACGGTGCTGGATAAAATTCGCAGCAACCAGCTTGTGCCGGAGCCGGAGGTCATGCGGCTGTTGCTGCGCTCGGCTGATATTCTTTCTGATCTCGTGTCGTTGTGCCGCGAGGGCGCGGAGATTGACGCCAGCAAATATGCTGCTGTTTTAGGCGAACTCAACAACACTGCTGCCAGTGTTGAGAGCGAGCCTGAGGAGGATTTCGGCAGTTTTGATTTTGCGCCCACGCTGATTTCAATTGATTTGCCCTTGGACCTGCCGGGCGATGCACCGGCGGGAGGAGCGATGCTGCCTGAAGTGTCGCGTGGATTCCGCATCCAATTCCGCCCGCATGCCGATCTGTATCGCAATGCCAACGAGCCGTTGCTCCTGTTCCGTCAGTTGAAGCAACTGGGCACGATGAAGATCACCTGTGACGCGTCGCGGCTGCCGGATCTGGCCTCATATCAAGTGAGCGAATCCTATCTTGCCTTCACCATTGAGCTGGAGACGGAGGCCTCCGTACAAGATGTGTCTGATGTTTTCGAATTTGTGGATGGCACGTGTGATCTCGATATCCAGCCGTTGCTGAATGGCTCAGGCGGTGCTCTCCCTTTTGTTCCCCTGACGGAGGCGCCCATGTTTGATCCAGCTGTGATCATGCCCGCCGAGGCCGCACCCGCTCCGGCGGCGTTTGCACCCCTGCCAGAACTCCCGGCTTTTGTAGCGCCAGAAATACGCGCGTCTGTTGCAGCCGAAATTGTTCCGCCTGTAGTGGCAGCACCAGCTACG
Source organism: Aestuariivirga litoralis (assembly GCF_015714715.1). Lineage (NCBI taxonomy): Bacteria > Pseudomonadati > Pseudomonadota > Alphaproteobacteria > Hyphomicrobiales > Aestuariivirgaceae > Aestuariivirga > Aestuariivirga litoralis. The sequence goes on along the minus strand of NZ_WAHS01000002.1, from coordinate 235,340 downwards.
CAAAAGGACAAGCCTGCACCATCAGGCCCGGCACCGACCATTCGTGTCGAATTGGACCGTGTGGACCGGCTGATCAACCTGGTTGGCGAGTTGGTCATCAACCAGGCGATGCTGGCGCAGCGTATCAGCCCGGCTGTTGCGGCCACGGGAACTGAAGCCATTGCTTCGCTTGAAGAACTTGAACGCCTGACCCGCGACCTGCAGGACAGCGTGATGGCCATTCGTGCCCAGCCGGTGAAATCGCTGTTCCAGCGCATGCAGCGTATTGTGCGCGAAGTGGCCGACTCCACCGGAAAAAATGTGCGCCTGCGGACCGAGGGCGAAGCTGCCGAAGTGGACAAGACGGTGATTGAATCACTGGCGGACCCGCTGACCCACATGATCCGCAATGCGGTGGACCATGGGCTTGAATCCCCCGCCGACCGATTGGCTGCAGGCAAGCCTGAAGAAGGCACCATCCGGCTGACGGCAGCGCATCAATCCGGCAAGGTGGTGATCACCGTGCAGGATGATGGCGCAGGCATCAACCGCCCCAAGGTGCTGGAAATTGCCAAGCGCAAGAATCTGGTGCCGCAGGACGCGCAGTTTACTGATAGCGAAATCGACAATCTTCTATTTCTGCCCGGCTTCTCTACCGCCACCACTGTTTCGGCGATTTCCGGCCGTGGCGTGGGCATGGATGTGGTACGCCGCTCGATCCAGGCGCTGGGGGGTAGAATAAATATCAGTTCAACGCCTGGAAAGGGTTCCTCCTTCACACTCAGCCTGCCACTGACGCTGGCAGTTCTGGACGGCATCGTGGTTTCCGTGGCGAATGAGATTTTCATCATTCCGCTGACTTCCGTGGTGGAAACGTTGCAACCCGAAAGCAGCATGATCCTGGATCTCGGCCAAGGCAGCTATGCCATGCGCGTGCGCGAGCGTCTGGTGCCGCTGGTGGATGTGGGGCGTGCGCTGAATGTGCGCGCTGAAGCGGTGAAGCCGACAGGTTGTGTTGCCATTCTGGTTGATACGGAAAGCCATTCGCGCAGCGCCCTGTTGGTGGACCGCATCCTTGACCAGCGCCAAGTGGTGATCAAGAGCTTCGAGCACAATTACGGCCCGGTGCCGGGTGTGGCCGCCGCAACCATCCTGGGCGATGGGCGTGTGGCGATGATCCTCGATGTTGAAACAATCGCAGATTCCAAGCAGCGCGAGCGCATGGAAGCTGGATCGAAATGGGCAAAGGCAAGCTGAGAGTACGAATGACTAAAGACCAAACCATACCGGCCCGCGAGTTGATCGTTTTCATGGTCGGCGAAATGGAATTCTGCGTGGACATCATCCAGGTGCGCGAAATCCGCGGCTGGACACCGGCCACGCCGGTTCCGCATTCGCCGCCGTTCGTGATCGGGGTGATCAATCTGCGCGGCACTGTGTTGCCGGTGATTGATCTACCGGCCCGGTTGGCCAAGGGCAAGTCTGAACCTTCGGCCCGCCACGCCGTAATCGTGGTGCAGGATCAGGACCGGATGACGGGGCTTCTCGTGGATATGGTGTCGGACATCATTTCAGTTGATGCCGCCTTGATCCATCCGACGCCGGATGTGAGCTCCGCGGTTGCCCGCAGCTTTGTCAGCGGCATTGTCACACTGGAAGGCAGGATGATCAGCCTGCTTTCCTTGCAGGATGTTCTGCCCAGCCATGAACGGAAGGCCGCCTGATGAGCGCAGCTGAAACAACCAATCCGGAGTTTCGTTTTACGCAGACGCATTTCCGCCAGATTGCAAGCACTGTGGAAAAAATCACTGGGAACAACTTTCCCGATTCCAAGCAGACACTGGTCTATTCGCGCCTGGTGAGGCGCCTGCGTGCTCTCAATCTGCAGAACTTCGATGACTATATAAAATTGGTGAATTCGGCGAATGGCCAAAACGAGCTGCACCAGATGGCGGAAGCCCTGACGACAAATGTCACCAAGTTTTTTCGCGAAGATCATCACTTCACCCATTTGAAGAACAAGATTCTTGCATCGCTGGTTGCGCGGGCCAAGGAAGGCGGTCGGGTGCGCATCTGGTCGGCCGGCTGTTCCTCCGGACAGGAGCCCTATTCGATTGCACTGCAAATTCTGCAAGCGCTGCCTGATGCACGTGCGCATAATGTTCGCATTCTTGCCACCGACTTCAACACCAAGGTTTTGAGCATCGCAAAGCGAGGCTGTTATCCCCTGGAAGAGCTTTCTGGTATCCCGGCCGACATGCGTAATGCATGGACCGAGAAACATTCCGAACATTTTGAGATTGATGATGCCGCCAAGAACATGATCGAGTACCGGCCGCTCAATCTCATGGAGAGCTGGCCGATGAAGGGCCCGTTCGATGCGATTTTCTGCCGGAACGTGATGATCTATTTCACACAGGACATCCAGGCCAAGCTGTGGAGCCGCATGGTGGCGCTGCTGCCGACCAATGCGGTGCTATATATCGGCCATTCCGAGCGCATTTCGGGCGATGCCACGAAGCTTCTGGCGTTGGACGGCATTACCACCTACCGCAAAGTGGAGCGCGCTTCCGCATGAGCAAGGTTCGCGTTCTCATCGTTGATGACAGCAAGACGATGCAACTCATCATCCGGCAACATCTGCTGGCGGATTCCGACATTGAGGTTGTGGGAACTGCCGATGGCGCTTTGGTGGCGCGGCAGATGATCAAGCAACTCAACCCTGATGTGATCACCCTTGATGTTGAAATGCCTGACATGAATGGCATCGATTTCCTTGACCGGATCATGAAACTTCGACCCATGCCAGTGGTGATGGTTTCTACTCTCACTGCAAAAGGCGGTGAAGTTGCGATTGAAGCCCTCAGTCTTGGTGCCGTGGACTGCGTTGTGAAGCCTTCCCCTGAGCATCCGGATACCTTTCAGACGCTGGCATTGAGGGTAAAGGCGGCGGCGAGAGCAAGAGTGCAACCGTCTGTTCCGGAAACCGTGTCCAGAGATAGCGCCGTGCATGCGAACCACGCTCCGGATGACAAAATCGTCGCCATTGGTTCCTCCACTGGAGGCGTTGAAGCCATCCAGGCGATCCTGACGAAGCTTCCGGCAAATTGCCCGCCCATCGTCATCACCCAACATATGCCGCCTACTTTTACTCGTACGCTGGCCAACCGGCTGGACCGGATTTGTGCTCCGAGCATTCAAGAGGCTGAGAATGGCGCCATGTTGCGGCCCGGCCATGTCTACATCGCACCCGGAGGCAATCTGCACCTGGAAGTTATTGGCCGCGGCACATTACAATGCCGTCTCGTCGCGGGCGAATTGGTCAATGGCCACTGCCCCTCGGTTGATGTTTTGTTTGGTTCCGTGGCCCGCTTTGCCGGAGCCAAAGCTGTTGGCGTTATTCTCACGGGCATGGGCACTGACGGTGCCGCAGGTCTCCTTAAAATGCGCCAGGCCGGGGCCTCTACCATTGGGCAGAACGAAGCAACCTGTGTTGTTTACGGCATGCCCAAAGCAGCCCATCAAATCGGAGCCGTCCAAATCCAGAAGCCGATCAATTCAATCGCCGCCGAAATCATGGGCATGACGAATGCCCGAGCTCAAGGAGCAGCATAATGCCATTCGCACAGCAATTGAGGGTAATGGTTGCCGATGATACGACGGTCAGCCGGATGCTGATCTGCGACGGACTTTGGTCTTTTGGGATCAAGGATGTCCAGGTCGCGCAGGATGGCGAGCAGGCATTGAAACTGATGATGACATCACCATGCCATCTGGTGATTTCGGATTACAACATGCCGAAGATGGACGGCATCCAGCTTTTGCAAGCACTACGCCAAAATGCGCCGACGAAGAGTGTGGGATTCATTCTGGTGACCGGGCGCGGCGATCGTGCGCTTATTGAATCCGGCAAACGCTTCGGGCTCAATAATTTTCTGCCCAAGCCTTTTACCAATGAAAGCCTGCGCCTTTGCGTGGAGCAGGTGGTAGGCAAGCTTACATGACGGAAAGTCGTATCAATATCGTGCAAGGCGAGTTCGCCGTGAGCGAAGATCCGGGCGCGGTGATTTCCACCTTGCTGGGCAGTTGCGTTTCCGTTTGCATGTTTGACACCAAACGCGCGGTGGGCGGAATGAATCATTTTTTGCTGCCCGGCGATAATGACGGGACGGGCGGTATCGTGCAGCGGCACGGTGTCTATCTCATGGAGCTTCTGATTAACGGCCTGCTTAAAAAAGGCGTGGACAAGCGGGACCTCAACGCCAAGATTTTTGGTGGCGCCAACACCGTGGCCGGCATCGTTGAACAAATTGGCGAAAAGAATATCCAATTTGCCAAGCGCTTCCTGCAAGCTGAGGGCATCCCCATCGTAGGCGAAAGTGTCGGCGGAAATTCTGGCCGACGCATTCAGTTCTGGCCGTCGAGCGGCCGCGCAAGGCAGGCCTTTATCGCAGCGCCTGCTGATGAGATGAAAATTCAAAAGGCATTGGCGGCAACGCCAGTGGGAGGCGACGTTGAGCTTTTCTGACAATAGCGCGAAAGCCGATAGCGTTTCGCTGCGGCTGGCGATCAGCCGTGTGGCTGAAGTGCAAGGCGCGCTGGCGCTCTCGGCAGGACGTATTGAAAACGCCGTTTCGTTGCTGGTGTCGTCGCTGGGGCCAGAGCAAAAGACTTTTCCAGATTTGCAGGAACTGGATCTGGCGCGTCAGTCGCTGGAAAATCTGGGGCGGTTGCTCACCACTTTGGCAGAGCATGTGCCGGAGCACGTGAATGTGCCGACGTCACGTGTCAAAGACAGCATGAATTTGGGCGCCCTTATCGGCTCAATCCTGCAAGGCACTGTGGTCGAAGAGAAGCAGGCCGCAGACAGCGAAGTGCATCTCTTCGATTTCGGTTAGACTCTGCCGGTCACACGCGTTTCATGCGCAATTGTTCACTGGCGGGCTGGTTGAGCGTCACACCATTGCGACCGTTGCGCTTGCTTTGATAAAGCGCGTGATCCGCCAATTTCATCAAGTCATCCAGTGTTGAATTGCCATCGCTAGATACCGTCACGCCGATGCTCGACGTGACATTCAAGACCTGATCTTCGAAAAGAATGGGCAATGAAATGGCGCTGGCCAGCCGTCCGGCCAGAAGCCTTGCTGACTTTCCGGCATTGGCACTGGATTGCAGCACAACGAATTCATCACCGCCGATGCGCGCGACCGTGTCAGTCTCGCGGGTGGCGGATTTCAACCTTTTGGCTACTTCAAGCAGCACCGCGTCGCCGGCCTTGTGGCCATGCTTGTCATTGATCGGCTTGAAGTGGTCGAGATCAAGATAGTGAACGGCGAAGCTTTCGCCGCGTTTGGCGCGCGCACATGCCTGTTCAAAGCGGTCCATCAGCAAGCGGCGGTTGGCCAGACCTGTCAAAGGATCGGTCAGTGCCAAGTCGGCCACCAAGGCCTGATGCCGACGATTTTCCGTGACATCCATATAGCTGGTGACGAAGCCACCCGCCTTGAGCGGAACGCCGCGCACTTCCACCACATTTCCATTTGGGCGGGTGCGCTCGTAATGATGCGCTTCATGTTTTGCGGCGAGCGCCATTTTCTCGGCGATTATTTCCTCGGTATTGCAATCGCCATATTCCCCCCGTTCGGCGTTGAAGCGGAACAGATCTGACAACGTGAGATTATTATTCTCGAACAGGGCTTCGGGATAATCCTGCAGACTGCGCTGATAGTCGTTGCAGATGAGCACATTCAGGTCCTTGTCAGTCAACAAGATGCCGCCCGGGAAGTTGTTGATCACTTCCTCCAGCAGTGCAATGCGCTGGCGCAATGCGGTGTTTTCGGCGTGCAAATCCGGCTCGCCAAGGTTTTCGACCAATTTCAATCGGACGGACATGGTTGAAGTTTCCTGTCTTCACTGATGTGAAAAGACATTCAAGCCTTCATCCCTTATTAGGTACTTAATTTCGCCGGGACGCAGTTGGAGATGGTTTCCCGCCGGTTAACTTGCTGGGGAACCTAAAGGTTGGCTGACGGAAGGAGCGCGAAGCTCAACAGAGCGCAATCCACCAAAGTCAGGATGGAAACAACCATCAACGGAATCAGCGTGCGGGCCCTGGCATTGAAGCGCAAAGCGTGGGCAGCAGGTGATTTGCTTTGATGCGAAGCGCGCCAAACGGCAATGCCCGTGGAAAAATCCTGGGCGGCGGCAATGGCCGCATAGTCTTGATCAATCATGCTTATTACTCACACACAAACGATATGGATGCTGCAGTTATACGCCGACAAGCTTTCGTGAAGCTGGGGCAGATTGCTAATAAATTCCTAATGGCGACTGGTATGATTTCCGCACCCTCCTTTAGAGTTGTGGAAAGGGTGCCCAAAAGGTCTTGCTGGCAATGATTTGCTCTGACGGCATAAAGTTCCTGCCTTGGGCTGGCGAAATGGGGCATTTATTTGGAAAAAACATTTTCCATCTTTTTACAGTTAGTTAGACCTTGCGTTTCTGAACAAACTGGCACGTTTTGGGACGTTTCTGGAGCTCGTTAACCAATGGTTTACCATGTTGGCCACATCCTGCCCTCACTTGGACATGATTTCCAAGGCCACAGGGGTAAAAATGATAGTTGTTGTTGATCACCGTTCCGAAGTGGCCGAGGCCTATAAGACAACCATAGGTCGTGAGGGCTATTCCGCCATTTCATTTGACCCGGATGATTTCATCTCCTGGTTCCAGACCTGCCCGGACATTGATCTGGCTTCGGTTGAAGGTATCGTGCTGGGAGAGTTCGACTCCCGCGAGAGCATGACCCGCTCGATCAAGAGCCGCAGCCAGGTTCCAGCCATCGCGCTGAGCGATGCTGCCGCCCTTGAAACCACCCTGAAGCTTTTCCAGGCCGGCGCTGACGACGTGGTGCGCAAGCCCGTTCACGCCAAGGAAATCATTGCCCGCCTCGGCGCTATCCGCCGCCGCATCCAGCAAGACCAAATCAGCCAGGAACAATCGGCTCTTTGGGGTGAAGATGGCCTGACCATTTATGGCGATGGCCGCGACCCGCAAGTGAACGGCGCCAATCTTGATTTGCCGCGCCGCGAACGCCGCATTCTCGATTATCTTGCCATCAACAAGGGCCGCCGCCTGACGCGCGCACAAATCTTCGCCGCCATCTACGGTGTTCTCGAAGAGAACGTCGAAGAATGTGTGGTGGAAAGCCATATCTCGAAGCTGCGCAAGAAGCTGCGCCAGCATCTGGGTTATGATCCGATCGATACGCAGCGTTTCCTCGGCTACCAGCTGGTGGGCCGGGTGGCCGTGGCCGCCTAAACTTTTCGAAATTCGAATGCAGAGCAGGGAGCAGAAATGCTCCCTTCTTTTTTGCTATTGCTTGGGCGGCGGCTGCAAGGCCAAAGCTATCGTGGAGAAGGCATCAGTAAAAGTACCATCGCCCGGGGTTTGCATCAGCGTGGTGTAAAGCTTTGGCACGATGTTCAATGCGCGGTCCAGATCAGGATCCTTGCCCGGCGTGTAGCCGCCCAGTGCGCGCAAGTCGCGCGAATCTTCATAGCGATGCACCAGTTTGCGCAGTTCCGAAGCGGTTTTGGCTTGTTCCGGCGTGTGGGCCTTCTGCTGAAGACGCGAGATCGATTGCAGCAAATCCATCGCGGGGAAGCGGCCTTGGCCACCGATCCGGCGATCGAGAATGATATGGCCGTCCAGCGTACCGCGCACGGCATCTGCAATTGGCTCATTGTGATTGTCGCCTTCCACGAGCACCGAGAAAATGCCGGTGATGGTGCCGGAACCATGCAAGCCAGGGCCGGAGCGTTCGAGAATCTGCGGGATCGCCGAGAAAACCGATGGCGGAAAACCACGCGAGACGGGTGGTTCACCACCGGCGAGGGCAAGTTCGCGCAATGCCTGGGCATAACGCGTGAGGCTGTCCATCATCAGCAGGACATTCTGACCTTCATCGCGGTACCATTCGGCCAGAGACGTTGCGAGAAGTGCGGCGCGTTTGCGCATTGATGCTGATTCATCACCGGTCGCAATGATGACAATGGATTTCTGCAGCGTATCGCCCAGCACTTCATGGATGAATTCGGTGACTTCACGGCCGCGTTCGCCGACCAGTGCGATGATGGCGACATCAAATCCGGGGGAGGCGGCCAGCATGCCCATCAGCGTGGATTTGCCTACGCCGGAGCCAGCAAAGATACCCATGCGCTGGCCGTAACAAATAGGCGTGAACACATCGACGGCCTTCACACCGGTTACCAGCTTTCTGGTGATCGGCGCGCGGTCCACTGCGGCGACAGGTTTACCTGCATAGGAAATGCGGCGGGGGCCCAAAGGCAAGGGGCCCTTGCCATCCAAAGGTTCTGCAATCGCGTTGATCAGGCGGCCCTTCCATTCATTGGTCGGGAAGAAGCGCGGCTTGCCGATGGCACGCACCGTGTCGCCCAGATAAATCTGCGCATCGGCATCGAGCGGCTTGGCGATGATCTGGTCCTGATCGACGAAAACCACTTCGGCGGTGAAGTCGCCAGCCTTGCCCTTGATCGAAACGAAATCTTCAAGGCCCGTCACATGCGACAGACCGGTGGCGATGAGCCCCTTGGGACCAATCGACGTGAGCTTGCCTTCTATGGAGACCAGCGAATCCGCGGCTTTCATCTCGGCGAAGAAATCTTCAATTTTGACGGCGTTGATGGCCAAGGCGATTTACCTGAAAGGAGGCAGCGTCAGATCAGCGGGCTGATCCAAGAGTTTCAATGGCCGATTTCTGCACGTCGCTGGCCTTCTCGGACAGCGAGCTGATGGCTTCAAAGGCGCGGGTGATCTGGATCAGGCTAGTCATCGCAGTGGCGGCGTTGACATTGGAGTCCTCGACGTAACCCTGGATTACGCCATTGGTGTTGAAATCTGTAAGGACGGCAGCAGGCTTGGTTGGCGTGAAGGCTGCGCCTTGGGCACGCTGAAAGCCGCCGCTGAAATCCACATCATAAAGAGCAACCTGCGCCTTCTTGACGCCAGCCTGCATGATCGAACCATCGGGACCGATGGCGATATCAGGGTGATTGGGATCAAGAGCCACGGCAGAGCCTTGGGCATCAACCAGTGCATCGCCATTGCCATTGATCAGGCGGCCATCGCTGGCCAGCGTGAGCCGGCCATCACGCGAATAAGTGACATTGCCATTGGCATCCTGATAACCGAAAAAGCCATCGCCTTTGACGGCGATATCGAGCGGGTTCTTGGTCATGGTCAGGCCGCCGACCGAACGGTCAATATGCGAGCCGCCGGGAAGAGCGAATTTGGTGATTGATGGGCCAGTTGCAGAACTGACCGCCTTGAAATCCAACACTTCGGCGCGGTAGCCCGATGTGTTGGCATTGGCGATGTTCTGCGCCAGCGTGGCCATGCGCCGTTCCAGCGACAACTGGCCTGAAAGTGCGACGTAGGTGCTGGTATCCATCAGAAGCTATAGCGCTTGTAGGATTGCAGGGAGAGCAGGGTGCTCTGGCTGACACCTGTGGCCGTGGTGTCACCGGACAGGATGGACACCGCTGGATTGGATGCCGCAGATGTATTGTTCGTCATGTCATAAACCGCAAGATAGCGCTTCACGAAGTTGTCGAGCTTCTTGGGGTCTTTCATGTCATCAAGGTTGAACTTGGCGCTGATGAACTTGGCCTGCTGGTCGATATCGATGTTCGACATGGCTGCCGGAAGACCCAGCGTGGTCTGCACCATCTGATACAGCGCCTTGTTGCCCATGATGCCGTAAATACTGGTGACGCTGTTGATGTTATCCTTGAAATACATCGCGATTTTCAGGCTGGGATCCTGCTGGCCGGCAGAGTCTTCCAGCAAAGCCTGCTTGTATTTATCCACGGTGGTGGTTTTCAGCGTTTCGGATGATGTGGTGGCGGTGCCATTGGCAGCGAAATTGAAAGCGGTGACGAAAGCCTTGAAGCGCGGGTCTGACAGCTTCATGGCGAAGGTGTCGCTGGTGGCCACGCCGTCTTTCAGGGCCTTTTTGAGGAAGGCCTTGGCATAGGTCATGTCATCCAGGCCGTAAGCCTTCATGGCGAAATTGAAAATGCGGGTATTGCCGACAAAATCGTCAACCGTCTTGATGGTACCGATATTGGCCTGGAAGTAGGCGATGTCGCGTGCCGCCTGCGGCTGCTTGGCCAGATTGGTCAGCGTCCGGTCCGTATTGGCGGTCATCATTGTGTAGTTGGAAATGAGGCTCATCGTTCCACCATCGTATCACGTGGCGGAAAGCTTAAGCACAGCAACTTGCCGGTGCCTTACCAAAGCCTGAAGCCAAAGGTTAAAAGCCTGGCGCAAGTTTAGGATTCTAGGTTTCACCGGGAAGGGTGAACTCCATGAATTTTATACTCGGTATTGTGATTCTCTTTGGCTGCCTGTTGGGTGGTTTCACGATGATGGGCGGCCATGTTTTCGTTTTGTGGCAGCCATATGAATATGTGGTCATTCTGGGTGCTGCAGTCGGCACCTTCATGATTGGCAACACGATGAAGATCGTGAAAGAGGCCGGCAAGGCCATGGTGGAAGCCATCACGGAATCGATGCCGAAGCCGAAGGATTACGTTGACGTTCTCGCCCTTCTGTTCGTGCTGCTGCGCGAGCTCAAGGCCAAGACCAAATCCGAAATGGAAGCGCATATCGATGCGCCCGGTGAATCGGACATTTTCAAAGCCTACCCAACCGTCTTGAAGAACACCGAGCTGGTGACCTTCATCTGCGATTATTGCCGCCTGGTTCTGATTGGCAGTGCCCGCCCGCACGAAATTGAATCGCTGATGGAAGAAGAAATTGACACCATCATGCGCGACAAGCTGAAGGTTTACCAAGCCGTCACCACCATGTCTGACGCGCTGCCTGCTCTGGGCATCGTGGCTGCCGTTCTTGGCGTTATTCACGCCATGGGCGCCATTGACCAGCCGCCGGAAATCCTGGGCGAGCTGATCGGTTCAGCCCTCGTCGGCACATTCGCAGGCATTCTTTTCTCTTACGGCGTGTTCGGGCCTATCTCGGCCAAGATCAAGACCGTGCGTGAAAAGAAAGTACGCATTTACATGATCGTGAAGCAGACCATTATTGCCTTCATGAACGGTTCGATGCCGCAAGTGGCGGTGGAACATGGCCGCAAGGCTGTGTCTGCCTATGAACGCCCGACTGCCAACGAACTCGAACAGGCCACCATCGAAGCGGCTTCCAAGAAGGCCGCGTAAAGTTTCGACTTGAACTGATTGGACTGAAGAACGCGAATGTCTGTTGCTAAGCCACTGACCGCCGACATGATCAGGGCCCGGGCCAAAGCCCAGGCCCAGGCGGTCGGCCTTGCGGCTTACGAACTGTTCTTCAAGGCGCTGGCCAAGAATTTCGCCAATGAGTTGCAGGGCTTCAATGCAGCGCCGGTGAAATGCTCGGTCGCTGGGGTATCGGTGGAAAGCCTGCCAGCGTCACGCCAGTCAGGCAATCTTTTCCGGTTTTCTTCGCCCAGGGGCTTGCTGCGCGTATGGAGCGACGCTGACCGGGCTTTTGACTATCTGCTGGCCGAGCTTTGCCTGGGCGGCACCGGCACTGCCAATTTGGAAAGTGAAGAACAACGGCCACTTTCGAAGTTCGAGCGCCGCTTGCGCGACACGGTCTTGAAAACGCTGGTCTTCACCATTCCTGCCGCAACGGAAACTGCGCATAACGTTGTCCTGGTGGAGGCCGAGCCGGAGACTGAAGATCAGAAGCTGATCGAGCCCAAAGTCGAGGCTTGTATTGCGCTTCGCTTGCTCGTCAACGTTTTCACGCTGGCCGGTGAAATTACCCTTTATATCAATAGCGAAGAACTCTCCAGGACGCTCAATGTTGTGGCGGTAGACGCGGATATTGATGACCAGCGCACACTGAAGACGCTGGAAAATTGCCCATTTGAACTCACGGTGTTCCTGAAGCCGCAGATGTTCCCGCTGGCCAAAGTGCTGGCAATGAAGCCCGGCGAAGTTTTTCCACTTTCGATCAACATGGCTTCGCCTGTGTCAGTGTTCTTTGAAAGCAAGCATATTTCTGAAGGCCGCCTTGATGTGGCCGGTGATGGCATCAACGTTTCGCTTGAGCCGCATGACAATCCTGATTTCAACCCTCCTTCCCCTCTTTTGTAAGTTGATTGAGCCATGACACCCGAACTTGATCAGATCGAAACTCAAAATGCCGGGCAGGAGCCTTTCGCGGCCGCATCGCCGATGGGCATGGACGCACCTGCAGGTTTGGGAATGGTAGAAGCTTCTGTCGGGCAGGCTTCGGCGGCAACGCCGTTTACCGGCATGGCCGCTTCTTTCGCCAAGGTTCCGGTGACGGTGCAGGTGATGCTGGGTACGGCGCGCATTCCGCTTTCCGAATTGTTGTCGCTCAAGGCGGGCTCATTGCTGGGGCTTGACCAGAAATTGGGCGAGCCCGTTACCGTGATCGTCAATGGCTGCAAGGTGGCTACGGGTGAGCTGTTCGTGCTGGAAGGCGAAGACGAAAAGCTTGCCGTGAAGATCAAGGAAGTCGTTTCCAGCCCGGCAGGCATGTAACGATGGATACGCAACGCATGCTGGCGCCGCTGGGCGACGCGCTGGATTTCGGTGGCAGCGGGACTTACCGCACGCAGGCCGAGAAGGTCGCCATTCTTCTTGCTTCACTGGAAAATACCATCGCGGTTGACCTGCTCAAGCAATTTGCACCGGAAGATGTGAAGCAGATCGTTGCGTCCTCAGGCAATCTGGGCACGCTGAAAAACGGCGATGTCGCGCCGCTGATTGACGAATTCACCGCGCAATTTGCCGAGGCGCTGGGTATTTCTGCAGGCTCCAAGGAAATCATCTCGCTGCTGGAATCGGCCTTCCCCGCCAGCCAACTTGCCAAAATGATGGGCAAGGAAGTTATCGAAGAAGGTGAAAAGGTCTGGCCCAAGTTCAAGACTGGTGCCGAAGAAAACCTGGTGCCCTATCTCCTTGATGAAGGTGAGCAGACGGTTGCACTCGTGCTTTCGAAATTGGCGCCTGACCTTGCGGCGAAATGCATTGCGCTTCTGCCGCGTGGTGTTTCCAAGAATGTGGTTTCGCGCATGCTGGGGCTGAATGATGCCACGCCATTGGCAGTGAAGGCGCTGGAAGAAGTGCTTGCTGAGGATTTCTTCACCAAGGCCGGCACGACCGACCGCGGGCCCAAGATCGACAAGATGGCCGCCGTGGTCAACAAGCTGGACCGCGAGCAATCCACCAATCTGCTGGAAGATCTGGGACAGACCAATCCGGATGATACCAAGCTTCTGCGCCGGCTGATTTTCATGTTCGAAGACGTGGAACGCCTGACCCCGAAGGACCGCACCAAGCTGATGGACAAGGTGCCAGCCGAGCTGGTGATCCCTGCTTTGTTCAGTGCCAGCGACGCGTTGAAAGAAGGTATCCTGTCTTCTCTCAGCGCGCGCGGACGCCGCATGGTGGAAAGCGAATTGCAAGGCGATACGTCTCAGCCGCGCAAGGATACCGCCCCGGCCCGCCGCAAGATTGCTGACATGGCCGCCCAGATGGTGCGCAATGGAGACATTGTGCCGCCGGTCTATAATCCACTGGCGGAAGCTGATGAAGAAGCGGCCAAGGCCGCCGCCACTGAAGGCGCTGCACCCGCGGCTGACGCATCGCAATGAGCGATGCGGCAGACCACGAAAGTAAAACAGAAGAACCCTCCCAAAAACGCATCCAGGACACGATCGAGAAGGGCAATGTGCCGTTCTCGAAAGAAGTTGTTACCTTCATCTCGCTCGGTGGCGCATTGCTGGCCATTTCCCTTACAGGTGCCGCCTCCACGCGGCGGCTTTTTGAAATCCTCTATGGCAGTTTCGATCACCTGGAAGATATTTCCTTCGAAAACGGTGCTGATGCAGCGCAGATTCTGAGCCGGTATTTCCAAGGCGTGTTTCTGGTGCTGCTGCCCTTCGTGGCGGTGATTGCCATTGGCGGCATTATCGGGTCCATCGGGCAGAACGTGCCGAGCATTGCCGGCGATCGTTTGATGCCGAAGCTGGAGCGGATTTCTCCGGCGGCTAATTTCAAGCGCATCTTCGGCAGTCAGGGCCTGATGGAATTTGCCAAGTCGGTGGCCAAGATCACCGTCGTGTGCCTGCTGCTCTACCGCGTGTTTAAGGGCAGTTTCAATGAACTGGCGGGCAGCCTGGCGGGTGACATTGGGCACCTGCCACAGCGCATCATGGACTTCACGCTGGCGATGCTGGCGCCGGTTTGCGTGTTTGCTTTTCTGCTGGCGATTTTCGACACGGTGATCACGCGGATGCGTTGGTACCGCAACTTGCGCATGACGCGGCAGGAACTGAAGGACGAGTTCAAACAATCGGAAGGCGATCAGCAACTCAAGGAACGCATCAAGCATATCGGCCGCTCACGCGTGCGAAAGCGCATGATGGCCGAACTGCCGAAGGCCACCGTCGTCGTCGTCAACCCAACCCACTATGCGGTTGCCATGCGCTATGTGCCGTCTGAAGGCGGCGCTCCCCTGGTGCTGGCCAAGGGTGTTGACAGCCTGGCGCTGAAGATCAGGAAATATTGCGAGGACAACAATATTTCCGTCATCGAAGACAAGACACTGGCCCGCGCGCTGCACAAATCCTGCGAAGTGGGCACAATGATTCCGCCGGAATTCTACAAGGCGGTGGCCGAGATCATCCACTTCATTGAAATGAAAAAGCGCATGCCGCGCCGCGCTGCTTAACAATCTATTAACGCACACAACTTTCCGTTTGGAACAGTTTGGAGCAAGCCGCTCCTGCTAGTTTGATCGCAGTTGGTATGAGGCCGCTGTGAACATTTTTTCCGTTTTGTCGCGTCATGTGGATTGGTTGGGCCAGCGTTATCAGGTGGCGGCGAACAACGTTGCACATTCGGACAGCCCCGGCTTCCGCTCCAAAGAAATCAGCGGCTTTCAAAGCACCCTCGACAGCATGGGTGGAATGGAACTGACCCGCACTTCGGCTGCGCATATGTCGGTCTCCGGCGATGATAGCACCATGCCCACTTACGAAACCGCATTCCAGAACAACACCGACGTGTCGCATTCCGGCAATGACGTGGTGATCGAAAAGGAAATGTCCACCATTGGCGACACCTCGCGGATGCTCGCCTTTGATACGGGGATCGAGCGCATGTTCCAGCGCATGTATATGAGCAGCGTGAAGGCTTAAAAATCATGAGTGATCCGATTGCAGCCGCAGGTGCCACCGCGTTTTCCGGACTTTATGCGCAATCGCTGCGCATGAAGGTGATCGCGGAAAACATCGCCAATGCCGAATCCACTGGCCGCACGCCAGGCGCTGATCCCTACCGTCGCAAGATGGTGAGCTTCTCGGAAGTGTTCGACCAGACAAAGGACGCAGCGACGATTACTGCCGATGTGAGCGGCGTGGACCAGACACCATTCCGCACCGAACATATGCCGGGCAGCCCGGCCGCCGACAAAGACGGCAATGTGAAGATGCCCAATGTGAACATGACGGTCGAAATGACCGACATGAAGCAGGCACTTCGTTCCTATGAAGCCAATTTGCAAGTGATCAAGCAGGGCCGCGAAATGGCGGCCAGCCTGGTTGACCTGTTGAAGGGATAAGAGATGATCAATGCAATAGGCGCAATCGGCCAGATGGCCGGCACGATGGCCGCTGGCGGTGCCGCACAGAGTGGTGCTGGCATGATGAAAGATGTGGGCGATTTCGCCAAACATCTGGCGCAGACAATTCAACAAGGCGAAGCCGCAGGCGTGGCTGGTGTGAATGGCACCATGCCAGTGCAGCAGGTTGTGCAGCAGGTGCTGGAAGCCGAGCGCGCTGTGACCACTCTCGTTTCCGTCCGTGACAAGGCTGTCAGCGGGCTTCTTGAACTGACCCGTATGCAAGTGTGAGGAAGTAAATGCGCGTTCTTTCGATTGCCGCTACCGGCATGGCTGCCCAACAGACCAATGTTGAAGTCATCGCCAACAATATCGCCAATGCCAACACGACGGGCTTCAAACGCTCGCGCGCTGAATTCACTGATCTTCTCTATCAGATGGAGAAGAACAATTCGGTGCCTTCCGCTTCAGGCGACAACCTCATTCCGGAAGGTGCTGAGCTTGGTCTGGGCGTCAAGCTCTCGTCGATCCGATCGATCAATATTCAGGGCCCGATCGTCAACACCAACAACCAGCTTGATCTGGCCATCAATGGCGGCGGCTGGTTCCAGGTGCAGGGCGCTGGCGGGCAAACGCTTTATACGCGCGCTGGTACCTTGAACACCGATGCCAATGGCCAGATCGTGAATAGCGATGGGCTGGCGGTGATGCCGAACATTACCGTGCCGGCGGAAACGACGTCGATCACCATCAACAAGACGGGCGAAGTGTTTGCCCGCATTGGCAACAGCGAAACCCAGCAGAGCCTGGGGCAAATCCAATTGGCAAACTTCATCAATCCAGCAGGTCTTCATGCTTTGGGTGGCAACATGTTTGCCGTTACTGAAGCTTCAGGTCCTGCCACTGTGGGTAACCCCGGTGATCCATCTTATGGCGTGATTGAGCAGGGCTATCTTGAACAATCGAACGTGGACCCAGTGCAGGAAATCACTGACCTGATTTCCGCACAGCGCGTTTATGAATTGAACTCAAAAGTGATTTCGGCTGCTGACGACATGTCGGGCGTCATTACCAAGGGTCTTCGCTAAATGTTGCGGAAACTCGCCTATAGCAGCATGGCTGCGATCCTGGTTCTGGCGGCCGTGCCGGCTCAGGCAGAGATTTTGTCTATGCCAGTTCCGGCCCATGTTGTTCAGGCGGGGCAGGAATTGAGTGAAGGCGATTTCTACGTCAAGGACTTTGAAGTCAATGCGGTGGGCAAAGCCAACTTTGCCACCGACATGGGCCAAGTGGCCCGTATGATGACGACGAAGGTTTTGGCGCCCGGAAGGCCTATTCCGTTGAGCGTGCTTGCCACGCCTCCCGCCGTGCGCAAGGGCAAGACAACCGTCGTGCATTTTGTGACCGACGGCATCGACATCCAGGGCACGCTGATGCCGATGCAGGATGGTTCCATCGGTGAGCTGATCCCTGCGCGCAATTCCGGCAGCGGCGTCACAGTAAATGCGCTGGTGATGGCGGATGGTACCTTGAGCGTTTCAGAAAAATGAAAGCGCTGCGCTGGCTCGTCACTGTTGGCCTGGTACTCCTGGGCGGTCAGGCTTTCGCAGAAAGCCGGATCAAGGACGTGACGACCGTGCAGGGTATGCGCGACAACCAGCTGGTGGGTTATGGCTTGGTGATCGGCCTGGCCGGCACTGGCGACAGTTTGAAATCAGAACCCTTCACCGGTATTTCCATGCAGTCCATGCTGAACAAGCTGGGCGTGAAGGTGGAACCGGGCTCCGTTGGTTCAAAGAATGTGGCAGCCGTGGTGGTGACGGCAACTTTGCCACCCTTCATCGCGGAAGGCAGCCGCATTGATGTCAGCGTTTCATCGCTGGGTGATTCAACCTCACTCAATGGCGGCGTGCTGGTGATGACGCCTTTGGTGGCGGCCAATGGTGATGTGTATGCCGTGGGCCAGGGGCCCGTCGCAGCAGGTGGCTTTTCGGCCGGCGGTGCGGCCACGACGGTAACGCAGGGCGTGCCCACTACGGGCCGCATTCCCAACGGTGCGATTGTCGAGAAGGACAACACCACCGACATCAATGCGCTGAATAATTTTGCCTTGCAGCTGACCAATCCTGATTTCAGGACGGCGACGCTGATCGAGCAGGCGATCAACAATTACGCCACCAAGCGCTATGGTCAGGCCATTGCCAAGACGCATGATTTCCGTTCGGTAGACATTGTCCGTCCCGAGTCAGTGACTGCTTCGCAGATGTTCTCCGAACTTGGACAATTGACGGTAACGCCTGAAACTTCGGCGCGCATTGTGATTGACGAGAAGAACGGCACGATCGTGATGGGTGAAAGTGTTCGCCTTTCACCAGTTGCGGTTTCGCATGGCAGCATCGTGATCAAGGTGACGGAGCAGCCGATCGTTTCGCAGCCCAATCCGTTGTCGAATGGCGAGACCAAGATTGTGCCATCGACGGATGTGGCAATTGACCAGTCTGGTTCAAATCTTGCCGTGTTGCAGGGCCCCACATTGGAGCGCCTGGTGATGGGCCTCAACCGCATGGGCCTGAAGCCAACGGATATGATTGCCATCCTGCAGTCGATCAAGGCCGCCGGTGCCTTGCAGGCGGATCTGATCATCCAATGACAGTGCGCGGCACATATATTGGTGCTCTGGGCCTTTCAGCCCTTCTTGCATTTGGTGCGACATCGAATCTTCATGCCGAAGGGCACGGCGGAGAAAAGCCAAAGGCAAAGCCCGAGGCCGAGACGGAACAGCCTGTTCTTCCGACATTTGAAACGCCGCCGCAAACCCTGGCCAAGGATTATTGCGATGCTTTCGCGCGCAATGCACAGCAGGCCCGCAACGACCGCGAACGTGCAGAGCTGCAAGCGATGCAAGGTGATATTTCTTCCAAGCTGCAGGAACTGAGCGACAAGACGGCGGCACTTCAGGAATGGGTGAAGCAACGCAATGCCATTCTGGATAATGCAACGGATGCCGTTTTGAAGATCTATCAGGCAATGGATCCGGCGGCGGCGGCGAGCGAGCTTTCCAAGCTCGACCCGATGATGGCATCGGCCATCCTGCGCAAACTCAATGCCAAGAAGACCAGCGCCATCCTGGTTGAAATGGACCCCAAACACGCCGCGACACTGGTTTCCATCATGACGGCGGATTCAAAACTCTTGCAGGACGGAAAATCGTGAAGTCTGGTCAATTCGTAAGTCTGGTTTTTATTGGCCTCGCCCTTTCGGGTTGCACAGGCCTGAGCAACAAGCTGATGATGGGCGGGCCGGAACTTTCACCGGTGGGCAGCGGCCTTTCCGATAACATCCAGACCGATGCCGTAACCCAGGCGACGTCGCCGGACGTCGACCCGAAGAAGAGTTGGCAGGGCGGGCCTGCTGATTATTTCCGCGATGCGCGCGCCAGACAGGTGGGTGATCTCGTGACCATCAAAGTCGCAATGAATGACAACGCGAATTTCAACTCCACCTCGGGCGGACAGCGTAAGGCGGCCTATACAGGCTCGGCTACTGCCGACACCCCCATTCCGCTCCTGAGTGGCACGGGCTCGTTGAGCAGCTCGATGAGCGCGTCTTCCAGCGGCCAGGGCAGCGTGACGCGTTCGGAAAAGTTGAATGTTGCGGTGGCGGCAATGGTGCGTCGCGTGTTGCCCAACGGCTCGCTCTATGTCGAGGGATCTCAAGAAACACTCGTCAACTTTGAAAAGCGCGTGGTGCGCGTATCTGGGATTGTAGACCCGCGTAATATTTCAGCTGATAACACCATCGATTCCGACAAGATCGCTGAAGCGCGTATCGCTTACGGCGGCAGCGGCAGCTCCAACGACCAGCAGAAGCCGCGCTGGGGCCTGCAACTTTGGGACAAGATTACTCCGTTCTAATTGCCGGATGGCGGATTCCGAGAAAAAGGGCGGGCTGATGCAATTGGTCGTGCCCCTGCTAGTCGTGGGACTGGCAGGCGTTGGCACGGGCTTTGGTGTTTCCAAATTTATGGCCAAGCCCAAGGTAGAACCGGCCGCCACCGACGCATCGGCAACGGCCGATGCCGGCGGCCACAAAACCGAATCCAAAGAAAAACCTGCTGGCGAAAAAAAGGCCGAGGGCGACCACAAATCGGATAAGTCCGAAAGTGATGCGGTTCATTCCGCAGGTCTTTTAGTGGATCAGCAGAAGGCGATGGTTGTCGATATGAAAGACACCACCTTTGCGCCCATGGCGCCGGTGATTGCCAATCTGACATCGCCTCCCAACAGCTGGATCCGCATTGAGGGGGCGATTGCCGTCAAGCGTGGCGGCCATGACAAGCCAGAAGAAATCGTCAATCTGGTGGCACCGAAGATTCTCGATTACCTGAAAACATTGAGCATCGAACAGGTGCAGGGCGCTGACAATCTTGCCTTTTTGAACATGGATCTGAATGAGATCGTGCGGGAATCAAGCGAAGGCCAGGCGCGCGCCATTTTGGTCACGGGATTTGTAGTGGAATGAAACGCCTATTCGCTTTTGGATTTTTTCTGGCGCTTCAGGCCGGATTGGCGTTGGCCCAGACGGCACCTGCGCCCGCACCTGATGGCGGCCAGTTTGTAAGCGGTTTGGAAGGCCTGGCCTCCGGACGCATCGTACAATATATCATTCTGTTCTCGGTGCTCTCATTGGCGCCCAGCATCGTGGTGATGGTGACCAGCTTCACCCGCATCATCGTGGCATTGTCTTTCCTGCGCAGCGGCCTTGGCCTTCAGACAACGCCAGCCAACGTCGTGCTGGTGTCACTCGCGCTGTTTCTGACCAGCTTCATCATGGCGCCGACGCTTAACAAAGCGTGGACGGATGGCATCAAGCCATTGACCGACGGCAAAATCACCGAGCAGCAGGCCTTTGATAACACGGTTGGCCCGTTCAAGGATTTCATGCTGAAAAATGTGCGCGAGAAGGAGCTGGCCTTGTTCCAGGGTCTGGCCTCGCAGAATGAATTCGGCCCCGAACCGCAGGCAAGCGACCTGCGCATCCTGGTGCCGGCCTTCATGCTTTCTGAATTGCGCCGTGGCTTTGAGATCGGTTTTCTGATCGTCCTGCCGTTCCTGATCATTGACCTTGCGGTGGCCACGATCACCATGTCGATGGGCATGATGATGCTGCCGCCGACGGTTTTATCGCTTCCCTTTAAGATTTTGTTTTTCGTATTAATTGACGGTTGGACACTTCTGGCGGGTAGTTTAGTTCGTTCATTTCATTAGATAAAACGTCGAATTCGTAGTGCTTTGAGAGGCCCGGGAAACCGGGCCTTTTGCATTGAGGCCTGTTCGGAAAAAATTAAGCAAAGCCAGTAACGTGTTCTTAAAACCGCTTATGTAAGTTGATCTGCATATCAGGACGCGCCCTGTAGCGCGTTGCATTGTTGCTCTCCTGATATTCCGGCTTCGATCCGGCATGTTCCCCAAAAAAACAAACAACACTATTGGAGTATCAACATGTCGAGTATTCTCACTAACACTGCGGCCATGACCGCCCTCAAGAACCTCCAGTCCACCAATATGGCGCTGCAGGACACCCAGAACCGCATTTCAACCGGCCTCAAGGTGAACTCTGCCGCTGACAACGCCGGTTATTGGTCGATTGCCACCACAATGCGTTCGGACAAGAGCTCGTTGGACACCGTGAACAGCGCCCTGGGCGTTGGCAACTCGGCTGTCGGCACCGCCTATAACGGCGTGACCGCCGCCATCAAGACGGCGCAGGCCCTCAAGGACCAGCTGGTTTCCGCTGCCCAGTCCGGTTCGGACCGCACCAAGATCCAGGCTCAGGTCGCGCAGCTTCAGAAGCAGTTGAAGTCCACGGCTGATGCCACCAATTTCAACGGCCAGAACATCCTGTCGGTTGACTCAAGCGCTTCGAGCTACAATGCCACTGACTCGATCATGTCTTCCTACAGCCGCACCTCGGCTGGTGTGTCTATCGGCACCATCGACATCGATGTTGGCACCACCAAGCTTTATGACTCGAACGGCAACGCCGGCATCCTCGACAAGAACATCGGTTCGGGCTCGGTGTCTGTTGCCACCCTCGACATCTCGGCGCTGACCGACTCGGCTGCTGACCAGACCACCCTCACGGGCCTGATCAAGGGCGTGGACGATGCGATCACCTCGATGACCACCGCTGCTTCCAACCTCGGTGCCGTTCAGTCGCGCATCAAGGACCAGCAGACCTTCCTGACTTCGCTGTCTGACTCGCTGACCTCGGGCATCAGCTCGCTGGTTGACGCCGACATGACGACGGAATCAACGAAACTGCAGGCTCTGCAGGTTCAGCAGCAGCTCGGTACGCAGGCTCTGAGCATTGCAAACCAGAGCTCGCAAGCCATCTTGAAGCTCTTCCAGTAAGAGTTTGAGGTTCGACTAACCAGCACTTGGAAGACCCTCCGGGAAAAGCGTCCCGCCTTCGGGCGGGCGCTTAACTCTACATTAACCAAATTCGATCAAATTGGTTTCATGACGAAGTGGCGAAGGCCACCAGGCATGAGGCCTTTTCGTCATTCCGGCTCGATCCGGCATGTCCACGATTGAAGATGATCCAATGTGAGGGCATCCAGGATGACCAGTATCAATACAAATCGCGCGGCTATGACGGCACTCGCGAGCCTTAATATGACGCAGAAGCGCTTGGACAGCACCCAAGAGCATATCTCTACTGGCCTCAGGGTCAACAGCGCAACGGACAATGCGGCCTACTGGTCTATCGCCACGACCATGAAATCCGACAATTCCGCGTTGTCCACCATCAAGGATGCCCTTGGCCTCGCCTCGGCCACCATCGATGTGACTTACACCGCGCTCAATTCCGAAGTGACCACCGTCCAGAAAATCAAGGACAAGCTGGTTGCCGCCGCCGCACCGGGCGTGGACAAGGCCAAGATTCAAACCGAAATCGCTGCCCTTCAAGGCCAGCTGAAATCCACCGCCGATAGCGCCAACTTCTCTGGCGAAAACTGGCTCTCGGTTGACTCGAGCGCGCCTGGCTACAATGCCTCGAAGTCGATCCTGTCATCCTTCTCGCGCAGCACCGCAGGTGTTTCGATCCAGACCATTAGCTTTGACGGCGACACGACCAAGCTGTTTGACGCCAATGACAAGTCTGGCATCCTGGACAAGGAAGACACCACCACCAATGGTGGCGTGGCTTATTCCACCGCCACCCTCGACATTTCGGCAATGTCGACCTCTCCGAATGATACGGCTGATCTCAAGCAGATGATCTCCTATGTCGATGCGTCTTTGACGAAGCTCACGAATGCGGCCGCCAATGTGGGCGCATTGAAAACCCGTGTGGATGCTCAGAGCAACTTCGTAACCACGCTGATGGATGCCGTGACTCGCGGTGTGGGTTCGCTGGTTGACGCTGACATGAGCGAAGAATCCACCAAGCTTCAGGCCCTTCAGGTGCAGCAGCAGCTCGGTACGCAAGCACTCTCGATTGCTAACCAAAGCTCACAGGCCATCCTGAAACTCTTCCAGGGTTAAGAAGCGCTCTCGTCCGTTCTCTAGTAAAGACGCCGGCTTTCGTTTCTTGATCTGAGTGAGTTGACCGATGAAGTTTTTAAATCTGGCGCTAGCGTCCGTCATGAAGCTCGGATTGAAGCGGGGCATCCCGCTTCTGGTGGCACTGGCGGTTTTCGCCGGGTTGCTTACGGCCAGTTTCGTGCTGTTCAACAAGCCGGTGCGCCAGGTGCTTTATTCCGGATTGACGCCCGATGACGTCAACCAGATCGGCATGGTGCTTTCCGAATCAAATGTTCCCTTTGATGTGAACGAGGCCGGCACATCCGTGCTTGTCGATTACGGCAAGACGGCACAGGCCCGCATGATCCTGGCCGAAAAAGGCCTGCCGAAGAGCGACAAATCGGGCTACGCGCTCTTTGACCAGATGGGCTCATTGGGCCTCACTTCATTCATGCAGCAGATCACCCGTGTGCGTGCGCTTGAAGGCGAGCTTGTGCGCACCATCCAGCAGCTGGACGGCATCAAGACCGCGCGCGTGCATCTGGCTTTGAAGCCGGATAACACTTTCAAGACCAAGGAAGACCAGCCGACGGCTTCCGTGGTGATCCGCACCATCGGGCGCCCCGCAGAGCAAACGATCATGTCCATCCGCCAAATCGTGGCGGCGGCCATTCCCGGCATGCTGCCTGATCATGTGACGGTGATGACCACCGACGGCACGCTGCTCAACGCAGGTACGGCTGGCGGCAGCGAACAGGACAAGATGCTGGATCTGCAGAAATCCGTTTCCAGCGAAACCCAAGACCGCATTGAACGCACGCTGGCACCGGTTGCCGGCATGAGCAATGTGCGGGTGAGCGTGACCACCGAACTCAATACCGACAAGCGCCAGATCAACCAGACCAACTTTGATCCTGAATCAAAGGTCGAGCGTTCGATGCGCACGGTGAAGTCATCCGATCAATCGAGTGACAGCGGCAATGGCTCTAATATTTCAGTCGACCAGAATATTCCGCAGGAAGTGAAGCCGGGCACGGCTGGCGGCGGCGCTGACTCGAAGAAAAAAGAGAGCAAAGAAGAGACGGTCAATTACGAGCTGAACAGCGTGCAGACCGCCACGGAATCACAGGGTTTCCGGATCGAGAAACAGTCGATCGCTGTGGTGATCAACAAGCAGGCGTTGGCGAAGCTTTTGGGCGGCGCCAATGGCCAGGTTGATCAAAGCAAGCTCGACGCACAGGTCAAGGATATCGAAGACACGGTGAAGACGGCGGCCGGCTATGACGAAAAGCGCGGCGACACCATCCACGTGACGGCAGTTGATTTCGCCCCTGAAGATGCAACGCTGGAACCGCTGGCCGGGCCGAGCTTCGTGGAAATTCTCAAAGGCAATCTGGGCACCATGATCAATGCCCTGGCGCTGATCATTACTGCTGTCGTGGTTCTTATGCTGGGCGTGAAGCCGGTGTTGAAATTCCTGGCCGAGATTGGGCCTTCGTCTGCTGCGCCTCCGATGCTGGGTGGCGACATGGGTGGCATGGGCAATGCCATGGGTTCCCTGCCCATGGGTGGGAATTCGATGGGCATGCCAGCGACGGCTGATTTCGGCGCGGCCTTCGGGCTTTCAGACAATCCTTCTGCTGATGATCCTCGCGCACGCTTGAACCGTGTGGTGGGTGGCGACGTGAACCGCGCCGCCCAGGTGATGAAGCAATGGCTGGCCGACGGCGCCAATGAGGCCGCATGATCACTCTTTCAGAATGGTCGCGCCGCAGGCCGCCTCAACCTGCCTTTGACGGATTTGGTTTTGACGGCGGGTTTCAGGCCGATGAAAGCGGCGTCGAAGAATTTGACGCGCTATTGGGCGGGCTGCTTGACAACATCGAGGCCAGCGTGCGCCGTGACGTGGCAGCGGGCGTCGATGCCAGATGCGCTTCCGTAGCAGCCTCGGTGACCCAAGATATCGACGAGAAGATATCGCATTTTGCGGCCCGCATGAGTGCTGACCTGACGGGTCAGTTCAATGCAGTCCTGAAGCCCTGGATGGGCAAGCAGATTGAAACTGTAGCGATTGAGAGCTTCTGCCAAGCGGTTGCCTCCGCCCTGGGCGATGAGCTGTCGCAGGATGTTGCCGTGCAAGTGCCGAAAGCCTTGCAAGCCAGGCTGGAAGCCGCGTTCCAGCGCGAAGGGATCAAGGCGAAAGTGTCACCATCGCCGGACGCCGAGTTGTACGCCAAGGTGCGCAGCACCAGCGTGTCGACCGAAATCAGCGTGTGGCAAGCTAAATTGAATAGTGTGCTGCCATGAGCGATCATACCGACGAACACCACCACGCAGAAATTGTCATCGTAAGGCGCAAGCACGGCGATCATGACGGGCACCATGGTGGCGCCTGGAAAATCGCCTATGCCGACTTCGTGACGGCCATGATGGCCTTCTTCCTGGTGATGTGGCTGGTGAACTCGGCCAATGAAGCCACGCGTGCCAAGGTGGCGAGCTATTTTAACCCAATCAAGATGACCGACCCTTCGCCGGCAGGCAAAGGCCTGCGCGAAGTGCCGAACCCAAAACATACGGATACGAAAGCTCCGCCAGAAGTTTCGGGCAGTGCCGAAAAGCAGGGTGACGCGGTTGAAGCCAAGGACGGCGGCAAGGCGGAACAAGCGAATGTCTCGGCGCAAAAGTCCGAAGACAACATGATGCATGATCCATACAAGGCGATCGATTCGATCT
Organism: Aestuariivirga litoralis; assembly: GCF_015714715.1. Taxonomy (NCBI): domain Bacteria; kingdom Pseudomonadati; phylum Pseudomonadota; class Alphaproteobacteria; order Hyphomicrobiales; family Aestuariivirgaceae; genus Aestuariivirga; species Aestuariivirga litoralis. Next base: position 209,415 of record NZ_WAHS01000002.1, on the reverse strand, counting down.
CCACCGAAGGATCAGGTCAGCCGTCTGGCCGCGAAGTTGAAATCGTCAGCGAAAAGAGCGGCGATCCCTTTGATCCCAAGGCCTGGGAAGCGCTGCGTGAAGGCAAGAAGAATTCTGAAACCTCACAGGCGCCGGCTTTGGCCAATAATGGCGCGGTGATGGATCATGAGCCGACTTCGGCCACCAAGACGGCTGAAGAATTTCCGCCGCAGACCTCAAAAGTTCCAGTTGAGACCAGCAAGGACGCTCCGGTAGCCAAGACAGGTGAAAACCAGATTGGCCAGAGCGCTGCAGGCGAACAAAAGGCCGGCGACCAGAAGGTTGGCGAAAGTGCAGCGGGCGATCAAAAAGCCGGCGACCAGAAGCTGGGTGAGCAGAAGTCCGGTGAGAACCAGGTTGCAGCGACGCCCGTCGAAAAGACCCAGACGGCCGAAGTGACACCTGAACAGGTGACGCCGCCGGTTGCTCCGACCAAAGACAATCCCGCCCAAGATACGGCAGCGGCCCAGAACCAGAAAGTTGCTGATACGGCGCTGGTTGACCAGACGGCCAAGGCCATTTTGGAAGCGGCCAAGGTTGCCGGTGTGTCCGAGAGCCTGAATATTTCAGTGAAGATGACCTCAGAGGGCCTGCTCATCGTATTGAGCGACAAGGTTGGCAGTTCAATGTTTGACATCGGTTCTGCTGCACCCACCCAGCCTTTGGTCGCGGTGGTTGAATCCATCGGCAAGATCCTGAACTCACAGCCCGGCAAAGTGGTGGTGCGCGGTCACACGGATGCCCGCCAGTACCGTTCGCTGAAATTCGACAATTGGCAGCTGTCAACATCGCGCGCCCATATGGCCAGCTACATGCTGCTGAAGGGGGGATTGGATGAGGGCCGCATTCTGAAGATTGAAGGGTTTGGCGCCACCAGTCCGATCGAGAATTCGGACCCGCTGGCACCGGAAAACAGAAGAGTGGAGTTCCTTCTCCAGAGGTAGGAACAGGTTGTGAAGCTGCGTTTAAAGCCGCGTCTGCCGGGTAAGAAAACGGCAATCATCATGGGTGTTTCCGTGCTGCTGATCGGCGCGGGCGGCGGCGCTTTGCATTTTTTCGGCCCCAAGGGTGGCATTATCCATGCAGGCCTGGTGAAGGTGGGCCTTGCTGCCGAGCATGCGGCAGAAGCTTCCGAAGATGACAAGCGCGCTGCAGCCGATGCTGCAGATTGGAAGGCTGAAATATCCGAGCCTGAAGTTGCGCTCCATAGCGACATCATTCACAAAGTGCGCACATTGCAGCTTGAACTGACCGCCATGTCGCGCGGTGACCCGGAGGCCAGCACCCGGTTCAAGAAAGTCATGATCGAGATGCGCACGCTGCTGCGCGGCTCCAGTTTTGAAAAGCTTGATCCGGCGGAGATTGATGCGCTGGTTGTCTATGTGCTGTCGGGGGGAACGCCCGATCTGGTGCTGAAGGCCACCGCCGTGACGCCGATGAGCACAAGGCGCAAGGCGCTTCTTCAGGCAGCTTTGGCCTATGTGAGTGATAGCCCGAAACTGGCCGCGGAAAAGCTATCCGTGCTTGATCCGGCCGCCTTTCCTGATCCGATTGCCGCGCGCCTCAACATGATGCTGGCTCAGGTTCATAATGATGCGCCGTTTGAAGAACGGCGGGGCTATCTGGTGGAGGCAGCCAACCACGCTTTGGGCACGCTGGTGGAAGAAGCAGCCACGCGCCGCCTCGTTGCCTTGGCTTCGACCAAGCAGCAGCGGCTTGATTTTGTCTATTGGGCCAGCCGCTATGAGCGGCGCTTTCCCAAATCGCTTTATTACAGCGATTTCGCGACCGACTTGGTGAAGGGCATTGCCGGGATGGAAAAGAACAAAACGCCGGTTGCAGATGTTGATCTGGAATTGCTGGCCGCTGCCTTACCGTTGGACCGCAAGGTTGCCGTCATGGGTGATTTGCAGGCGACAGCCTTGCGCGCTGGCTATAAACGGCTGTGCAGTTTCGCCTTTGGAAAGATTGTAAAACTCGCCGCTGAAGGCTCGGAAGACATGAACCGCGCGCGGCTTTATCAGGCGGCCTGCAATGTAGGCGATGGTGAAGCGGCGCTTCAGGTTTTGACCAATTTCAAGGCAGCTTCCTTCAGCATGGAGGATGTTGAAGTGTTGCGGGCGGCCACTTCGCTGGCCGATGGCATTGCGCAGCAAATCTCCAATCCGGTGGAACCGGTTTATGGGCCGCAGCAGCCTTATGAAGATTTTGACACCGTCAAAAAGCTTAACGCAAGTGTCGCACAACAATTGGAGACTACAAGCAAGGCGTTGGAGGGACTATCACCTTGAAGACGTCTGATGTAACGAGTTCGCCTAATGTAAGTGCCAGTGGTTTTGCAAAGTCTGCGAAACACCTCAAGTTGGTTGGGAAGACTTCTGGAAATAAAAGTGACAGTTTTGCGGATCTGTCTGCCTTATTGAACCCCGAAACCGAGTCCCAAAACCCCAAAACGAATTCCGGAAAATTACAGATCAAGGCGCAAGCCCACGTGAAAGCCCATGTTGGTGCGAACGCTGGCGATGACGCTTCTGCCTCCAATGATTTTGTTGCATTGCTGAACCAGGTCGAAGCCAAGCTGGCCAGCCCGCGTGCGACAGCTGACGAAGAAGCGTCCGGCGAGGCGCAGGATGACGCTGCCGTTGACGAAGAGGCCGATGTGCCCGCTGTCAAAAGCCAGAATGGCACAACGAGCCTGTTTGCCGGGGCATATATGATGCGCGGCTGGGATGCCGATTTCCTGACTCCCGCCAAGAAAATCGCCACCGATGAAGTTGCCAATGATGTATCGAGCACGGCTCAGCCCGCTGTCGATGCGAAGCAAACAAAGGCCGCCTCGCACGCTGCGCTGGTGAAAACACCAAAGTCGCTCGAGGCTGTGGATGATGCCGCTGCTGCCCTAGCACCGGTCCAGCCGGTCAAGAATTTTGACAAGCCCGAGGTCAAGACAGCTGACGAAGCAGCCGGCACCAAGTTTAAGACAACTGAAGCGGCGGTGGCCGAAACGAAGGTTTCGCCGCGCAACCCGTCCACACCTGCAATTCACCAGGCTTCTGCTGCTCAGGCCGCCGCCGATACGTCCGGCATCAGAACTGAAACTGCTGCCAAGTTTGAAATTTCAGGCAAGGTTGGCCTTGCTGGACCCTCCAAGACTGATGGCGCCTCGACCGATTCAGACGATGATGCTCAGGTAATTGCTGGTGCACAGGCCAGTGGCCTCGTTGGCGAAATCCATGTGACGCAACGCCATGACGATGGTGGTGCCTCGAATGGCTCTTCCGGAAGGGAAAAGGAACCCCAGCACAAAGAGCAGAATGTGGCGAGCGCCAAGGTTCTGGAAACCTCAATGCAGGTTAAGGCTGAAGCGGTTGCATCTGCCAGCCATGTTGCCGCCGATTCAGCTTCGCCAGTGACGCAGATTGTTGAACGCATCTTGCAGGAATTGCCGGCACAGCGCGTGGCCGCCGATACATCGCAAGTGGCGCAGGCCTCCAAGGTTTTGACGGTGCGCCTGCATCCGGAAGGCCTGGGCAATGTGCTGGTAAAAATTTCAAATTCCGGCGGTGCCCTCAAGATCAGCCTGGCTTCGGAACAAAAGACAACGGGTGACCAGCTTGAATCGGATTCGACCCAATTGCTGCAGGCCCTGCAGCAGGTGATGCCGGCGTTCAAGTCTGACAGCCTGTCGTTCTCCACCCAGGACCAGGGACCCAAAGATAATCCGCAGACCAGCGGCAACCAGAGTTCCGCCAACCAGAGCGGTGCTGGCAGCAACGCAAATCCCGGTCAATCGAACGGGAGCGAGGGACAGAATGACAGTGGCAGGCAAGCTCCAAATGCTCAGACCTATGGCATGCCGCGCAGGCGTTCTGGCGAAACCGCGAACAGCACTGATGCTGGTGGTGGCCAGCGTTCTGGCAGCATTTATCTGTAATTCTTCTCCGGCACTGGCATCGCAGGACGGCAAGATCTGCGAGCAATATCTGCAGGCGGTTTCTGACTCAGAGCAAGTACCGCTGGGCGTGCTCTATGCCGTGGGTATGACGGAGAGCGGCAACAAGGGCAGCCTGCATCCCTATGCTCTCAATATCCAGGGCAAGAGCGTCATCACCTATTCCCAGGAAGATGCGATGCGCCAGTTCCGCTGGGCGCGCATGCAAGGCAAAAAGCTGATCGACCTGGGGTGCATGCAAGTGAATTGGCACTATCACGGGAAGAACTTCGCTTCGCCCGAAGAGATGCTGGATCCGCAGAAAAACATCATTTACGCGGCACGGTTTCTGAAAGAGCTTCGTGCTTCGGAAGGCGGATGGACGCAAGCCGTGGCGCGTTATCATGCCAGCCCGCGCATCCCCCAGGAACAGAAGCGCTATGTGTGCAGTGTGATCCGCAATCTGGTGGCTTCCGGCTTTGGTGCCTGGACTTCCGACGCGCGTTCTTACTGCGGCCGCTGATTACCAAATTGGGATTCACTAACAATCTTTTGTTGTGTCTTGTCTGACACTTCCCTGATGCAATTTTAGGAAAATCTGAGCGCTCCACTACAGCCTGCCGCAAGTTGATTATGCCAAGCTTGGGGGACAGTTAGTGGGAGCTTATGATGAGCCTATATGGAGTAATGCGTACCAGCGCTTCTGGCATGGCCGCCCAGGCGAGCCGTATTTCAGCCGTCTCAGACAATGTCGCCAATTCCAATACCGTCGGTTACAAGGAAGTGAACACGCAGTTCTCTTCGATGGTGATCGACAATGCGTTGTCTTCTTACAATTCCGGTTCCGTCGCCGTTGAAACCCGCCGCATGGTTGATGGGCAGGGTACGCTGGTGGGCACCAATTCGTCCACCGACCTTGCCATCCAGGGCAATGGGTTCTTCCTCGTGCAGGATTCGGCGGGCAACAACGTGATTACCCGTGCAGGTAATTTCGTTCCCAATTCCAACAATGAACTGGTCAACGCCGCTGGCTACAAACTGATGGGTTATCCCATTCTCAATGGCGATCCGAGCATTGTGGTGAATGGTTATACCGGCCTCGTGCCGATTACCACGAGCAGCAGCCAGCTTTCGGCGGAGCCTTCGACGACGGGTATTTTCCAAGCCAACATGCCTTATGATGCCACGGCCGTTGCAGCTGCCAATCTGCCTTCGACCAATACGGCAAGCTCAACTTATACCAACAAGTCTTCGCTGGTGGTTTATGGCAACCAGGGCCAGCAAGTCACTCTTGACCTTTATTTCAGCAAGACTGGCCCCGATACTTGGGAAGTCAGCGCCTTTGACCAGTCCACTGCGACCAATGGCGGCTTCCCTTATGGTGCTTCGGGTTCTGCCCCGCTTTCCACCAAGACGCTGACCTTCAGCTCTTCCAACGGCCAGATGACGACGACGCCGACGACGCTGTCGCTGACTGTTCCAGGCGGGCAGGCGCTGTCGCTGGATCTGACGGGTACCACCGAACTTGCCACCAACTACTCGGTGATCTCATCAGGTGTGAACGGCAACAAAGCATCAGCCCCCAAAACCGTTGAAATTGCCGATGACGGCACGGTCTATGTGGCTTTCGATAATGGCACGCGCAAAGCCGCTTATCGCATTCCGCTGGCCACCGTGGCCAGTGCCGACAACCTCAACTCGCAGTCCGGCAACGTCTTCGTGACCACGTCGGAATCGGGTGGCTTGCAGATCGGCTTTCCGGGTGATCCCGGATTCGGCAACGTGAAATCGAGCCAGCTTGAGCAATCAACGGCGGACATTGCGACGCAGTTCACCGAAATGATTGACGCGCAGCGCACATACACGGCCAATTCCAAGGTATTCCAGACAGGTGCAGACCTGATGGACGTCCTGGTCAACCTGAAGCGCTAAGGTTTGATCATTTGATATGAGCGGTTTGACTTCGGCACTTTCCAATGCACTTGCGGGGCTTCTGGTCACGTCGGGGCAGAGTGCCGTCGTCTCGCGCAACATTACGCGCGCCAGCGATCCGGATTATGCCCGTGAAACGCTGGCGCCCACCACCAACTCCGATGGCGGCGTGCAAAGTGGCGCGCTGCAGCGTGCTGCCAGCAAGCAGCTGACCGACGCGCTTTTGGCGGCCACCAGCGACAGCGCCGGACAAAGCTCGATCCTCGCCGCCTTTACTTCACTGAGCAACACTGTCGGCGATGTTGAATCAGATGGCTCCGTAGCTTGGGGCATTGACCAGCTGCAGCAGGCCTTGCAGGCTTCTGAATCAGATCCTTCCAATGTCACCATGGCCAACCAGGTGATCACCCAGGCCAAGAGCCTGGCGCAAATTCTGAACGATGCCTCAAAGAAGGTTGAAGACGTTCGCGAAACCGCTGATACCGGAATTGATACTTCGGTCAAAAATCTGAATTCGCTTCTGGCGCAATTCCAGAAGATTGATAATTCGCTGTCCAGCGGCACCATTTCCAATGACGAAAAGGCCGCCGCCCAAGATCAGCGCGACGCTTTGCTGAAGCAGATTTCCCAGGAAATTGGCATCCGGACAAACCAACGCGCTGATGGCAGCATGGCCATCTATTCCGACGGCGGTGTTACGCTTTACGACCGCGTGCCGCGCACCATAACATTCCAGCCTTCGCTGACGCTTTCTGCTTCCAGTGCCGGCAATGGCGTTTATGCCGATGGCGTGCAGATCCTCGGCGCCAATTCGCCGATGCCGACGAAGACCGGCAATATCGCGGCCTATGCCAAGGTGCGCGATGAAGTAGGCCCGACCTACCAGAACCAGCTTGATGAAATTGCCCGCGGGCTTGTCACCGCCTTTTCCGAAAAAGACCAGAGTGGTGGGGGCGGTGCGGATGCAACCGGCCTGTTCAGCTATTCGGGCTCTCCCGCAGTACCTGCTTCAGGCACACTGATTTCCGGGCTTGCTGCTTCGATCAGTGTAAATGCCGCCTTTGATTCAGGTGCCGGCGGCAACCCCAATCTGGTGCGCGATGGCGGCGCCAATGGTGCGGCCTATAAATACAACACGACCGGTGTTTCCGGTTTCCAAGCCCGCCTCAGTTCCTTGATGAGCGCGATGAGCGCACCGATGACATTTTCGTCGGCCACCAAACTTTCGTCCAGCTATTCCCTGACGGGGCTGGCCACGGCTTCGGCAGGTTGGGTGGAAGCGGGCCGCTCGGATGCCACCAAGGTTTCGACCGCGGCTGACGCCGTGATGAGCCGTGCCACCGATGCACTGTCGCGCACCACGGGTGTGAATATTGATGATGAAATGTCGCAGCTTCTGGCGCTGGAGAAATCCTACCAGGCGGCGGCCAAGATCATGACGACGGTGAATTCAATGCTGGGCCAACTCATGGATTCGGTGAGGTAGTGATATGATCGGGGGCGTTTCCACACTTTCATATTTCCTCAACATGCAGGATAACATGCGCAAGTCGCAGGTGAACTTGCAGAAGGCGCAGAACGAGCTGAGCTCGGGCCGCTATGATGACGTGAATTTGCAACTGGGTGGAAATGTCAGCCGCAATCTTTCCTGGCGGCTTGATCTTTCGCAGGTCAGCAATTTCATCGACACCAACACCCAGGCCAATGACCGCGCCAGTGCCACCCAGACCGCACTGGATGCGATCAAGAATTCGGCCAACACTTTTCTTGGCACACTGGCGGGCGCGCGCAGTGCTTCCAATGGGCAGACGCTGATCAAGTCCAGCGCGGCATCCATGCTGCAAAGTTTTCAGCAGACGGTGAACACGTCTTATGGCGGGCAATATTTGATGTCCGGCCAGAATAATAGCGAACCGCCGATGAGCACTTATGCCGGCGGCGCAGCGCAGGATTCGTTCGATTTCGCCTTCCAATCCTATTTTGGCTTTGCCAAGACCGATGCGCAGGCTGCCAACATTACCCCGACCCAGATGAAGGGCTTCCTCGACGGGCCGTTTGAGGATCTCTACAGCGGCACGGCCTGGACGACGGACTATTCGGCCGCATCCACCGACAATATCAAGACCCGGATCGACAAGTCGCAAACGGTCGATGTCTCGGCCAATGCCAATGATGCTGCCTTCAAGAACATGCTGAAAGGCATGGTGGCGGTGATGGATGCAGGCACCGGCAATCTGAATACCACGACTTTTCAATCTGTTATCGATTATGCCCTGTCCAAGACCAGCACCGCGATCCAGGGCATTGGCGAGATTGAATCCAAGATCGGCTCGGCCCAGCAGGCCATTTCCCTGGCGACCAGCAAGCATACCGCCGTCAAAACCATCCTTCAGGGGCAGATTTCCACCACTGAAGGGGTTGATCCCACCGAGGCCTCCATGCGGGTGACCACCATGATGACCCAGGTCCAGGCCAATTACGCAGTTACAGGCAAGCTTCAGCAGCTAAGTTTGTTGAACTATATCTCTTAAGGCAGCGCGTTCAGGCATGTACAAGAAACTTTATGATGAAGTTGCGGGCGAAACCTCTGCCAGAATCCGGCAGAATGAGGTCAGCGCGCTCAATCATTCGATCAAGCTGATGCGGGAGGCGGAAGCCGTCGGCATCACCAGCCGCGAATCAATCGAGGCCATGTTCTTCGTGAGCCGTCTCTGGGGCGTGTTCCTGGAAGACTTGGCGTCGAGCGAAAACCTGTTGCCGACTGATCTGAAGGCCAAAATCATTTCCATCGGCATCTGGGCGCTGAATTACTGCGAATCCGTCCGCCAGGGTGCGAAGAAGAATTTCCAGCCGTTGATCGAAGTCTCTGAAATCATCGCCAAGGGGCTTCAGGCGCGCGCATGAAAATCCACCTCAAGCGCAACGAGAAGCTCTTTTTGAACGGGGCGGTCATTCGTCTGGACCGCCGCGGCTCGATCGAGCTGTTGAACGATGCACAATTCCTGCTCGAAGCACATGTGATGCAGCAGGAAGACGCCAAGCAACCATTGCAGCAAATCTATTTCATCGTGCAGTCCATGCTGATGGACCCCACCAATGTTCCCTATGTGATGGAATTGTTCCGCGCTTTCTCGGTGCGTGTGAAGCTGAACAGCAAATCTGCCAAATACACGGAATTCATCGAAGCCATCGAAAAGCAGGTGGAAGCCCAGGATTTCTTCGGCGCGCTGAAAGTGCTGCGCCGTTCGTTCGAACTCGACGAAGATGCGCCGGGTTCCGTTTCGCTTTCCAAAGTCAGTTCATCGGAGGCCGCGTAATGACAACTGTTCCACCCGTTGGTTCATCTGGATCAAGCTCGACCAGCGCAGCTCAGGCTTCGGCAAACCTTGACTACAATTCGTTCCTCAAGCTGCTGTTGGCGCAGATGAAGAACCAGGACCCTACCGCACCGGTGGATCAGACGCAGATGCTGGCACAGCTTGCGCAGTTCAGCGCGGTTGGCCAGAGCGTGCAGCTGAACGACAAGGTTGCGCAATTGATCAGCAACCAGCAGGCCACCACGGGCGCTGCGCTGATCGGCAAGAATGTGACCGATATGGTGGGCAATATTTCCGGCACGGTGAAATCCGTGAGCATCACCACAACAGGAACCTCTGTCCTGTTGACCAATGGCTATAGCTTTGATCCCTCGACGGGCATCACGATTAACGGGTAATCCACTATGAATGAAGTTGACGCACTCGAACTGGTGCAGACCGCGCTGCGGACCGCCATTTGGATGTGCGCGCCGCTGGTGCTGCCGTCGATGGTGGTGGGCATCATCATTGCGCTGCTTCAGGCACTGACGCAGATCCAGGAATCAACGCTTACCTTTGTGCCCAAAATGATCGTGGTCTTCCTGTCGGCCATGGCCTCCGCCGCCTTTGTGGGTGCGCAGTTGCAGGCCTTGACGGAGACGACCTATGACCGCATCGCGACCGGCTTCTGAAGCGCTAAATCATGACCACGATTGAGGCCCCCCGCCTTGCGCCCCGCAAAACGGCGGATCTCTACCTTGCCTTTGGCGTGGCCGCCATTCTTGGCATTCTGTTCGTGCCAATCCCCGCCTTCCTGCTGGATGTTGCGCTTTCGCTTTCGGTCTCCGTCGCCATCCTGATCCTGATGGTGTCGCTGTGGATTGAGCGACCGCTTGATTTCTCTGCCTTCCCGCTGATCCTTCTCGTCACCACCATGTTGCGCCTGGCGCTCAACGTGGCAACCACGCGTCTGATCCTGACCCATGGTGCTGAAGGCACGCATGCCGCAGGCAATATGGTGGGTGGCTTTGCCGATCTGGTCATGGGCAGCGATTTCATCATCGGTGCGGTGGTCTTCGTCATCCTCCTCACAGTGAATTTCATCGTGATCTCGAAAGGTGCCACGCGTATCGCCGAAGTTGGTGCGCGTTTCACTTTGGATGCCATTCCCGGCAAGCAGATGGCGATTGACGCCGATCTGTCCTCCGGCCTGATTGACGAAACTGAGGCCCGCCGCCGCCGCTCTGAACTGGAACAGGAAAGCTCCTTCTACGGCTCGATGGATGGTGCCTCGAAATTCGTGCGCGGTGATGCCATTGCCGGTCTGATCATCACCTTCATCAATTCGTTCGGCGGCATCATCATCGGCATTACCCGCCACGGCCTCGATGCCGCCACGGCAGCCGACACTTATATCAAGCTCACCGTGGGTGACGGCCTTGTTACGCAAATCCCCGCGCTGATCATTTCGCTGGCAGCCGGTTTGCTCGTTTCCAAAGGCGGCAACAAGGGTACGATTGAACAGGCAATCATCAAGCAACTGGGCGGCTATCCGCGCGCCTTGATGATGGCTTCCGGCATGCTGGTGTTGATGGCGTTGATGCCGGGCCTGCCATTTCTGCCGTTCTTTATCATCGCCTGCGCCTTTGGTGGCATGGGCTATCTGGTCAATACCAACCGCAAGCAGGAAGCGACAGCCGTGGCTTCTGCCAAGAAGACGGCAGATGAGGCCAAAGTTCAGGAAGCGACGTCCAACACCAAGAAGTTGCTGCAGGTGGCGGAGATTGAGCTTTGCCTTGGCCGGCAGCTTTCGGCCACGATGCTGGTTTCGCATAGCGAGCTGGCATCGCGCGTGATGAAGATGCGCAAGAAGTTTGCGCTCGAATATGGCTTCGTGATCCCCGAGATCAAGCTGACCGGCGATCTTACGCTGTCGCCGAAACAATATGCCATCAAGGTGCATGGCACTTTGGTGGCCAATTATGAATTGCGCCCCGGCGAAGTGCTGGTGGTGACGTCAGGCAAGGGCCCGCCCGATGTGCCGGGCGATGTGGTGCGCGAGCCCGCCTTCGGGCTGGAGGCCATGTGGGTGCCTGACATGTTCTCCACCGAGCTTCAGGCCGGTGGCTTCATGCCGGTCGATACGATGTCGGTGATGCTGACTCATCTCTCAGAAGTCGTTCGTAACAATCTGGCGCTACTGTTCTCGTACCGCGACATGCGCGGTATCACTGAGAGCCTTGAGCCAGAATACAAGAAGCTGCTCGACGAAATCGTGCCGAGCTTGCTGTCCTTCTCGACGTTGCAGGCGGTGATGAAGTTGCTGCTCGGTGAGCGCGTTTCGATCCGCAACCTGCATCAGATACTCGAAGCGGTGGCAGAATTTGCACCGCATTCGCGCAAGCCGGAACTGATCGCTGAACATGTACGTATCCGCATTGCGCAGCAGATTTGCGGCGATATCAGCGAAGAAGGTGCGCTGCGCGTGCTGCGCCTTGGCAGCACATGGGATGGCGCCTTCCTGCAGGCCCTGCGCCGCGACAACAAGGGCGAAGTTATCGAGTTCGACATCGATCCGAAGCAGCTGGAAGCTTTCGTTGGCGATGCCACCAAGGCGATCAAGAAGCAGCTGGAAACCGGCATGAGCTTTGCGCTGTCGTGCTCACCTGAAGCACGCCCCTATGTCCGCATGGTGATCGACCGCGTGTTCCCCAATCTGCCAGTGCTGTCGCATATGGAAGTGGCGCGCGCGGTTAAACTGGAGATTCTGGGCTCAGTCACGTGACCCCGGTTCTGCTCAATTATTTCATCGGTTACTTTCTAGTGGTGTGTCGCATTGGCATTGCGTTTGCCTCGATGCCTGCATTGTCCGGCCCGCGCTATCCGATGATGGTGCGCATGTTACTGGCGCTTGCCGTATCGGCGGCCATTGCACCCTTCGTGGTGAAGCCCGATGGGGCCAGTCTTTCACCGGAAAACAGTGATGTGGTGTGGAAGGTACTGTCGGAAGTCGTGGTGGGCTTTGTCTTTGGCTTCTGGGGCTATTGCTACATTCACGCCGCACGCTTTGCCGGTGCCTTCATTGTCAATGCCATCGGCCTTTCCGGTATTCCCGGCACGCCGGTGGACGATCCGGAATCGGGCGGCCAGGTGACCGGCCTGATCTCGATGGGCTTCACGGCGCTGGTCTTCGCTACCGATTTGCATTTCGTCACCATCCAGGCGCTGATCGGATCCTATGATACTATTCCGCTGGGGCAGTTTCTCGACATGCAATGGGCCATGCCGCGTATGCTGCAAATTCTTTCGCGCTCATCCGTAGTGGCGTTGCAGATGGCCAGCCCGTTCATCGTATTGTCGATCGTGATCAATCTTGGCCTTGGCATTGCCAACAAGATGACGCCCCAGCTCTCGGTGTATTTCGCATTCACCGGGCTTGTAACTTTTGTCTCACTGGTGGTGCTGGCCATTGTGAGCCCGACTATCTTACTGCTGGCGGTGGATGCCTACCGCGAATTCATTACTAGTGGATTCATCTGATGGAAGAACTTCGGCGCAATCGCAGGCTCACATCCGCCCACAAACAATTGTCTACCGTGCAAGCGACTCGCATTGGTGAAATCCATACCGCCATCGCTGCCTGTGACCAAGCGCGCGAACGCGCGATGGGAAAGATTGAGATGTTCGGCAATAGCCAGCTGTTCAATCCAAGCTCCATCTCACGCGCCTTGCGCGATCTTAGCGACAAGCGGGTGAAGCTGGAGAAGGATCTCGCCGCGGCGGAACTCGAGCAGGCCAAGCTGGAAATCATTATCGAAAGATTAAGAGAAACCCAGCTGGAGCTTGAGCAAGTGGCGTTTGAAGAAGAAATGGCCGAGTCCATCGAAGAATGGACCAACCGTGACCTCGGCGATGTAGAAATTCCGCGCCGGAACGCGCGGCGCTAGGTCCTCGTAAGGTGGGCACAAGCTCACTCTCATATCCTTCCGGTAATATTGGGAGTTGGGTATCTCATGTCAGTCGATGTCATTGCGGGCGTTATGGGTGCAGTCAACCAGGATCAGGCCACGGCCCGGTTTCAGGTGGCCACCGCACAGTCCAAGGCCCTTCAGGCCAAGCAGCCCGCCTTTGCTGCACTGATGCAGAAGATGCTTCCACTCAAAACCAACCAGATCGCAGATGCCAATGATGGCGGACTGTACGGCACCGCCGACCACACGGTGCAAGCCCCGCAGGCCAAGCGCAAGGCTGATGCCATGGTGGCCCTTGAAGGCGCACTCATGACCAAGATGGTGGATTCGATGATGCCGAAGGACGAGAACAGCGTCTATGGCAACGGCATTGCTGGAGAGACCTGGCGCAGCTTCGCCGTGGACCAGATGGGCAAGACCATGGCCAAGGGCGACCTGCTGAATTTCAACCGAAAGGAAGCGAGCGCCACCCCCAGCCAGGCCGTGAACCTTTTCGGCCAGGGCTTTGGCGCACCCAATGAAATGAAGATCACGCCCTTTGCTGGCGAAAGCTGATTGAACGAGGCCCTTTGATGCAACTTGCTAATGACACTGCCGCCACCACGTCCTCGCTGGAATCCGCTATTGGAAAACTGGAATCTGTGCTGCAGGAAGAAAACACCAAGCTGGAGGCAAATGCTGCCTATGAGCATGGCCCGTTCATCATCCGCAAGAACCAGATCCTCCGTGAGCTGATGATGCTGCAGCGGGCTGAAGATCATAAATCCGCTACCGCTGCGATGAGCGACCGGTTGCGCGGCGTGCGCCAGCTGGTGACGCATAATCATGCCTTGCTGGGCGCACAGGTCAGCGCGATGAATCAGGTTACCGAAATTCTCACCAATGTTGCACTTTCGGAAAGTGCTGACGGCACCTATTCGCGCAACCAAATGGGTGACTGATGATCAAGATGTTCATGGCTGGTCTGTGGGGCGTGGCCATGGTCGGTGTGGGCGCTTTTCTCGGCGTTTCTTTCGCTTCAGATGATTCCAAGAAAGATGATGGCAAGGACAAGCCTGAATTCGAACAGGTGATGACCGAAATGACGGCGGCGCCGATCATTGTTGAGAACCACCTCGAAGGCTATCTGGTGTTTCGCATCAAGAGCCTGGTTGACAAGCACAAGCTTACCAATGCCGGCATTGACCTTACGCCCTATCTGGTCAGCTCTGCCTTTGAAGCGGCCTATCAGTTTTATGATCACGGTGTGCCTTCGATCAGGCCTTCGGACCTGCCGCAGATGTCGGACCTGATTGCCACCATTGCCAATCGCAAACTGGGTTCTGAAGCCGTGAGCAGCGTGCAGATGGACCAGTTCAATTATGTTCCGAGCGACAAGATCCGCGAGAACATCCTTGGCAAAAAAGACTAACCTTTGAACATGCAAGTCAACCCGGTTCATGCCCTGATCGGCCTCCTGCGCAACGAAGCGCAGCGCGGCATATTGGGTCGTGAGCAGAAGCTACAGCTGAATGCACTGGCTGACATTTTGCTGCAGACCAAAGATAATTCTTCACGGCTGGGCAAGCTTGAAGAAGCCATCCGCAAGGGTGAACTCGGCCCGGTCAGCCTGAAGCCGCCGGAAACCAAAACGACAGACACCAAGACCACGGAAATCAAGCGCCCCGGCTGGCCTGATTTTGAGCATGAAGCGCCGGAGATCAATCCGCGCGATTTCTCCGTACGGGTGGGGATGGCCACATCCGATGCGATTGCACAGGCGCTGCACCAGCGCCATGGGCGTTCGTGGGAGACTTATCCCTCGAATGATAATAGCGGTACTGGTGGTGTTTCGAAAGACGATCCAAAGCACGCCGACGCAAATTCGCGCGCGCATCACGACCCGCAAGCGGATATGCCACCGGGCTTTGCCTTTCCTTACAATCCCACGCCGCAGGATGTGGAGCATGCCTTGCGCACCGGTCAGGGCTGGCCTTCGGAACTGGGCGAGGAAGTACGCCTGCGCATCCTGAAGGAAAGCATGAAGCAGGACCGCGTGCAGGACGATGCGCCACAACCGTTCTGGCCCTTCGTGCTGGCGGTCATGCTGGTCGCAGCCGTGGTTCTCTGGATCATCTGATCCCACTCTGATCATTTCATTTTTGACCAGTGGGTCAAAGCCGTGCTGTAGTGGAGCCTCAATCCGAGGTGAGCCATGAGTGCGAAATCCAATCTTGTCATTAATCCACAGAGGCTTTGGGATTCGCTGATGGAAACCGCTGCCTTCGGCGGAACACCCAAGGGCGGCATCAAGCGGCTTACGGTTTCTGATGAAGACAAGCGCGTGCGCGACTGGTTCAAGGCCGAATGCGAGAAGCTGGGCTGCACTGTCGAGGTGGATGAAGTAGGCAACATGTTTGCCACCCGCCCCGGCAAGCGCGGGGATATGGCACCGATCGCCATGGGGTCGCATCTCGACACGCAGCCCACCGGCGGCAAGTTTGATGGTGTATTGGGTGTGCTGGGGGCGCTGGAAGCGATGCGCACGCTGGTCGATATGGGTTACGAGACTAACGCGCCGATCATGATAGCAAACTGGACCAATGAAGAAGGCTCGCGTTTTGCGCCGGCCATGTTGTGCTCTGGCGTCTACGCGGGCGTGTTCACACCGGATTTTGCCTGGAGCCGCGAAGACCGCCAGGGCATCAAGCTGGGCGATGAGCTGGAGCGCATCGGCTACAAGGGCAAGCACAAGGCGGGTGCTGTTAAATTCAGTTCGATGTTTGAGCTTCACATTGAGCAAGGCCCGATCCTTGAGGCTGAGAACAAGGTTGTTGGCGTAGTGACGGGCGTGCAGGGTATGCGCTGGTATGAGATCACGTTGAAGGGCCAGGAGAGCCATACGGGCGCAACACCGATGGGCCTGCGCAAGAATGCGCTGCTGGCGGCGGCGAAGATGATCGACGCCATCAACGAGATCGGCTTTGCACATCTGCCTGGTGTGGCCTCGGTGGGCCTGATCGAGAACCGGCCGAACAGCCGCAATGTCGTGCCGGGCGAAGTGTTCTTCACGATCGACCTGCGCCACCCGGATGAAGCCGAGCTGGACAAGATGGAGAAGCAATATCGCCTCGCCGTGAACAAGATCGCGGAGGAGGGGCGCGTTTCCATCGACGAGAAGCGCATCTGGAATTCGCCGGCTGTGAAGTTCGCGCCCGAGTTGATTGCCTGCGTGCGCGAGGGCGTGGCACAGGCCGGGTTCACCTCGCGGGACATGGCTTCAGGTGCCGGCCATGACGCGGCCTATATTGCGCGCGTGGCGCCGACCACGATGATCTTCGTGCCATGCCTGGGTGGCATTTCGCACAATGAAGAGGAGTCGACCACGCTGGAGGAATGTGCGGCGGGGGCGCAGGTGCTGCTGAACGCGGTGCTGGCGCATGACGCCACTTATTCCTGAGAAAAATAGTCGGGAATTCACTCCTAAATAAATTTTGACCAGTTGGACAAATCGCGTTAGCGTCTCTGCTTGACCCAGATAAGGTGGAGGGAGCGCATGTCGCAGGCACCAGATATCCAGGCGAAGCGGCTGACGGAAAGCCAGCTTCAGGCGAATTTCGCCGATCTCCATCCACCCCTTGATCATCATGAAGCGCTGGTGGAGAGCGACCGCTGCTATTTCTGTGCTGATGCGCCGTGCCAGCAGGCGTGCCCCACCTCGATCGACATTCCGATGTTCATCCGCGAGATTCAGGCCGGGCATCCGCAATCTGCTGCAAAGACGATTTTCAACCAGAACATTCTGGGCGGCATGTGCGCGCGGGTGTGCCCGACAGAAACGCTGTGCGAAGAAGTGTGCGTCAGAGAAGTGGCAGAAGGAAAACCGGTCAAGATCGGTTTGCTGCAGCGCTACGCCACCGACAGCGTGATGCATGAAAAACATCCGTTCACGCGTGCGGAATCTACTGGAAAGAAAGTGGCGGTTGTGGGCGCAGGCCCCGCAGGGCTTGCATGTGCGCATCGTGCGGCCATGCATGGGCATGACGTAACCGTGTTTGACGCCAAAAATAAGGCGGGCGGGCTGAATGAATTCGGAATCGCCGCCTACAAGACGGTTGATGACTTCGCGCAGAAGGAAGTGGCCTTTGTGCTGGGCATTGGCGGCATCAAATTCGAATATGGCAAGGCGCTGGGTTCGTCATTGCAACTGGCACAGCTTGAGAAAGATTACGACGCTGTGTTTCTTGGCCTTGGCTATGCCGGGGTGAATGCGCTGGGCATTGCCGATGAAGATGTGGACGGTGTTGAAGATGCCGTGGCTTACATTGCCGAACTGCGGCAGGCGCAGGATTTGAGCAAACTGAAAGTGGGCCGTTCCGTTGCAGTGATCGGCGGCGGCATGACGGCGGTGGATATTGCCGTGCAGTCAAAACTGCTGGGTGCTGAGGAAGTGACCATTCTCTATCGCCGCGGGCAGGACCAGATGAAGGCTTCGGATTTCGAGCAGGAGCTGGCGCAGACGCATGGGGTGATGTTGCGTGATTGGGTGATGCCGAAAAAGCTGGTGACTGAAGCTGGCAAGGTTGTCGGCCTGGAAGTGGAACGTACGGCGATCAGTGATGGCAAGCTGAAGGGCACCGGGCAAACGTACCAGATGGCGGCGGATGTGGTGTTCAAGGCCATCGGGCAGACATTTGTGGATGTGAACGGTGGTGCCATTGCGCTGGAGGGCGGCCGCATCAAGGTGGATGAGAACAAACGCACTTCAAGGCCCAAAGTCTGGGCCGGTGGGGACTGCGTGGCCGGCAATCAGGCGCTCACCGTCGCTGCCGTTGATGACGGGCGGCGCGCAGCTGAGAGCATTCATGCGGTTTTGACAGCGTAATTTGGTTTCGGGTGGGGGTGCTTGAGCGACCCCCACCCCAACCCCTCCCCACAAGGGGGAGGGGCTAAGGGAAAGGATCTTGTCGTGGCAGACCTTCGTTCGAATTTTATCGGCATTAAATCGCCCAATCCGTTCTGGCTGGCTTCGGCGCCGCCGACGGACAAGGAATATAATGTGGTGCGTGCCTTCAAGGCGGGCTGGGGCGGCGTGGTGTGGAAGACGCTGGGCGAAGAAGGCCCGCCGGTCGTGAACGTCAACGGCCCGCGCTATGGCGCCATCCATGGTGCTGATCGCAGGCTGCTTGGCCTCAACAATATCGAGCTGATCACGGATCGTCCGCTGGAAGTGAACCTGCGCGAGATCAAGAGCGTAAAGCGCGCCTGGAAAGACCGCGCGGTGGTGATCTCGCTGATGGTGCCTTGCGAGGAGACACCGTGGAAAAAGATTCTCAGCCAGATCGAAGACACTGAGGCTGATGGCATTGAGCTGAATTTCGGCTGCCCGCATGGCATGTCGGAACGTGGCATGGGTGCCGCCGTGGGGCAGGTGCCTGAATATATCGAAATGGTGGCGCGCTGGTGCAAGCAATATACGCGCATGCCCGTCATTGTGAAACTTACGCCGAACATCACTGACATCCGCAAACCCGCACGCGCGGCGCTGAAAGGTGGCGCTGATGCGGTGTCGCTGATCAACACGATCAATTCGATCACCCATGTCGATCTCGATTCATTTGCGCCGATGCCGACGATTGACGGCAAGGGCTCACATGGCGGTTATTGCGGGCCGGCGGTGAAACCGATTGCGCTTTCGATGGTTTCGGAAATCGCGCGCGACAAGGAGACACACGGCATGCCGATCTCCGCGATCGGTGGCATCACCACCTGGCGCGATGCGGCGGAATTCATCGCCATGTCCGCCGGCAATGTGCAGGTGTGCACGGCGGCGATGACTTACGGGTTCCGCATCGTGAGCGAAATGGAATCCGGCCTGTCGCGTTGGATGGATGAGAAGGGCTATACTTCGATTGAGGATTTCCGGGGCCGCGCGGTGCCCAATGTCACGGATTGGCAATATCTCAATCTCAATTACGTCACCAAGGCGAAGATCGACCAGGACGCCTGCATCAAGTGCGGGCGCTGCTATGCGGCCTGCGAGGACACGTCACATCAGGCCATCATGAAAGAGAAGGATGGTGTGCGTCACTTCGAAGTGATGAATGATGAATGCGTGGCCTGCAATCTGTGCATCGAAGTGTGCCCGGTGGAAAATTGCATCACCATGGAACGGCAGACGTCAGGCATTGATGAGCGCACCAAGAAGCCGATCAATCCGGAATATGGCAACTGGACGCAGCACCCGAACAATCCGATGCGCAAGGTGGCGGCGGAATAGTTTTCCGCTGCCTGCTATTCCTTCGGCTGTTTCGGATAGTTGATGATGAAGGCGTAGAACGAATAGACAAAGATCGCTCCCCAGACCATGGTCCATATGGGTTCGCGGGCAATGACTCCGTCATAAAATGCCCAGCCACCAGTGACCGCCAGGATGGCGATGCGCCGCCACAGCGGCCGGTAAAACGGGTTTTCGTTGATATTCATAGCGCCACGTAATCAATCTCGGTGAAGGCCGCCACTTCTGGGATCCAGCGTGTTTGCACGAAGGCCACATGGTCCGGGTGATCATTATATCCGGTGTATGCCGCCTGGTCCTTGAACTCCATCGACACGCCGAATTTGAATTCGTTTTTGGGGCTCACCTGCCGCAGCACTTCGAATTTCTCCACGCCCGGAATGGCGACGAGCTTCTTGATGGCGGTGAGGAAGCTGGCTTCCTCGGCTGAGCCTGCGGCGTGTTTCAGGCGGAAGACGGCGGTGTGGCGGATCATGGTGTTCTCACTCTGGGATCAGGCGTTCGTTTTGGCATGGATATGAGGGCCGTCGCCAGCGGAACTTTGGGCTTTCAGCTCCGTTCGGTCCATATGCCTAAGCTTAATGAAAACTGGATCGTCCAGCCGCATGGGCCACTTGTCAAAGTGGCGACCGGGCTGATGACGGTTGAGGGTTCAATCGTCATGCCGCTCGGGCAGTTCCCGCGCCGGATGACGGTGGTCGAGCTATGTGATGGCGGCAGTGCCATCTGGAGCGCGGTCCCTCTCGATGAAGCTGCAATGGGGCAGATTGAATCCCTAGGGCCGGTGCGCTTCATCATCGTGCCCAATCAAGGTCACCGGCTTGATGTTCATGCCTGGGCGAAGCGCTATCCGGACGCCAAGATCATCGCGCCACCGCGCGGTGAAGCTGTGATTCGCGAGGCCGCACCGGTGGATGCCACACGCGATATTATCAATGACCCCGCGCTGCATTTCGGGCTGGTGAATGGTATGAAGCTGGATGAGTTCACCCTCTCCGTGCGGCGCGCCGAGGGCGTGACGCTGATCCTCAATGATATCCTTGCCAATGTGCGCCACCCCAAGGGGCTGGGTGCGAATGTCATGGCGCGGCTGTTTGGCTTTGGCGTGAGCCGGCCGCGCACGTCCCGGTTTGTGCACTGGCGCTATGTGTCCGACAATAATGCCGTCGCTCAGCAATTTCATCACTGGGCGGCGATTGCGGATTTGCGCCGCATCATCGTTTCGCATGGTGATGTGATTGAAGATAATCCACGCGAAGTACTGCTGCGCGCGGCGCGTGATTTCGTCGGCTGATTATTTCTTCAGCGCTGCCATCACCTTTGCGGCCAGATCATAATCTTCTTGCTTCGGATCGGCGGTGTAAAACATCTGCTTGCCGGATTCTTCCGGGCTCAACGGATTGGTGCCGGGGATTTCGTGCTTGGTGACCATTTCCATAGTGATGCCGTCGCAGATATCCTGTGCCCAAGCGCCCTTGTCCGGCTTGCGGCCACCAGCATCCCATGCCTTGAAGTCGTCGACTGAAGGGAATGAAACGCCGTCCAACCGCTGAGGCGACAGGGTGTTGTAGAAATTATAGGTGTCGGCTTCCGGGGCGCGGCTGGTGTTGAGGTATGATGTGGACTTGCAGCTTTCCAGTGATGCTGCGGCATCCATGCTGCAGGCGCCGTCATTGTTGCGGATGTAACTGACCGTGCCGTCCTTCAGGAATTTTTCGCGGTCGAGAAAGTAGGTGGCGAAGGTGCCGTCCTTGTGATTGACGGTGGGCACCAGCGCGCAGCGGAGCTGCAGATTGGCAGGACTTTCCTTCGTCGCACTGTCGCCTGGCATCTCCAAAACGAAAACGCCATCCACCGAGTAATCTGCGGCGTGAGCAGGCAGGGTACTGGCCAAGGCGAACGCGCTTGCTGCGAACAGGTACTTCACGGCACTCACGATCTGCTGCCTATTTCACAATAACGATATGGCAGGTCCCGGGGATTCCCCAGGTGGGCCGCATACTGGTTTCATGTTCGCAGCCTGAGATCGCTTTTGCGATGGCTTCGGCTTTGCTTGACGCAGCCCATTTTGCCGAACATGAAAAATTACCCTTGCTGTCCTTGTTGCTTTGCGCAACAGCCTGCCAGTGTCCGGGTCTCTGCTTAACGTCGGCCACACGCTGCGCGCAGCTACCTGCTTTGTATTTCGCAGGCTTTGCTGTTGCAGACGAAACCGGAATCAGAAAGCTGGCAGCGACCAACGCCGCGACGAAGATATTTTTCATTGATACCCTCCAAGTGGTGATAATCTCGCGCAACGCAACCATCGGCGCAAGAGGGCCTGACTTAGTCTTTGGTCGACTCGTATTCCCAGTCCAGCACGGTAATACCGGAGAGGCCACCTTCGCTGCTGGCGACGATCAATCCGCCCAGCACTTGATGCGCGGGATGCGGCAGATAGGCATCACGCGCGGCAGCATCGGTGAAGTCCACTGTGAAGCCATGGCTGTTGCCGCGCTGCAGGCCTTCGGGGCTGGCATCGGCGCCGGCGGAGGTGGCGAGGATCCCCGGGATCACGCCCTTGAGGGCAGCGAGCTTGGTGAAGATTTCGGTGACAGTGGAGGCAGGCACATCCTTGCGCAGCTTGAACAGCACGACATGGCGGATCATGGGAGGTTTCCTTTTTATGATTGGGCGCAGTGTCACTCAGCGCATTGAAAGGTGCAAGAGGGCGCGGCTTTGCCCTTGTTCGCCGCGTGATGTGCACGGCGGGAGAGGTGGAAAGCGGGATCAGCGCAAACTGGCCCCGCTTTCCGGTCTTAGGTTTAAGCGGAGGGTAAAGCTCCGCCCAAGCTTGGGCCCGGTGCAGAATTCTGAGAGTAGAGGAAGACAGAGGGCCAAAGCCCGGGTGAGGAACGCAGCGATTTTAAATCCGGCAGCAATATTGGTTAGCCATTGAAGGCGCTTGGGTCTTAGTGCCCAAGGTCTACGGACGGAGCTCCCGGAAGCAGAAGGCGCGTCATTTCCTTCCGCCTGCAGGCGCTGCACACTGAACCACCAATATGGGAACGCTGTGCACATGGTTCCCTCCTTTCAGGTTACAGTGCGAGGAGAGCAAAAGCATATAATAGGATTAAAGTCAAGATCTATCTTTCCCTCGCCCCGCTTGCGGGGAGAGGGTTGGGGCCCATTGCCCTTGCAATGGGAGGGTGAGGGGACCTAGCCTCACGCGATGAGCCCGCCCGTCAAACTCCTCGACCGCGCAAGGTCATTGCGGCGTGAAGCGACTGCGGCTGAGAACAAGCTCTGGGATCATCTGCGGAACCGGCAATTGAACAACGCCAAGTTCGTGCGGCAGGAACCTATCGGCCCTTACATTGCAGATTTTGCCTGCAGGTCGGCTAAGCTTGTCATCGAGATTGACGGCGTCACGCATGAGACGCCGGAAGAGATTGTGCACGATTTGAAGCGAACGGCGTTTCTGCAGGAGCGCCGCTACCGGGTTATTCGATTTCGCAATGAAGATGTTTTCGGTGATCTGGCGCCAGTGCTTGAAGCCATTAGTCTTCACTTGCGGTGAGACCCCTCACCCTCCCACGCCTGCGGCGCGGGCCCCAACCCTCTCCCCGCAAGCGGGGCGAGGGAGTTAGGGAGTGACTTCGATGCGCTTCACACCCTGCGGTTTGGTTTTGCCTTTCCAGATGGCGTTGGCTTGGTGGACGGGGGCGTTGGCTGGGCGTTCCACGTATTTGCCGTCCCCGGCCTTCGCTAGCACCTTGCCGTCTTCGTAGGCGACTTTGCCGCGTGAGATGACTGTGCGGGGCAGGCCTACGCATTCATAGCCTTCAAAGACGTTGTATTCGATCTTGCTGAGTTGGGTTTTGGCGGTGATGGTTTTGGTGGCCTTGGGGTCCCAGATCACCAGGTCGGCATCAGCACCCGCACGCACGCAACCCTTGCGGGGATAGATGTTGAGGATCTTGGCGATGTTGGCAGAGGTGGCGGCGACGAATTCTTCCTTGGTCAGGCGGCCGGTGTTGACGCCAGCGTTCCACAGAACGGGCATGCGGTCCTGCAGGCCGCCGGTGCCGTTGGGGATTTGGGTGAAGTTTTTTGCACCCATGCGCTTTTGCGCGACGGTGAAAGTGGCGTGGTCAGTGGCCACCACGCTGAGCGTGCCAGACTGCAAGCCGGCCCACAGCGAGTCCTGGTGTTTCTTGTTGCGGAAGGGCGGGCTCATCACGCGGCCGGCGGCGTAGTCCCAATCCTTGTTCTGGTATTCGCTGTCATCGAGCGTGAGGAATTGAATGAGCGGCTCGCCATAGACGCGCTGGCCGGCCTGTTTGGCGCGGCGGATGGCATCATGGGTTTGCTCGCAGCTCACATGCACGATGTAAAGCGGGCAGCCGGCCATGTCGGCGATCATGATCGCGCGGTTTGCGGCTTCGCCTTCGACTTCCGGTGGGCGCGAGTATGAGTGGCCTTCCGGGCCGGTGATGCCGCGGGCCAGAAGATCAGCCTGCATGCGGGCCACCACATCGCCATTTTCAGCGTGGACCAAGGGGAGCGCGCCCAGCTCAGCGCAGCGCTTGAACGAGTTATACATCTCGTCGTCATTCACCATCAGCGCGCCCTTGTAGGCCATGAAATGCTTGAAGGTGTTGATGCCGTAAGTCTTCACCACGGTTTCCATCTCGTCATGGACCATGGGCGACCATTGGGTGATGGCCATGTGGAAGGAATAATCGGCCGCAGCTTTCTCCGCCTTGTGGCGCCAGGCCTGATAGGCCTTGAGCAGGCTTTCGCCGGGCGCGGGCAGGATGAAATCCACCACCATCGTGGTGCCGCCGCCCAGGCCGGCCTTGGTGCCGGATTCAAAATCATCGGCGGAGGTTGTGCCCATGAAGGGCATTTCCAGATGGGTGTGCGGGTCAATGCCGCCCGGCATGACGAAGCAGCCGGTTGCATCAATGATCGTGTCGCCCTTCAGGTTATGGCCGACAGCGGTGATCTTGCCGTCTTCGATCAGCACATCGGCGCGCTCCGAGTAATCTGCGTTGACGACTGTTCCGCCTTTGATGAGCGTGGACATGGTGCACCTGCCTTGTTTGACCCGTTGGTCAAATCCTATGCCAAGCAAAGCGCAAAGGGAATAGGCGGCGCTGGGCGGCGTAACATCTCTGCCGCTCCACATGGGGGCCGGGTTTCAAGGAGTTCACAATGAAGAAATTTGCAATCACCGCTCTCGCGGGGCTTTCGCTTGCCGCAACGGCAGCTTTCGCCGATGGCATGGTGACCGCCAAGAATGGCATGACGCTTTACACCTTCGACAAGGACATGGGCACGGAATCGGCCTGCTATGACCAGTGTGCCACGTTCTGGCCGCCTTACATGGCGGAAGCCAGCGACAAGGCCAGCGGCGAATGGACGATGAGCAAGCGCAAGGATGGCGCGATGCAATGGGTTTATGATGGCCACCCGGTCTATTTCTTCAAGGATGACACCGCCAAGGGCGACATGAAGGGCGACGGCATGAAGGGCGTGTGGCACGTGGTGAAGGGGTAATAAAAAGGCGGAGGGGTGATGCCCCTCCGCCTTCTTTTTCAGACCTCCTCGTGGAGGCCAGTGTTACTTCAATGCCATTGCGGCTTTGGTGACCACGTCAGTCCAGGCGCCTTCCGGCTTCTTGCTGATGACTGGATCAGAACCACCGCCGAGAAGTGTTGCCACCGTGCGGTCGGCTGCGGCCACGTCGAGCGTGCCGTCAGAACCTGCAGTGAGCTTGTTCACTTCTTCGATCATGGTGGTCTGGTGCGCTTCGGTCTGCGAGCCAGAGGCATCGTTCTTCAGCACGGCAGCCACGGCACCCTTCGGGTCCTTGGCAGCTTCAGCCCAGCCCTGCATCGAGGCCTTGACGAATTTCGCCATGGTCTCAACGAACTTCGGATCCTTCAGTTTGTCTTCCTCGACATAGAGGCCGTCTTCGAGGGTGGAGACACCCTGGTCTTCATATTTGAACACCACGAGATCCTCCGGCTTCACGCCGGCTTCGAGAACCTGGTGATATTCATTGTAGGTCATGGTCGAGATGCAGTCGGCCTGCTTCTGCAGCAGCGGGTCCACGTTGAAGCCCTGCTTGAGCACGGTCACGCCGTCAGCGCCGCCGGTGGTCGGCAGCTTCAGTTTGCCCATCCAGTTGAGGAAGGGATATTCATTGCCGAAGAACCACACGCCGATGGTCTTGCCCTTGAAATCTTCCGGCTTGGTGATGCCGGTTTCCTTGCGGCAAGTGAGCATCAGGCCCGAGGCCTTGAAGGGCTGGGCGATGTTAACCAGCTTGTTGCCCTTTTCGCGCGAAGCCAGAGCCGATGGCATCCAGTCGACGATCACGTCAGCGCCGCCGCCGGCGATGACTTGTTCAGGGGCAATGTCCGGGCCGCCTGGCTTGATCGTTACGTCAAGGCCAGCAGCTTTGTAGAAGCCCTTTTCCTGGGCGACGTAGTAACCGGCGAACTGGGCCTGGGCGACCCATTTCAGCTGGATGGTGACCTTGTCGTCAGCGCTGGCCGAAACGGCCGAGGCTGCGAGGGCGGCCAATGCCACCGCGCCAATCAAATACTTCTTCATTCGACACTCTCCTGTTGTTGTACTTCTACTATTTTGCCGGCTCACCTGCGGTAAGACGGATGCCAGAAGGTGACCTTACGCTCGAGAAGCGCGAGGCACCCATAAAACAAAGACCCGGCCAGAGCGGCCATGGTAACTTCCGCCCAGACCATATCCAGGCCCTGGCGGCCCACTTCGGTGGACATGCGAAAGCCCATGCCCACGATGGGCGTGCCAAAGAATTCCGCCACGATTGCGCCAATCAGCGCCAATGTCGAATTGATTTTGAGGGCGTTGAAAATGAAGGGCATGGCGGCGGGCAGGCGCAGCTTGATCAGGGTTGGGCCCCAGCCCGAGGCATAGGAGCGCATCAGGTCACGCTCCATGTAGGAGGTGGCGTTGAGGCCGGCCAGCGTGTTGATGAGCATGGGGAAGAAGGTCATCACCACCACCATGGCGGCTTTCGAGGGCCAATCAAAGCCGAACCACATGACGAGGATGGGGGCCACGCCGACGATGGGCAGGGCCGCGACCAGATTGCCGAGTGGCAGCAGGCCGCGGCGCAGGAAGTCGTTGCGGTCACACAGCAGCGCGGTGAGGAAGCCCGCACCGCAGCCGATCAGCCAGCCGGGGATCACTGCGCGGATAAAAGTTTGCCGGAAATCCGCTGCAAGTGTTGGCAGTGATGCGATGAGCTTGGCCCAGACTTGCGAGGGGGCGGGCAGCAGCACGATGGGAATGCTGGACGTGTGCACATAGGCTTCCCAACCCGCGATCACCGCTACGCCGAAGCTGGCAGGCACGATGAAGCGGCTGATGCGGGTGGAGGTGACGAGATCGAGAATCCAGCCGAGGCTCCATGCCGCAATCCAACTGGCGATCACGAAGAGCAGGGAGAGGAACCAGTAAGCGCCCTGGAATTGCTCAACCGCGCCGAAGCCCTGGGAGATCAGCACCAGTGCGATGAGGGCCGCGATGAAAGTGCCTGCTGCGCGAATCATGGCTTGGCCCCCATGCGCTTGAGGCTGAGCTTCTCACTCTCGCTCAAAATCCAGACCAGCGTGGCGGCGGCGAAGGCGGCGACAAAAAGCGCGGCCCAGATTTGCAGCGTGTTGCCGTAGTAGGAGCCGTTGAGAAGCCGCGCGCCAATGCCGGCCACCGCACCGGTGGGCAGTTCAGCGACGATGGCTCCCGTGAGTGCGATGGCGACTGAGACTTTCAGCGATGCAAAGAGGAAAGGCAGCGAGGCGGGCAGGCGCAGCTTCCACAGGGTTTGCGTGGCCGAAGCATTATAAGTGCGCATCAGATCCTGCTGCATCACATCAGGCGAGCGCAGGCCTTTCACCATGCCAATGGTGACGGGGAAGAAGCAGAGATAGGCCGAGATCGAAGCCTTGGTGAAAATATCGGGCAAGCCGGTTTTGCCCAGCACGACGATCAGCATTGGCGCGATGGCGAGGATGGGTATGGTTTGCGAGGCGATGATCCAGGGCATCAGGCTTTTTTCCAGCGAGCCCACATGCACGATCCCGATGGCCAGTGCGATGCCAAGCAGACCGCCCATGATGAAGCCGACCAGTGTGGAAGAAAGCGTGATCCAAAGATGGAAGATCAGCGATTTGATCGACCAGGGTTCAACGGCGAAAACGGTGTTCCAGATTTCACGGATGACCTGATGCGGCGAGGGGAGCACGGGGCGGCCTTCATTCCAGGAGAACCAGAGCCAGTTCGAAAGCCCGCCGCCGGCATTGGCGATCTTGGGTGCAGTGAGCACGTGGTTCATGGGGATGCAGGCGAGATACCAGATCACGAAGATCACGAGGCAGACTGTCAGCAAAGGCAGGCCGCGCTCAATCCTCATAGGAATGCCCCGCCTTCAGACCTTCGCGCACGCGGTGGGCGATTTTCAGGAAGTCTGGAGTTTCGCGGATGTCGAGCGTGCGGTTCTTGGGCAGGCCCACATCGATCACATCGATGATGCGCCCCGGCCGCGGGCTCATCACCACAATCTTGCTGGAGAGGAACACGGCTTCGGGGATCGAATGGGTGACGAACACAATCGTCTTTTTCGTTCGTGCCCACAGTTCGAGCAATTGCTGGTTCAGCTTGTCACGGACGATTTCATCCAGCGCGCCGAAGGGCTCATCCATCAGCAACAAATGCGGATCAAAGGCCAGTGCGCGGGCGATCGATACGCGCTGCTGCATGCCGCCTGAGAGTTGCCAGGGGAACTTCTTTTCGAAGCCTGACAGATTGACCAGATCGAGATTGCGCTTGATGCGGCCCGGCACGTCATCAAGGCCCATGATTTCGAGCGGCAGGCCGACATTCTTTTCTACCGTGCGCCAGGGCAGCAGCGCGGGGGCCTGGAACACATAACCATAGGCACGGGCGAGGCGGGCCTGTTCGGCGCTCATGCCATTGACAGTGAGCGTACCTGAGGTGGGGAATTCCAGATTGGCAATCGTGCGCAGCAAAGTGGTCTTGCCGCAGCCGGAGGGGCCAATGAGCGAAACGAATTCGCCTTGGCTCACATCCAGATTGATATTGGACAAGGCTTCAACCGCGCCATCGCCCGTTTGAAAAGTGAGTCCGAGTTGGCTGGCGGAAATGACGCTGGCTGACAAGATTCCCCGCTTACTTTTTCAAAAGGCTAACAAGTCTTGACCAGTTGATCAAGAAATAACAGGATGGCGCATGCCCAAATCCAAGGCAAAGCCGCAACAGGAAACGCGCATTCAGGCGCAAAACCGGGCAGTGATTTTGAGCGCGGCCCTTGAAGCGTTTTCGGCCTATGGCTTTCGCGGCGCCACGGTGGACCAGATCGCCGAAAAGGCCGGATTGTCCAAACCGAACCTGCTTTATTATTTCCGCCGCAAGGAAGACATTTATGTCGCGCTGTTGGAGCAAACGCTGGATGAATGGCTTGCACCGCTGCGCCTGCTCAATGCCGATGGCGAGCCGATTGCGGAATTGACGCGCTATATATCCGAGAAGCTGGATATGTCTTTCGCGGGGTCAAAAGCCTCGCGGCTGTTTGCCAATGAGATATTGCATGGTGCGCCGCATGTGGGGGCGTTTCTGAAAGGGCCTCTGCGCAAGCTGGTCGAGGAAAAGTCCACAGTGATCCGCCGTTGGATCAGCGAAGGCAGGATCAAGCCGGTTGATCCGGAGCATTTCATCTTCGCCATCTGGGCGGTGACGCAGCACTATGCCGATTTTTCATCGCAGGTGGAAAGCGTGCTGGGGGCAGAGCCGGAGAAGGCCAAGGTCAAACAATCGGTGCTAGATATTTTGCTGCGCGGCCTGAAGGCCTGATGCGGCTGGGGATTTTTGCCAAGACCTTCACGGGTGATAATCCGCTTGCGGTGATGCGGGCTGCAGCGAATGCAGGTTATTCCTGCGTGCAATATAACATGGCCTGTTCGGGTCTGGGTTCACTGCCTGAATTTGTTAGTGATGCAGCGGCACGCATGGTGGCGCAGGGATCAGTGGAGACTGGTGTGGCGGTGGCTGCGGTTTCGGCCACTTACAACATGATCCATCCTGATCTTGCGGTGCGCGAGAAAGGACGGCGGAGTTTCACCGCCATCGCGGCGCAGGCCAGGGCGATGGGGGCACCGGTGGTTACGTTGTGTACGGGCACGCGCGACCGTGATGACCCATGGCGCCATCATCCACAGAATGCGAGCAAGGAAGCCTGGGCTGATCTGATCAGGGAATTTGAAGCGATCATTCCGGTGGCGGAGGAAACTGGCGTGCTGCTCGGCATCGAGCCTGAGTTGGGCAATGTGGTGAGTGACGCGATCACTGCGCGGCGGCTGTTCGACGAGATGCGCTCCGACCGGCTGCGCATCGTGCTGGATGCGGCGAACCTATTCGAGTTGGCATCGGCGGATGAGCAGAGGCGAGTGATCGAGGAGGCCGTACATTTGCTGGGGCCGCATATTGCGATGGCTCATGCCAAGGACCGGACGGCGGATGGCGGCTTCTGTGCCCCGGGCAAGGGCGTGATTGATTTCGGGCATTATGTGCGAGCGCTGAAGGCGGCAGGGTTTGAGGGGGATGTGGTGACGCATGGGCTGGCTGGGGATGAAGCGAACGACGTCGCTCAGTTTCTCTCTCCTCTCGTCCTCCGCCTCCGGGGAGGATGAGTGGTGCCTCCCACAAGAAAATGTGATAGTTTGTGACCATCGCACCCATTTAAACCGGCCACCCAAAGCCTTATTTCAGCGTGGCAAAGGAGTTTCATCATGACAATTGAACGCGCTGTACTCGCCGGAGGGTGTTTCTGGGGGATGCAGGATTTGATCCGCAAGAAGCCGGGCGTTGTTTCGACCCGCGTGGGCTATACCGGTGGCGATGTAAAGAACGCCACTTACCGCAACCATGGCAGCCATGCCGAGGGCATCGAAATCAATTTCGATCCGGCCCAGATCAGCTACCGGCAGATTCTGGAATTCTTCTTCCAGATCCATGACCCGACGACCAAGAACCGCCAGGGCAATGATGTGGGCACCGCCTATCGGTCCGCCATCTATTTCACCAGCGATGCGCAGAAGAAGACGGCACTGGATACGATTGCCGATGTGGAAGCCTCTGGCATCTGGCCTGGCAAGGTGGTGACTGAGGTTGAACCGGTGGGTGATTTCTGGCTGGCCGAGCCTGAGCACCAGGATTACCTGGAGCGCATTCCGCACGGCTACACCTGCCACTTCGCGCGGCCGGGTTGGGTCCTTCCCAAGCGCAAGGCTGCCGAATAAATATGGCATTGGACGTGTCTTGGGGGGCGGCGGCATTCGCCGGCCTCCTTTCTTTCCTCAGCCCTTGTGTGCTGCCGCTGGTGCCGCCTTATCTGGTGTTCATCAGCGGCGTTTCGCTGGATGATCTGAAGCGCGACGATAGCGCGCGGGCGAGCAGCCGGGTGATGATCACCGCTCTGGCTTTCGTGCTGGGCTTTGCCACGGTGTTTGTGGCGCTGGGGGCGACCGCTTCCTATGTCGGCCAGATGCTGCGTGACCAGCTGCCCCTGCTGGCGCGGATCGCCGGCATATTCATCATCATCATGGGCTTGCATTTTCTGGGCGTGTTCAAGATCGCTTTTCTGTCGCGCGAGAAACGCTATCAGCAGAGCGAACGCCCGGTTGGGCTGCTCGGTGCTTATGCGGTGGGGTTGGCTTTTGCCTTTGGCTGGACGCCGTGCATCGGGCCAGTGCTGGCCGCCATTCTTTCGATTGCGGCTTCGACTGAGAGCGTGACGAAGGGAGCTGAATTGCTGTTCGTCTACTCTCTGGGGCTTGGGATTCCATTTCTGATTTCGGCGGCGGCGATCAATGGGTTCCTGCAGTTTTTCGGGCGGTTCAAATCGAAGCTGGAACTTGTGGAGAAAACCATGGGCGCGCTGCTGGTTGTGGCGGGGCTGATGTTCCTCACGGGTACAATGCAGTCCGTTTCATATTGGCTGCTGGAAACATTCCCGGTTTTGCAATCTATCGGTTGAAAACCTCCGACCACGATCTATTCGCGTGATGCCCGTGCCGCTATGTTGCCGGCATGGGGGAGACTCTTTTCAAAAAACTGGAAGGCGTGCAGGCGATCGTGTTCGATGCCTATGGCACGCTGTTCGACACCGATGGCCCGATCCGCAAGCAGGCTTCTGCTTTTGGCGACAAGCTTGATGCGGCCAATGCACTGTGGACAGCGAAGCAGAATGAATATGCCTGGGTGCGCAGTCTCACGGGCGTGCATGCCGATTACTGGACAGTGATGCGCGAGGCGCTGGATTTCACGCTGGAGTGTTTAGGCATTTCCGAGGCCGGGCTGGCTGATGAAGTGATGTCTGCCGTGTTGAAGCTGGAGCCGCATGACGGTGTGGTGGCAGCACTTGAGGCGCTGAAGGCCAAGGGCCGCAGGTTGGCGCTTCTCTCCAATGGTAGCCCCTCGATGCTGGATGCGATGTTGCGTAACGCAGGCATAGACAAGATGTTTGAACATGCGATCTCGGTGGAAGATGTGGGCATCTACAAGCCCAGCCGCCGCGCTTACCGCCTGGCCATGCAGAAATTCGGCATTCAGGATGCGCCGTCGATCTGCTTTGTCTCGTCCAGCGGGTGGGATGCGCAATCGGCTGCACAGTTCGGCTTTCAGGCGGTGCGGGTGAAGCGGGCCCCCACGCCTGCTGACAGATTAC
Organism: Aestuariivirga litoralis; assembly: GCF_015714715.1. Classification (NCBI taxonomy): domain Bacteria; kingdom Pseudomonadati; phylum Pseudomonadota; class Alphaproteobacteria; order Hyphomicrobiales; family Aestuariivirgaceae; genus Aestuariivirga; species Aestuariivirga litoralis. The sequence goes on along the minus strand of NZ_WAHS01000002.1, from coordinate 177,194 downwards.
CGGGGAAGCCTGCTGTAGAGATTGAAAGCCTGGGGCAACTTCTGGAAGTTCTGTGAGGGATCAAATGTCATCAGTCCAACACCGCCGCGCTGCTTTTCGGGCTCTGCATGAAAAGGGGTGCTTCGTGCTGCCCAATCCCTGGGATGGCGGATCGGCCATTCGCTGCGCCAAGGCGGGTTTTCAGGCGATTGCCTCCACCAGCGCGGGTGCGGCCTGGGCCATCGGCAAGGATGATGGCGAGATGACGGTTGACGAAGTGCTGGATCATTTGCGCTTTCTCTCCGGCGTAACAGATTTGCCGGTGAATGCCGATTTTGAAGCGGGCTTTTCTGACACGGCTGCGGGCGTGGCCGCTAATGTGACGCGCTGCATCGACACGGGCGTGGCGGGCATTTCGATTGAAGACCGCGATGGCGATAAGTTCTTCGCGCTGGATGTGGCGGTGGAGCGGATCAAGGCGGCGCGTCAGGCGATTGATGCCTCCGGCCAGGATCTGATGCTGATCGGGCGCTGCGAAGCCTATCTGATGAAGAACATCGATATGAATGCAGTTCTGGCGCGGCTTAATGCCTATGGCGAGGCGGGTGCGGATTGCCTCTATGCGCCGGGGCTGAAGACGCTGGCGCAGATCAAGCAAAAGGCTGGCGGCGTGAACAAGCCGGTGAATGCCAATCTGACGGGCACGGGGCTTTCAGTGGCCGACATGGCATCCGTGGGCGTGCGCCGCGTAAGCGTGGGCGCGGCGATTGCCAATGCCACTTACAAGCAGCTGGATGGTTTCATCGAGAAGTTGAAGGTTGAGGGGCGGCTGCCTTAGGGCTTAAGCCGCCATCACTTTCAGTTTCATCCCATCAGTGCCGACGACTTTGACTCTTGCACCTTGGGCGAGGTCAGGGCCTTCGACGTCCCAGACGGTGCCGCCGGCGTCGATCTTGCCGCGGCCATTTATGATGGGTTCCATCAGTGGATAGGTTTGGCCGATCAGGCCATTGTGGCGCTGGTTCAAGTTGGGCTGGTCGGATTTGGTGGCCCAGCTTGCCGTGACGAAACGCCATGACACGGCGACAGCGACGCCCGCGAGAACCGCGAAGATGGCGACTTCGCCGATCCAGCCTTGCGGATAGATGATGTGGGCCAGCGCTGTCACAGCCGCCGCTGCTGCAAACCAGATCATGAAGAAGCCGGGGGCGAGCATTTCGGCGATCAGCAGCAGGCCCGCGATGATCCACCAGAAATAGGGGCCGAGGCCGGGGAAGATTTGATCCATGAGCAACTAGCCCCGCGGAACGGTCGGTGGCTTGCGGCCTGCTGACGGCAAGCTGCCTTGGCCGGTTGGGCCATCACCGAAGGCTTCCTTGGCGATTTGGGCGATGCCGCCGATGGAGCCGAGGATCGATGTTGCATCCAGCGGCAGCATCAGGATTTTCTGGTTGGGTGAGGCAGCGATGGCTTCCAGCGCTTTCACATAATTGTTGGCGACGAAATAGTTGATGGCCTGCACATTGCCCTTGGCGATGGCTTCGCTGACCATGGCGGTGGCCTTGGCTTCGGCTTCGGCCGCACGCTCGCGCGCTTCAGCGGCGCGGTAGGCGGCTTCGCGTTCACCTTCGGCCTTGAGCACGATGGCCTGCTTTTCGCCTTCTGCCTTGAGAATGGCTGAACCACGGGCACCTTCAGCTTCGAGGATGACGGCGCGCTTGTCGCGCTCGGCCTTCATCTGGCGGCCCATGCTTTCAACCAAGTCACGCGGCGGCGTAATGTCCTTGATCTCGATGCGCGTCATCTTCACGCCCCAGGTCTGGGTGGCCTGATCGACGCTGCCCAGGAGCTTGTGATTGATCTCGTCACGCTGCGACAGAAGGTGATCCAGCTCCATCGAACCCATCACGGTTCTGATCTGGGTCATCACCATGTTGAGGATGGCGTTGTCGAGATTATTGATTTCGTAGGACGCCTTGGCGGCATCCATCACCTGGAAGAAGGCCACGCCATCGACGGTGACCAGGGCGTTATCCTTGGTAATCACTTCCTGCGAGGGCACGGGCAGTACCCGCTCCATCATGTTCTGCTTGTAGCCGATGCCATCAATGAAAGGCACGATCAGGTTAAGGCCGGGCATCAGCGTCTTGGTATATTTGCCAAAGCGTTCAACGGTGTACATGTAGCCTTGCGGCACCATGCGGATGGCACGCACCAGATAGAAAACCACCACCGCCAGAATGACGAGTACGAAAACGCCTGCGCCTTGGAACATTTAGGCCTCCCTCTTTTGCCAGTAACTTAGGGGGCGGATGTGATTATTACAAGACAGACAGGGCTTAGCGCAGCCAGCCCTTAAGTTCATTGCTGGCGATTTCAGCGAGCATGGCGATCGACGCCGTGCTGTCATTCAGACACGGCACTACGGCGAAATTATCGCCGCCATTTTCGGTGAAGGTTTCCTTCAGGCCGATGGCGAGTTCTTCCAGCGTTTCCACGCAGTCGGAGGCGAAGCCAGGTGAAATCATCAGGAGATTTTTGACGCCTTCTGCCGGCAGCCCTTCCACTGTGTCCTGCGCATAGGGCTTCAGCCATTCGGCTTTGCCGAACCGCGATTGGAAAACCACCTGCAGGAAATCCTTGCTCAGCTTCAGCTTCTCTCGCACCAGGCGCGCCGTCTTCTGGCAGTGGCAATGATAGGGATCGCCCCTGTTCAGGTATTCGCGCGGCAAGCCATGGAACGCGATCAAGACACGGTCTGGCTTCCACGGCAGATCCTTCATCGCCTGTTCCAAGGACACGGCGACAGCGTCGATATAAGCTGGGTGATCATAGTAGGGAGGAACCGTGCGTATGGCAGGCTGCCAGCGCATGGACTGCAGTTCCTGGTAGGCCTTGTCGAGGGCTGTTGCGGTGGTGGCGGCCGAATATTGCGGATAGAGGGGGAACAACACGATGCGCTCGCAACCCTGTTGTTTCAGCGCACGGATTTTGTCTGCAATTGCCGGCTTGCCGTAGCGCATGGCCCAATCAACGATCAACTGATCCTTTTTGCCCAGCGCTGCAGTGAGTTTTAAGGCCTGTTCACGCGTATAGGTCTTCAGGGGAGATTCGTTCAGTTCGCGGTTCCAGATTTTTTCATAGGCGTGGCCAGATTTTTTGGGCCTGACATTCAGGATGATGCCATTGAGGATGGGCCACCAGATCAGCGGATTGATTTCAATCACGCGGCGGTCACTCAGAAATTCCTTAAGGTAAGTGCGAACCGAAAAAAAATCGGTGGCCTCGGGTGTGCCGAGGTTGATCAGCAACAAGCCTGTCTTCGGGGTGGGAATGGGCGGGTGGCCCGGCGGCAAAAAACTCATGATGACGCCCTTATGCAGGCAATGCCCGTGCAAGGTCTAGACGGGACAGGGGTGGGTGCGGCAACAAGGACATGATTGCATTTTATTGATTCGGGGCCTTGATCCATGAGTGTTTCACCGGCTGGGAACGCCCAGGAAAAGCGGCTTGGCCTGTTCGGGCGTCTGCGCCTGCTGTTTTCCGACGCTGATGCCGAGCTGGTTTCGCACCAGTTGGAGGAGACCCGCACCACCTTACCGGTGTTGGCGGGGTTTCATTTCTTCGCCACTCTGTCGGTTTACCGGCTGGCGTTTGATTTCGTTGCCACCCGGCATTTGCTGGTGTGGACCATTGCCAGCTTCGTGGCAGAGGCCGTGCTGATCATCGGTTATTTTGCGCTGGATCACATCGGCTCATCCACCGCGCGTGGCCAGCAGGTGCTGCGCTATGGGCCGTTTGCGGCGCTGGCGCTGTGCCTGGTCTGGGGCTGGGCGGCGCTGGTGTTTTCGCCGGTGAGCGATGCGCCGGTGGCGGCCTATATTGATCTTCTGGCGCTGCTGTCGATGTCGGTGGGGCTGCTCTGCACATTGCGGCTGCCGGCCACCGCTTTGCAATTCGTCCTCACGCCGGTGGCCATTCTGGTGACGCGTGCCACTCTGACGGAAACCTCGGTCAATCTCTACGGGCTTCTGGTGGCGGCGATGGCTGTATTGGCGGGCCTGAGCGTGATGCTGGCGCTGAGCTATTCCTTCAAGCGCCGTGTCATGTCGGAGAAAACCCTGCGCCATGACATGCAGGTGCTCAACATGCTGCTGGCGGATGCGGGGGCGGAGTTGCGGGACTTCATGTGGGAAACCGATGCAACCGGCCGCCTTGTATTCCATGCACCCAAATTCGCTGAGATGCTGGGGCGCAAGGGAGATGACCTTGAAGGCGTGGATTTCCTCAAGGATTTCATTTCGCAGAATGCACCTTTGATGACGTCGAAATTCCTGGTGCATGAGGATTTGCGCGAGGAGCCTTTGACCACGCGTGATGCATCGGGCCTGAAGCACTGGCGGATTTCGGCCAAGCCGCGTTTTGATGGCGCGGGCATATTCACGGGCTACCGTGGTTTTGTGCAGGATGTAACGACAGAGCAGCAGCATTTGCAGGCCAATGCGCGGGCCGAAGATGACGCGCGCAAATCTTCCGCCGCCAAGGCGCAGTTTTTGAGCCTGATGGTCCGTGAACTGCGCATGCCGGTGAATGCCATTGTGGGCTTCAGTGAAATGCTGAACTCCGCGCGCAGTGAAAGCCTGCCCGTTGTGGTGCGGCGTGATTACATGGCGACCATCCAGAACAGTGGGCGGCAGTTGCAGAGCTTCATCAATGACGTGCTGGAGGCCACACAGCTGGAGCGCGGCGTGAAGCTGGATGAGCAGGTGGATGATTTGAGCCCGATCATAAATGACGCGATCAAAACAGCAGCACCGGTAGCAAACCGGAATGGCATTTCACTGGTGGCGAAACTGTTCGAGGATGTGGAAGTGGCAGGTGATCTGGCAAGACTGAAGGCCATTGCGCTCAGCATGCTGGGCCATGCGATCAGCTTTGCGCCGCAGGGCACGGCCGTGCAGGTGGAAATGACACGGCTGGCCAATGGCGATCTTGCCCTGGCGGTGCGTGACAGGGGGCCTGCCATTGCGGCCCTGGATGCAGCCCGGCTGCTGGAGCCCTTTGCGGCGCTGGAGGCCAATGCCTCACGGCGGATGGGCGGGCTTGGTTTGGGCCTCGCCATCGCGCGGCGGGTAGCACGCCTGCATGGCGGCGAGTTGACTTTGGCCGCGCGGAAGGACGCTGACGGCAAGGACGCCGGCACAGAAGCTCTGCTGGTGCTTCCGGCGGCGCGCATCCGCTGGCATGAGATCAATGGCCAGCTCAAAGTGATGAATATTGCAGCCTGAGGGCGTGGCGCGCTAGAAAGACGCCATGGCCAAATCCGTCAAACCTTCGCCCTTTCTGGGCACCAGCTTCGCCAAATCGGCCAAGGGCGCGCAGGCTGCCGTTTTCGCCGCGCCGCATGGCACACCCTATAAGGGCATCGACAACCGGGGCACAGCGGACAGTGGCGAAGCGATCCGCACGGCACTCGGCCGTGAGGCCGGAATGCTGTCGCATTGGGATTTTGATTTCGAGGGCGTGCTGCTGCCCAATCCTGCGTTCAGTGCAGTTGATCTTGGCAATCTCGGCACCAAGCCTGCCGACGGCAAAGGCAACCGCAGCCTGATCAAGCAGACGACCACCAAGATTCTCGAGGCGGGTGCCGTGCCGATCATGATCGGTGGCGATGACTCGGTGCCTATTCCTTTCATTGAAGCCTTTTCCGGCGGGCCGCCCGTCATCGTTCTGCAGATTGATGCACATATTGACTGGTGCGATGTGCGTTTTGGAGAAAAATCCGGTTATTCTTCCACCATGCGGCGCGCGTCCGAGATGACCCATGTGTGGCGCATCGTGCAGGTGGGGGCGCGCGGCGTTGGCAGTGGCCCGGTTGATGATCTGAACGCTGCCCGTGAATGGGGCGCACATTTGTTCACCTCGCGCCATGTCTTGCAGCGCGGGCTGGATGAAATCCTGGGTCAGATCGAGCCCGGCAGCCATTGTGTGATTGCGCTGGATCTCGACGCGCTCGATTCCTCAATCATGCCGGCCGTAGGCTACCCGACGCCAGGCGGGCTTTCCTTCAATCATGTGATCGACCTTATTGCCGGGGTGGCGACGCGGGCGCGGATTGCCGGTTTTTCGATGGTGGAATTTGTACCCAAGCGCGACTTGACGGGGACGGCCGCCTTCACTGCCGGGCGCATCGCCGCCCATGTTCTGGGGCATGTGTGCCGTCAATTTAAGTGATGACATTTCCTGAAATGATGCGCCTGTGGCTGCGCATCGGCTGCTTATCCTTCGGTGGCCCGGCGGGACAGATTGCACTGATGCACCGCGAGGTGATCGAAAAGCGCGAACTGGTTTCAGAAAAGGAATTTCTCAGCGCGCTGAATTTCTGCATGTTTATTCCGGGGCCGGAGGCGCAGCAGCTGGCGATCTATCTGGGCTGGCGGAGCCACGGCATGTGGGGCGGGTTGGCGGCGGGGTTATTGTTCGTGCTGCCGGGGGCGGTGGTGATGTTTGCGCTCGCCACGCTTTATGCGTTGTTCGGCCATGTGCCTCTGGTCAATGCCCTGTTCTGGGGCATCAAGGCGGCGGTGCTGGCAATCGTGCTGGAAGCGCTGGTGCGGGTGGCGAAGCGGGCGCTGAAATCCCATGCTGACTATGTGGTGGCCGCATTGGCTTTCGTGGCGATCTTTGGATTTAATGTTCCATTTCCGCTGGTGGTCATTCTCGCGGCCGCTTCAGGCTTCCTGATGGCGGACGAGGTTCCGGGTAAGAAGGTGGCGCTGCCGGACCCACGGCCCGTCGCGCGGCAGGCGATGATCTGGACATTCGTGTGGCTGGCTCCGCTTGCGGTGTTGAACCTGGCTGCGGCGGACGGCGTGTTTGCCGGGCTCGGCAATTTCTTTGCGCGGCTGGCTGTGGTCACATTCGGTGGGGCTTATGCGATGCTTTCTTACATGGGGCAGGCGGTGGTCGATCAGCACCACTGGCTCACCGCGGGGCAAATGATTGACGGGCTGGGGCTTGCTGAGACCACGCCGGGGCCGTTGATCCTGGTAGGGCAGTTTGTGGGTTTTCTCGCTGCGGCGAAGGCGCAGGGGACAATCTGGGCCGGGTTGCTCGGTGGCCTGATCTTCCTGTGGATGAGCTTTGCACCCTGTTTCCTGTGGGTTTTCGTCGGTGCGCCCTATCTCGCTTACATTCAGTCCAATCCGCGTCTGGCCAAGGCCTTGTCACGCGTCACGGCTGCCGTGGTGGGCGTTATCTTGAATCTTTCCTTGTGGTTCGGACTGCATGTGATCTTCGGTTCAGTGGCGCGGGCCCAAGGCCCGGTGCCCATCTGGTGGCCGGATTTCAGTACAATCGATACACCTGCCTTGATCCTCACCATCCTCGCTGCACTTGCATTGCTCCATGCAAAATGGGGCATGACGCGGACCTTGGCTTTCGCTGCAACCCTAGGCATAATCTGGAAATCCGTCATTCCTCTGTTGTGAGAACATGAGCGCAAAACTTCCCTTGGTCGGCCTTCCTGCCGATACGTACGAAAAGTCCGGTTTCCTGTTTCATTCGCTGGGCGACAAATATGTCCGTGCACTGACGGATGTGTCGAAGGTTGCATCGGTGATGATTCCATCGCTGCTGGATGAAGCCGGGATCGACGCGCTGCTCGATCATTTTGACGGCGTGCTGATGACGGGGGCTGTTTCCAATGTGCATCCGCCGCATTATGGCGAAGAGGCCACTGAGGCGCATGAACCCTATGACCATGCGCGCGACACGACCACGCTGAAGCTGATCAAGGCTGTCATCGCGCGGGGCATTCCGCTGCTGTGCATCTGCCGTGGTTTTCAGGAACTCAATGTGACAATGGGCGGCACACTGGAGACTGAGTTGCAGGACAAACCCGGCCGTCTCGATCACCGTGGCCATGGTGAAGACCCTGACGAGCGCTACAAGATGGCGCACAAGATCAGCATTGAGAAGAATGGTGTTCTGTCGCGTATCCTTGGCAAGAGCGAGACCACGATCAATTCGGTGCACCGGCAGGGTGTGAAAAGCCTGGCGCCTGGCCTTCAGGTGGAAGCGACCGCACCTGATGGCATTATCGAGGCTGTGTCGGTGAAAGGCGCGCGCGGATTTAACCTCGGCATGCAGTGGCACCCCGAATACAAGGCCGCCAGCAATCCGGATTCCGTGAAGATTTTTACCGCGTTCGGCGACGCCGTGCGGGCGCATCTGCGCGAGCGCGAACAGGTTTTCTACGGCAACAAGCGCTCGGCTTAGTTCGGTTCGTAAACGGGTTTCAGAACCGCGTCGTCGCTCTGGGCCTTGCCAAACTTTTGCGCGCCGATCTGTACCAGCCAGCCGGCAAACATGTCGGCCACTCTTTCCCAGGTAAATTTCTGGGCCGCCTTCTGGACCTTGGTGCGATCAAGCTTCAAAGCAGTTTTGATGGCTTCGGCCAAATCGGCATTCATCACGCCGGTCACACCGTCTTCGATCACATCGACGGGGCTGGGTACAGGAAAGGCTGCAACCGGCGTGCCGCAGGCCATAGCTTCGATCATCACCAGACCGAATGTATCGGTGGTGCTGGGGAAGATGAAGCAATCGGCGCTGGCCATGGCGGCGGCAAGGTCTTGTTCCGCCAGATAGCCGGTGAAATAGGCCTTGGGATATTTGTTGGCGAGGTCTTGGCGGATCGGACCTTCGCCGACCACCACCTTTGAGCCCGGCACATCAAGCTTGAGGAACGCTTCGATGTTCTTCTCCGGTGTCAAACGTCCGGCATGAAGCAGAATGGGACGCGGCAGGTCAAAATAGTCGCGCGTCTTTTGCGGTTTGAAATTCTGATGATTCACGCCGCGCGTCCAGGTCTTCACATTGCGGAAGCCCTTGTCTTCCAGCAGCGTGGCGATGGTTTGGGTGGGCACCATCACGGCTTGGGCGTGTTGGTGGAAGCGGCGCAGGACGGACCAGATGAATTTGCCGGTGCCGGGAATGGGGCTGCGCATGTCGAGATATTCGGCGAAGCGGGTGTGGAAGCTGGTCGTGTAGGGCAAGCCGCGCTTCAGGCACGCCTTGCGGGCGGCCCAGCCCAGCGGGCCTTCAGTGGCGATATGGATCGCATCGGGGGCCAGCGTATCGATTTCGCGGCCAATGGTTTTGGCACTGACGAGGGCCAGCTGGATTTCAGGATAATTGGGAACGCCCCAGCTTTTGCGGCCTTCCGGCGTGATGTAGTGAACATCGTGGCCTGCCAGGCGCAACTTGGCGCCCACGGTTTGCAGGGTGCGGACCACGCCATTGACCTGTGGCGGCCAGGCGTCAGTGACAATGAGAATGCGCATAGTTGCGCTTGAGACAGGATTCGAGTGACGATTGGATGACGGGGTTTTCCTTCGCCCGCTTGCGGGAGAGGACGCCGAACTTAGTGCCCGCCGCCGGCTGAGGCGGGCGGAGGCGTGGGCTTCTTGAGCAGCGGCAGCATCAGCACGATGCCGAGAAAGAGAATTGTCAGCACGAAGAAAATATCGGCAATGGCCAGCGTGAAGGCTTGGCGGCGCACCAGCAGGGACATCTGCTTCAGCGCGGCCAGATCGGCGTTGGAGCCGAGGCGCGAGAAGGCATGCGTCATGTTGTTCAGCGTGGTTTGGGCCTGAACGGAACTCCAGCTTACGGTTTCGTGCAGGCGCTGGAGATGGAGATCGAAACGGTTGTTCATGGTGGTGTTGATCAGCGCCAGGCCCACGGCACCACCGAGATTACGCGTGAGGTTGAAAAGGCCCGATGCGCCGCGCAGCATTTGAGGGCTGAGCGTGCCCAGCGAAATATTGGTGACGGTGACCATGCACATCATCAAGGACACCCCGCGCAGGATCTGCGGGATGAGCAGTTCGTGGAAGGCCCAATCAGACGTAATGTAATGCGCCTGCCAGGTGCCGATGGCAAAGCCCACGAAACCGCCGCCAATCATGATGCGCGGATCAACCTTGGCCGAGAGACGCCCGGCGATGGGTGCTGTCAGGAACATGGCCACGCCGGTGACGAACATCGTCTCGCCGATCATCATAGATGAGTAATTCTGGATGCGGGCGAGATAGACCGGATAAAGATAGGTGAGGCCGTAGAGGCCAATGCCCATGGTGAAGGAGAACAGGCAACCGGAGGCGAAGTTGCGGTCCTTGAAGGCCGAGAAATCAACCAGCGGGTCCTTCTTGGTGAACATGCGGTAGAAGAACAGCCCGCCGGACGTAGCGCAAAGCAGCACGAGATTTCGGATGACTGCGGAATTCAGCCAGTCATCGCCGGGGCCTTCTTCCAGCACATATTCCAGCGTGCCGAGGAACACGGCGAGCAGGGCCAACCCGGTCCAATCGAAGAATTTGATCAGGCTGTAATTGGGCTTGTCGAAATCGATGAACAGATAGGCACCAATGGTGACGGCAATACCGGGGATGATATTGACGAGGAACAGCCAGTGCCAGGAGAACAGCTCGGTCAGATAACCACCAACGGTCGGCCCGATGGTCGGGGCCAGTGTTGCGATCAGGCCGATCACCGGCGAAATCACCGTACGCATGCGCGGCGGGAACACGGTGAAGGAGGTTGCGAAAACAGTCGGGATCATAGCACCCCCGAGGAAGCCCTGCAGGGCGCGCCAAACCATCATTTCATTGATGGAGCTGGAGAGTGCGCACATCAGGCTCATCACAGTGAAACTTGCGGCAGAAGCGACAAACAGCCAGCGTGTGGAGAAGATACGCGTCAGTGTGCCGGAGAGCGGGATCATCACGACTTCGGCGATGAGATAACTGGTTTGTACCCAGGTGATTTCATCAGCCGAGGCCGAGATGCCGGCCTGGATTTCTGCCAGCGAGGAGGAGACGATCTGGATGTCCAGAATCGCCATGAACATGCCGAACACCATGAAGATGAAAGCCACAATGGTGCGCACAGGAACGGCTGGTTCCTGCGCCTTGGTGATGGGCATGGTGGCGGTGGCGGACATCTACGTTACGCCTTAGTTGGAAGCAGACTGGGTATCAGTGCCCTTGTCGCGCAGGTCGACTGAAACGGCGACCGACATGCCGGGCTTCAGCTTCTTCGACAGATCTTCCGGCAGCACGATCTTTACCGGGATGCGCTGGGTGATCTTGGTGAAGTTGCCGGTGGCATTGTCTGGCGGCAGCAATGAGAATTCGGAGCCGGAGGCCGGGGCCACGCTCTGCACCTTGCCTTCGAAGGTCTCGCCCTTGAAGGCATCGACTTCGATTTCAACCTTCTGGCCGGCGTGAATGTCGCCGATCTGGGTTTCCTTGAAATTGGCGGTGATAAAGGACAGCTGCACGGGAACCAGCGCCATCAGATTGGTGCCGGGGCCGACATATTCGCCGGGTGCTACTGAGCGGTTAGCGATGATGCCATCGAAGGGCGCCTTGATCTCAGCGGAGTCCAGATCGTGCTGGGCCTTCTGCAGGCCGATATTCATGCCTTCCAGCGCGCTTTGCGCCTGGGCGGCATTAGCATCAAGCACATCGAGCTGGGCCTTGGCGGCGGTCACACCGGCTGTGGCCTGGGCAATACCGGCCTGGGCCTGGGCCACGCTGGCATTGGCGGTGTTCACCGCGCGGTTGGCATCATCCAGGGCTTGCTGGGTGCCATAGGATGACTTCTGCAGTTGTGCGGCGCGGGCCTGGCTCTGCTGAGCGTTGGTTTGGATAGCTTGCGCTGACTGTAAAGAAGCCTGCGCGGCGTTCACTTGCGCTTCGACCGAATTGATTTGTGCTTCCTGTGCGATCTTCTGCTTGCCGAATACTGCGAGAGCTGCGGTCTGCGTAGCAATGTTGGCCTTGGCGGTGGCAAGCGCCAACTTATAGTCAGTGTCGTCCAGCTTCAGGATCACGTCACCAGCCTTGACAGCGGTGTTGTTGAGAACCGGCGTTGCGGTGACGAGGCCTGCGACCTTGGTGCTGACGACTGATGTATCGGCCTTCACATAAGCATCATCGGTGGACACCTGGAAACGGCCGACGGTCCAATATTCGTGGCCGTAAAAGACAGCCGCGGCCAAAGCGGCGATGGCAATCGTGCCCATGATGATGCGGCGCACCGGCGAGGCCTTCTTGGCGGCAGGTGCAGCAGCTGGAGCGGGCGCGGCAGCAGCCGGGGGTGGCACCAAAGCGGGCTTGGGGGCTTCATTAGCAGTGGATTTCAGAGCCGGGCTCGACATGATTTTGAACTTTCCTATGGACTTAATGGCTCCGGCGCTCTCTTGTTTCTCAGCCGGGGCATGAATATTTTGAACCGAACGGTTCGTTACAGCTTGCAATTAGCATTTTCCGATGTTAGTTACAAGACCGAACCGTTCAGTCTAGTGAAATAATTTCGAGCCCGTGAGCCAAAAATGACCGAAGCCCTTGTTACCGATGAGCAATTCGACAGCGCCAAGCGCAGCCAGGTGCTGGATGGCGCCCGCCGCTGCTTCCTGGAGCAGGGTTTTGACGGCGCCAGCATGAATGACATCGTGAAGGCGGCGGGGGTCTCCAAGGGCACGGTCTATGCCTATTTCCCCTCCAAGGAGAAGCTGTTCGAGGCTTTGGTGTTCGATGACCGGCGCAGCCAGGCCGAGCGCGCCATTGTGATCGGCGATGAATCGCGCCCCATCGAAGAAGTGCTGACCGAGCTCGGCCTGCGCATGTCGAACCTGATCACCTCGGATGAATCCATCGCCTATATTCGCATGGTGCTGGCGGTGGCCGCCAAGTTCCCGGAAGTGGGCAGCGCCTTCTATGAGGCCGGGCCGGCTTACTCGATCAGCAAGATCGCACCCTATCTGCAGCGCAAGATGGATGACGGCACGCTGGAACAGGCCAATCCCATTCATGCCGCCATGCAGTTTGGCGAGCTTGTCCATTGCGGTCTGATGAAGCCCAAGCTGTTTGCCACCCCGCGTTTTGCCAGCCCGCTGAACACCGAAGAAGCGGTGGCTGCCGGGGTGAAATTGTTCCTCAAGGGACTGGCGCGGAAGTAACTGTCACCAAGCGGAATTCCCTGCGGGAAAGCAGATGTTAACCATGTTTTCGCTATGAGAAAGCATGGTCCCGTCTCGCGTTATTGCAGCCAGTTTGTTTGTTCTGCTTGCCTCGTCCGCTTCATTTGCGGCTGACATGGATATTTACGGCAATGTGCCGGCTGCCGGAGCGGATATCGCTGATGATGGTTCGGCTGCTGACGGTACGGCTGTTGTTGCGCCCCAAATGCCCGTGCTGCCGGATGAGCCGGAAAAGCCGCACCGCCACAAGAGCAAAACGCAAGACAACCCCTATGACGTGTATGGGTTCGATGATGGCGCCTTTGCGCTGAAGCCCACTTTGCAGATCGGCAGCGTGATCACCAACAATGCCGGGCTGACGCATGACAACCGGCAGAGCGATGTGGGCATCGAAATCAAGCCGTCGCTCAGCTTCACCACCAAATGGCCAGTGCATCAATGGAGCGGCAATCTCAATCTGGATTGGCAGCGCTTCTCATCCGTCACTTCGGCCAACCGCCTGACCGGCAGCGGCGATACGACCTTCAAGCTGGATATCAGGCGCGACACCTACGCGGAATTCGGCGCTGATTTTGACATGAGCGAAGCCAATGCCGGCTCCTCCGGCGTGCCTTCCACCGCCAAGGGGCCGCGGCGTGATTTCAGCTATGGTGCCAACACGGCCATCGCGCATGATTTCGGCTCCTGGGCCGGCAAGGCCACTTTGGGGATCAACCGTTCCACCTTTGGCAATGTCGATCTGACCGATGGCACGACTCAGAATAATTCCGACAGCGATTATGTTGCACCGAGCCTGAGCCTGCGCGCCACCTTTGGCCAGCCGGGTGCGCGCATCAAGCCCTATGCGCAAGTGACCACCGACATGCGCCTGCATGACCATGAAGTGGATTCCGGCGGCTTCCATCGCAACAGCCAGGGCTATGGCGCGGCTTTGGGCGTGGTGCTGGATGACGGACCGATCTGGAGTGGCGACATCGCCGCTGTCCTGCTGGGCCGCCACTACAGTGATTCATCGCTGGCCAATGCGCTGGTGCCCGGTGTTACCGCGTCACTGACCTGGAGCCCCACGGAATTGTGGACGATCGTGGCCAATGCCGGGGTCACCATCAACGATTCCAGTGCGGCCGGAATTTCCTCAAGTGCGGGCTGGACCGGGGGCCTGAACGCCACCTATGCGCTGCGCGACAATATCAATCTGCGCGCGGGTGCGTCCTTCAGTGTTTCGTCGGATGACAGCGGCGTAGGCCACGATCTGAACAGCGTCGTTTCGCTGGGTGCCGACTGGCAGCTCAATCCACATCTTGTGCTGAGTGGCACGCTGCAAAGTACATGGAACATGACGCCGACCGAGACAGCCAATTACGACGAGCAGCGCGCCTTTGTGGGCGTGACGATCCGGCCATGAGTTTAGAATCCAACTATCGCGGATACATCGCTTGCCTCAATGCACAGGATTGGGCGCGGCTGGGCGACTTTGTGCATGAGGATGCGGTGCATAATGGCGACCGTTTCGGCCTAGCGGGTTACCGCAGAATGCTGGAACGCGACTTCCGGGAAATTCCGGATCTGCGGTTCAATATCGAGCTGCTGGTTTGTGATGCGGATCACGTTTCGGCGCGACTGGTGTTTGACTGTTCGCCGAAGGGCGAATTCTTCGGCTTGCCGATCAATGGCCGCCGGGTGACGTTTCAGGAACATGTGATTTACAAGTTCCGCGACGGCAAGGTGGCGCAAGTTTGGTCGGTGATCGATACCGGTGCGATCGTGCGGCAGCTCTCGCCTTAAGCCTTCGCCTTTACCGGCCCGGTATCACTGGCATCGCCAGCCTTGATATCCTGCAGTACCTTGGCGAGTTCGCTGTTGGCGTGCCAGCTCAGGAAGCCGCCTTTCTTGGCGATGATTTCCTGCAGTGCCGCCTTGAACGGTTCCGCCACCTCTTCGTGTTCCATCGCATAGGCTACATTGGCGGCGAGGAAGCCGACTTTGTCGCCGCAGTCATAAGTGGTGCCGTGGAAGCGCAGGCCGTGGAAAGGCTGGTAATGCGATAGAGCGATCATCGCGTCGGTGATCTGGATTTCGCCGCCGGAGCCTGGCTTCACCTTTTCAATCTCGGAGAAAATTTCCGGCTGCAAAATATAGCGGCCGGAAATGATGAGGTTTGACGGCGCATCCTCGCGCTTGGGCTTTTCGACCATCGCGGAAATCGAGAAGTGATTGTCCTTCCACTGGTCATGCGCGACGACGCCGTAGCGATGCACATGTTCCCAGGGCGCTTGTTCCACGGCGATGATGTTGCCGCCGCCGCGCTGGTTATAGACATCCACCATCTGCGCCAGGCAGCCGGGGCTGGCCTTGATCAGCATATCGGGCAGCAGCACGGCGAAGGGCTCATGGCCGACGAGATGGCGGGCGCACCAGACGGCGTGGCCCAGGCCCAACGGTTCCTGCTGGCGGGTGAAACTGGTTTGTCCGGCACCGGGCAGATCGGCCTCCAGCAGGGTGAGCTGGGATGACTTGCCGCGCCTGCGAAGCGTGGATTCAAGCTCATATTGCTTGTCGAAATGGTCTTCGATCACCGCCTTGTTGCGGCCGGTGACGAAAACGAAATGCTCAACGCCGGCCCCCGCCGCCTCTTCGACCACATGCTGGATCAAGGGCTTGTCAACAACGGTGAGCATTTCCTTGGGCATGGCCTTGGTGGCCGGCAAAAAGCGCGTACCTAGGCCTGCGACAGGAAACACCGCCGTGCGGATCGGACGTATCATGGATAAAGGCCCCTCTGTTCAGACTTTGTTTACCAGCATTGCCGCGCGAGTCACTACATAGCGCAGGCGTAACGATTTCTGAAACGCCAATTGGGCCATATTGTTCCGATTGTTCAGGAGTATGACATGAGCGTTTTGGTGACGGGCGGGGCAGGTTACATCGGCAGCCACATGGTACTGGCGCTGACCGACGCGGGCGAAGACGTGGTGGTGCTGGATAACCTCTCCACCGGTTTTGCCTGGGCGATCGCACCCGGCGCCAAGCTTGTTCAGGGCGATATCGGCGATGAGGAGCTACTGGCCAAGATCATCGCCGAGCACAAGGTGGAAGCCATCGTGCATTTTGCCGGTTCGATCATTGTGCCGGAATCGGTGGCTGATCCATTGGCCTATTACAACAACAACACGGTGAAATCGCGGGCATTGCTGGCGGCCGCCGTGAAGGGTGGGGTGAAGAAGTTCATCTTCTCATCCACGGCGGCTGTCTATGGCAACCCGACCACGACGCCAGTGTTTGAAGATGCCACGCCCGCACCGATTTCGCCTTACGGTACATCGAAGCTGATGACCGAATATATGTTGAAGGATTCGCAGTTCGCTTATGACTTCAACTATGTGGCGCTGCGCTATTTCAATGTGGCGGGTGCTGACCCGAAAGGCCGCACCGGTCAATCCACCCCGCGCGCCACGCATCTGATCAAGGTGGCCTGTGAAACGGCGCTGGGCCAGCGGGCCTCGATGGATGTGTTCGGCACCGATTATCCGACGCCGGACGGCACCTGTTTGCGCGACTATATCCATGTGAGCGATCTGATTGCGGCGCATATGCAGGCGCTGAAACATCTGCGTGCCGGTGGGGCGAGCGGCATTTTCAATTGCGGCTATGGCAAGGGCTATTCTGTTCTTGAAGTGATTGAGGCGGTGGGCAAGGCCAATGGCAAGCCAGTGCCGCACAAGCTGGTGCCGCGCCGCCCGGGTGATCCCGCTGGCATCGTGGCTGGTGCGCAGAAGGTGCGCGACGTGCTGGGCTGGAAGCCGCAATATGAGAATCTCGATTTCATCGTGAAGACCGCGCTGGATTGGGAAAAGCATCTGGCAAGGCGAAACGCGAAGTAGGCAAATTCTCCATCGGCGGGCTTGACCCGTCGACCCAGTCTTTGCAGCATGCCCAGATGCCGCAGGGCCATGTCTACATTGTCACCAACAAGCGCAATGGCACGCTTTATTGCGGGGTGACCAACAATCTGGCCGCGCGCATTTTTGCCCATCGCGAGGGCAGAGGGTCAGCCTTCACCCAGAAATACGGGTTGAAAATGCTGGTCTGGTACGAAAGCTACGACATGGTGACTGACGCCATTCAGCGCGAGTCAAATATCAAGCATTGGCCCAGGCGCTGGAAGCTTGATCTGATTGAAAAGGACAATCCTGATTGGGCGGATCTCTACGAGACCTTGGCTTAAGACTGGGCGGGCGGGTCGAGCCCGCCCATGGAGAGAAATGAAGTTGGAGCTTTAGACTGGGTGGGCGGGTCGAGCCCGCCCATGGAGAGTTTGGGACAATAGGGACAAGCTTCGGCTTGTTAAGCTGTAGCCGGGCCTCTAATTTCCCACGCCATGCCCTCCACCTTGCACATCTTTGCCTTTGCCCTTGTTGCCCTCGGCATGGTGCTCACGCCTGGGCCTAACATGATGTATCTCGTCTCTCGCTCTATCGTGCAGGGGCGGGTGGCGGCTTTGATTTCGCTAGGCGGGGTGTTTGTCGGGTTTGTGTTTTATCTGCTCTGCGCGGCTTTTGGCATTACGGCCATCGTGATGGCTGTGCCTTATGCCTATGACGCGTTGCGCATCGCCGGTGCATGCTATCTTGCGTGGCTGGCCTGGGGTGCGTTAAAGCCGGGTGGGCGCTCTCCGTTTGAAGTGCGTGATTTGCCGGTGGATGGGCCGCGCAAGCTGTTCGTGATGGGGCTGCTGACCAATCTGCTCAATCCGAAAGCGGCGCTGCTCTATCTCTCCCTATTGCCGCAGTTCATTGATCCTGCATCCGGCCCGGTTCTGGGCCAAGCGCTGGTGCTGGGTGCGGTGCAGATCACCATCAGCATGATCATGAATGCGGCCATCGCCATGGCGGCGGGAACCATTGCGCTGTTCCTGCGTGAGAAGCCGCTTTTCGCGCGGCTGCAACGCTGGCTGATGGGCACGGTGCTTGCCGGGCTGGCGCTGCGCATGGCGGTTGAAAGCCAGCGTTGAGCAGCGTAGAAGCCGCGCCATGTCAGTGACCGGTCTTGCCTTCTTTGCGCTTGTCTATTTCATCTTCGTGATCACGCCGGGGCCTGGTGTGGCCGCGATGATTGCGCGCGGGCTGGGCACCGGCCTCAAGGGTGCATGGCCATACGCGCTGGGCTTCATGCTGGGCGACATGGTGTGGTTCACCGTTGCGGCCACAGGCCTTTCGGCCTTGGCACATCAGTTTGCGCTGGCTTTCATGGCAGTGAAATATCTGGGCTGCGCTTATTTGATTTATCTGGCCTGGAAGATCTGGCGCGCCCCTCCGCATGTGACCGACATTCATGAAGCGCATGTGGCCACCGCCGCCTGGCCCAGTTTCATGGGCGCGTTGACGCTGTGTCTGGGCAACCCCAAGGTCATCGTGTTCTTCGTCTCGGTGATGCCGCTGGTGGTTGATGTGACGCATGTGACCTTCTGGTCGTATCTTGCGATGCTTTCGGTGATGGCGCCCTTTGCGCCGTTTCTCACTTTCAGCATTCTCTATCTGGCCAAGCGGGCCCGCATGGTGTTCCAGTCGGCCAAAGCGCTCAAACGCATCAACCAGGGCTCCGCCGGGCTGATGGCCGGCGCTGCCGCCGTCATCGCGCTCAAGGGCTAAACCGCCCTTATTTCATCAAATTCGTATTGCCTGCTAAGGTCCTGCTCGAATCTTGAGGGGACATTGATGCGGAAATTGATCTTGGCCTTGTTGATGGGCGTTGCACTGGCGGCACCCGCCAAGGCCGACCCGAAATTTGAGGCCTTTATCCAGACTCTGTGGCCGCGCGTGCAGAAGGCGGGTTTCTCGCGCGAGCTGTTCGATGCGGCCTTCAAGGGCATCACCGATCCTGATCCCGTCGTGATCAAGCTGGCCAAGAACCAGCCGGAATTCAAATCCACCACTTCGGAATATCTCGACAAGGCGGTCACCGACATTCGCATCAATACCGGCAAGCAGATGCTGGCCGACAATGCCAAGCTGCTTTCCGCCATCCAGGCCAAATATGGCGTGGACAAGGATGTGCTGCTGGGCATCTGGGGTGTTGAATCCAATTTCGGCAAGGACATGGGCTCGATGAGCGTGATGCGCTGCCTGGCCACGCTGATCTATACCGGCAACAAGAAGAACTATGCGCAGGACCAGTTGATCCCGGCCTTCAAAATCCTGAAGAGCGGGATTCGCCCGCCCGATAATTTTACGGGCTCGTGGGCGGGTGCCATGGGCCACACCCAATTCATCCCCGCCACTTATATTTCTTCCGCTGCCGATTGGACGGGTGACGGCAAGAAGGATATCTGGAACTCCAAGGAAGACGCACTGGCCTCCACCGCCAATTACCTCAAGCTTTCCGGCTGGAAGGGCGACCGGCCCTGGGGCTGGGAAGTGAAGTTGCCCGATAAATTTGATCGCTCGCTCATCGGGCGTGGGCACTGGAAGCCGGTTTCAGAATGGGTGAAGCTTGGCATCACGCCGGCGATTGGCGCCACATTCTCGGCCCCTGCTGCACCGGCCTTTGTGATGATCCCGCAAGGCATGGACGGCCCGGTGTTTTTGGTGACGCAGAATTTCAAGGCGCTGCTGGCTTATAACTTCAGTCATGCCTATGCGCTGGCGGTGGGCCATCTGGGCGACCGGATTGGCGGCGGCCCCAAAATCCAGGCGGTATGGCCGCCACAGACAACCGACCTTACCTTTCCCGAGCGCGTTGAATTGCAGAACCGGCTGACGCGAGCCGGGTTTGACACGGGTGGTGCCGACGGCCGTTTTGGCGCGCAAACCTATGAGGCGGTACTGGGCTATCAGAAAAAGCTGGGGCTGGCGCTTGACGGTTTCCCGGCGCGCAAAGTGCTTGAGCACCTGCGCAAGGGCGGTTAGGACATAGGCCATGCGTCTTGCGTTTTTCAGTTTGTTGCTGGTGCTATGGTCGGGGCTTGCCTTTGCGCAGGATCAGGCAGCAACGCCGCCGACTGAAGCGCCGCCCGACGATACGCGCCGTGTGCTGATCATTGGTGACCAGCTGGCGGGCGGCATGGGCTCGGGCCTGGCGCGCATGGCGCAAGGGGCGGGCGAGCCGGTGCTGGTGACTAACCGCTTCAATGAAAGCTCAGGCCTCGCGCGGCCCGAAATCTATGATTGGGCGGCCGCCATCCCCAAGATGATCGAAGGCAAGAATTTCACCTCGGCCCTGGTGCTGATGGGCCTGAATGACCGGCGCGACATGCGCGATGCCAACGGTGCCATGCTGAAGTTTGGCACGCCGGAATGGGACACGTTGTACAAGACGCGCATTGACGCAGTGATCGATGCACTGGCCGGTCAGAACATTCAGGTGCTCTGGATGGGAGAGCCGCCGATGGGCGACCCGGCGCTGGATGCCGACATGCAGAACGTGACCGCGCTGATCAAGGAGCGGGTGGAGGCCAAGGGTGCTGGCTTTGTCGATCTGCGCACGCCCTTCCTCGGCCCCAATGGTGGATACGCGCAGCGCGGGCCCGATGACACGGGTGCTGACCGGCAATTGCGCGAGAGCGATGGCGTGACCTTCATGAAGGTGGGCAACAACCGACTGGGGCAGGCGGCGTTGCAGGCTTTGAAATCCGGTCCGGCTCCGCCTGCGAGCCCGGTGGTGGCAACACCTGACGTAACCGCCCCGGCTGCTCCGGCGCAGACTCCTCCCGCACAGACAGCTGCGGTGCCCACGCCTCCTGCCGCCCCGGTGGATGACCAGGGGCCGATCTTCGGCCAGGAAGGTGATGACAACGCTGTGGCCTCTACCGGCAGCAAGGACATCAACGCTGCGGTTGAAAAAGAAAAAGCCATCAAGAAGGCTGCGTCTGAAAGCATTATCGGCGTGGCCGCCGCCAAGGGCAGCAGTGCCGAGGCGCTGTTCACCAAAGGCATCGCACCGCCTCCGCCAACGGGGCGGTTTGACGATTTCACTGCGGCGACGCCGTAGGGCTCTTCTTCGCTACTCCATAAACCAGCCGTGGCTCACCACCAGCGACTGGCCGGTGAGCGCGTTGGTCGGGAAGCTGGCGAAAGTGAAGGCCACTTCGGCCACATCTTCCAGCGTGGTGAATTCACCATCCACCGTGCCACCCAGCATGACTTTCTTGACCACCTCTTCCTCAGAGATGCCCAGCGTCTTGGCCTGCTCGGGGATTTGCTTTTCGACCAGTGGGGTTTTGACAAAGCCAGGGCAGATGACATTGGTGCGCACGCCGTGGGCGGCACCTTCCTTGGCGATGACGCGGGCCAGGCCCATGATGCCATGCTTGGCGGCGACGTAGGCCGACTTCAACGGCGAGGCCAGTTTGGAATGGACCGAGCCCATGAAAATGATCTGGCCGGAATTCTGTTTGTACATGATGGGCAGCACGGCTTTTGACGTTAGGAAGGCGCCGTCCAGATGGATGGCCATGACCTTTTTCCAGTCGGCGAAGGGGAACTCCTCCAGCTTGTGCACGATCTGGATGCCGGCGTTGGACACCAGGATGTCGATGCGGCCCCAAGCTTCCGCCACTTTGGCCACGCCGGCATTCACGGCGTCTTCACTGGTCACATCCATGACCAGCGCCATGGTCTGGCCGGTGCTGGAAAGCTCTTTTGCGGTGGTTTCGGCGGCGGCCAGGTTCAGATCGGCGATGGCCACTTTGGCGCCCGCCGCCACAAAGCGCTTCGCGATGGCGCGGCCCAGGCCTGATGCCGCGCCGGTTATGATGGCCGTCTTGCCGTTCAAATCCATGGAACCCTCAAAATGCTGCAGTGCGATGAATAGCCCAAACTTCCCATTGCGACAATCAATGACAATTGCGGCTTGGACTTCATTCCGATAGATAATGTTGGAAACAACCAGCATTCGACAATTCGAGGACAACATGGCCGACCACCACTCCAATTCTTCGCAACCTGTGCTGACCGGCATGGATGCCCATCGGGCCACGTATGAAGGCTTCCTGCAATGGTCGGTGGTGGTGGCCCTGATCAGCTTCTTCACGCTGGTGGCGCTGGTGGATTTCCGCTTCGTGGCCTATCCGTTCAATCTGCTGGTGGGCTTTGGTGGCCTGATCGTGGGCATCATTGCCACGCTGATCGGCCTGCGCGCCGGTGGCAAATGGGCGCTGCCGGTGGTGGTGCTGGTGATCTATGGCGTGTTTGTCGCCATGAACGCCCATATGTCCTAAGCCATTCATGAAGATTGCGGTTCCTGCTGAATCCGTTGCCGGAGAAAGCCGCTGTGCGGCTTCGGCAGAAGCTGTCAAAGCTTATGTGAAAAAGGGCTTCGCTGTTGCCGTGCAGGCGGGGGCGGGCGCTGGCTCCAACATTTCCGATGCGGACTATCAGGCGGCCGGTGCGGTGATCGGCAAAGGGCCCGATGTGGTCACGGATGCTGACATCGTTCTTTCGGTGCGCCGGCCTTCCTCTGCTGTTCTGAAAGCGATGAAAAAGGGCGCTGTGCTCGCGGCGGGACTGGAGCCTTATGGTGACAAGGCGGGGCTGGAAGCCATCGCCAAAAGCGGTGTCACTGCTTTTGCCATGGAATTGATGCCGCGCATTTCGCGCGCGCAGAGCATGGACATTCTCTCTTCGCAAGCCAATCTGGCTGGATACAAAGCCGTGATTGATGCCTCCGCGCATTTCGGACGCGCTTTGCCGATGATGATGACCGCGGCGGGCACTGTGGCTGCTGCGAAAGTGTTCATCATGGGGGTGGGTGTGGCAGGACTGCAGGCCATCGCGACCGCGCGGCGTTTGGGTGCCATTGTCTCTGCCACCGATGTGCGCAAGGCCACCGAAGAACAGGTGAAATCGCTGGGTGCGAAATTCGTGTTTGCCGATGTGGCGGATGCAGCGACATCGGGCGGCTATGCCAAAGAACTTTCCACCGAAGACAAAGCCAAGCAAGCCAAGCTGGTGGCCGACCATGTGAAGAACCAGGACATTGTCATCACCACCGCCCTCATTCCGGGGCGGCCTGCGCCGGTGCTCATCACCAAGGAAATGGTGGAGAGCATGAAGCCTGGCTCGGTGATCGTCGATCTGGCTGTAGAACGCGGCGGCAATTGCCCGCTGTCAAAGCCCGACGAGATTGTGGTGCATAAGGGCGTGTCGATCATCGGCACGCTGAATCTCGCAGGCAGGCTGGCCGGCAATGCCACGCCACTTTTTGCCAAGAACCTTTCCAATTTCATCGAGACGATGACCGCGAAGGACGGCACGCTTGCGATTAATTTCGAGGATGATCTGGTCAAGGGCACGCTGATCGCCAAGGATGGCGCGCTGGTGCATCCGATGTTTCAGGGAGCAAAGTGATGGACCAGCTGGTTGACCCGTTTGTCTATCTGTTTTCGATCTTCGTGCTGGCGGTTTTTGTTGGATACTATGTCGTGTGGAACGTGACACCGGCTTTGCATACGCCGCTGATGAGCGTGACCAATGCGATCTCCTCGGTGATCGTGGTGGGTGCGCTTCTTGCGGTGGGCGCAGGGGCCGTGGCGTCGGGCTCCTGGCTGGCGATGATCTTTGGTTTTCTCGCGCTGATCCTGGCTTCGGTGAATATCTTCGGTGGCTTCCTGGTCACCAACCGGATGCTCGCCATGTACAAGAAGAAGGACAAGTGAGATGAGCGCCAATCTCGCGGCTCTTCTTTATCTGGTCTCCGGCGCGCTGTTCATCATGGCGTTGCGCGGACTTTCGTCGCCCGCCACATCGCGCAAGGGCAACACTTACGGCATGGTAGGCATGGGCATTGCCATCCTCACCACGCTGGCAATTGCCGCACCCACCAACCCGCTGGTGTGGATCATCATCATTGCCGGCATTGCCATTGGTGGCGGCATTGGCGCTTACATGGCGCGCAGCATTGCGATGACGGCGATGCCACAGCTGGTGGCGGCTTTTCACTCGCTTGTCGGCCTTGCTGCCGTGTTTGTGGCAGCAGCGGCGTTTTATGCGCCGACTGAATTTGGAATTGCCAGTGATGGCTTGATCCACACGCAAAGCCGGATCGAAATGGCTTTGGGCGTGGCGATTGGTGCCGTCACCTTTACCGGCTCGATCATTGCGTTTCTGAAACTTGATGGCCGCATGTCGGGTGCTCCGATCATGCTGCCGGCGCGGCATGTGATCAATGCGGTGCTGGCTCTGGCGCTGGTGTTTTTCATTTATGGTTTCTTCGACAGCCAGAGTGCCATTGATTTCTGGCTCGTCGTGCTGATCAGCCTGGCGCTGGGCTTCCTGCTGATCATTCCGATCGGCGGGGCAGACATGCCGGTTGTCGTCTCGATGCTGAATTCCTATTCCGGCTGGGCGGCAGCGGGAATCGGTTTCACGCTGCACAATACGGCGCTGATCATTACCGGCGCGCTGGTCGGTTCATCCGGTGCGATCCTGTCCTACATCATGTGCAAGGGCATGAACCGCTCTTTCATCTCGGTGATCCTCGGTGGCTTCGGCGGCGAGAGTGCCGGGCCCAAGGGCACGGCTGAGGCGAAACCCGTCAAGCAGGGCTCGGCTGAAGATGCCGGCTTCATGATGAAGAACGCATCCAGCGTGATCATCGTGCCGGGTTACGGCATGGCGGTGGCGCAGGCCCAGCACGCGCTGCGCGAAATGGCGGATCATCTGAAGGCGGCCGGTGTGACGGTGAAATATGCCATCCATCCGGTGGCGGGCCGCATGCCCGGCCACATGAATGTGTTGCTGGCCGAGGCCAATGTGCCTTACGATGAAGTCTTCGAGCTGGAAGACATCAATTCCGAATTCGCCCAGGCCGATATTGCCTTTGTGATCGGTGCCAATGACGTGACCAATCCTTCGGCCAAGGATGACCCGACCTCGCCCATCTACGGCATGCCGGTTCTGGAAGTGTGGAAGGCCAAAACCGTGATGTTCATCAAGCGCGGCATGGCTTCTGGTTACGCGGGGGTCGATAACCCCCTCTTTTGGCGCGACAACACGCTGATGCTGTTCGGCGATGCCAAGAAGATGACGGAAGAGATCAACAAGGCGCTGGGCTGATTTTACCCGCTGCCAAATAATCTTCCTCCCCCTGTCGAAATCGCCAATACTCGCCCGTCATGATGGCAGGCGGCCGTGGTGGCCTGCTGTCAGATCAGGGAGAGTTCCATGCAATATATGTTGATGATTTACGGCGACGAAAGCGGAATGGCCAACATGACGCAGAAGGATGGCGAGCAGATGAGTGCTGCCTATGCCGTCTATACCCAAGCTTTGCTGAAGGCCGGCGCGATGGTGGGCGGTGACCGTCTGCATTCCTCAGCCGATGCCTCAACGGTGCGGGTTTCCGGCGGCAAGACCAAGGTGTTGAATGGCCCCTATTCCGAAAGCAAGGAACAGCTGGGCGGCTATTACATCATTGAAGCCAAGGATCTGGATGAGGCCATTGCCTGGGCCGCCAAGTGCCCCGGCGCGCAAACCGGAACCATGGAAGTGCGGCCCGTCTGGAAAGTGACGATGTAGGGACTGATTGGTGCCCAGTGGTGAACAGCTTGCCCATGATGCTGCGCAGCGGGTGGCGCGCGCGAGTTATGGGCGGCTGGTCGCCTTTCTGGCCAAACGCACGCGCGACGTGGCGCAGGCCGAGGACGCCTTGGCCGAAGCCTTCGTCGCTGCGTTGCAGGATTGGCCGGTGACGGGCATTCCTCAAAATCCCGATGCCTGGCTGATCGCGGTGGCCAAGCGCAAGCACATTGATGGCACGCGCAAACACAAGAGCCGCGCCGATGCTGCGGATCATCTGCTTCTGCTGGCTGAGGAGCTTGAGGACATGGCCAAAAGCGCACCTGCTATTCCAGATGAACGTCTGGCGCTGATGTTTGCCTGCGCGCATCCAGCACTTGATCCCGGTATCCGTTCGCCACTCATTCTGCAGACCATTCTGGGTTTGAATGCCGAGCAGATCGCTGCCGCTTTTCTCGTGCCGCCGGCGACGATGGGCCAGAGGCTGTCGCGCGCCAAGGCTAAAATAAGAGTGGCGGGCATTCCGTTCCGTGTGCCCGAGCGCGAGGCGCTGGGCGAAAGGCTTGAGACGGTTCTGGAGGCGATCTATGCCTGTTACGCGCAAGGCTGGAACGAGGCCGATCATCTCAACAATGCTCTCACCGAAGAGGCCCTGTGGCTGGGGCGGCTGGTGGTGGAGTTGCTGCCCGGCGAACCAGAATGTTTGGGGCTGCTGGCGCTAATGCTGTTCCTGCAATCGCGGCGCAAGGCAAGGCGCTTTGATGGGGGCTTTGTGCCTTTGCTGGAGCAGGACATTACGCTGTGGGACTTGGACGATATCAATGCGGCTGAAAGCCTGCTGCGCCGGGCGGGTGCGATGGGCCAGATCGGGCGCTATCAACTGGAAGCCGCCATCCAATCGGTTCATGCAGCGCGGCGCGCATCGGGCATTACCGATTGGCAAGCTTTGTGCCTGCTGTACCAGGCGCTGTATCAGTTGACGGAATCTGCCGTGGTGAAGTTGAACTGGGCTGCGGCCATTGCCGAGAAAGACGGCGTTGCGGCAGGGCTTGCGGCCTTGCCAAATGCCACTGCCTTTCCGGAGCTTGAGCCCTATCAGCCCTATCACGCGGTGCGGGCCGATCTTTTGGCGCGCAGCGGCAAGATTGATGAAGCATTGGCGGCCTATGCCCGCGCCATGGCGCTGGAGCATGATCCTGCCATCCGTAACTTTCTGTCCAAGCAGGCTGAAAAGTTGCGCCACACGTTGAATTGACGAGGGCTACGGCCAGGGCTGACAGATAGACTCTCCCCCTTTGCCATTTAATCGTCTAAGTTCCGCCATCTGGGGCGTGCAGAGGCGGGATAGATATGGCGCAAGAAGCATTCATCGTGGAAAAACCCACCGTGCATTTGATGCATATGGTGGTTTTTACCATCATTGTGGTGGTGATTTCGGCGGTGCTTTTCCCCCACATCAAAGATGCCTTCATGGCCAACCCACTGCTCAATGGCTTGATCATCGGTGCGCTGGTACTGGGCACGCTCTACGCCTACCGGATGGTGTGGCGGTTGGTGCCGGAGGCGAATTGGCTCAATGGTTTCAAGCTGGGGCAGGGCTCCACCGAAGCGCCGCCGGTGCTGCTGGCGCCGATGGCAACCATTCTGGGCGATGCCTCTGGCCGCACAGTGTTGTCGCCGCAAACCATGCGCTCGCTGCTGGATTCGCTGGCCTCGCGCCTGGATGAAAGCCGCGATCTGTTGCGCTATCTCGTTGGCCTGCTGATTTTCCTTGGCCTGCTCGGCACGTTCTGGGGCTTGCTGGCCACGGTGACCTCGGTGGGTGATGCGATCAAGGGCCTGAATGTTTCCTCCGCCGCATCTGCCGATGTGTTTGAAGAATTGAAAAGTGGTTTGCAGAAGCCGCTGCAAGGCATGGGCCTTTCTTTCTCGTCTTCACTGTTCGGCTTGGCGGGGTCTTTGATCCTGGGCTTTCTGGACTTGAAGGCATCGCAAGCGCAGAACCGGTTCTATCATGGGCTGGAAGACTGGCTTTCGACCATCACCGGCGTGGCCACCGGCGAAGGGGCCGGCGCTTCGGTGCCCACCTTCATCCACCTCGACATGCAGAACCTGCAGCGCACGATTGACCGGCTGGGCACGCATATTGACCAGATGAAAACCAATGGTTCTGGCGTTCCCGCCGTCAATGGCAGCGGCGGCGAGAATGCCACCGATGAACTCGCCGATGCGGTGGCCAATTTGGTGCAGCAGATGCGTGAAGAACAAAAGATGGTGCGGCAATGGATTCAGGCGCAGCAAGTGCAGCAGAGCGAAATTCAGCGCCTGCTGATCCGCTCGTCGAATACCAAGTGAAGTAGAGGGTCCTCAAATGTCTCAGCGTCTGTCGCGCCGCGGGCGTGGTGAAGAGGCCCCTTACTGGCCCGGCTTTGTCGATGCCATGGCGCAGCTATTGCTGGTCATCACATTCCTGTTGTCGGTTTTCATGATCGCGCAGTTTTTGTTGGCGCGGCAGATTTCCGGGCAGGATTCAGCACTGGGGCAATTGAAGTCGCAGATTTCTGAACTCACGCAGCTGCTGGCTTTGGAGAAAGCCGGCAAGGCGGATTCTGATGCGCAGCTTTTGGCGCTGGCCGATGATCTCAATTCGCAGAAAGCAAAGACGGCTGATCTTTTGGCCAATCTCAATGCGCAGAGTGCGGCGGGTGAAGGTGCAGGCAACACGATCGCCGGGTTGCAAACAGCACTGGATGGAGAGAAGAAAATTTCGTCGGATGCATTGGCCAAGGTGGAATTGCTGAACCAGCAGATTGCGGCGCTGCGCCGCCAGCTGGCCACGATTTCTTCACTGCTCGATGATGCGGAAGCGCGCAACACCGCATCGGAAGGCCAGATCGCCGATCTGGGCAAGCGCCTCAATGTGGCGCTGGCGCAGAAGGTGGAAGAGCTTTCGAAATACCGCTCGGAATTCTTCGGGCGGCTGCGGCAGATCCTGTCGCAACGCTCTGATATTCTGGTGGTGGGTGATCGCTTCGTGTTCCAGTCGGAAGTGCTGTTTCCGAAAGGTAGCGCTGATCTGAACGAGGCGGGCAATGCCGAGATGAGCAAGCTGGCCGATGCGATCAAGCAGCTGGAAAAGGAAATCCCCGGCGACTTGAACTGGATCCTGCGTGTGGATGGCCACACTGATAATGACCCGATCGTGGTGGGTGCCAAATTTGCCTCGAACTGGGAGCTCTCGTCAGCGCGCGCCACGGCCGTGGTGAAATATCTGGTGGCGCAGGGCGTTTCGCCCAATCATCTCGCGGCTGCAGGCTTTGGCGAGTTCCAGCCAATTGCCCAGGGTGACAGTGAAGATTCCAAGACGCAGAACAGGCGCATCGAGCTGAAGCTGACGGAGAAGTAGCCGCTTAAGCGCTGAACTGCAGCTTCGCCAACCTCGCATAGAGCGGGCTTTTCTTCAGTAACTGCGCATGCGTGCCTTGGGCGATGATCTTGCCTTGATCCAGAACGATGATCTTGTCGGCATGGCGCACGGTGGCCAGGCGATGCGCGATGACCAGTGTGGTGCGGCCCTTTGAAATCGTTTCCAGCGCTTCCTGAATGAGGGCTTCGCTTTCGGCATCGAGTGCTGATGTGGCTTCATCCAGCAACAGCACCGGTGCATCACGCAAGATGGCGCGGGCGATGGCGAGGCGCTGGCGCTGGCCGCCGGACAAAGTGATGCCGCGCTCGCCCAGGATGGAATTGTATTTGAGCGGCAGCTTCTCGACGAATTCAGCCACGCGCGCGGCTTTGGCCGCTGCTTCCACTTCCGCGTCGCTGGCTTCGGGCCGGCCGAAGCGGATATTGTCGGCTATTGTGCCGGAGAAAATCGTTGCGTCCTGCGGCACGGTTGCGATGGCACCGCGCAAATCTTCGAGCGCGAATTCAGAAATGTTGATTCCGTCGAGCGTGATCTTGCCGCTGTCGGGTTCGCGGAAGCGCTGCAGCAGCGCATAGAGCGTGGTCTTGCCAGCACCCGAGGGGCCGACAACGGCGACCACTTCGCCCGGTTTTGCAGCGAAGCTGACATTGTGCAGCACGCGCGTTTTGGCGTTGGCGGCGTAGGTGAAGTCGACATGATCGAAAGCCACCTCGCCGCGCAAGGCGGGCGGCAAGGGCGTGGGCTCTGCGGGTGATGCGATTTCTGGCTTTTCGGCCATCAATTCGCCGATGCGCTCGGCGGCACCGGCAGCCTGCTGCAATTCGCTCCAGACTTCGGACAGTTGGCTGAGCGAGCTTGCGCCGAGGATGGCGTAGATCAGGAATTGCGTTAGGGTGCCGCCGCTCATCTGGCCGGTCAGCACTTGCTGCGCGCCGAACCACAACAGGCAGACGATGGCGCCGAAGCCGACAAGGATCACGCCGAAGACGAGGAAGGACCGCGCAAAAGTACGCGTGCGGGCGGCGTTAAATACCGCCTCATTCGCCTTCATGAAATTGGCGACTGTTGAGAGTTCCTGGGTGTTGGACTGGATGGCGGCAATGCCGGCCAGGCGTTCCTGCGCGAAGGCCGCACTTTCAGCCAGTGTGTCCTGGGCCAGGCGCGAAAGTCCGCGCACCTTGCGGCCATAGAAGCGCAACGGCAGCACGATGAGCGGAATGGCCAATGCCGCAAGGCCGCTCATGCCCGGTGACGTATAAATCATCATGGCCAAGGCACCGCCCAGCATGACAATGTTGCGCAGCGCGATCGAGGCGGTGGAGGAGAAGGCCGACTTGATCAGCGTTGTATCAGCGGTAAGGCGCGAGACCACATTGCCGGTTTTCTGGGTTTCGAAGAATGCGGGCGTGAGCGTCGTGAGGTGGCGGAACAGCGCATCGCGGATATCGGCCACCACGCGCTCACCCAGCCAGGTCACATAATATTGGCGCAGGGCCGAGCCCAGGGCTAGCGCGAAGACCACCAAAAACATGAAGATGAAATACTGGTTCACCAAAGCGGCGTTCTGAGCGGTGAAACCATGATCCACGATCCGGCGTGCGGCTACCGGGATGACCAGCGTGGCAACCGAGGCCACAGCCAGCGCCACCAGGGCCGCTGCGATGCGGGCCCGGTAAGCCAGCAGGAAGGGCAGAAGACGCAAAAGCGGCTGAAAATGCGGGCGGCCGGGCTCGGAAGGTGCTGTCATATCAGCGCTTATATAGGTATGGGGCAGGGGCTTATTCCAGCACTTGTGTCGCAGGGGCAATTTGGCTATAGGACCGCCATTCCGGCCGGAAGCAATTCTGGCCACATTCATTTTCAAGAAGCGAGTTTCGACCATGAAAGCCGATGTGCACCCCGACTATCACCCCATCACCGTTGTGATGACCGATGGCACGAAGTTCGTGACCCGCTCGACCTATGGCGCTGCCGGCGACACGCTCTCGCTCGACATCGACCCGAAGTCGCATCCGGCATGGACCGGCGGCCAGCAGACGCTGGTGGACCGCGGCGGCCGCGTGTCGCGCTTCAACGACAAGTTCTCGTTCCTCAACAAGAAGTAAGTCGTTTCGATTTAAAATGAAAAACCCGGCCGCGAGGCCGGGTTTTTTGTTGGAAAAATTTGAATTGGCTTGGGCTTAGCGGCCGCCCAGGCTGAAGGCGTTCTGGTTGAAGGCCTGTTCCAGCATTGAGATCTGCGCGCTTACGGGGCTGGCGACCGGGGTTGGGGTGGCGGTTTCGCGGCCCTTCAGCATGGCGTCCAAGGTGCGAATGCGTTCCAGCAGGCGCAGGGAATGTTCGACCAGCGCCAGCAGGCCTTGCGGCAGCTGTTCCGCGCCCTTGATCACGTTGCCTTCGCCGATGTCGCCCAGATTGATGCGCAGCTTTTCGCGTTGAATTTCATTGGATTTGAGTTCGCCGGCGGCCACGGCGCGCTGCAGCAGCAGCCAGGAGGCCATTTGCATCAGGCGGGTGGTGAGGCGCATGCTTTCGGTGGCATAGGCAATGGCGCCGGTGCGGTCCAAAGTGCGGGCATCAACGCGGCCGGGGCCATCGAGATAATTGGCGGTTTCCTCAACCAGGCCCATGCCTTCCTTGAAGGTTTTGTCAAACTGCTCGGAATTGGTGAAGCGCGCGAAAAAATCAATCGCTACCGCTTCAGGCTGCGTGCCGCCCATCTTGTCGTCCCCACCCACATTACTCACTAACTTCAGATCGATCATGGCTGCCCTGCGTTACACGGTCAATGAAAATTGATTCGGGTCAAGCTCAGCAAGATCGAGGCCAAAAAAAAGCCGCGTCATCCGCGGCTTTGAGTTTCTAACAGGGAGGCGTCAAACAGAGTGGAAAACCACTCGGAGAAACCCAGAAGCTCTGGGTTGAACCCTAAGGTAACGATTAATTATTAACCGATCGTTAAAATTGTAGTAAATTTGAGCATCAGGATTTGAAAAAGGCTGAGGCGGCGGCCTTGCTGGCCTGTTTCTTGGTGATTTCAGCGCGAATCCGGGCAGACTCGGAGTCCAAAGCCACAAGACGCTGTTCCAATTCGGCCACCGAAATCGCTTCCAGGTTTTCGCCGATAACCATGCCGGGCTTCTTGATCGGTTCGTCCGCGTCCATCGCAAGGCCTCATCAAATATGATGGAATGATGCTACAGAAGGGACTTGGCCTCAAGGGAATCTCGGGATGATGCAGATGGATGCGGTGGTGCTGACGGGCTTTGGCGGGCCGGAGCTTCTCACTTTGGGAAAAAAGCCAATGCCGGTGGCCAAAGAGGCACAGCTCCTCATTAAGGTTGCAGCAGCGGGGGTGAATCGGCCCGATATCCTGCAGCGCAAGGGAGGCTATCCACCGCCCGCCGGTGCGCCCGATACGCTGGGTTTGGAAGTGGCGGGCGAAGTGGTCGAGGTTGGGCCTGGATGCAAGCGTTTCAAAAAAGGCGACCATGTTTGCGCACTGATCCCCGGCGGTGGCTACGCTGCTTTTGCTGTTGCGGCAGAGGATAATTGCCTGCCCATTCCTGCGGGACTTTCGCTGGTGGAAGCGGCGGCGCTGCCGGAGACTTACTTTACCGTCTGGACCAATGTGTTTGAGCGTGGGCGATTGGCCAAGGGCGAGACGGTGCTGATCCATGGTGGCTCCTCGGGTATAGGCACCACGGCCATCCAACTGGCCAAGGCGTTTGGGGCGCGGGTGATCACGACGGTGGGGTCGGCCGAGAAGTGCCGTTACGTTGAGGGCCTCGGTGCGGATATTGCGATCAACTACAAGATCGATGATTTCGTTGAAGTGCTGAAGGCCAGGGACATCCGCTGCGATGTGATCCTCGACATGGTGGGCGGCTCCTATGTGGCGCGCAACATGGCGGTGGCGGCACTGCATGGGCGCATCGTGCAGATTGCTTTTCAGGAATCCTCGAAGGTGGAGGCCGATTTCACACCACTGATGGTGAAGCGCCTGATTTATACGGGCTCCACGCTGCGGCCGCGTACAGTGGCTGAGAAGGCTGAGATTGCGCAGGCACTTGAGAAGAAGGTTTGGACCCTGCTCTCAAGAGGCGAGTGCAAGCCGCGGATTTTCAAGACATTCCCATTGTCGGAAGCGGCCGAGGCGCACCGGCTGATGGAGAGCAACGCTCATATGGGGAAGATTGTGCTGACGTTGTAAGCGCCATTGCCAAGCCTCTTGGCGCCGCCTATATAGCCCCCATTCCAGACACTGTTATGTCAATCGCGCCTCGGAGCCCGCAACCGGTTCCGAAAAGGAGAAAAGTCATGTCCGCACCGCTGATGCCCAAGGCCACCGCCGTTTGGCTGGTCGAAAACACCTCGCTTTCGTTCAGACAGATTGCCGATCTGTGCAACCTGCATGAGCTGGAAGTGAAGGGCATTGCCGATGGCGACGTGGCCGCCGGCATCAAGGGCATGGACCCGGTGACTGCAGGCCAGCTGACCCGCGAAGAAATCGGCAAGGGCGAAGCCAATGCGAGCTACACGCTTACCCTCATTACCTCGAAGGCGAACGAGCAAGTGAAGCGTTCAACGGCGGGCCCGCGCTACACACCAGTGTCGCGCCGTGGCGACCGGCCGGATGCCATCATGTGGCTGCTGCGCCACCACCCGGAACTTCCCGATGCCGCCATCATGAAGCTCGTCGGCACCACCAAGCACACGATTGCTTTGGTGAAGGAGCGTTCGCACTGGAATATCCAGGCGATCAAGCCGGTTGATCCTGTGACACTTGGCATCTGCTCGCAGCTTGAGCTTGATCTTGCCGTACAGAAGGCCGCCGCCAAGGGTGCCAAGAAAATCACCGGCGATGAAGCCGCACCGCGCACGCTGATCCCGGCGCATGAAGTGGCAGGTACGGCGGCGCATGCGGCTGCTGAAGCCGAGCGCCAGAAGGTCGCCGACGTGGCCGCTGCCGCAGCGCCGATGAGCGATGCCGACAAGGACAAGACCTATAATGCAGATTCCGTGTTCGCCAAGCTCAAGGGCCTGAACACTCCGAAGGACGACGAGTAAAGTCATGCGCATCCTCGTTGTGGGCGGCACCGGTGCCGTGGGCAAGGCGGCTGTATCGAAGCTATCCAAGGGCCATGAGATCATCCTGGCTGGCGGCAAATCCGGTGACATTCAGGTGAATGTGATGGACGAGGCTTCGGTTTCGGCCATGTATGCCAAACTGGGCAAGCTCGACGCCGTCGTCGCCTGCACCGGGCATTCGCATTTCGGCCCGGTGGCTGAGATGGGCCCGAAGCAGTTTCTCGACGGGTTGAAGGACAAGGTGATGGGCCAGATCAATCTGGTTCTGCTGGGCATGGCGCATGTGAATGACGGCGGCTCCTTCACGCTGACCAGCGGCATTCTTTCTTACGAGCCGATCCGTCAGGGATCGAACGCTGCGGCTTGCGATGGCGCAATTGATAGCTTCGCCATCGGTGCGGCGATTGAAATGCCGCGCGGCATCCGCATCAATGCCGTCAGCCCCGGCCTGCTGGAAGCAGCGGCGCAGCGTTATGACGGCTATTTCCCGGGGCACATCCCGGTTTCGAATGACCGGGTGGGCTATGCCTATGCCAAGAGCATCGAAGGCGCGGTGACAGGGCAGGTCATTCGCTGCGAATAATCAGATCAATGACATCTGCTCGCCCTTTTGGGGTGGTTTGGTGAACAGGTCGGTCCGCAGTTTTACGCGGGCGGTGTTGAGGCCCAGGCGTTCGCTGGCCAGCTGGAACCGGCGGCCGATGGCCCAGGCATAGGGGCCCTGGCCGCCCATGCGGGTGCCGAAATTGGGGTCGTTTTCCTTGCCGCCGCGCACTGAGCGCACCAGGCTCATCACCTTGGCGGCACGGTCGGGATAATCCTTCTCAAGCCAGTCCTTGAACACTTCCTTCACTTCCAGCGGCAGGCGCAGCATGGTGTAGCCCGCTTCCTTTACGCCGGCATTGCGCGCGGCCTTGAGGATGTTTTCAATCTCACTGTCATTGAGACCAGGAATCACTGGGCCGATCATCACCACGGTGGGGATGCCAGCCTTGGAGAGTAGCTCCAGTGCCGCCATGCGCTTCATAGGGGTGGAGGCACGCGGCTCCATCGAGCGCGCCAGGGCGGGATCCAGCGTGGTCACTGAGATCGCCACTTTAACAAGACCCTTCTCAGCCATGGGCTGAAGCAAATCGAGATCACGCAATACATTGGCCGATTTGGTGACGATGCCGAAGGGATGGTTGAATTCGCGCAGCACCTCGATCACCTGCCGGGTGATGCGGTAATCACGCTCGATGGGCTGATAGGGATCGGTGTTGGCGCCCAGCGCAATCACGGCGGGCTTGTAATTGGTCGCGGTTAATTCCTCCCGGAGAAGAGCCGCCGCGTTCGGCTTGATGAAAAGCTTGCTCTCGAAATCGAGACCGGGAGACAGGCCCATATAGGCGTGGCTGGGCCGCGCGTAGCAATAAACGCAGCCATGCTCACACCCGCGGTAGGGGTTGATGGAGCGATCAAAGGAAATATCAGGCGAGGTGTTGCGCGAAATGATGGTCTTGGGCTGTTCGGTGAAAATCTCGGTCTTCAGCCGTGGCACTTCAGCCAACGACTGCCAGCCATCATCAACGAATTCCGCTGTGTTCTGGTCATAGCGCGGGGCGGGATTGCTGCGCGCGCCACGCCCACGTTCCAGCTGCGGCAGGGAGGTGAGCTTTGCGCCGCCTGTGCCAATTCCGGTGCCCGAGCCCGGGCGCATTTCCAAGATGGTAGCCATCAGAATCATATAGTCATTCTTTTGGAACAAAGCAAGAACGATATTGATTTGTGACCGGCACGCGGCCATGGAGGCGCCATGACTCCACGCAACATCATGCTTGCCCTTCTCGCACCGCTTTGCTGGGGCGTGACCTTCACTCTGGCCAAGCCGATGGTGGAACATTTCCCCCCGCTATTCATGATGCTGATGGTTTACAGCGGCATTGCCGTGGTGATGGCGTTCACGCATCGCGGCAAGTTTCTCACGCCATGGCCGAAGCTGTTACTGATCGCGGCGCTGTCGGTGACGGTTCAGGGCGCGCTGTTGTTCTACGGGATGCGCGGTGTGCCCGCGAGCACTGCCAATCTGGTTTTGCAAACGCAAGTGCCCGCCGGCGTGATCATGGGCTGGCTGATTGCCGGCGAGAAGCTTGATGTGACGCGCGCCATCGGCACGCTGATTGCGGTGGCCGGGGTGGTGATCGTGATCGGCCTGCCGGCAGAGCGCCCGCCACTGGTGCCGGTGGTGCTCATTATCATCAGCGGATTTGTATGGGCGGCGGGTCAGGTGTGCGCGCGGATGCTCTCGCAGGATTCCGGCGTGAAGACGTTGAAGGCCAATGCCTGGTTCGGCACGCCGCAATTGCTGCTGGCCACGCTGCTGCTGGAGCGTGGGCAGATTGACTCGCTGGTCACGGCCACGCCGTATCAATGGTTCCTGCTGGTGTTCTGCGGCGTGTTCGGATTCTATGTGGCCTACATGGTGTGGTTCACTTTGCTGAAAAGCGTGCGGGTGGACCAGGCGGTGCCATTCATCCTATTGATGACGCCGATCGGCCTGGTATCGGCTGTGCTGTTCTTGGGTGAGACGATCACCAATATCCAGCTTCTGGGTGGTGCCGTGCTGATGGTGGGGTTGGCGATTGTGAGTGGGGTTGGCAAGTCGCTGCTGCCTGCGCGTTGGAATACGGCCTGAAGCTATTTCCGCCGCAAACCCTCTTCGAGGCGCGGCATGATCTCGACGAAGTTGCAGGGGCCGTGGCGGTAGTCGAGCTGGTGGACGAGGATTTCATCCCAGCCGTCCTTGCAGGCGCCGGGCGAGCCGGGGAGGCAGAAAATGTATTTGCCTTTGACCACGCCAGCGGTAGCGCGGCTTTGCATGGTGGAGGTTTTGATCTTAGCAAACGAGATCATGTGGAAGACCACGCCAAAGCCTTCGATTTCTTTTTCAAACAGAGGGCGCAGGGCTTCGATGGTGACATCGCGGCCGGTGAGGCCGGTGCCGCCGGTGGTGATGATTACATCGACGGCGGCATCGGCAATGAAGGCTTCTGCGGCGGCGCGGATTTTCTCGATGTCATCCGTCACGATACAGCGGCCTGAGAGGCGGTGGCCTGCGGTGGTGATGCGGTCGGCCAAGGTCTGCCCTGACTTGTCATCGGCCAAGGTGCGCGTGTCGGAGATGGTCATCACGGCGATGCCGATGGGCATAAAAGCGCGGTCAGCCATTCAGCTTTTCCCGGAAGGTGAGCAGGTCGCGCCAGGCGTGTTTTTTCTGCAGCGGGTGCTTGAGCAATTCATCCGGATGCAGCGTTGAGAGGAAAGCCGGGCCGCCGGCATTCAGCCACTTGCCGCGCTGGCGCTGGATGGAGGGATCGCCCGCCGCCAGATATTGGCCGGGCAGGGCCGAGAAGCCAAGGATCAGGCGCGGCTGGATCAGGTCCACAGCACGGCGCACGAAAGGCAGCACGGCGGTGATTTCCGGGTCTTTCGGCGCGGCGTTTCCTGCCGGGCGCCAGGGCACGAGATTGAGCAGCGCCACGTCATCCAGTTTGAGGCCGATGGCTGTCAGCATGTTGGCGAGCAGGATGCGCGCCTTGCCGGCGAAAACCAAACCGGATTTGTCTTCCTCGCTGCGCGGGCGGTCGGAGACGATCAGGATTTCCGCACGTTCCGGCCCTTCGAAGAAGGACAGGTTCATGGCGTTTTTGCGCAGGGGATGCGTCTCGAAGAAATTCAGGGCCTGCGCGATGTCAGCCAGAGTGGCGCAGGCTTCGGGCGAGGTGGCTGCAGTGATGGCCGAAGGGGCAGCAATGGGGCGTTGCGGTGGCGGTTGCAGAACCACTGGTGCGAGGCGCGGTTTTTCGGCCTTGGCGCTGTCGGCAAAGCGGTCGACTGCCGCATCAAGCACGAT
This sequence comes from Aestuariivirga litoralis, assembly GCF_015714715.1. Taxonomy (NCBI): domain Bacteria; kingdom Pseudomonadati; phylum Pseudomonadota; class Alphaproteobacteria; order Hyphomicrobiales; family Aestuariivirgaceae; genus Aestuariivirga; species Aestuariivirga litoralis. The sequence continues at coordinate 139,242 of NZ_WAHS01000002.1, read as the reverse complement.
CTCATCAGCACCGGAAGCGATGAGCCAGCCGAGCGCATCGGCAGCGCTGGCAAAGCCTGCATTCCTCCATGCGTCGTCTGGTCTGGTTTCCATGTCTCAATTGGCTTTTATAACACTTCTAAGCCAGTCTATAACAGGCTGAGACGTTAGAACAAGGAAGACCGGACGTGAGTGAACAGCAGCGCGATGCGATGGAATATGATGTGGTGATCGTGGGTGCTGGGCCTGCTGGCCTGGCCGCCGCCATCCGCGTCAAGCAGCTCTCGCCGGACACAACAGTTTGCGTCCTGGAAAAGGGTTCAGAAGTTGGCGCGCACATTCTGTCAGGTGCTGTGGTTGATCCGATTGCGCTCAATGAGCTGATCCCCGACTGGAAGGAAAAGGACGCACCGCTCAAGACGCAAGTGAAGGAAGACCGGTTCTATATTCTGGGCAAGGCTGGCGCGCTGCGCATCCCGAATTTCCTGATGCCGCCTTTGATGAACAATCATGGCAATTATGCCGTGTCGCTGGGCAATGTGTGCCGCTGGCTGGCCACACAGGCCGAGGGGCTTGGCGTGGAAATCTATCCGGGCTTTGCGGCTTCGGAAGTTCTGTACCGTGAGGACGGATCGGTGGCCGGCGTTGTCGCTGGCGTGATGGGCATTGCCAAGGACGGCACCCACAAGCCGGATTACCAGCCGGGCATGGAACTGCGCGGCAAGTATGTGTTCATTGCTGAGGGCGTGCGCGGCAGCCTGGCCAAGCAGATCATCAACAAGTTTGATCTGTCGAAGGACAGCGAGCCGCAGAAATTTGGCCTGGGCATGAAGGAGCTTTGGGAAGTAAAGCCGGAGAACCACAAGCAAGGCCAGGTGACCCACACGATGGGCTGGCCGCTGGGCACCAAGACCGGTGGCGGCAGCTTCATGTATCACCTCGAAGACAATCTGGTTTCGGTGGGCTTCGTCGTGCATCTGAATTACCAGAATCCGCATCTTTATCCCTTCGCGGAATTTCAGCGCTTCAAGCATCACCCGATCATTGCGCAAGTGCTGGAAGGTGGGCGGCGCGTGGCTTATGGCGCGCGTGCGATTACTGAAGGCGGATTGCAATCGGTGCCGAAGCTCACTTTCCCCGGCGGGGTGTTGATCGGCTGCTCGGCAGGTTTTGTGAATGTGCCGCGCATCAAGGGCAGCCACAACGCGATGAAGACCGGCATGATGGCGGCGGAAGCTGCGGTGGCGGCATTGCAAGCGGGCCGCGAGGCGGATGAGCTGGTGGCCTATCAGGGCGCTTACGAGAATTCATGGGTCTATCAGGACCTGAAGAAGGTCAAGAATGTAAAGCCCATGTGGTCGAAACTGGGCCTGGTGTTCGGCATGGGCCTTGGTGGCCTTGATATGTGGCTGCAGACCATTTTTGGTTTTGGCCTGGGCACCTGGAAACATGGCAAGGGCGACTATGCCACGCTGAAGCCTGCGGCTGACATGCCGAAGATTGATTATCCGAAGCCCGATGGCGTGCTGTCGTTTGACCGACTGACGGATCTGGCTTTCTCGGCCACGGCGCATGAGGAAGACGAACCCGCGCATTTGAAGCTGATCGACAAATCGGTGCCGATCGCCGTCAATCTGCCGATCTGGGATGAGCCCGCGCAGCGCTATTGCCCGGCAGGCGTTTACGAAGTGATCGCGGAGGAGGGCAAGGAGCCGCGCTTCCAGATCAACCACCAGAACTGCGTTCATTGCAAAACCTGTGACATCAAGGACCCGTCGCAGAACATTGTCTGGACCGTGCCACAGGGTGGCGAAGGGCCGAACTACCCGAATATGTAATTTCGGTTCTGTAAAATGAGCTTTAAAATCTAGCGTTTCGCCTAAGCCTCCCTTTGGAAGTTTATCCGAATGTCGTTTCCAAACACATTCCGGGAAGACTCCATCATGGGCTTGAGGTCCGCATTGTTCCATTTCGCACGCTCACTGTTGCGCTTCAAACGCAATGAGCGCGGCAACATGTCCATTATTCTCGGACTTTCGATCATCCCGCTCATCGTATGTGCTGGTGCGGCCGTGGATTATGAGCGTGCCATCAATGCCCGCACGCAACTCGCGGCCGCGCTGGATTCGGCCACGCTTTATGCCGCGTCCTATTCGGTCAGCAATCCCGGCTCGACGAGCACCAAGCTGACGCAAATTTCTCAGCCTTACATCACGCAGAATTACGAAAACACCGGCGATTCGGTGGTCAGCAATTATGTGGCTGTCGATAACGGCGCGACAGTGACGGGCTCGGCCTCGGTAAAACTTACGACTTACTTCTTGTCGGTTGTTGGCCAGACGACGATGAGCATGGATGTTTCATCAACAGTGCAAAAATCCGGGATCAACCTCGAAGTTGCGTTGGTGCTCGATAACACGAACTCGATGAACAGCGTCAATTCAAAGACAGGCAATACAGCCATCACTGACCTGAGAGCTGCAGCAGCGAAATTTGTCACCACAGTCATGCCGGCGAGCCAAGGGCAATTTTACACCAAGATTGCAGTTGTGCCCTATAATAATGGGGTGAATATGGGCACCGCTGCCCAAGCCGTGGCTGCCCGCGGTACCGTGCAGGCGGGCACCAGCACCAATCCGGGATACGCAAATTATCAATTCAGCACCAGCTCGTCGTTGAGCGCCAATTTTGTGTTCACAAACTATTCGACCAAGTGCGACAACTACCCATCCACCGCCGTCTGCAAGCGCACATTTCCGGTGACCAATTGCGTGACGGAGCGCACCGGCGCGCAAGCTTACACTGATGCGGCAATGAGCGCGGCACCGGTGGGCCGTGCCTATCAAACGAGCAGCAATGGCTGCACAGTGGTGCCGATAGTGCCATTGTCAACCGACGCCACTGCGTTGAACCTTTCGATCAATAGTATGTTGGCCTCGAATTCTACCGGAGGGCAGGTCGGTATTGGCTGGGGTTGGTATGCGCTCTCGCCGAATGTCGGTATCTGGAGCGGTTCCAGCGTGCCGTCAGGCTATGACAAGCTTACCACGTCGGATACATCCAAGCGGGTGCGCAAGGTCATGATCCTGATGACCGATGGCGAATATAACAGTGCCTATTGCAATGGAGTGATCACCGGCAATGACACGGCCAATGGGTCATCGGGCAGCCCCTATTATTACTCCGTGACAGGCAGCGGCAGCCCTATTGATCATATCAATTGTGCGCCGACCAATGGCGGCGCCTACACCCAGTCCAACGCGATGTGCTCGGCCATCAAAGCATCGGGCGTAGAGGTCTATGTGATTACCTTCCAGCTCGACAAGACCTATCCCGCGCGCGTGGCCTTGGTGAACAACTGCGCCACTGACGCGTCGCACGTGGTTGACGCTGATTCCACATCTCTGGATGCAGCCTTCAAAAGTCTGGCCAATCAGATTCTGGGCATGCGCATCGCACAATGATGCCGCGGGCAGCTTGACAGTGTGGCGGCCACCAGCCGATCCTTTGCGGCCGGAGGATTTTCACGATGACCGTCACTATTTCCGCCTTTGACCGATCGCCCGATGGTGGCAAGGGGCTGGCGCGTGATACTCGCGTGCGCTGGGCTCTGGAAGAAGTGGGCCAGGCCTATGAAGTGCGGCCCGTGACCTTCGCTGCGTTGAAAGAGCCGGCCTATCTGGCGCTGCAGCCTTTTGGGCAGATTCCCACCTATGAGGAAGGCGGCCTGGTGCTGTTCGAGTCGGGAGGGATCATCCTTCACATCGCTGAGCAGCATGAGGGCTTGCTGCCCAAGGCTGCAGATGCAAGGGCGCGGGCGATCAGCTGGATGTTCGCCGCCGTCAACAGTGTGGAACCACCGATCCTGGAATTCGCGAATGCCAGGCTTCTGGAAAGCGACAAGCCGTGGAGCAAGGAGCGCCTGCCGCTGGTCGTGGAGCGGATGCGCAAGCCCTTGCGGCAAGTGGAGGTCCGGCTGGGTGATGCGCAATGGCTTGATGGGGATTTCAGTGCTGGTGACCTGATGATGGTTTCGGTGCTGCAGCGTCTGAAGCCATCTGGCCTGCTGAATGAATTTTCTGTCTTGGCGGATTATGTGGCGCGCGCAGAAGCGCGGCCGGCCTACAAGCGGGCTTATGAAGCTCAATTGGCTTTCAACACTCGGAAATGAGTCATTGGGCTGTAATTCAATTTATAGTTGTTAAACTTCATTTTTCATTAGGGATGTGAGAGATTTTACCCATCTCGCCCATCCCATCCCCATGCGCAGTGAGGGCAGATTTATAAACATTGTCTCTAACTTGCCGCTTCGGCTTGGCTTGGGAGAGGTTTGTGATGAATCTGGTGATCAATTGCGTTTTGACGGTGATGCGCCGCTTTATCCGGCATGACCGTGGCAATATGAGCCTGATCCTGGGGCTTTGCCTGGCACCTCTGATGGTCTGTGCCGGTGTGGCAGTGGATTATGTGCGCGCGCTGAATGCCCGCACCCAGCTGATCGCAGCCCTCGACACCGCGACACTTTATGCAGCCGCTTATTCGGCTAACAATGCAAGCGCCACAGACGCCTCGCTGACCACCATTTCCAAAGCCTATGTCACGCAGAATTACGAGAATGCGGGCGATGCCCAAATCACATCCTTCAGCGTAAAGAACGGCACGACCAGCATCACCTCCACTGCGTCCATCAAGCTCACCACCTATTTCATGGCGGTGGGTGGCTATACCACGATGAATCTCAACGCTTCCAGCACAGTGCTGAAGTCCGGCATCAATCTGGAAGTGGCCTTGGTGCTCGATAACACCAATTCGATGAACAGCATCAATGCCAAAACCGGCAACTCGGCGATCACCGACCTCAAGGCGGCGGCGCAGAAATTCATCACCACGGTGATGCCCGCCACGCAGGGCACTTACTACACCAAGATCGCATTGGTGCCGTATAACAACAGCGTGAATATGGGTACGGCCGTGATGGCGGCTGCGGCGCGTGGTGCTGTGCAATCCGGCACCAGCAATAACGGCGTGGGCAAGGCTTTCCAGCAGTTCAACACCTCATCAACCTACAAAGCTAGCTATTCCAGTAGCTGCGATAACTATTCAAACAATTCCAATAACGTTTGCCAGGAAACGTTGCCCGTCACCAATTGCGTGACCGAGCGCACGGGGGCCACGGCCTATACCGATGCAAGTATGAGCGTCTATCCAGTGGGCTGGAATTATGCGGGCAGCGCCAACGGTTGCACGGTGACCCCCGTTATACCCTTGTCCACCAGTGCAACGATTTTGAATACCGCGATCACCACCATGGCCGCCAGCAATTCAACCGCAGGACAGGTAGGTTTGGCCTGGGGTTGGTATGCGCTATCACCCAATGTGGGCATCTGGTCAGGTTCCAGTATTCCCGCCGGATACGACAAGCTGACAACCACGGATCCCGCCACCAAAGTGCGCAAGGTCATGGTGATCATGACCGACGGTGAATATAATAGTGCCTACTGCAAGGGTGTGATCACCGGCTATGACACGACCAATGGCAGTTCGGGAAATCCCTATTACTGGTCGGTAGTCGGCAGTGGCGATCCGTCCCAGCATATCGGCTGCGCCCCGACAAACGGCGATTCCTACACACAATCGGCTGCTATGTGTGGCGCCGCGCAAGACGCCGGGATTGAAATCTATGTCATCACTTTCCAGCTCAACAAGTCCTATCAGAAGCGCGTGGACCTGGTGAACAACTGCGCCACCGATTCCAGCCATATTATCGATGCTGACTCGACCTCGCTGGATGCCGCCTTCTCGTCGCTGGCCAACCAGATCCTGGCGATGCGTATTTCCAGCTAGGCGAAATCCGTTGTCATCTGCCCGCTCTCCCTGCAAGCTGATGTGCAATCAGTTCAAAGGGACAGCGAGGCTGCATGATCGTCCGGACGCTTGAAGAAATCCAGGGTAGTGAACGCGATGTGAGGGGCGATGTCTGGCGCAGCCGGCGCATGTTGCTGCGCTCTGACGGAATGGGCTTTTCGCTGCATGACACGGTGATCACTGAAGGCACCGAGCAAACGCTCGAATACAAGCATCACTTCGAGGCCAATTACTGCATCGCCGGCGAGGGCGAAGTGGTGGTTGTGGCCACCGGCAAAACCTATCCGATCAAGCCCGGCACGCTTTATGCGCTGGACAAGAATGACCGCCACATATTGCGCGCGACGAAGGGTGATCTGCGCCTGGTCTGTGTGTTCTATCCGCCTTTGACCGGCACGGAAGTGCACCGGCCTGATGGGAGCTATGCCCCAGCGGAAGAATTGGACACCAAAGCTTGAGCACTGGGTTCGACGCTGATGTGCGGGCGCGTTTGGCGCTGCGTGAGACCGAAAGTGATCGTCTTGCCCATGCGGTGTTGCATTGGGATGATCAGGCCCGTGGCGCATCGTCTGGCCCACTGGCCGGGCTGGTGATGAGCATCAAGGCGAATGTTGATGTGGAAGGCTGGGTCACCAGTGCGGGCTCGCGCGTTTTGCGGGATGAGCCTGTGGCTGCACTGGATGCACCGCTGATTGCCAGCTTGCGGGCAGCAGGTGCGATCTTCCTGGCGCAGACCAATATGGTGGAATTCGCCTATGGCGCGCTAGGGCAGAATAGCAATTTCGGCACGCCCTCCACGCCGGTCTATCCCGGTGAAGCGCGTCTGACGGGTGGTTCTTCTTCTGGCGCGGGGGTGACTGTCGCTCTGGGCGTGGTGGATGCGGCAGTGGGAACCGACACGAGCGGATCGGTGCGCATTCCGGCGGCCTGGTGCGGTGTGGCTGGATTCAAACCCACGCAGGGCCGCTATAGCGATAAGGGAATCGTGCCCTTAGCGCTGAGTCTGGATACGGCGGGTTTCCTCGCGTCGTCGGTTGTGCTTTGCGACCGGCTCGACGCCGCAGCAACGGGGCGCATGGTTGAGGCGGCTTTGCCGTCTATCAAGGGATTGCGCTTTGTTGTGCCGCGCGACTTTGTCGAGGCACATACTGAGCCTGCGGTTCTGTCTGCCTTCAACGCGGCACTGGCTGCGCTGGTGGCGCAGGGTGCGGTGGTTGAAGACAAGAACATGGCCTATCTCGCTGATGCCGGGCGGCTGGCGCGCGAGGGTGGTATTGTCGCGGCGGAATCCTTTGTCTGGCATCAACACCTGCTGGCGCAGCGTGCAGCGCTCTATGATCCCCGCGTGGGACCGCGGATCGCTGCCGGTGAAAATATCCGCGCGCATGATTATATCCGCGCGCGAGAAAAGCTGGCTTTGCTGGCTGAGGCTTATGCGCGCGACATCGACGGCTATGCCGCTTTGCTGATGCCGACGATTCCCATCGAGCCGCCGCTTATTTCTGCCATTGCGGAAGATGAGCGCTATCTGGCGCTCAATCTGCAAGCGATGAAATTCACTGAATTCGCCAACCGCATCAACGTGCCCAGCATCAGCCTGCCGCTGCGAAGTCCGGGCCGTGCGATCGGGCTGATGGCCAATGGTTTGCGTGGCGATGACGTTCGTCTGTTGCAAGTGGCGCGCGCTTTGGAAGCTTGTCTGAAGTCCTAGAGCCTGTCGCCCTTTTCACTTGCCCCGGCCCAGAAAAACCGCAATTTTAGCCTCAATCCACTGCGATTTGTTTATTTCGGGATTTTCCATGCGGCTTCTGGCTCTTTCGCTTTTCTCCCTCTCGCTTTTTGCATCCGTTTCGGCCTCCGCCGGCACGCCCAACGAAGACACTTTCTCCGGCGATTACCTGGCTTCGCGCACCGCCAGCCGGTTGATGGACCTTTCTGCCACTGAGCAATTCACCAGTGCGGCGCTGAAGCAGGATCCCGGCAATGGGATTTTGCTTGAGCGCCTGTTTGTAGTGAAAGTCATGCAGGGCGACATTGCCTCGGCCGAGCCACTGGCGGCGCAGGTGGTCAAAACCAACAGCCAGCAACGCACAGCGCGGCTGGTTCTGGGCCTGAAGAATTTCAAGGCCAAGCGTTACGCCGATGCGCGCGAAAACTTCAACGAGGCGGCCTACACGCCGTTTGGCACGCTGACCTCCGTGCTGCTCAATGCCTGGAGCTATGCGGGCGAGAACCAGTTGAATGCCGCGCTGCGCGAACTCGACAAGCTGGACACGCAGGACGCTTTTGCCGGGTCCAAGGCGTTTCATGCGGCGCTGATCTGTGATCTTCTCAATTCCGGCATGCGCGCTGAGAGCTTCTATAAAAAGGCCATTGCGCTTTCGCCCAATGCGCTGCGCGTGACGCTGGCTTATGGCAATTTCCTCGAGCGCCAGGCCCGCAAGGATGATGCCTCCGCAGTGTACAAGAAATATCTTGAAGGTGGGCAAGGCAATGCCTTTGTGCAGAAGGCGCTTGATAATTTGGCCAGCGGCACCAAGCCCGGCCTGTTCGTGCCCAGCGTGTCGGCGGGTGCGGGCGAAGTGCTCTATTCGATTTCGGCCTCGCTCACCGGCGACCAGACTTCTGATGCGGCCTTGATCTATTCGCAGTTGGCACTTTCGGTTGCGGCCGACAAGCCATTCGTGCTGACCACGCTGGGTGGCATTCTGGGCGACATGAAGCTCTATGAACGCTCTAACGCGGCATTTGATCTGGTGCCCAAGGATTCACTTCTGCGCAGCAATGCCGAAACGGAAATGGCTCTCAACCTGCACCGGCTTGAGAAAAGCGATGATGCCATCACCAAGCTGAAAGCTGTAGTAGCCGCCGACCCGAAGGATGATGCTGCATGGATAACGCTGGCTGGCATTTACCGCGCCACTGACAAGCATGAACTGGCCGCCGAAGCCTATTCCCAGGCCATCACGCTGCTGCCGGAAGATGCCCCCAATCTCTGGCGCATCTATTATAACCGCGGCATCGATTACGACCGCCTGAAGCAGTATGACAAAGCCGAAGTGGATTTCCGCAAGGCGCTGAAGCTTTCCAATGATGATGCTTCAGTGCTCAATTATCTCGGTTATTCGATGATTGACCGTGGTGTGAACCTTGATGAGGCCATCGCCATGGTGAAGAAGGCGGTGAGCCTGAAACCCAATGATGGCTATATCACCGACAGTCTGGGCTGGGCTTATTATGTGCTGCGCGACTATGACCAGGCGGTGACATACTGTGAACGCGCGGTTGATCTCATTCCGTCTGATGCGATCATCGCGGACCATCTGGGCGATGTGTATTGGAAAGTGGGCCGCAAGCTGGAAGCCAAATTCCAGTGGCAGCACGCGCTCGACAATCATCCCGATGATGTGGAGATCCCACGCATTCAGGCCAAGCTGAAAGACGGCTTGCCGGACGCTGATCCTGCGAAGCCTGCCGTCAACGCAACGCCCGACACCAAGCCCACCAACGGTTGATGTCTTCCATCGTTGAATCTGCGCGCGCCAAGGTCAATCTCACGCTGCATGTGAAGGGCCGCAGGGCGGATGGCTATCATGAGCTATCATCCATCGTGGCCTTTGCCGATGTGGCGGACAAGCTGGTGCTTGAACCTGCGGCGGCGAATGCTCTGGTTGTGAGCGGGCCATTTGCAGCAGACGTGCCGAGCGGTGACGACAACATCATCTGGAAAGCCTGGGCACATCTGGGCACACTGATGGATGTGCCGTTTGTTTCGGTGCAGCTGGAAAAGAACCTGCCGGTGGCGTCCGGCATTGGTGGTGGTTCTGCCGATGCGGCGGCAATGCTGCGCGGGCTGCTCAAGCTTTCAGGACAATCGCTCGATGCGGCGCAGATTGCGGGCTTGAGTGCTATCGGTGCGGATGTGCCGGTGTGTTTTCAAGGGCAACCGTGTCTGATGCAGGGCATTGGCGATCAGCTGGAGCCGCTCAAGAAAGAACTTCCGCCGGCGATCGTGCTGGCCAATCCGCTGCTGCCTTGCGCGACGGCGGCGGTGTTCAAGGCGATGGGGATTGCGCCAGGTGCCGTGCATCGCGGCGGCCGTGGCCTGTGGCGCAATGACATGACGCAAGCAGCGCTTACAGTGCAACCCGCCATTGCCGCTGTTCTGAGTGAGTTGAAAAACACCAAGCTCACGCCCTGCCTGATGTCTGGTTCGGGGGCGACCTGCTTTGGTCTGGCGCAGAGTTTTGCGCAGGCGGAAGAAGAGGCCGAGCGGTTGCGCCAAGCTTATCCCGGCTGGTGGATCAAGGCGGCGCGGTTAGCTTAGCTGCTTGCCGAACAGCACGAAGGGCTCGTCATGGGCGCGCTTCAGCAGCTTGCGGTAACGTTCATAGACTTTCGAGCTGGCTTCGATCACGCCGAATTCGATTTCTGTACCGAATTGCTTTGCGGGGGCCAGCACTACCGGGGTTGAAATCGGCGTGAGCTGCGAGGCGCGGCCGGATTGTAGCGTGCTGAGCAAGCCATACATTTCGCCGCTGATAATCGGGCGTGTCAGCATCACCATGCGATATTGGCCCAGCTTGTTGGTGACCAGATAGATATAGCCCGACTGGTGCGGCACCGAGACGAAGCCATCCTGCTTGTATTGCGGGTCCTGCCGTTCGGATTCGTGGAAGCAGAGATGCGACAGCGCCTGATCCCATTTGATCGAAGTTGAGTAAGCGTAAATCGCTTCTGCTGTGGAAAATGAGGCGCGCAAGGTGAGATAATCACCCTCCAGCCATGACACGGCGCCATGCGAATAGGAGCCCATTTCAGGCGGCGCAATGCTGGGGCCCATCGCGGTCTGCGCATGGCGCGCTTTGCGCAGCGGCAATTTCAGCGCTTCTTCGATGCGGACCACGCTGGCCAAAGTGAAAGGCCGCTGGCCTGAGAGGGCCTTTTCCAGCGTTGAGAGGCTGATCTTGGCGAGGTCGGCCAGATGCTGCCTTGTCAGCCGTTTGCGCGCCAGTTCCTCGCGGATGGATTGGCCGATGGCCTTGCTCTCGGCTTCTGAAAGGTCGTCGTCGCTCATCAATCCCCAGCTCACGGACAAATCCGTAACAAACCGCACATTTCCACATCGGCCCTTACGGATCAATGCGGTGGCTGGGGAATCTTTCCAGATGTTCACATTGGCGGCGCATCGGCGTGCACGCCTATCACGGAGGGGAGGGTTGCAAAACTTAACCCATGGAGGAACTCATGCTTACTTCACTAAATCCGCGCCGGCCCATATGGGCGGCCGCTTTCATCTTTCTCTCTAGCTTTTTGATTTTGGCCAAGGCGGCCTTCGCCGTGGTTGGCATCAATGACATGCAGTCCGGATCGCTGCTGTTCAACACCAAGGATGCGAACAAATTTGTCGAAGCGCCCAAAGTGGCGACCGATTACACGACCACTGTTTCGGGACCCACGGCGCGCACCGTGGTGACGCAACAATTTTACAACCCGTCAGATTCATGGATCGAAGGCGTTTATGTTTTTCCGCTGCCCGACAATTCGGCGGTGGACACGCTGAAGATCGTGTCTGGCACGCGCGTCATTGTTGGCGAGGTGAAGGAAAAGGTTGAGGCCAAGCAGGAATATGAAAAGGCCAAGGCCGATGGAAAGTCGGCAGCCCTGCTGGAACAAGTGCGCCCCAATCTGTTCACCAACAGCGTGGCCAATATCGGACCGCATGAAAAAATTCTGGTGCAGATCGAATATCAGGAAACCGTGGCGCAAAGCAGCGGCACTTATTCCCTGCGACTGCCGCTGGTGGTGGCGCCGCGCTACGAGCCGGCCCCCATCGTGCAGTCGGTGGATTTCAACAACAAGGGCTTGGGCACTACCACAACCCAAGTGCCGCAGCCTCCGGTTCTTTATCCCGCCACCGATGGCGTGACGAATCCGGTTTCGATCACCGTCAATCTCAATGCCGGCTTTGATCTGGGTGATGTGAAGAGCTCCTTCCATGCCGTGGATGTGACCGACAAGGATGCGCAGTCGAAAGTCGTGAAGCTTGCGGGCATCGTGCCGGCTGACCGTGATTTTGAATTGACCTGGAAGGCCAAGGGTGATGCACCGCAGGCCGGCCTGTTCAAGCAGAATGTGAACGGTCACGACTATCTCCTTGGTTTCATTACACCTCCTGACGTTAACGGACCGGGCACCAACGTGCCGCGCGACATCACTTTTGTGATCGACAATTCCGGTTCGATGGATGGCGCTTCAATGCCGCAAGCCAAGGCAAGCCTGCTTTATGGTCTCGCCCAGCTGAAGCCGGATGACCTGTTCAACGTGATCCGCTTTGACGACACGATGACCAATGTGTTCGGCGGCAGCATTCCGGCTTCGGAAGGCAATGTGCAGAAGGCGAAGGATTTCGTTGATGCGCTCACCGCCAATGGCGGCACCGAAATGGTGGCCCCGATGAAGGACGCGCTGAATGATGCCACGCCAAGCGACAAGGGCCATCTGCGCCAGGTGGTGTTCATCACCGATGGTGAGATCAGCAACGAGCAGGAATTGTTCGACGCCATTGCCAAGGGCCGCGGCCGCAGCCGCGTGTTCATGGTGGGCATCGGTTCTGCACCCAACACCTATCTGATGACGCGCGCGGCTGAACTGGGCCGTGGCAGTTTCACCCAGATCGGCGAGCCAAACCAGCTGACGGCGCGCATGACCGAGCTGTTCGGCAAGATCGGCCATCCGGTGATCACGGACTTGAAGGCCGAGATCGCAGGTTCCAATGCCAAGATCACGCCGGAGAATCTTCCGGATGTTTATCGCGGTGAACCGGTGATGTTCTTTGCCGACGACAAGGCACTGTCTGGCACGGTTAAACTGACTGGCAAGATCGGAGACCAGCCATGGGAAGTTTCGCTCCCGGTGGACAAGGCCGCCGCAGGTGATGGCATTGCCAAGCTGTGGGCGCGCCGCAAGATCGCCGAGATCGAAGTGGCAACCACTTTGGGCCAGATGGACCAGGCCTCTGCCGACAAGGCGGTGCTGAGTGTTGCTCTGGAACATCAATTGGTGTCGAGCCAGACTTCGCTGATCGCCATCGACAAGTCGCCCAAGCGCCCGCCCGGCTATGTGCTGACGCGTGCGGATGTGCCGCTCAACCTGCCGGCCGGCTGGGTTTGGGAAAGTGTCTTCGGTCCGAAAGCTGTCGAAGATGCGCCCAAGATGCAGAAGACTGAGGCTGACCTACTGCAGCCCATCAAGGCCAAGATGAGCGAAGCCGCTGCCCCTGTGGCCCTGCCGCAGACGGCAACGGATGCACGGCTGCTCACCCTGCTCGCAATGCTGCTCGCCCTCGGCGGCGTTGTGCTCCTGCGCAAAAAGGAAACGGCATGAGCGTGACCTGCAGCGCAGTGCTCCCTCCCCGGAAACGGGGAGGGAGCTTTGATCTTCGCAAAATGCTGGGGCTGCTGCTGATCGCAGCGGCTTTGGCGCTTGGGGGTCAGGCGGGATACATCTATGCCAAGGCTGCTCTGGCGCAAGTGTTGCTGGAGCGCGCCTTTGCGCAATCGGTCATCACGGGCAAACCGGTCAAGGCGTGGAGCTGGGCTGATACCTGGCCGGTGGCAAAGCTGGAGATCAACCGCATCGGTGCTGAGGCGATTGTGCTGAAAGGCGCATCCGGTGAGGCGTTGGCGTTTGGTCCTTCGCTGCTCGATGAAACGGCCAAGCCGGGCGAGCGCGGCACGAGTGTGATCGCGGCGCATCGCGATACGCATTTTGCTTTTTTGAAGGATGTCGTTGTGGGCGATGTGATCGCCATCACCCGCAATGACGGCTTGCGCTTTGATTACCGCGTGACAGGCACGCGCATTGCGGATGCTGATGCGTCAGGCATAGATCGCCATGCGGCGGGATTCAATCTGGTGCTTTCGACGTGCTATCCGTTCGATGCGCTGACGCATGGGAAGCAGCGGTATCTGGTAGAGGCGGTGCTGGTGAAATGATTAACCCACTTGGCCGCGATGGCGCAGGAAGGCGTCGGCCAGGACGCAGGCCATCATGGCTTCGCCTACTGGTACCGCGCGGATGCCTACGCAGGGATCGTGGCGGCCTTTGGTGATGATGTCGGCGTCTTCGCCTTCCTTGGTCACGGTCTGGCGGGATTTCAGGATTGAGGATGTGGGCTTTACTGCGAAGCGCACCACCACATCCTGGCCTGAAGATATGCCCCCGAGCACGCCGCCGGCATGGTTGGCCTGGAATTCAGGCACATTGCGGCGCATGCGGATTTCGTCGGCATTTTCTTCGCCGGAAAGCGCAGCGGCGGCGAAACCGTCGCCGATCTCCACGCCCTTGACCGCATTGATGCTCATCATGGCGGCGGCCAGTTCGGCATCGAGCTTGCCATACAAAGGCGCGCCCCAGCCGGCGGGCACGCCCGACGCGGTGACTTCGATGATGGCGCCTACCGATGAACCCGCCTTGCGCACGCCATCGAGATAGGTTTCCCATTCCGCGGCGGCTTTGGCATCGGGGCAGAAGAACGGGTTTTCATTCACCGTGCCCCAGTTCCAATTCTTGCGGTCGATCTTGTGCGGGCCGATCTGCACCAGCGCGCCACGAATTTTCACCTGCGGGATGACCAGGCGGGCAATGGCACCGGCGGCCACCCGGCAAGCGGTCTCGCGCGCTGATGAACGGCCGCCGCCGCGATAATCGCGGATGCCGTATTTTTCCTGATAGGAAAAATCCGCATGGCCGGGGCGGAATTTGTCGCGGATTTCGGTATAGTCTTTCGAGCGCTGGTCAGTGTTTTCGATCAGCAGCGCAATCGGCGTGCCGGTGGTGCGCAGACCGTCGGTGCGTTCATCCTCGAAAACGCCCGACAGGATTTTCACCTGATCAGCTTCCTGGCGCTGGGTGGTGAAGCGGTTCTGGCCGGGCTTGCGCTTGTCGAGGAACCCCTGGATTTCTTCGGCCGAGATTTTCAGATTGGGCGGGCAGCCATCAACGACAGCGCCAATCGCTACGCCGTGGCTTTCGCCAAAGGTGGTGACGCGGAACAGATGGCCAAAGGTATTATGTGACATATAAACGGTCTAAACCGCCTCATGCATGCAGTCAAACCACTGGATCGCGCCGTTTTCCATTTTACAATAATGGCCCTGCAGCGTGGGCAATTCCAAAATGCGCTCAGGCGGAAGGCCGGCGATGATCCCCATCAGGCAGCGGCCGACTGCACCATGCGAGACGACGAGGGCAGGGCCGGTCAGATCGGCCAGAAAACTTTGTACCCGAGCCACGCCGTCTTCGTAGGATTCTCCACCTTCAGGCCGCCAGTAGAAGCGGCCTTCCAGATCGGCGGGATAGATGGGTGAAGCTTTGACTTCCCAGAACGGCCTTCCCTCCCATATCCCGAAGCCGAGTTCGCGCAGGCGGGCATCGGTGGTGATGGATTTGGGGTCGCGGCCCTGAGCGGTGGCGATGGCCGCCATCGTATCCTGGGCGCGGCGCTGGGGTGAGACGAAGAAGTTGTAGCCGGTCAGTTCTGGCTTGTGGGCCAGCAAAGCCTGCGCCAGTTCAGCCGCTTGTTTGCGGCCGAGTTCATTGAGATCAATGTCGATGGAGCCTTGAACGAGGCCCTGCTTGTTCCAGTCGGTCTCGCCGTGGCGGATGAAATAGATGGGAGGCAGTGTCGCCACGTTGCTGCGATTACTCGCTATGGCTGCCTGCGGGTCCCATATCCGGTGCCGAGGGATTTTTCATGCCGACGATGTGATAGCCGCTATCAACGTGAAGGATTTCGCCGGTGACGCCGCGCGACAGATCGGACAGCATATACATGCCGCTGTCGCCCACTTCATCGATGGTGACTGTGCGGCGCAGGGGGGCGTTATATTCGTTCCATTTAAGAATGTAGCGGAAGTCGCCGATGCCTGACGCAGCCAGCGTCTTGATCGGGCCAGCGGAGATTGCGTTGACGCGGATGTTTTTCTCGCCGAGATCAGCCGCCATGTAGCGCACGGAAGCTTCGAGGCCGGCCTTGGCCACGCCCATCACATTGTAATGCGGCATCCACTTTTCGGCACCGTAATAAGTGAGGGTGAGCATGGAGCCACCCTTGGTCATCATCTTCTCGGCGCGCTGGGCGACGGCGGTGAACGAATAGATCGAGATGAACATGGTGTTGGAGAAATTGCCGGGCGAGGTATCGACGTAACGGCCGGTCAGCTCATCCTTGTCGGAGAAGGCAATGGCGTGGACGACGAAATCAATTGAGTCCCAATGCTTGTTCAATTCGGCGAAGGCGGCATCGAGCGAAGCCATGTCCGACACATCGCAGGGCAGCACGATCTTGGAATTGAGTTCGGCGGCCAGCGGTTCGACGCGCTTCTTGAGGGCATCGCCCTGATAGGTGAAAGCCAGTTCAGCGCCTTGGTCGGCGCAGGCCTTGGAAATGCCCCAGGCGATTGACCGGTTGTTGGCCACGCCCATGATCAGGCCGCGTTTGCCTGCCATCAAACCTTTGGTATTGCTCATTATTTACCCCGAAAATCTGTAACGGTCAGGGTTCCGCAAAACCCGCTTCGCGTCTTGCCATGAAAAAGGAACGAAAGAAAGTGGAGGGCCGTTGACAGAGTGTTTCGGTTTCTGTACTTAACTCACAAGTTAATTAACTGAATAGATAAATAAGGAGGATGTTATGGATAAGACAATTCAAAACCAAGGCTGGAAAACCGCGGCGCTGCTGGTCGGCCGGCTGGTGATGGCCGCGATGTTCGCCATGGCCTTCACGTTCAAGTTCATCGATATCAACATGACCGCGACTTACATTGCATCAGCGGGCTTCCCGATGTCAGTGCCGCTGGCCTGGATTGCGGCCATCTTTGAACTCGCACTGTTCATCAGTTTCCTCACTGGCGCGTATTTCCGCGAGGCCTGCATTCTCGCTGCCATCTATGTCGTGTTCCTCGCCTTCTCCTTCCACGGCATGAGCACCTGGTCGAAAGATGCTGAAGGTTTGAACTTCGGCGCTTTTGTCAGCCACTTTCCCTTTGCTGCCGGCTTGCTGTTCGGCGCGGTGAGTGGCCCGGGCCGTGTTCTCACCTGGAACCGGACCTGCCTGAAGTAATGACCTCTGATCCGCTCAGCCTCAAACTCCAGGCTTTGGCCGACCCGACGCGTCGCGCCATCCTGGCGAGGCTGCGCGAGGGAGAGGCCACGGTGAACACCTTGGCTGCACCTTTTGACATGAGCCTGCCCGCCATTTCCAAGCATCTCAAAGTGCTGGAAGTGGCGGGGCTGATCACCCGCAGCCGTGCCGCCCAGCAGCGCCCCTGTAAGCTTTCACCCGAAGGCTTTGCCGAAGTGGATGCGTGGATGAGCGGGTACCGCGAAATCTGGGAACAGCGGCTTGACCGCCTCGCCACCTATTTGAGTTCAATCAAGGAGTAAAACCATGACCAGCCTTTCGAAGACCATTCTTCCTGAAGACAAGCCGCAGATCATCACCACCCGTCTCCTCTCCGCGCCGCGTGACCTGGTTTGGAAAGTGTTGACCACGCCGGAACACATCAAGCATTTCTGGGGGCCGGACGGCTTCCGCAACAGCATCAAAAGCATGGATGTGAAAGTGGACGGGCAATGGCTGTTCACCATGCATGGGCCCGATGGCAAGGATTGGCCGAACCGCATTATCTACCGCGAGATTGATCCGCCGCGTTACATGCGCTGGGACCATGACAATGGCGGCGCCAGCGAATTCGACCACAAATTCGTGGGCGAGCTGGAACTGTTCGAAGAAGAGGGCGGCAAGACCCGCATTGAACTTCGCGTCAATGAAGCCAGCATGGCAGCACGCGACAATATTTTGAGCTTCGGCGTGGCCGAGGGCGGCAAGCAGAATCTCGACCGCCTCGCAGCTTATGTTGCGCCGATGGCTGATGAGAAGAACATGTTCGTCATCGAGCGCACTTATCCCGTTGCGCAAGAGCGGCTGTTTCAGGCCTGCACGCGCGTGGAGGAAATGAAGCAGTGGTTTGCACCACCCGGCATGACGGTGATAAAGGCCGAGCAGAATTTGAAGCCCGGCGGCACCTATCATTATGGGCTGGCGATGCCGAATGGCGGCGAAATGTGGGGCAAGGTGACTTACACCGAGATCACTCCGCATTCGCGCGTGGTCTATCTGCAGAGCTTCTCTGACAGGGACGGCGGGATCACCAAACATCCCATGTCGCCGACCTGGCCGCTGGAAATGGTGACGCAGTTTGAGTTCATCCCGGAAGGACCGAATTCCACCAAGCTGAAAATCTCATGGATCTATGCCGGCATTGATGATGAGGAAGGCCAGACCTTCCGCGCTGCCCATGCCAGCATGAGCGGCGGCTGGACCGGCACGCTGGATTCCTTGCAAAAATATCTCGCTGCGAATTGAGGGGATAAAAATGTCGAGAGTACGCGTTGAGAATTTCATGGTTTCGGTGGATGGATTTGCCGCCGGGTTAAACCAGACTCTGAAAAATCCCTTTGGCGAGGGCGGCATGGAATTGCCGAAGTCTTTTCTGGCTACCAAAACGTTCAAAACCATGATTGGAAAAGATGGTGGCAGCACCGGTATTGATAATCAATTCGCCTCCACCGGCTTTGACAATATTGGCGCTTCGGTCATGGGCCGCAACATGTTCGGGCCGCAGCGCGGTGAATGGACGGATGAAAGCTGGAAAGGCTGGTGGGGGCCAAATCCGCCCTATCACACTCCGGTTTTTGTGATGACGCATTACCCAAGGCCGTCCCTCGTCATGGAGGGCGGCACGGTGTTTGAGTTTGTGTCAGATGATCTCGCTGCTGTGGTGGCAAAGGCCAAAACCGCAGCCCAGGGCAAGGATGTCAGGCTCAATGGTGGCGTTCAGACTGTTCGCAATGGTCTTCTTGCGGGCCTGGTTGATCATCTGCACTTGGCCATTTCGCCATTGGTGATGGGCAAGGGCGAAAATCTGCTGGCCGGCATTGATCTGGCCAAGCTTGGCTATTCCTGCGTTGAAACCAAAGCAGGCGAGGGCGCGCTGCATCTGGTCTATCAAAAACTGAAATAAAGGCGTCTGGACGGACGGGCTGTATGGCCTCTATGCTTGGCCGATCACATAACGGGGACAGGCCAGCATGCTCATCGCACTCATCATCATCATCGTCGTCATTGTTGCGGCGTTGCTGCTTTACGGGCTGATGCAGTCACCGTCCTTCAGCGTGGTGCGCGAGGCGGATTTCAACGCCTCGCAAGCCAAGGTGTTTGACCAGCTGAATGACTTCCGCAACTGGACCGCCTGGTCGCCGTGGGAAGGTATGGACCCCAATCTGAAACGCACGTATTCCGGCGCTGATGCGGGTGTGGGTGCGCACTATGCCTGGGTGGGCAACAAGAAGGTGGGCGAAGGTGTGATGCACATCACGCAATCAGAAAAACCCAACCGCATGCAGCTTGATCTCAATTTCATCAAGCCGTTCCAGGCTTCCAACATCACCGAGTTCACCCTGACGCCGAAGGACAAGGGCACGCATCTGAAATGGGAAATGCGTGGTACGCGCCCGTTCCTGTTTCGCGTGCTGAGCTTTGTGTTCGACATGGACAAGATCGTCGGCAAGGATTTTGAAAAGGGCTTGGCCAGTATCAAGACGATCGTGGAGAAATGATGGATCTTGAACGCTTGAAAGTGACCACGGCGCAAGCGGGCTTCACCGAGCGTGATGACCCGTTTGCGCTGTTTGCCGAATGGCTGAAGGACGCGGAGAAATCCGAGCCTAATGACGGCAATGCGATGACGCTGGCCACGGTGGATGAAGAAGGCCTGCCCAATGCGCGCATGGTTCTGCTCAAGGGCTTTGATGAACAAGGTTTCGTTTTCTACACCAATTATGAAAGCCAAAAAGGCCAGGAATTGCTGGCCACGCTGAAGGCGGCCTTGGTGTTTCATTGGAAAAGCCTGCGCCGCCAGGTGCGGGTGCGTGGGCTCGTTGAAAAGGTCACGGACGCGGAAGCTGATGCGTATTTTAATTCGCGCGCGCGCGACAGCCGCATCGGCGCCTGGGCCAGTGCGCAATCACGGCCGCTGGAAGGGCGCTTCGCACTGGAGGCATCAGTGGCCATGTACACAGCCAAATATGCCATCGGAAACGTGCCACGCCCGGCCTATTGGAGTGGCTTTCGGGTGAAGCCGCTGTCGATTGAATTCTGGCATGACCGGCCTTTTCGCCTGCATGACCGGGTGGCTTTCCGCCGCGCCGCAGTGGGCGATAGCTGGAACAAGGTGAAGCTCTATCCCTAGGGAACCAAAACGACCCTCCAGACATTGAATGTCTGTAACGCGGGCCCAGAACGGGCCTGGCGATCTCAGTTATTTGAATGGAGCTTCAGATGTTCAACTGGTTGAAGAACTGGATGCAGAAACCCGCAAAGCATGATTTTGACAAGCATGCGATGATGCGCTTTGTTTCGGAAGGTGGCCCAGACGTTGAAGAGGCCAAAAATTCCGACAAGCGCGAAGCGATCTTTATCAAAGCGCAAAAATACCACCCCAAGAAACACGCGGTGAAAAAGACTGCAACGCGAAAGCACGCCGCAGCTTAAGACTTGATCATGCGGGGCCAGTGGTGTTGAAGGATATTCCTTCACATTTCTATCTGGCCCCACATGTCGAACTCCAAACTCCGTCCTGAAACCATTGCCGCGCAGAGTGCCACCGGCATCGAGCCGCATTCCGGCGCCGTATCTCCACCCGTTTATCTAACCACGACGTATGCGCGTGATGAAAATTATCAGCCACGACTGAAAGAGAACTACCAGCGCAACGGTTCACCGAATTTGTGGGCGCTTGAAGAAACGGTGGCGCGTTTGGAGAAGGGCGCTGCTGCCTTGGCCTTCGCCTCAGGTATGGCTGCCGTGGTGGCGCTGACCGAAACCATTCCGCAAGGTGGGCATGTGGTGGCGCCCGCGGTGATGTATTACGGCGTGAGAGCCTGGCTGCAGGAACTGGACAGAAAGGGCCGCATTTCGCTCACGCTGTGTGATCCGAGCAATCTCGAAGAGCTATCCGCAGCAATTACACCGAAGACTGATCTCGTGTGGATCGAAACTCCGGTGAACCCGACTTGGGACGTGATCGACATTGCGGCCGCTGCTTCCGCCGCGCATAGAGTGGGCGCCATCCTCGCGGTGGACGCCACATCGCTGGGTGCTGTGGCCTGCAATCCGCTTACGCTGGGTGCAGATGTTATTTTCCACTCCGCCACCAAATATCTCAATGGGCACTCTGACGTTCTGGCTGGCATATTGGTCACGCGCGAAGTGAATGCGCGCTGGCAGGAAGTGCAACGCTTGCGCACGATCACCGGCTCGCCATTGCCGCCATTTGAATGCTGGCTTCTGCTGCGCGGGCTTCGCACGTTGTTTGTGCGCTACAATCAGGCCACCGGAAATGCGCTGGCCATTGCGCGGCATTTTTCCAATCATCCGAAGATCGAGCGCGTGCTGTATCCTGGCCTTGCCACGCAGAACGGCCATGCCATCGCGAAGAAGCAGATGACCGGTGGCTATGGCGGCATGATGAGCTTGCAGGTCAAATCGGATTTCAATGGCGCGCAGCGGTTTTGTACCTTGCTGAAAATCATTGCGCCAGCCACCTCGCTTGGCGGGGTGGAAAGCCTGGCCGAACATCGCAAGACGGTGGAGGGGCCGACGAGTACGTTGCCTGATAATCTCGTGCGCCTTTCGATCGGCATCGAGAATGTGAATGACCTGATCGCCGATATTGAGCAGGCGCTTTCGGGCGTTTAGCCTTTATGGGCGGCGATCAGGAATTCTCTGTTGCCGTCGCCGCCTTCCATCGGTGAAGCGGTGACGCCGAGCACGCGCCAGCCGTTGCGGCGGATGAATTCCGCCACATCGTCACAGGCCTGCTGCTGCAGATGTTCTTCGCGCACGATGCCACCCTTGCCCAGCGCGTCGCGGCCCACTTCGAATTGCGGCTTGATCAGCGCCACCAAATGAGAACCTTCCGTCGCCAGTTCAAGCGCGGGCCCCAGTGCAATGTGCAGCGGGATGAAACTCACATCGCAGACCACCAGAGACACATCATCCGGCACGTCATCACGCGTCAGGTCACGCGCATTCACGCCCTCACGCAGATCCAGCCGCTCATCCTGCAGCATCATCTGGCCGTGGCCAACTTCGATGGCGATGACCTGTGATGCGCCGCGCTCCAACAGCACTTGAGAGAAACCGCCGGTTGAAGCGCCAAGGTCCAGACAACGGCGCCCGTCCACCTCAATATTGAAATGATCAAGCGCGTGGATCAGTTTCAGCGCGGCGCGGGATACATAGTCGCGCGCCTTGTCATGCACGCGCAACTTGTCTTCTTCGGAAATGTTCTGCGAGGGCTTGCGGGCTGGGGCTTCATTGACCAGCACGGTGCCGCGCATCACAGCATCACGAGCACGGGCCCGCGAGGGATAAAGCCCGCGCACCACCAAGGCTTCATCGAGGCGGAGTTTGCTCACTCCACATCCAGCTTGGTCACGCCGGTGGGTTTGCCCTGCGGCGAGAGCGTGATCTTTTCGATACGGGCTTCTGCCTCTGCCAGTTTGGTCTGGCAATGCTTGCGCAGAGCTTCGCCGCGCTCATAGATCTTGATCGATTCTTCGAGGTCAACCTTGCCGCTTTCAAGTTTGGCCACGATGGTTTCCAGCTCGGCCAAGGCCTTTTCAAAGGTCATGCCGGTGATATCGGTGGCGTCACTCATTGTCGTCTTCCTCTTGTTCTTCCATGCCGTCCATGAAGGCGGAGCCATGCATCAGCGTTTGCAAATGCACGCCCACGCCGCCGGCGAGACCTTGCAGATCATAGCCGCCCTCCAGCACCGAAACAATTTTACCATCGCAATGCGTGTCGGCAATTTCCATCAGTTGCAAAGTGGCCCAGGCGAAATCTTCTTCCACCAGTTCGAGGCTGCCCAGCGGATCGCGCACATGCGCATCGAAACCGGCGGAGATGATCAGCAGTTCCGGCTCAAACAGGTTGAGCGCGGGCAGGATGACGCTGTTCATCGCTTCCCGAAATTCCACGCCGCCATCGCCGGCCTTTAAAGGCGCATTGAAAATATTGCCCACGCCGGTTTCGCTGCGTGAGCCGGTCCCGGGATAAAGCGGCATTTGATGGGTAGACCCGTAGAACAGATTTTCATCCGACCAGAAAATATCCTGTGTGCCATTGCCGTGATGCACATCGAAATCAATCACGGCCACGCGCTGCGCGCCGTGTTTGGCGCGCGCATGCAAGGCAGCGATGGCGGCCTGATTGAAAAAGCAAAAGCCCATAGCCCGGTTATGCTCGGCATGGTGGCCGGGCGGGCGCATGGCGACAAAGGCATTTTCGCCATCACCTTTCATCACAGCATCGACGGCAGCGCAGGCGCCGCCGACGGCGCGCAGGACGGCGGGCAAAGTGCCCGCACTCATAACGGTGTCAGAATCGAGATATTCAAAGCCCACTTCGGGTGCAGCCGCCAAGAGGCGCTGGTAATGCTCCTCGGTGTGGGCGCGGATGATCTGTTCGCCAGTGCCCAGCGGCGCTTCGCGGTGAACCAGCGGCTTGAACAGCGGCGAGGAGATCACCTGATGCACGGCGCGGATGCGGTCAATCCGCTCCGGATGGCCATCCGGCGTCTGATGGGCCAAAGACGTTGGGTGAGAATAGACAAGTGTGGGCATGGCGCTTGGCTAGCCGAATTTGGAAGCAGATGCTATAGGGCGCGGCCATGACGGATATGGAGACAGCAGCGACTATTTTGCTTGGCGGTGGCCTGGTGGCTTTCCCGACCGAGACGGTTTACGGGTTGGGGGCCGATGCCACTGATGACCGTGCCGTGGCGCGGATTTATGCGGCCAAAGGGCGGCCGCAATTCAATCCGCTGATTTCGCATGTGACCGATGTTGAGGACGCTTTTGCGTTGGCGGAATTTCCGGCGGCGGCTTTGACTTTGGCGGCGCGGTTCTGGCCGGGGCCGTTGACGCTGGTGCTGCCGCGCAAGGCGGGCTGCCCGGTCTCGTTGCTGGCTTCGGCGGGGCTGCCATCGATTGCGCTCCGCGTGCCGCAGCATCCTCTGGCGCTGGAATTGTTGCGCGCAGTAGGCCGCCCGGTGGTGGCACCTTCTGCCAATCCTTCGGGCCGCATCAGCCCAACCACTTCGCAACACGTGCGTGAGGGTTTGGGCGACAAGGTTGATTTCATTCTTGATGGTGGGCCATCTGCAGTCGGGGTCGAATCCACCGTGGTGAGCTTGCTTGATGATATGCCACGCCTGTTGCGCGCGGGCGGCCTTGCACGCGAAAAAATAGAAGATGCCCTGGGTCAAAAACTGCAAGCACCCGTGGCCGGACCCCTGCACGCGCCAGGGCAACTCGAGTCTCATTATGCGCCGCGCGCTGTCATGCGGCTCAATGCGAAAGAGTGGCGTGAGGGCGAAGCACGGTTGGGATTTGGGGCGCTTGATGCGCCGCTCAACCTGTCGCGCACGGGCGATGTGGTGGAGGCTGCAGCAAATCTTTTTGCCATGCTGCATCAATTGGATAACGCCAATTCCTCAACAATTGCCGTAGCTGCGATTCCCGAGATGGGGTTGGGGGAGGCGATCAACGATCGCTTGAAACGTGCGGCGGCACCGAGGGCATGATGGATCAAAATTTGCGTGACAGATTCATTGCCATCGTCGGTGAGAAGAACGCAATCACCGATGCCGCTGACCAGGTGCCCTACTTAAAAGAATGGCGCGATATGTGGCGCGGCACCACGCCGGTTGTGCTGCGGCCGGCGAACACTGCGGAGATTTCCGCCATTCTGAAACTGGCGCATGAAACGAATACCAGGATCGTGCCGCAATCCGGCAATACCGGACTGGTGAACGGACAGATCCCGCAGGGCGATGAAGTGCTGCTGTCGCTCAACCGGATGACGCGGGTGATCGAAGTTGATGCAGCCAATAATACGATGACAGTGGAGGCTGGCTGCATTTTGCAGAATGTGCAGAAGGCGGCGGAGGAAGTGGACCGGCTGTTCCCGCTGTCGCTGGCCTCGGAAGGTTCGGCGCGGATTGGCGGCAATCTGTCGAGCAATGCGGGCGGGTTGAACGTGTTGGCTTATGGCAACACGCGCGAGCTTTGTTTGGGGCTTGAAGTGGTGCTGGCGGATGGCCGCATCTGGGATGGTCTACGCTCGTTGCGCAAGGACAATACGGGCTATGATCTGAAGGATCTGTTCATCGGCGCTGAAGGCACGCTGGGGGTGATCACTGCTGCGGTGCTGAAACTGTTTCCGCGCCCGCGCCGTTATGACACGTGTTTCTGCGCCGTGTCCACGCCGCAGGCGGCGCTGGAGTTGCTGCATCTGGTGAAGGGCAGCAATGGGCATGTGGTGGCGTTTGAATTGCTGCCTGCAATTGGCGTGGGCTTTGCGGTTCAGCATATGCAGGCGGTCAATCCGCTCAGCACTGCTTCGCCCTGGTATGTATTGTTTGAAATTGCCGATGGATCGTCGGAGAGCGTTGAAGAGGTGCTAGACCTCTCCCTTACCAAGGGAGTGCTCACCGATGGCGCATTGGCGCAATCAGAAGCGCAACGTCAGAGCTTCTGGCATATGCGCGAGAGTCTGTCGGAGTCGCAGAAATTCGAAGGCGGCTCGATCAAGCATGATGTTTCCGTGCCGGTTTCACGCGTTCCCGATTTTCTCGAAGCGGCCATCGCAGCAGTGGCGCGTTTCATGCCGGGTGCCCGGCCTTGCCCGTTTGGGCATATGGGCGACGGCAATATTCACTTCAATGTGAGCCAGCCGGTGGGCATGGACAAGCAGGCCTTTCTTGCACAGTGGCAGGCGATGAATGAAGTGGTGTTTGCTGAAGTGCTGAAGCGCAATGGCTCAATCAGTGCCGAACATGGCATTGGGCGGCTCAAGGCGCAAGACATGCTGAAGATCAAATCGCCGGTCGAGCTCGACATGATGCGCAGCCTCAAGCAAGCCTTCGACCCCAAGAATATTCTCAATCCCGGACGCGTTCTTCCTTTAGAAAGTGAATCATGAATTTCAATTCCGACAATGTGTATGGCGTTCACCCGCAGATCATGGATGCCATTGTGGCGGCGAATGCGCGCCTCACCGATGTGTCCTATTGCCATGACGACAGCGCCAAGGAGGCTGAGGCCGCGCTTTCCAAACTGTTTGAAAAGCCGGTGCGGGCCTTCTCGGTGATGAACGGCACGGGTGCGAACAGTCTTTCACTTTCAGCTTTGTGCCCGCCATTTGGCGGCATTATCTGCCACCAAGACGCGCATATCAGCACCGATGAATGCAACTGCCCGGAGCTTTTTACCGGTGGAGCCAAGTTGCTGACGGTGCCGGGTGCCGGCAACAAGATCACGCCGGATTCGGTTTCCGCGAAGATTGCGCAATATGTGCATGGCGAGCATGGGCCGAAGCCATCGGCGCTTTCGCTGTCGCAAGCCACAGAACTGGGCCGCGTTTACACGCTGGCAGAGATCAAGGCGCTGAGTGATGTGGCCCACAAGGCGGGCCTCAAGGTACATATGGATGGCGCGCGCTTTGCCAATGCCTTGGTGTGGCTGGGCTGCACGCCGGCTGAGATGACGTGGAAGGCCGGCATTGATGTGCTGTCCTTCGGCGGCACCAAGAATGGTGCGATGATTTTGGAAAGCGTGGTGTTCTTTGATGAAGCTCTGGCAGAGGATTTTCTCTATCGCCGCAAGCGGGCCGGGCAGTTGCTCTCCAAAGGCCGTTTTCTTTCAGCACAGATGCATGCCTATCTGAAGGATGATCTGTGGCTGAAGAATGCCGGTTACGCCAATGTGCGTGCGGCGGAAGCTGCTGCTGCGCTCACTGCGGTGAGTGGCGTGCGGCTGGCCGCGCCCGTTGAAGCCAATGAAGTGTTCCCGATCATGCCGCGCCGTTTGTTCGAAGCGCTCGAAAAAGAAGGCGTGAAATTTTACGAATGGCCGCTGGACGGATTGGCAGCAGATGAATGCTGCGCGCGGCTGGTATTGTCGTTTGCCACGCCGGAGGCCGATGTGGCGAAGTTTGCCGGGTTGGTGAAGCGGCTGGGGAATTAGGGCGCCAAAAAGAGCGCCTTTTCCAGCATTACTTCTTCCAGATTGTTGCCGGGGCCCTTGCGGTCCACGATGATGAATCTTGATGGCGCAAAAACCAGCAGCGGGAAATGCCAGGTGTTACGGGCATAGTTGATGCCCTGTTTCCCCGTGGCGCGAAAGCAGCGGTATGAGTTTTCGTCCTTGGGGGCACCGCAGACCAGCACCAGCCAATCTTCATCCTGAAGCGGGTAGAACGCCTGGCTGCCCAAAGGGTGGCGTTCCATCAGGTCAATGCAGATCGGATGCGGGCGCGGCTTCACGTCGAAGAGTGAGACTTTGACGGCACCACCTTCGATCACATCAACATTGCATAGGTCATCATATCGCTCAGCAAAACCCTGGTTGATGCCGTAGTGCTTGGCACCAGCCAGTTCGATCACATCACCGAAAGCAGCGAAACCTTTGCGCGTCAGCTTTTCGATTTTCATCTGTAGCGCAGCTTCGGATGGCGGTTCACATCCTTGTAGAGCAAATAGCGGAAACGGCCGGGGCCGCCCGCGTAACAGGCTTGCGGACAGAAAGCGCGCAGCCACATGAAATCGCCGGCCTCCACTTCCACCCAGTCGCTGTTCAGCCGGTAGACCGCCTTGCCTTCCAGCACGTAAAGCCCGTGTTCCATCACATGGGTTTCCATGAACGGGATCACGCCGCCCGGTTCGAAATTGACGATGTTCACATGCATGTCGTGGCGCAAATCGGTGGGCGAGACAAAGCGCGTGGTGGACCATGCGCCTTTGGTGCCCGGCATCGAACCCGGCACCACATCATGTTCATTCAGGAAAAAAGCTTCCGGCTTGTCGATGCCTTGCACTGCTTCGTAAGCTTTGCGCACCCACATGAAGCGGATGGGGGCTTTGCTTTCATTGCTGATGGTCCAGGCCGTGCCCGCGGGGATGTAAGCGTATGAGCCGGGTTCCAATGCATGGGTCTTGCCGGCCACATTCAGCGTGCCCCTGCCTTCCATCACGAACAGCACGGCTTGCACCTCAGCGTCCGGCTCGGGGTTCTTGCTGCCGCCGCCGGGTGACACTTCCATGATATATTCGGTGAAGGTTTCGGAAAATCCGGATAGCGGGCGCGCCAGGATCCAGCAGCGGGTTTTTTCCCAGAAGGGCAATTCGCTGGTCACGATGTCCTGCATCACGCCCTTGGGGATGACGGCATAGGCTTCAGTGAAAACTGCCCGGCCGCTGAGCAGCTGGGTTTGCGGCGGCAGGCCGCCATGGGGTGCGAAATAATTTGAATCGGTCATGGAGCCTTGCGTTTCCCAAATACCCTGATTTGATTTTACGACAGGATATGGCAACCTCACCCCGCTTGGCAATTGATGGTGAGGTGGTCGCATGAAATGGATAATTGTGGCTTTGGCGCTCGGGCTTCCGCTGGCCCCGGCCTTGGCGGATGATGCGCCGGATTGTGCCAATGCGCAGAGCCAGAATGACATGACGCTGTGCGCGCAGCTTGAATATGGCAAGGCCGACAAGGCGCTGAACGCGATCTGGCCCAAGATCAAGGCGGCGGCCGAAGACAGCGACAAGGACAGCGGCAAGCATGATTATGCCGAGGCTTTGCTGGCTTCGCAGAAGGCATGGCTGGCTTACCGCGATGCGCAATGCAAATGGCTGGGCTTTGAGGGCCATGGCGGCTCGATTGAGCCGATGCTGGTGAACAATTGCCTGGCGGCGCAGACCGAGGCGCGCATCAAGGAATTGAATGATTGGGGTCTGGAATGAAAATCACGCCGGCACATTTTCTGTTGGGTCTCGCACTATTTTGGCCTGCCGGCGCGCATGCAGACGACGCTCTTAATTGTGATGAGCCTCAGACGACTGCAGACATGAACCAGTGTGCCGATATTGCCTTCGACAAAGCCGACAAAGAATTGAACGCGCTATGGCCCAAGCTGAAAGAATGGGCCGCACAAAGTGATCAGGAGAGCGGCGAGAATGATGGCTATTATGCCAAGACATTGCTGGCATCGCAGCGCGCCTGGCTGGCTTATCGTGATGCCGAATGTGTCGCGGCCGGCCTGCCCATGCATGGTGGCACCGGCGAGGGGCCCTTGATGGGCGGCTGCCGTGCCTCGCTTACTGAAGAACGTGTGAAAGACCTGAGAGGATTGTTGCCCGAATGAGCTTTGTCAAACAAATCGCCCATGCCTGCATGATGACGCATGATCTCGCCGCGTCAGAGCATTTCTATTGCGATGTGCTGGGCCTCAACAAGGCGTTTGAGTTTTCCAAGAGCGGCAAGAAGATCGGGCTTTATATCGAGGCGGGTGCCCGCACCTGGATTGAAATTTTCATTCATGCCGAAGCGCCGTTCCCTTCACTTGGCGCGATCAATCATTTCTGCCTGGAAGTGACGTCGATTGACGAGGCGATCAGCCAAATCCGCGCCAAGGGCGTTAAAATCACCGACAAGAAATATGGCGTGGATGATACCTGGCAGGCCTGGACCAAGGGCCCATCAGGCGAGCGCATCGAGCTGTTTGAATATACAGCGAAGAGCGCGCAATTCGTCGGCGGTGACCGCGTGGCGGATTGGTGAAATTCGCGGCAATTTCTAGGTTTTCATCAACGCGTCCCGTTTTGGAGTATTTGAAACGAAATGTTGTTCCGCTGGCCCAGCGGCGAAATGCGGAGAAGCGTGCTGGCTTGGCCGCGAGCCTCGTATTTCCTGATGGCCAAGCCCAGGCTCAAGGAATCGGAAGTGTTTTCGTCGGTCGTGCCGAGAATCACGTCGCCCGCCTTGATGCCCTTTTTCTCGGCTTCGCTGCCACTTGCCACTTTGATGACAACAGGTGCCGAAACGTGAGAATCAATCGAATACCTGGCGCGCAGCTGATCGGTAATGTCAGCGAATGTTATGCCCATGCTCGTAACGCTGTTGGCGAACGCATCCTCCATGGCAGATTCGGGAGAAGTCTGGCCAGTGCTGGCCGAGATTCTGTCACTGTAGATTTTTTTATAGGTTGATGCCGGCGCTGCATCTTGGCTTAGATCAGTGAGTGAGTTTTCGGAATCATCTGCCCTCGCAAACGGAGCAGGCTCGTTGGCGTTGTCTGAAATTCTGTCATTGAAGATTTTTTTAGAGTTGGATGGTGGCACGTCCGGGGTTGGGTCGTCCTCTAAGGCCATCTGATCCTCGGACGCTACCGAGCCTTCATTTTGTGATGGGACTGGTGATTTAGAGGTCAGCCCTGGCAGGTGCATCTGCTTGGCAGCCTCCTCGTCTTGCCTGAAGGCCTCTTCATCATCGTCTTCGCCTTCTTCCGATACCGCTTGGGGATATTGAGAGGAACAGGCGCCCACTGGCACCTTGTAATTGATGGCTCCTTTCGAAAGCGCTTTGCCAATCGAAAGATTGGGTGTTTCCGCTTCAACCCAAAAATTGCTTCCATTGCGGGTGTAGTATGAGGTGACATAACCACAGCCATCTTCGTGAGTTGAAATGATCTCGCAGCTTGCTCGCTCTAAGTAACGGCATTGCGTCAAGGCGCTGGTTTTGGCAGCGGCACAGCTTTCAGCCCTAGCAAAACCTCCGATAATTCCCTTGCTGGTATTGCCCACCGATAATGCAATGCAGCTTCCTGCCTCTGCCGACGAGAGGTTTAAAGTGAGAGCAATACAAATGAGGGTTAAGAGTGCGACAAAAATTTTCATTCCGTAACTCACTCATTGATCAGTTAGGTCGTCATTGCCGCAACTCACGCAAACATGGCCCAGGCTGCTCGGCAGGAGGTGATGACAGTTTCTCTCGTCTGTAATTGAGGAAAGCATGCGGCCTTTGATGTGTAAACTTCCTCCTGATCCGATTGCCGTATTTGCCCGAATTTTCAAGATTTGTGCGGAGATGTACTGAGATCAACTTGCCCCCGATCCGCCATCGCATCCTCGATAAATTGTGTGAAAACCGCGACCTTCGCAGGCAGCTTTTCAAACGGCGGATAGACGGCGCTGAGCCAGATTTCTGGGGCGGCCCAATCGCTCATGATTTCCACAAGCGTGCCGCCGTTGATGCTGTCATCCACGATGAAGCCCGGCAGCAGGGCGATGCCTTCGCCTAGGGCGGCGAGATCGGCCAGCAGGTCGCCATTGTTGCAGGAAAAGCAGAAGGCTTGCGGCGGCACGGTTTCGGTTTTCCTGGTCTTGCTCAAAACCCATGATGGCTGCTCGCCGGCGTGAGCATAGCCGAGGCAGTTGTGCGCCTTGAGATCGCCCGGCGTGTGGGGCGTGCCGCGCCTTGAGAGATAAGACGGCGCTGCCACCAACACGCGCGGCATCAGGCTCATCTTGCGCCAGATGGCGGATTGATCTTTCGGTGGGCCGGCGATGCGCAGCGCCATGTCAAATTCATCGCTCAGCAAATCTGCCAGGCTGTCATCCAGTGTGAGGGTGATATTGATCTTGTCATGCAGGATGCGGAAGCGATTGACGGCGGTGGCGAGATAGCGCTGGCCGAAAGACAAGGGCGCTGAAATGCGCAAGTGCCCGGCCAACTGGTTCTGCTCGGCGCGTACCAGTTCATCGGCATCGCGCAAATTTTTGAGCACGTCCTCCACCTTGTCGAGATAGAGGCGGCCTGCGGTGGTGAGAGCCACCTTGCGTGTGGTGCGCACCAGAAGCTGGACGCTGAGATCACGTTCCAACTCCGCCACTAACCGGGTGATGCCGGGCGGTGAGAGGTTCAGCGCGCGGGCAGCGGCGGAGAAGTTTTCGCGCCGGGCTACTTCGGCAAAGGCTTGTATACGTTCAATTTTCCCGATCATGGCTGGGTCATTATTTCAAATTTAGAAATAGATTATGCATTTTATTCCGGATTGTGGAAAGGCATTTTCGCGCCCATCTTCTGCTCAACAGAAAGCGAGGATCATCATGATCAATGCCATCAAGGGTCTGCATCACGTCACTTCATTTGCCGGGGATGCGCAAAACAACAATCACTTCTTCACAAAAACGCTTGGCCTGCGCCGGGTGAAGAAGACGGTGAATTTCGACGCGCCGGATGTCTATCATCTCTATTACGGCGACGAGCAGGGCACACCCGGCTCGGTGATGACGTATTTTCCATTCCCCAATATTGGCCGCGCCACGCCGGGCGTGGGCGAGGTCGGCCGCACGTTGTTCTCGGTGCCCAAGGGCTCGCTGGGCTACTGGGAGGAGCGTTTGACCGCACACAAGGTGGGCGGGCTTTCGAAAGATGAGAGCTTCGGCGCCAAGCAGCTGCACTTCACCGGTGTTGATGGTGACAGTTTCGCTTTGGTGGAAACCGAAGGCGACAAGCGTGCACCATGGACGCAAGGCGGTGTTGATGGCGATCATGCCATTCGTGGGTTTCATTCCACCAGCCTGCGGCTGCGCGATGAAGGTGCCACTGCCGAACTGCTGAAGTTCATGGGGTACACGGCTCAGGAAAAGCGTGGCGATGTGCATCGCTTTGTGATGGAGGGCGGCAATGGTGCCGATGTGATTGACCTGCAGACGCTGCCGGGCGCAGCGATGGCGCGTGCCGGTTCAGGCACGGTGCATCATGTGGCTTTTGCGGTGGAGAACCGCGCCAAGCAGCTCGAAGTGCGCAAGGCGCTGATGGACACCGGCTATCAGGTGACGCCGGTGATTGACCGCGATTATTTTTGGGCGATTTACTTTCGCACGCCGGGTGGCGTGCTGTTCGAAGTCTCCACCAATGAGCCGGGCTTTGCGCGCGATGAAGAGCTGGCACATCTGGGTGAAGGCTTGCGCCTGCCCAAGCAGCATGAACACTTACGCGCCATGCTGGACAAGTCGCTGCAGCCGATCATTGATGCAGCGTGAGCGCCATGACCTACACATTCAATGAGACGCCGGGTTCGCCCGGCGCTCCACTTATTTTTACGTTTCATGGCACCGGCGGCAACGAGAACCAGTTTCATGGCCTGGCGCAGGAGTTGATGCCGCAAGCCCATGTGATCAGCCCGCGCGGCGACGTTTCGGAGCAGGGCATGCTGCGTTATTTCCGCCGCAAGGCGGAAGGCGTCTATGACATGGAAGATCTGGCGCAGCGCACCAGTGCGATGGCGGATTTTGTCGCTGCGCATAAGGGCGATGCACCCCGGGTGATCGGGCTTGGCTATTCGAACGGAGCCAACATTCTGGCTTCGGTAGTGATGGCGCGGCCTCAATTATTCAGCGATGTGATCCTGATGCATCCGCTGATCCCCTGGCAGCCAGCGCCGGTTGATCTGAAGGGAACCCGTGTGCTGATTACGGCGGGGAAGCACGATCCGATCTGTCCGGCGCCGATGACGCAGACTCTGGCTGATTGGTTCAAGGCGCAAGGTGTTGAGGCAGAATTGCATTGGCACCAGGGCGGGCATGAACTCCGCAATGAAGAACTGGCGGCGGTGCAGGATTTTCTGCGCTGATTTGCAGTCCAGCATTTAATCATGTATATGCATGTTAAATGCTGGACCTCGCCTATATCCCTGAGAATTGTTTCGGCTTTCGCGCGCGCTCTACGGCGCGGGCGATTACGCGGGTGCTTGATGCGCGCATGCAGAAAGTGGGCCTGCGGATCAGCCAGTTCTCCGTGCTGGTGGCGTTGAACCAGAGCAAGGATGCCTCGGTGGCCACGCTGTCGCGGTCGCTGGATATTGAGGCCTCGGCTCTCACCCGCAATCTTGCCGTACTCAAGAAGAACAAGTGGGTTGAAAGCGACAATGCGCGCGGGCGCGGCGGGCAGAGCGTGAAGCTCACTCCGGCTGGTGCTGCGGTGCTGAAGCGCGCTGTCAAAATCTGGCACCAAACTCAAGCCGAATTCGAAGCCGCATTGGGCGCTGATGCAGATCGGGCGCGCAATATTCTGCGCAAGATCGAACGCGTGGCGCAGAGCAAATTGAAGGAGACACTCTAAATGAGCAGAACCAAAGTTGTCGTTACCGGCATGGGCATCGTTTCACCGCTGGGCGTTGGGGTGGACAAGGTGTGGGCGCGTTTGCTGGCCGGACGTTCCGGCCTGCGCCGTTTGCCGGAAGAGATCGTGCCTGATCTCGCTGCCAAGGTGGGCGGCGTGGTGCCTTCGATTGCGGAAGATGCCGAAGCCGGTTTCGATATCGACAAGGCCATCATTGTCAAAGACCAGAAGAAGATGGACCGTTTCATCGCCTTCGCCATCCAGGCGGCCAGCGAAGCCATCGCACAGGCGGGATGGAAGCCAGAAACCGAAGACCAGCGCACGCGTACTGCCACCGTGATTGCCTCCGGTATCGGTGGCTTTGTCACCATCCGCCATGCCATCGAAACAGTGAACACTTCCGGCGTGCGCCGCCTGTCGCCTTTCACCGTGCCGGCCTTTCTGGCCAACCTCGCTTCGGGCTGGGTTTCCATCCTGCATGGTTTCCGCGGGCCCATGGGTGCGCCGGTTACGGCCTGCGCCGCCAGCGTTCAGGCGATTGGCGATGCGGCGCGGATGATCCGCGCGGGTGAAGCCGACGTGGCAATCTGCGGCGGGGCAGAAGCCTGCATTGACCGCGTGTCGCTCGGCTCCTTTGCCGCCGCACGCGCGCTCTCTACTGGTTTCACCGATCATCCCGAACAGGCTTCGCGGCCGTTTGATTCCGCGCGTGATGGTTTTGTGATGGGCGAGGGTGCTGGCATATTGGTGATCGAATCCGAAGCGCATGCCAAGGCGCGCGGTGCCACGATCATTGCCGAGGTTTCGGGCTATGGCACCACCGCCGATGCCTATCATCTTACCGCCGGGCCGGAGGATGGCGAAGGCGCGCGGCGTGCAATGGAAATTGCATTGCGAGACGCGAAGCTTTCGCCCGCCGATATCGGTCATATCAATGCGCATTCCACCTCAACGCCAGTGGGCGACAAGGGCGAGCTGATGGCGATCAAGCGGTTGTTCGGCATGAGCGCTGATGTGGCGATCAGCGCCACCAAATCCGCCACGGGTCATCTGCTCGGTGCGGCGGGTGGTGTGGAAGCGATCTTCGCCATCATGTCTTTGATCAAAGGTGTGATGCCGCCGACATTGAACCTCACCAATCCAGACCCGCTGGCGGAAGGGTTGAAACTGGTCGGCCCCAAGGCTGAGAGCAAAACTTTCCAGCATGTTTTGTCCAACGGTTTCGGCTTTGGCGGTGTGAATGCGAGTGTGATATTCTCCAAGCCGGTTTGAAACGCAGGGCGCGGGATGAGTATTTCGAAAGACAAGATTGCCGAAGCTTACAAGGCCATCCGCCCGCATATCCGCCGCACGCCTATCACTTCCGTGAAGGGTGCGGATTTCGCGCTTGCCGTGCCAGAGATCATCTTCAAGCACGAATACATGCAGGTGTCGGGCTCTTTCAAGGCGCGCGGAGCTTTCACCAACATGCTCACGCGGCCCGTGCCGGCGGCTGGTGTGGTTGCGGCATCAGGTGGCAATCATGGTGCTGCGGTGGCCTATGCGGCGCGGGCTGCGGGGCACAAAGCCAGCATTTTTGTTCCTGAAGTCACTTCGCCAGCCAAGGCTGATGCCATACGGTCCTATGGTGCGGATCTGGTGATCGGTGGGGCGCGCTACGCCGATGCGCTGGCCGCCAGCCAGGCGCATGTGGCGAAAACCGGTGCCATGCCGATCCACGCTTTCGAGCAGGTGGAGACGATGATGGGGCAGGGCACAGTCGGGCTCGAGCTGGAGGAAGATGCGCCGGAGGTTGATACGTTGCTGGTTGCGGTGGGCGGCGGTGGATTGATCGGCGGCATTGCGGCCTGGTTTGAAAATCGCGTGAAGGTGGTGGCGGTGGAGCCGGAAGGATCACCCACGCTGCATATGGCGCTCGCGGCGGGCCGGCCCGTCGATGCACCCACTGACGGCATTGCATCAGATTCACTTTCACCCAAACAGGTAGGCGCTTTGATGTTCCCGGTGGCGCAGCGATACATCACACAAAGCTTGCTGGTTTCGGATGATGATATTCGCGCGGCTCAAGCGGCCTTGTGGCGGGAGATGCGCGTGGTGGCGGAACCGGGCGGAGCTTGTGCATTTGCCGCGCTGCTGTCGGGCAAATACCAGCCATCGCCGGGTGAACGCGTGGCGGTTTTGCTGTGCGGCGCCAACACCACGGCCGTGAGTTTCACTTGAAAAACAAAAGCCGCACTCTTTCCTTGGCCCGAAAGAATGCGGCGCTTAGTGATGTGCGGCTTTTGTAGACGTTTTAGATGGCTTGCAGCTGGTCGGCGGCAGATTTGCCGGTGCGCTTGTCGGCTACGATTTCGTAGCTGACTTTCTGGCCTTCATTGAGGCCGCGCAGACCAGCTTTTTCAACAGCGCTGATGTGGACGAACACGTCCGGACCACCTGCTTCAGGCTGAATGAAGCCGTAGCCTTTTTGCGTGTTGAACCACTTAACGGTGCCTTTTTGCATAGACTTTCCTTCTCAAGACAATGTTGTTCCAGTTTTTCGCAGACACGACAAACCGGGCATCGAATCTGGAAGGGAGAAGCAATGGCGCTTGTGTTTCAAGAGCAGAGCTAGAGCGCCAACCAGGGAAACTCGACCGCAGCATTATAGACAGGTTGTCGCACCCTGACAAGCCACTATTGATTAAACGGCGCTCCGGAGCATTTTGCGACATTTGGGAAGCGGGCGGGCAAATGCCCAAAAGGCGACCGGATGAGGACCCTCACCGTCCCGGTTCATCGTAACGCCTTGTCGCTCACAGATAGAGCTGAGACGGATTTTGTTGTGGCACTGAAACGCAAATGTTTATGGTGCGCGCCAACAAGATTCCCAAACCCCAGCGCCGAGGAAGCAATGACCGTTAAATCCGATATCGAAATCGCACGCGAAGCCAAGATGAAGCCGATCATGGAAATCGGCAAGAAGCTGGGCATTCCGGAGGCGGACCTGGTTCCTTACGGCCACACCAAAGCCAAGGTGACACTCAGCTATATCGACACGCTGGCCAAGAAGCCGGACGGCAAGCTGATCCTCGTCACCGCCATCAACCCAACCCCTGCCGGTGAAGGCAAGACCACCACGACCGTGGGTCTGGGTGACGGCCTCAACAAGATCGGCAAGAAGGCCATCGTCGCATTGCGCGAACCATCACTCGGCCCGTGCTTCGGCATGAAGGGTGGTGCGGCTGGCGGCGGTTATGCCCAGATCGTTCCGATGGAAGACATCAACCTGCACTTTACCGGTGACTTCCACGCCATCACCTCAGCTCACAACCTGCTGTCGGCGATGATCGACAACCACATCTATTGGGGCAATGAGCTCGGCATCGACACCCGCCGCGTGGCCTGGCGCCGTGTGATGGACATGAATGACCGTGCGCTGCGCGAAATCGTCTGCTCGCTGGGCGGCGTGGCCAACGGCTATCCACGCGAAGCTGGTTTCGACATCACGGTGGCTTCGGAAATCATGGCCATCCTGTGCCTCGCCACTTCAATTGCCGACCTTGAGCGCCGCATCGGCCAGATCGTCGTCGCCTACAAGAAGGACAAGACCCCGGTTCTCGCCAAGGATATCAAAGCCGCTGGCGCCATGGTGGTTCTGCTGAAGGACGCGCTGCAGCCGAACCTGGTTCAGACGCTGGAAAACAATCCGGCCTTTGTGCATGGCGGTCCGTTCGCCAACATCGCCCATGGCTGCAACTCGGTCATGGCCACGCAGACGGCATTGAAGCTGGCTGATTACGTCGTTACCGAAGCAGGTTTCGGCGCTGACCTTGGCGCTGAAAAGTTCTTCGACATCAAGTGCCGCAAGGCCAACCTCACCCCGGCTGCTGCCGTGATCGTCGCCACCGTGCGCGCCCTCAAGATGCATGGCGGTGTGGCCAAGGAAGATCTGAAGAAGGAAAATGTGGAAGCGCTCAAGAAGGGCTGCGCCAATCTGGGCCGTCACCTTGAGAACATGAAGAAGTTCGGTGTGCCGATTGCTGTCGCCATCAACCACTTCATCGCCGACACCGATGCCGAGATCGAAGTGATCAAGGCCTTCGCCAAGGAACACGGCGTGGAAGCCTTCAAGTGCACCCATTGGGCCGAAGGCTCCAAGGGTACGGAAGCTTTGGCCAAGCATGTGGTCACGCTGGCCGAGAAGGGCTCGCAGTTCAAGCCGATCTATGGCGAAGAGCTCTCGCTGTTCGACAAGGTGAAGACCATTGCCCGCGAAATCTACCGCGCCGATGACGTCATCGCCGACAAGAGCGTGCGCGACCAGCTCAAGACCTGGGAAGCCGCCGGTTACGGCAAGTTCCCGATCTGCATGGCCAAGACGCAATATTCATTCTCGACCGACCCGAACCTCAAGGGTGCACCCACCAACCACACGATCCCAATCCGCGAAGTGCGCCTCTCGGCGGGTGCGGAATTCATCGTGGTTGTCTGCGGTGAGATCATGACCATGCCAGGCCTGCCCAAGGTGCCATCAGCCGAAGTGATCGGCCTCGGCAAGGGCGGCCAGATCGAAGGCTTGTTCTAAGCAATTTTTCCCTCGTTCCCGGCTCAGCCGGGAGCGAGGGATTTCATTGCTTTTTGACCAATATTTTCTGGATTCCATCGACTACTTTGCATGACTGCCCACTGACGGCTGTCATCAACCGGCAGCTTGAAATTGCAACGGGTCCAGAAAGATCGGAATCGAAATAGAGCATGGCCGTTCCTGTGCCGGCGTTGCCTCCGGGCGCGAATGGCTTGATGTTGCTGATCGTGTCTGGATAAAGCTTCTGGATCCGGTCCCAGATTTCCAGGGCCCGTGCCCGGTCGGCGAAGGGGCCAAATTCGAGAGCGAAGCGGCCATCTGGCGCCAGATGCAAAGCCAGGCTTTCCAGTCTCTGCCGGGCTATTGCTGTCCAGGGGGCATCATCAGAGCCGGCGGCTAGAGATTTGATAACGGCCTCGTCTGGCATATCGCTGTTCAGCACGGCGGCAGCGTCTTCGGCCGCCTTGACGCGCGGCGTCATCGCATCCTTGACATCACCTTGCAGCCCCGCGTTCTCGAAGGTTTTGAGCGTGTCTGTCACCAGCTTTGCGAGATCTGGACCGGCGGAGGATTTCGCCTGGTCTTCCAAATTGTCGATGATGCCCAACAATTGCGGATTCTTGTCTGACGTCAGGTGATGTGAAACATAGTCCTTTGCAAATCCTGACATGGACGCGAGCTTGGCTCGGTTGATCATCAGCTCTGTGGTGGCGAGATCTATTTTATGGGCTTCGACAGAAACGGTGAAGCTGGAGAAGGTTTTGTTGACGGATGTAAGCTGCGCCAGAGTCGCTGTCTTGGCTTGAACGTCCTCCGTTTTACCATCTGCCAGAGCCGCTTTCAGTTCGCTCACGGCACGGGCGATAGCAACGGGATCGGCAAATTCATGGCCACCGCTGGAGAATTGCTCAATCTGGCTGAGCAACTGAGTGGCACCATTTGTCACGGCTTCAGGCACCGGGTTTTCCCGCAGGCCCAGCAGGCGCCGGCAATCGCCCAGAGTGAAATTCCGCCGATGCGCCTCGCGCGCGGCGTCAGAGTCAGTTCCCTTGAAGGCCAGGCGCGCATCATCAAGCCCTGCATCACAGACACCCCGTGGCGGGTAGTTTTCATAGGTATTGACGGCACGTTCGCGCCCCGCAAGCACCCGGCAATCACCCAAGGTCAGTCCGCGCCGTTTGGCTTCGGCTGCCGCATAAATTCTTTCAGTATTCCAGGAATCAAGTTTTGATGATGTTGCACTGATACAAAGTGCGAAGGAGTTTGCCGTTTTAATCCGTTCCAGCTCGCCGCTTATCTGTTCAATCATTTCCTGGTTGCGAGCGCGGAAATCGCAGTCCGGCGCTTGGCAGTGTCCCGGATCCTTGAACAGCGCCACGGCTTTTTTCAGATAATCCAGAGCCCCTTGATAATCGCCTCTGTCGTACATCTGCCGACCGATATTGCTGATCGCCCATGCCTGCTTTGGATAGGCTTTGATGGCAAGATCATAGTATTGCCGTGCCAGGGCAGCATTGCCCTGTTTGGCGTAGATCACGCCAAGCATGTTGTAATCCGAGCCCAGATCGCGACCCTTTTCCTTGCGGTTGTTTATCAACCACCCACATGCTTCTATGGCACCTTCATTGCCATCAAAGCATGTCTTGATATTGGAGACCCATTCTGAGGGGCTATTCAGAGTTTGGATAATGACACAATCATTCCGCGCACAAGCCTTGAGGGCACTTGCACGGGAATCATCCTGATGAAGGGCGTTGTTGTTATATCCGCAACGGCCACCACGCTGAGACCAAGCAAAAGATCCGTATCCGCCTTGCTTCTGCCATTTCAAATACATGGTTTTGCATTCGCCGGTGGGTGGCGAAGCCAGAGCATCGCGTGGTCCCCATAGGCTGCCAATGATAAGTCCGACAACCAAGACAATCAGTCCGGCCAAAAGGCGGCGGGCATATTGGTACCGTGCGAGGCTAAAGACCAAAGCTGACATTTTGATATCCCCCAACCGCAGTCGACCTTGATACAACCCCAAATCTGAGTCAAACGCTGGCAATTCGCCACTTTGCTGCAGTTGCGCGGTTGGGGTTCGGTGAAATTGAATGCTGCGTTGCGGCCATTGTCACCGAAATGACGGAATTGACCGAAAAAGCGGTTACTGAGGCTGGCTTCCCTGCATGGATTGGCTATGTGATGGCCAACAATTCGAACGGGGAAGCACCATGGCCAAACTCATTGACGGAAAAGCTTTTGCTGAGGGCTTGCGCAAGCGCATCGCCGGGGCGGTGAGCACGCTGAAGGCTGAGCACGGCCTCACCCCGGGCCTCGCCGTGGTGTTGGTTGGCGAAGACCCGGCGTCGAAAGTCTATGTGGCCAACAAGGCCAAGCAGACGGTCGAAGTGGGGATGAATTCGTGGGAGCACAAGCTGCCTGCCGATACATCCGAATCCGATCTCCTCGCGCTGGTGGACAAGCTGAACAAGGATTCGTCGGTGCATGGCATTCTCGTGCAGATGCCGCTGCCCAAGCAGATCGACTCAGCCAAGGTGCTGAACGCCATTGATCCGGCCAAGGATGTGGACGGGTTCCATGTGGTCAATGTGGGCCGCCTTTCCACCGGCCAGGAGGCGCTTGTCGCCTGCACGCCGACCGGCTGCGTGATGCTGGCCAAGGATGTGCTGGGTGATCTTTCCGGCATCAATGCCGTGGTGATCGGACGTTCCAACATCGTCGGCAAGCCGGTGGCGCAGCTGCTGCTGGCGGAGAATTGCACAGTGACCATTGCGCATTCGAAATCGAAGGATTTACCGTCCATCGTGCGGCAGGCCGATCTCGTCATCGCCGCCGTGGGCCGGCCCGAGATGGTGAAGGGCGACTGGATCAAGCCGGGTGCAACCGTGATTGACGTCGGCATCAACCGCATCGAACGCGACGGCAAGGCCAAGCTGGTCGGCGATTGTGATTTTGCATCCTGCGAAAAAGTGGCCGGAGCAATCACGCCCGTGCCCGGTGGTGTAGGCCCGATGACGATTGCCTGCCTGCTTTACAACACGGTGAAGGCTGCCAGCGCGATCAAAGGCATCAAAGCGCCGGCGATGTAAGCGCGAGGGGCAGTCGCATGCCCCTCCCTTTCACCCCGTCAACCCATACCGCACATGCCGTTCTCCCACTCGCATGGTGGGTGCTCCCCACCGGTGACACAGTATTTCTGGGTAATCGTGCACGTGAAGAGGCCGCCGGACCGCTTGCAGCTCGATCGGGCTGGCTCATAGCGCACATCTGAGCCATATAGCTGTTGAATTCGATTTACTACCTTCAATCCAGCAGTGTTGGCCGCCGCAAGTGTAGAGTTCTGATCTTTTCCGGCCGCGGTTTGTCTGATATAGCTGCAACCAGCAAATGCACTGCTGGCTGACAGCGTGACCGATAGCGCAACAGCCGCTGCCGATATTCCCCTTACATAGTTCATTGGATTGTGCTCCCGTCCATCGCTGCTAGCCCCCGGTGCACCACGCTGCACATTCGATCAATCGGTTTCAAGCAGAAATTGGGGTGGAACCGGAAGGCTTGCCGAAGCATGGTGCTGTTGAGGTTGGCGCAGTGCGCAGGATGCGGGTTGACTGGTCCGTGAACCTCGCGCAATCTCATCTGGCCAGGGGCTCTCCATCCAAGGGACGGCATATCGTGAAACACCTTCAATTGATTACGCGCGCTGCGGTCATTGCCGCAACGGCCTTTTGGCTCTCCGGTACGGCCATGGCTGTTTGCGGTTCTGTGTCGGCGTCCGGCACGGCTTCCAACCAGAACCAGGCACTGGCAATCGCCAATGCGCAGGGCCTCCAGGTCACCCGCAGCCTCGATGCCCAGTTTGGTGGGAACGTTAATTACAAGCCAGCGCAGTGGTCCTGCACCGTGAAGAACAACGGTGCAAGCACCACCTGCAAGATCACCCAAAGCTACTGCACCAGTGGTGGTGCCACGAATAATACGCCGTCATTCAATGTCGATCCCAATTCCTATCAATGCCGCAAATTGGACCGCAAGTGTAAGGCTGGCAATAACTCCGCCTGCGCCAAATATGAGAACACCTGTCAGAACGACTGACACGCGGTCTACGTCCCACGTCAATCACTGAGGTACCACGGTGATTGACGTGGGCAGCAACCGCATCGAGCGTGATGGCAAGGCCAAGCTGGTCGGCGATTGTGATTTTGCGTCTTGCGAGAAGGTTGCCGGTGCCACCACTCCGGTGGCCGGCGGCGTACGCCCCATGACCATCGCCTGCCTGCTATACAACACGGTGAAGGCAGGCAGTGCCCTCAAGCCCCGGCGATGTGATCTTATAAAAAGCCGATTCAATGGCGAGGCGCTGAACTGCGCCTCGCGATCTTTCGAAGATCAATTTATGATATTTTCAGTATTGCACTGGAAATCGCAGCCATCGCCACTGGTGGTATTGCCGTCATCACACTGCTCTCCGACATCCAGGACGCCGTTTCCACAGCTCTCGGTCTGGCAGTTCGAAGCGCAACCA
Source organism: Aestuariivirga litoralis (assembly GCF_015714715.1). NCBI lineage: Bacteria > Pseudomonadati > Pseudomonadota > Alphaproteobacteria > Hyphomicrobiales > Aestuariivirgaceae > Aestuariivirga > Aestuariivirga litoralis. The sequence goes on along the minus strand of NZ_WAHS01000002.1, from coordinate 96,211 downwards.
TCGCCGCCGACGGTGTTGCCGTCGTCGCATTGTTCACCAGCATCCAGCGCGCCATCGCCGCAGACGCCAGCTGGCACTGGAGCGGCAAGTGCGAGATTATGGAACACGGGCACATAGTTTTGCGGGTCGCGCGTACGATGAGTCTTGCGCAAGGAGTTCATGATGGCCGTGCCGGTGTAAATGCGGATACCAACATTGGCCTGGTTGATCTGGCTGTCACCAATGAGCGCATTGGCGAAGAGCGAGACATTTGAATCTTCAATCTTGTACTCCGCAGCAAGCGCTGCCAGCGGAACCTGATCAAGATAGTGGAAGCCCGCCGACAACATCAAATTGTCGGTGGCGTAGAAATTAAGGTCAACCTGACCAAAGAAATGCGAATTGTCCTGGTTCAGGACGATCATGCCACCCGACATCGTGGGATAATCGTACGACTCAAGGCCGCCGAGGCCCGTCAGGGTGACATCGCCCATATAGAGTTCAGCTTCCACGGCGGCGCGGTAAACATTGATGCCGTCCCAGGTGTGGGCGCTGCCATAGGCACCAAGGAGGTAAGTAGAAGGATCACGCAAGAAGAGATGTGCACCAGCGCCGCCCAGGAACTTGTTCTGGCGCATGCCCGCCGCGCCGTCGATCTGCAGCCCGAGGGTTTCACCGAGAGGCAAGGTGAAAGAACCAAGGCCAAGGAAATCGGCCTGATTGCCGTAGATGCCGCCTTCAATGCTAAATTTGCCGTTGGGCTCTGCCACCGCTGGTCCTGAAATATCTTCAGCCCAAACCGATGATGCGCCCTGAAGCGTGAGGCCAAAAAACAAGCCGGCAGAAATCGCAAGTTTGCGTGTGTTAAACATTGAAACACCCCTTCCGCATGGCCTCTTCCCCAGAGGCTCCGTCAAATCTTAAAAAAACCTTAATGAGGAATCGGTAATCCCAATAGCAACCATTGGTTGTAAACGTGAGATAGCCCCTAAATCTTCACCTAAGTCACTCAAAATGCACGGCAAGAAAAAGGCCCCGCCCAGAAACTGGGCAGGGCCTCCTCCGTTCATGGTCGCCGACTGGGGGCAGTAAAGCAAACCATGAGACCTCCCGGCCCCGGATCGTTCAGGCCGCGCGGCCGTAAAAGCCCACCTGTTCCTCTTTCGAAAACATCACTCCGGGCCGTTCAAAGTAAGAGAGAACTGCGATGTAGCGCTCATTCGGTCCGACGCATGGCGTCACCCGGTGCAGGGTGTTCACGCCGCGGAACACGTTCAATGTGCCGGCCGCCAATTTGAGAGAGCGCGTGTCATTGTCCTGGCCGCGCAGCACTTTGGCTACGCCTGCAAAATTCGGATCTTCTGCGGTGCGCAGGTCCTTGCGGTATTCGAAATCGCCACCGCTTGATGGTGCCTGCAGCAGCAGCGTGGTGGTGAATTCCGACCGGTCGAAATGCCAGTTCAGCGCTTCGCCATCGCGGTAACACATGACATTGGCGCGGGCCAATGGATCGCGCATGGGATAGAGCACGTTCTTGTTCATCACAGCGGCCAGAAACACCGCGAAATGCGGCCATTCATAGACCCACATCAAAGTGCTTTGCGGGATCTGGTCAGCGCATACCGTGTGGTTGATCGTGTCCACCATATTGAGGGCTGGGTGGCCAGCCTCGATGCCCGGCACGTCTTTCTTGAAATAAACATTGTGCCGGCGCTTGTGCACGAATGAGAGCGTTTCCATCACCGGGCGGATTTCGGTCATCGCCTTGGCCAAGGCCTCAGGCTTCATGAAGCCTTCGAGATTGAACATGCCTTCGCGATCAAGCTCTTGCTGGCAGTTTTTAACGAGGGCAGACCAAGCTGCAGTGCCTGGTTGATGCAGCGGATAACGAACGAGATCGAGGATGTCATGCATAGGGAGAGTCTCAACAGTTGGAGGCAACTTGCCATGTTTTAACTTGCTCACAACGGCGGAAATATTTAACCTGACTAAGAATTACTTAGCCATGCCCCTCACCCTTCCTCCCCTTAACGCCCTTCGGGCTTTCGAATGTGCGGCCCGCCACGGCAGCTATGTGGCAGCCGCCAAGGCGTTGCATATCAGTGCTGCTGCCGTCAGCCAGCATGTGCGCAATCTTGAAGGATTTCTGGGCAAGCAATTGTTCACCCGGCACAACAACCGCGTGGTGTTGACAGATGCGGGAGAAGAGATTTTCAAAACCGTGCATCAGGCGCTGGAACAAATCGCTGTATCGACAGCGCGGGCCATGGGCAGGCGGGTGCGCTCGCGGCTGCTGATCAGCGTATTGCCGTCGTTGGGGGAATTCTGGTTGATCCCGCGGCTTCAGGCCTTCTCTGAAATCTATCCGGATTTCCGGTTTGAACTGCGCGAGGAAAATGACCCCGTTAATTTTGCGCGTGACGACATTGACCTGCGCATGGCTTACGGCGCGAATTATTATCCCGAATTGACGGCTCACTTTCTGCTGCAGGATGAAGTGGTGCCGATGTGCGCGCCGGCCTATCTGGAACGCATCCAGTGCAAGCCTGAAGACTGGCTGCAAGCCATCCCCGATGAGGACTTCATCCACATCGATTGGGGCCCGGAATTCGGGTCGCGACCTTCATGGACTGATTGGCTCTTGCGCTTTGGCGCGGGCCGCAGTGTGCAATCTGTCGGCCATGTGGTCAGCCATTCCGGCCTGGCGCACGAATTGGCGGAGCGCGGGATTGGTGTGATCCTCGGGCAAAGGCTGACGGCCATCGAGGCGCTCAGCCAAGGGCGGCTCATCGTTCTTTCAGATCGTGGCTTGCCGCTCGGGCGCCGGCACGCCTTGGTGCATCCCAAGGCCAAAGCTGACAAACCGATGCTGCAGGAGCTTGTGCGTTTCCTGGGCGGCGGCCCGGCCTGACGCCAAGCTCAATTCATCTGTGTACTGATTAAAACGCCTCTGCCCTTGCCGTGGCCCAGGGGCGTTTCCACGGCTCGGGCACTTTTCCGTTCAGCAGGTCGCCATCGTGCACGGCCACAAACTGATTGGCCAGCGAGACGACTTTACCAGCACCGCCGCGCCGCAGGATGTGATGTGGCTTCAGATCCCTGGGAGAAGTGAGACCAGCCGCGGCCAGAAGCTCGGCCAGCGAATTGATTGTCTCGCGCTGGAAATTGGCCACGCGTGTGGCCTTGTCGCCGACCACGATGGCGCGCTGGCGCATCTTGTCTTGGGTGGCAACTCCGGTCGGGCAATGGCCGGTGTGGCAGGCTTGCGCCTGGATGCAGCCCACGGCGAACATGAAACCGCGCGCAGCGTTGCACCAATCAGCACCGAGGGCAAAGGCACGCGCCATATCGAAGCCGGTGATGATCTTGCCGGCACAACCGATCTTCACACGGTCGCGCAGACCTGCACCGACCAGTGCGGCATGCACGAAAGCCAGGCCGTCGCGCATGGGCATGCCGAGATTGTCCATGAACTCGGCAGGGGCCGCACCGGTGCCGCCTTCCTTGCCATCCACCACGATGAAATCCGGCGTGATCTTTGATTCAAGCATGGCCTTGATGATCGCAAGAAATTCCGTGCGGTGGCCGATGCAAAGCTTGAAGCCCACCGGCTTGCCGTGGGACAGCTTGCGCAACTGCTCGACGAACTGGATGAGGCCCATGGGGGTGGAGAAAGCGCTGTGGCTGGCGGGTGAGACGCAATCAACACCCTGCGCCACGCCGCGGATTTCTGCAATTTCGGCGGTCACCTTGGGGCCGGGCAGCACACCGCCATGGCCTGGCTTGGCACCCTGGCTCAGTTTGATCTCGATCATCCTGATCTGCGGATCGGCGGCGGTCTTGGCAAAATTCTCGGGCGAGAAAGAACCATCGGCATTGCGGCAGCCGAAATAGCCTGAACCGATTTCCCAGATCAGGTCGCCGCCACCTTCGCGGTGATAGGGGCTGACCGAACCTTCACCGGTATCATGCGCGAAGTTGCCCATCTTGGCGCCTTTGTTCAGCGCGCGGATGGCGTTGGCGGAAAGTGCGCCATAGCTCATGGCCGAGATGTTGAAGATCGAGGAATTGTAAGGCTGTGTGCAGGTTGGCCCGCCGATCATCACACGGAAAGGCTCATGCACCACGGGTGCGGGCATGATGGAATGCAACATCCATTCATAGCCGGCGGAATAGATGTCGGCATGGGTGCCGAAGGGGCGCTTGTCGAGCTGGCCCTTCGCACGTTGATAGACGATGGCGCGGCGCTCACGCGGAAACGGGCGGCCATCGGTATCAGCCTCGAAAAAATACTGGCGCAGCTCCGGCCGGATCATTTCCATCAGGAAGCGCATATGACCGATCAGCGGGTAGTTGCGCAGGATGGCATGGCGCGTCTGGATCATGTCATGCACGCCGACCACCACGGCCATAACCGCCAGAGCGAGCAGTGCGCCGAATTCCAGATACCAGGCCGGATTGAGAATCCAGCCTATTGCACAGAGCACGGCAAGCAGCGTCACGATGGTGAGGGTGAGATAACGTTTCTCCATCCCATAAAGCAGAAAGTTCATCCCTAAATTCCCCTGAGCCGAATCGGCTGCTGGCGCAGCATTGCAGCGCCTGCTTGCCGCAGGCTTATGACAATTCTTCACTCCAGAAAACATTTCAGCTAGAGAAATGGCTGTCTTTTCAATGTTTGTCTTCGCAGTTGCGAGAAGGAGTTCTCATGTCCCATCCTGATCTTCCGTCGTCTGGCATCCTTGCAGGCCGCGTGTGGCTGCCCAAGATCGGCCCGGCTGTGGTGAAGCTTGAAGGCGACAAGCTGGTGGATGTGACCAAGAGCTTTGCCACGATGCGCGATCTCTGCGAGGAGAAGAACCCGGCCAAGGTGTTGAAAGCTGCCAAGGGCAAGGTGATCGGGAAGGTCGCCGATGTTCTGGCCAATGCGGCCGAGAAAAAGCGCAAGAAGAACAAGCCGTGGCTTTTGTCTCCGATCGATCTGCAGGCCGTCAAGGCAGCTGGCGTGACCTTTGCCGCCTCGATGCTGGAGCGGGTAATCGAAGAGCGCACGCGCGGCGATGCTTCGGCGGCTGCAAGCGTGCGCGGCACGATCAATGATCTGGTGGGCGGAGACCTGCGCGCCATCAAGCCGGGCTCCGACAAGGCGGCGGCGTTGAAAGCCGCACTCATCAAGGCCAATGCCTGGAGCCAATATCTCGAAGTGGGTATCGGGCCCGATGCGGAGATTTTCACCAAGGCTCCCGTGCTCTCATCGGTCGCGCACAACATGGAAGTGGGCATTCACCCGAAATCATCGTGGAATAATCCCGAGCCTGAAATTGTGATGGTGGTTTCATCCACAGGAAAAATCGTCGGCGCGACTCTGGGCAATGACGTGAACCTGCGTGACTTCGAAGGCCGCTCGGCACTGCTGCTCGGCAAGGCCAAGGACAACAATGCTTCGGCATCGCTGGGGCCGTTCATCCGGTTTTTCGACAAATCCTTCTCGCTGGATGATGTGCGCAAATCCGAACTGGCGATGAAAGTTTCCGGCAAAGACGGTTTCGTGATGGAGGGCCATTCCAACATGGCCCTGATCAGCCGCGACCCGCAGGAGATCGTGGCCAATGCCATCAATGAACATCATCAATATCCGGATGGTCTGGTGGTCTATCTCGGCACGATGTTTGCGCCCACTGATGACCGTGGTGAAAAGGGCAAGGGCTTCACCCATCATGTAGGCGATGTGGTGGAAATATCGACACCGCTTCTGGGTGTTTTGCGCAACCGCGTGGTCTATACCAACAAGGCTCCGAAGTGGAATTTCGGCCTTGCTGATTTCATGCGCAACATAGCGAAGCGCAAGCTGCTCTAAGCTTCGTCGGGATCAATCTCACGCAGCGGAACGCGCCTCAGCTTGTTCTCGTAAGTTCCGAAGACATGGTCCCAAAAGCCTGTAATCACACCGAAATTTCGGTCCGAATTTCCGTGATGATGAATGGCGTGGAGGCGCTTCCAATAGCGCATGATGGCCCATTGGTTTTGCGAGTGATGCACCATTTCATGCACAGCACCGAACATCACGTAGCCCGTCAAGAAGCCAGCGAACCAACCGAGCGAAATGTAAAATCCAAAGAGGAGCCAAACCGGCACGAAGCCAAAGGCGTAGAAGAAGGCAAATGAGAAAACCGTCGGGGAAGCGATCATCGCCCGCGGTGCTTCATGATGCGCGGTGTGCTGATCGGAGAACCAGGGCAAATGATGCAGCGCGTAACGGTGCAATACATATTCTGCCAGAGTCCAGCAGGCGAGTCCGACGATAAACAGGCCCATGGCGGTGTACCAATGAAGGCCCTGCGCGCCCCAGATGATAGAGCCCAGGATGATCGGCGGAAATGCAAAATAATCGAGATGGAATGCCACCGGCGACATGCGCACGGTGAACAATGCGAGGAAAACTTCCTTAGCGAGGCTGTAACTGTCACGCAGGCGTTCGGAAGCAAGCAATGGCATTTTCACGCACCCATTTCGCCCGGCAGGCATGACAATCTTATGACGAACACAGTCTCACTACAACGCCCAAGATTGAAGGGGGTTCCTTCCAACGCCTTGAACTAGCCGACGAAGGCGCGTTCGATCACGAAGCTTCCCGGGTCGGCGAGTGAGCCTTCGACGAAGCCCCTGGCTTCCAGCAGCGCCTTCATATCCTTGATCATCGCCATCGAGCCGCACATCATCAACCGGTCTTCTTGCGGGTTGAGCGCGGCGATGCCCATCGTTGTGAACAGTCCACCATTCTCGATCAGCGTGGTGATGCGGCCCATCTGGGCGGTTTTCTCGCGCGTGGTGGAGGCAAAATGAAAGAGCTGCTTCGCGGCCTGCTCGCCCACCAGCGGATCGTTCTTGCTCACTTCAACAGTGTCAAAGCCATATTTCAGTTCGGCCGCATCGCGGCAGGTATGGGCGAGGATGACGGTTTCGAATTTTTCATATGTTTCGGGATCGCGCATCACCGAGGCGAAGGGCGCCACACCGGTGCCGGTGGAAATCATGAACAGGCGCTTGCCGGGCAACAGCGCATCATGCACCAAGGTGCCGGTGGTTTTCTGGCGCATCAAAATCGTGTCGCCGACCTTGATGTTCTGCAGATGCGAGGTGAGCGGGCCGTCCTGAACCTTGATGGAATAGAATTCCAGGCTTTCATCCCACGATGGGCTGGCCACCGAATAGGCGCGCATCAGGTTTTTGCCGTTGATGGGCAGGCCGATCATCACGAACTCGCCGGAGCGGAAACGGAAGCTTTGTGGGCGGGTAATGCGGAAACGGAACAGCCGGTCGGTATAGTGCTGGATCTCCAGCACTTTTTCCTCGAAAAGACCCTGCGAATTCAATGTCATAATCTAACTCGTTCGTTTTATAGAACGCTTGATACAGATTTCCGAACAATAATTCAAGTTCGCTGTGCATTGACCAATCTTCAGAACAAAGGCAGTTAATGCGGGAGGCGGATAATCAGGGGAGATGAGGCATATGCGGTTTTTGAAATCAATGATGGTTGCGGCAGCTCTGGTGGCGGGTGCTGTATCGGCGCAGGCGGCACAATGCGGCAATGCTGCAGGTGGCTTCGAGGCCTGGAAAGTGGCCTTTGCGCCGGAAGCCAAGGCGGCAGGCGTTGGCCCGCGCGGGCTTTCAGCATTGGCCGGCACGCATTATGCCACCAAGACGATCTATGCGGATCGCAACCAGCACAGCTTTCATCTTTCCCTCGGTGAATTCATGAGCAAGCGCGGCTCCGGTGCCATCGTGGCGCGCGGACGTGGTCTCAAGAAGGCCAATGCCGCCTTGTTTGCTTCAATCGAAGCAACTTATGGCGTGCCCGCTGGCCCGATCATTGCGATCTGGGGCATGGAGACTGGCTTTGGTGCCGTGACCGGCAACCAGAACACTATCTCGGCCGTGGCCTCTTTGGCCTATGATTGCCGCCGTCATGACTTTTTCACCGAGCAGGCAATTGCCGCTTTGAAGCTGGTGGACAAGGGTGTGCTGTCGGCCAATTCCGTGGGTGCGATGCATGGTGAAGTGGGCCAGACGCAATTCATGCCGAAGAACATCTTTGCCTATGGCACCGGTGGTTCGCTGTCCAACAAGGAAACCGCCTTGCGGTCCACCGCCAACTTCCTGCGCGGCCATGGCTGGAAGCGCGGTGCTGGCTATCAGCCGGGCCAGCCGAATTTCTCAGCTATCCAAGGCTGGAATGCGGCTTCGGTCTATCAGCAGGCGCTGGCCATTATGGGTAAGCAGATCGACGGTAACTAAAACCGGCTGCGGTGGTTGCTGAGCGCCGCTTCATAGCGGCCCAGATATTCCGCCGCGTAAGCCACGTAGTCGACGCCTGGGGCATTGAGGAACAGTTCCGAGATCATGCCCCAGGTGGCTTCACGCAAAGCCGCCCCCACTTTCATGGCTGAGAAGGCGCGTGCCAGGGCCTCATCCGGCTTCCCCTCAAAATAACGCTCCAGCATTTGCGCTTCGAGATTGTCGTCGAAGGAATTGGCGGCTGCGATGTTGGCGAGATCAAACATCGCCGTGCCGAAGGCTCCATATTCCCAGTCAATCAGCCAGATGCGCTTGCCATCGTGCATGAAGTTGGTGGGGAGCAAGTCATGATGCCCGAAGATGATGGGCAACGGCACTTGCTCGGCTTCCAACTGGTCCACCACTTTCAGCCATGACGCCACTTCACCTGCGCGCGCATGATTTTTTGCAATCAGCGTTGCGCCATAGTCGCGGATGATCTGGAACACCCAGAAGATGGCCCCCTGGCCGAGCACGCGGCGGGGCATCTCGTGATGGCAGCGCTTGATGATATCGACGCAGGGTTGCCAGTTCGCCCGCACATCCACCTCGGCATAAGTTTTAGCCTCGATGAAGCGCAGCACAGTGACGCCGGGGGCAGCGTAAACCAGTTCGGGTGAAAGGCCTGCCTCAAAGGCGGCGCGCGAGGCGATGGCTTCGCGGGCGCGTGAAACTTGATGGAAGGGATAGTCGTCGCCAAAGCGCGCAACGTAAGTGCTGCTTTGATCTTTCACCTTGAAGCCATGGTTGGACACACCACCGGACAGTGGCTCAACTTCAAGTGCGCCTTGCCAAATCGGCAGGCTGTGCAGGCGTGTCATATGGTCGCTCAAGATATTCTCCTGTCGCAATGAAAGACAGGAGAATGGGCAAAGTCAATGCGATGGCGCATCTGTCATGCGGCGCTGCAACACTCCATTTGGTTGACCGCATGATGAGCAAGTCATAGTCTGGAATCGCTCTAAAGGATTGAAATGATGCGCTATATACAGCCGGGAACAGCGAAAGAGGCGGCCACTTTGCTGGCCAAGGAAAAAGGCAAAGCTTTTGTGCTTGCCGGGGGTACGGACCTGCTGGTGAAGATGAAGGCCGGCATGCTGGAGCCGGATCTGATTGTCGATATCAAGGCGATCAAGGGCATCAAGGAAATCAAGAAATCGGCATCCAGTTTTGTGATCGGTGCTGCTGTGCCTTGCGCCGCACTCACTGAGAACAAGGATCTGGTGAAGGCCTGGCCCGGCGTGGTCGAAGGTGCAAGCCTCATTGGTTCGAAGCAGGTTCAAGGCCGCTGCACGATGGCTGGCAATCTCTGCAATGCCTCGCCCGCCGCAGACAGCGTGCCAGGCCTGATGGCTGCGGGTGCGAAAGTTGTGATCACCAGCGCCAAGGGTTCGCGCAAACTGGCGGTGGAAGATGTGCCCGCTGGCGTGGGCCGCACCAATCTGAAGAAAGGCGAATTCATCACTGCGATTGAATTACCGAAGAAGGCGGCGCGGTCGGGCGATGCCTATCTGCGTTTCATTCCGCGCACCGAAATGGATATTGCCGTTGTGTCTTGTGCGGTGAACCTGACGCTCGATGCCAAGGGTGTGATCACCTCTGCCCGCGTGGCACTGGGTGCGGTGGCAATCACTGCTATCCTGGTGAAAGATGCCGCCAAGGCGATCATCGGCACCAAGCTGGATGACGAAGCCAAGGCCAAGCTTGCTGCGGCCTGTTCCGCAGCCTGCAAACCGATTGATGACAAGCGCGGCACAGTTGAGTTCCGCACCGAAGTGGCAGGCGTGCTGGCGCGCCGCGCTGCTGAAATTGCCTTTAGCCGCGCAGGAGGAAAATAATGGGAGCTCATGTTCAAACCACCGTCAATGGTGACCCGGTCGAATTCACCTGCGCTGAAGATGAAGTGCTGCTCGATGTGCTGCGCAACCGCTTGGGGCTCACGGGCGCCAAGGAAGGCTGCGGCACGGGCGATTGCGGCGCGTGCTCGGTGATCCTCGATGGCCGTCTCGTCTGCTCATGCCTGGTGCTAGGTGCGGAGATGGATGGCAAGTCGGTTGAGACCATCGAAGGCATGGCCGATGGGGCGAAGCTGCATCCGCTGCAGCAGAACTTCATTGATGGCGCTGCCCTTCAATGCGGCATCTGCACGCCGGGCATTTTGATGGCGGCCAAGGCGCTGCTGACCAAGAACCCTGATCCATCGGAAGAAGAAATCCGGTTCGGTCTCGCCGGCAATCTCTGCCGCTGCACCGGCTATGACAAGATCGTGCGCGCCGTTCAGGCCGCTGCCAAAGAAATGAGGGCTTGAGCCATGGCTGCTGACAATATTGGTCCGATGAATCCCGACCGCGTCGAAAAGCAATTCAAGGTGATCGGCACCCGCCCGCGCCGCCCTGATGGTGTGGACAAGGTGACGGGCCGCGCCCGCTATGGTGCGGATTACAACATGCCGGGGCAACTCGTCGGCCTGGTGCTGCGTTCACCGCATGCCCATGCGCAGATCGTGAAGATCGACACGTCAAAGGCCGAGAAGCTGGCGGGTGTAAAAGCCGTCATCACCTCGAAGGATCTGCCCGATCTCACCGATGGCGATCGTGGGCTGCTCGACATTCTGGAAAACTGCATGGCGCGCCAGAAGGCTCTCTATGATGGCCATGCTGTTGCTGCCGTGGCTGCGATTGACGCCACCACCGCGCGCAAAGCGTTGAAGCTGATTGAAGTCACCTACAAGCAATTGCCGCATGTGACCGACGTGGATGAGGCGCTGGCCAAAGGTGCCCCCGTCATTCACGCGCATATTTTCACCGAAGGCCTGCCGGAGCAGCCCAGCGTTGCCAGCAACCAGAACAAATATTCCGAATATGGCCATGGCGATGTGGAAGCGGGTTTTGCTGAAGCCGATGTGGTGATCAGCCGTTCGTATAAAACCGAGCAGACGCATCAGGGTTATATCGAGCCGCATTCAGTGACTGCATCGGTCTCACCCGATGGAATGGCTGAAATGTGGGTCTGCACCCAAGGCCATTTCGTGTACCGCAACCAGTGCGCATCTTTGCTGGGCCTTGATGCCAACAAGCTGCGCGTGACCTCGTCGGAAATCGGTGGCGGCTTCGGCGGCAAGACGCATGTATGGGCTGAACCGCTCGCACTCGCTCTGTCACGCAAGGCCAACCGCCCTGTGAAGTTGACGATGACGCGTGATGAAGTGTTCCGTTGCACCGGGCCAACCTCTTCGACGTCCATCGACGTGAAGATCGGCGCCAAGAAGGACGGCACCATCACTGCGGCCTGGGCCGAGCTGCGCTATCAGGGCGGGGCGTTCCCGTCGAACTGGGCCGAATTCGGCGCGATGACCGCCTTTGCCTGCTACGATTTGAAGAATGTGAAAACGGTGGCCAAGGACGTGATCGTCAACCGCCCGAAATGCGCCGCTTACCGCGCACCTTCAGCCCCGGCTGCGGCCTTCGCGATTGAAAGCACGGTGGAGGAACTTTCTGAAAAGATCGGCATGGACCCGATTGATTTCCGTATCAAGAATGCGGCGAAGGAGGGCACACGCTCGTCTTACGGCCCAGTCTATGGCCCCATCGGCATTGGCCCCACGCTGCAGGCCGCCAAGAATCATCCGCATATGAAGGCGCCTCTGGGCAAGAACCAGGGCCGCGGCATGGCTTGCGGTTTCTGGTTCAATTTCGGCGGCCAGACCTGCATTGATCTCAATGTCACGCCCGATGGTTTTGTGACTGTGGCACAGGGCACGATTGACGTGGGCGGCTCACGTGCCGCCATCGCCATGGCTGTCGCCGAAGAACTGGGCGTGCCTTATGAGTCCGTGCGTTCCATCGTGGCTGATACGTCTTCGCTCGGTCATAATGACATGACCGATGGCAGCCGTGGCACATTCTCCAGCTCGATGGCCGCCGTGTTCGCGGCGCGCAACGCCATCACGGTGCTGCGTGAGCGCGCCGCCAAGATCTGGGAAATTCCGCTTGAAGAAGTGGAATGGAAAGACGGTGGCGCCCATGCCAAGGGCGTGCATCACGGCAACCGCGCGCCTTTGTCGCTGAAGGAAATCGCTGCACAGGCGTCGAGCACCGGCGGGCCTGTCGCCGGCCATGCCGAAATCTCGGCCGATAATGCCGGCGTGTCCTTCGCCACGCATATTGCCGATATCGAGGTTGATCCGGAAACCGGCCGCAGTCTCGTCAAGCGCTACACAGTGATTCAAGACGCTGGCAAGGCGCTGCATCCGGCTTACGTGGAAGGCCAGTATCAGGGCGGTGCCGCGCAGGGCATCGGCTGGGCGCTGAACGAGGAATATGTTTACGGAAAGGATGGCCGCCTGCAGAATGCCGGCTTCCTCGATTACCGCATTCCCGTCTGTTCGGACTTGCCCTTCATTGACACGCAGATTTTGGAAATCCCCAATCCGCATCACCCCTACGGCGTGCGCGGCGTGGGCGAAACCTCGATCGTGCCGCCGCTGGCTGCTTTGGCGATCGCGATGAGCAATGCCACCGGCGTACGCCAGACGCATCTGCCAATGTCGCCACCGCGCGTGCTGAAATCACTGAAGGCCCACAAGAAGGGGTGAGCGTCCACAAAATCCATCTCTGGGGTGCGCTCCGTCCGCTGGTAGGCGGAGCGGAGACGCTAGAGGTGCAGGCCAGCACCATCCGTGAGCTGTTCCGCAAGCTCATCGACGCGCATCCCGGTATGGAGCCGCATATTAAGCGCGGGGTGGCCGTTTCGATCAATGGCAAGATTTACCGGGACAAGTGGGAAACGGAACTGCCCGCAGGTGCGGAGATTTACCTGATGCCCCGGGTGCCGGGGGGCTGAAGAAGCGTTGAAGGATTTCACTCCCCGCCTTGGGAGGGATCAGCTACACTTTGCTGCATGACAACATTTGCCGCCTCGCTCGCTGAAGAACTGCAATCCATCAAGGACCAATCATTGTGGAAAGTGGAGCGCGAGATTGTCTCTTCGCAATCCGCGCACATCGCCGTCACCGGCAGGGATGACGTTCTCAATTTCTGCGCCAATAATTATCTGGGCCTGGCCAATCACCCGGCACTGATTGCCGCCGCCAAGGATGCGTTGGACTCACACGGCTTCGGCATGGCTTCGGTGCGGTTCATTTGCGGCACGACTGATCTGCACAAGCAACTGGAGGCGCGCATCGCCTCCTATCTCGGCATGGCAGACTCGATCCTGTTTGCCGCCTGCTTTGATGCCAATGGCGCGGTGTTTGAGCCTTTGTTCGGCGAACAGGATGCGATCATTTCCGATGCGCTGAACCATGCTTCGATCATTGACGGCATCCGCCTCTCCAAGGCCAAGCGCTTCCGCTATGCCAACAATGATATGAATGATCTTGAGGCCAAGCTGAAGGAAGCCAAGGCCGCCAATGCGCGCCGCATCGTGATCGCCACTGATGGCGTGTTCTCGATGGATGGCTTCTTCGCCGATCTCAAAACCGTGCGCGCGCTGGCTGATAAATATGATGCGCTGATTATGGTGGATGATTGCCACGCCACGGGCTTCACGGGGCCGAAGGGTGCGGGCACGCCGGCCCGCGCGGGGATCAAGGTTGATATTCTTACTGGCACTTTGGGCAAGGCTTTGGGCGGCTCGGCGGGCGGATACATCGCCGCCGCGCAGCCGATCATTGATCTGATGCGCCAAAGGGCGCGGCCCTATCTATTTTCCAATTCATTGCCGCCGCCCATCGTGGCCGCCAGCCTGAAGGCGATTGATCTCGCCGAAGAGGGCGATGATCTGCGCAAGCAATTGTTCGCCAATGCCGCGCAGTTCCGCCAGACAATGACGGCAGCGGGTTTCACGCTGCAGCCGGGCGAGCATCCGATCATTCCGGTGATGCTGGGCGAGGCCAAGCTGGCGCAGGATATGGCGCGCGAGCTTTATGCCGAGGGCGTTTATGTCACCGGCTTTTTCTATCCGGTGGTGCCGCAGGGCAAGGCGCGCATCCGCACGCAAATGTCTGCCGCGCATTCGGCCCGCGATGTTGAAACGGCCGCCAACGCCTTCATCAAGGTGGGCCGCAAGTTGAAGATGATTGCATGAGAGCTCTGGTCAAAGCCGAACGCGCTGAAGGCCTCGTCATGCGCGATGAGCCCAGGCCCGAAATGGGCGTGGATGACATTATCATCCAGGTGGCCAAGACCGGCATTTGCGGCACTGATCTGCACATCTGGAAATGGGATGAGTGGGCGCAGAAAACCATTCCGGTGCCGATGGTGGTGGGCCATGAATTTGCGGGGCGGGTTGTCGACATTGGCAGCCATGTGCGCAGCGTGAAAGTGGGTGACCGGGTTTCGGGCGAGGGCCATCTGATCGGCATGAAAAGCCGCATGGCGCGTGCGGGGCATTTCCATCTTGATCCCGAGACGAAGGGCGTAGGCGTCAACGTGCCCGGCGCCTTTGCGGAATATCTGAAAATCCCGGCCTTCAATGCGATCCATCTGCCACCGGAAGTGGATGACGAGATTGGCGCCATTCTCGACCCGCTGGGCAATGCAGTGCACACAGCCTTGTCGTTTGATCTGATCGGTGAAGATGTGCTGATCACCGGCGCTGGCCCCATCGGCATCATGGCCGCTGCCGTCTGCCGCCATGTGGGTGCGCGGCATATCGTGGTGACTGACGTGAATGACTACCGGCTGGAGCTTTGCAATCAGGTCACCGATGCCGTCACGGTCAATGTGAGCCGTGAAAATCTGCGCGATGTGATGGCCAAGCTGCACATGCATGAGGGTTTCGATATTGGGCTTGAAATGTCGGGAGCACCCCAGGCTTTCGACCAGATGGTCGATCACATGATCATGGGCGGCAAGATCGCCATGCTGGGCATTCCTGCCAAGGCCACGCCGGTGGACTGGAACCGGGTGATCTTCAAGTCACTCACCATCAAGGGCATCTATGGCCGCGAAATGTTCGAGACCTGGTACAAGATGATCGCCATGCTGCAGTCAGGCCTCGACGTGCGCAAGGTGATCACCCACCGGATGAAGGCGGCGGATTATGCGCAGGGCTTTGCGCTGATGAAGCAGGGCGCTTGCGGCAAGGTGGTTCTCGACTGGGCGTAAACGTGTCATGCTTCGCGCATGAAGCCGCAATTTCCTGAGTTCAATCCGCCCACCGATGCGCAGAAGCGCAAGGCCGTGAAGCCTGTCATCTGCTATGCAGTGGATGATCTGCCGAAGCCTGATCTCTCCTCCTACCGCGCAGCGCGCGAGGGTTGGACAAAGACAAGCGAAGTGCTGGTGCCGCCGCGCGATGCCAAATCATTTGAAGTTCCAGCGGGGCATTTCTTTCGCATTGTCTCGGTAGAAGGCCCGCAAGTCGGTGATCTCAATTTGTGGGCCAAGGGGAATCATGCGGAGCGGTTTTTCTCCGGCAAGACGCGCGCGCTGCATGGCACGCATGTTTCAACCGGCGACAGATTGTGGAGCAATCTGCCGTATCTGCGCCCCATCGCCACCATCACCGAAGACACGCTGGATTGGTACGGCTTCGATGAATTCGGCGGCAGCGTGCATGATGTGATCGGCACGCGCTGTGATCCCTATACGCACAAATTGTTGGCGGGTGGCGACTATCACCATTGCTGCCATTCCAACCTCACGCGCGCCTTCGCGTCAGCAACGGGCCGCACCCAAGCGTCGGCGGAGCCCTTCGTGCACGACGTGCTGAATGTGTTCATGTGCACCGGCTTCACGCGCGACACCGGGCAATATTTCATGAAGGCCACGCCGGCGCGGCCGGGTGACTATCTTGAATGCTTCGCGGAGATTGATCTGCTGGCTGCGCTGTCGGCCTGCCCGGGCGGTGATTGCGGTGACGAGCATTCGAGTGACAAGTCTGCCTGCCATCCGCTGCTGGTGGAAATTTACGCGCCGCCAGCTGCGCCGAAAGGCTGGACCCCGCCGCCCGTCAGCAATTATCTTGGTATCAAGGATGGGTTGTTACCCTAAAGGCTGTTTGGGAAGCCGAACTCTTTCGACTCCTCCGGCGTCAGCGCGCGGCCATGCTTGGCGGCAATCGCTGCTCCATTCGTTCCGTAATAACCCGGCGTGGAATCCGAGGTGCCTGCACCCGACATATTGTGGCCGGTGTTCAGGAGATAAATGGCAAGGGGTTGTTCAATATTATGAATGGACGTCCCACTGGCCGACAGCGCTTCGCGGACTTGATGATGGCCGGTGTTTTTCACAAGACGGAGCCATCCTCTCGGAAGCGTGCTTTGGGGTGAAAGCGAAAACACCCAGGAACTGCCGCAGAAGGAATCAAAATGCGAAATTTTGATCAACTCACTCGGACAAAGTGCCACTTTTTTTGTCGCATCGTCCATGACGAAACCGGATGACAAGGCGTAGGCGCAGGAAAAGGGAAGCGCCTTGATTGTTTCGACCAGGCGATTGCTGACGAGATCATCCGCATCGAGAAACATCAGGTGACGCGCTGAAATTCTCATGGCCTCATCGGTCAAGCGCATACGGCGCGCATATGCATCTTGTATGGCCAGCGTGTGGGTGTTTTTATAGGCGCTTGGCGGGCGGCCTGCACCATAGAGCAAGATCCGCACTTTCGGATGCCGCGCCTCGGGGAGATCAATTTCGTCTTCCGTGCAAATGATGATCCGGAAATCAGGGTCTGTTTGACCCAGTGTAGAGCGCAACGTTGCCTGAAGCTTTGAGAGGATTTGATCCCAATCCTTGGCCCGCTTGCGGGGAATGAGAGGAATCGCGATGACGAAAGTTCCTTCAGCCGAAGTCTTATTCCATTTTGCAAGGAGGCGCGAAAATAACCTCATGATGATCCATTCCGCTTTGGCATCAAGAACGGGCTGGTGTTTTGATCAAGCGCGAATTCCCTGATTTGCCTGCGCGTCATCGGGTGGCCATAGGTGGCTGGAACGGTTGACGCGTAAACTGCAAATTTCTTGAAGGGACTATCGGGCGTTCCTTCGTTCGACATGTTCACGCCCGAGTTCAGCATGTAGATCACGAGGCGTTCCCTGACCTGCAAAAAGGGGTGCGCGTTTTCGCGCATCAGATTGCTCACCAATTTATGCCTTTGTTCAACCATGGCCTCAGGCCAGGGCTGCGGCAATGCTGGATCCTGCGCAAGCGTGAATACATGCCCGCTGCCGCAAAATTCTTCAAAGCTTCCCACACCAATCCGCGCGCTGGGGCAGGGATAGATTTTCCTGGTTTGAAAATCCATCACGTGACCGCGGGTGAAAGCATAGCCAGATGCGGATGGAAGAACGTTGATCGTGTGGACGAGATGACGGCTGACCAGATCGTCAGCATCCAGAATCATCACATGAGTGCCGCCGGCGTCCTTGGCCTTTTGCGTTAAGAACTGACGTCTGTTCTGGTGATCCAGGAATGACGTGGCGTGGAGCAATTCTGTGCCGGCTTTGGGCGGTTGCGTGGCGAAATATGCGATGGTGACTTTTGGGTGCCGGGCTTCGGGAATATCAATCTGGTCTTCCGCCGCGACGATGATCTGAAAATTGGGATCAATCTGGTTCAAGGCCGAGCGCAATGTGGCACCCAGCAATTCCATGGTCCGGTTCCAATCCACCGCTCGATGTTTCGGAATGAGGGGAATTGCAAAAATGAAAAGGCCCGGCTTTGTCTTTCCAAACAACCTCCTGAACCACGCCATCCTTCGTCCCCGTCACGCGGCCTGAACGGCCCGGCCCACCTTTACGATCCGTGACATAGAGGCTGCAAGCCTGATCACAGGCGGGCGGCGGCGCATTTGGCATAGCGGCGGTCCACGCTGGTGGCGTAGGAGGCTGTCGTCATCTTGTGTGAGAGCTTTGGGCTGGCCAGGTCGATCCCGGGCAATTCCGCATAGGGTGCGGGCTGGCCCGTTTGACGCAAATAGAGGCCCTTCACCGCAATGAAAGTCTGGGTCAGTGCGAAAGCATCGTCCTTTTCCTGCAGCAGGTCGCTTCGAATCAGCTTGTCCGAAAGCCCTAGCGCATTGGTGGATGAGAGGCTGCGCAACGCGGATTCGGAACTGCTGACCGCGGCTTGCGCCGTGCCGTTCTTGTCATAGATCAGCAGGTCACCATCGCGGGCCAGTTTCTGTTTGGCCAGCGTGGCGATGATATGCTGGAAGGATGCATTGCGGCTGGAATAGCGGCCGGCATTGAAGTCTGCAAAGCGGAAGATTTTGCGGTTGTAGCCGGTCTCGTAGCCCAGCAGCTGGCGCACGCCGTAATACATGCCGCCGCGCCTTGTGTAGAGTTCGTCACGCACGGCATAGACATCGCTCAGCGTCATCGGCAGATAGCGGCGCTTCCTGGCTTCATCCAATGCGAAATGCACCGAGACCTGCATGGAGCCTACGGTGGAAATATTGTTGCGTTCCTCAATTGCTCTATTGAGCAAGCCGCTTTGAACCACGAATGACATGTTGCTGGCTGTGCCGAAATCATTGACCAGGGCGCGGTAGGTGAGATCAAGGTCCTGCTCGGTCTTGGCGATGCGAATGCGTTGCAGATAGCTGGTGCCTCCTGCGGGATGCGAGTCCAGCCAGTCCATCACATAGGTGGACAGGAACGGCACGTGGCCGAATTTCTCGCGCAGGGATTTCTCCGCCAGTCGTCCAAGGCCCGGCACTGTGGGGTTCGCAATGAAATTTGACTCCTGATCGATCACCGCGATGACCGCGCAAACATTCTCGCGGTTGGCGGGGATGGATTGGGCTTTCAGCACATCGATCAGATCGGCGGCCCAGCCGTCTGGATCAGTGACGCCGGGTCTTGCATGCTTGATCAGGATATAGGCTTCACCCGGTGTGAGGTCGGCGGCTAGGGCAGTGCCGCCCAGACCGGAAAACACCAGAAATGCCATCATCCACCGCAACATGGCTTGCAGAATAGGGCGGTTTGTGGCGAATTTACAGGAGGAGACCAAGATGAATCGTAAAGACGCTGTAGCCCTCGACCGCAAGGATGTTTTTGCAAAAAAGCGCAATGCATTCAGCATTCCAAAAGGCATGATCTATCTCGACGGAAATTCGCTGGGCGTGTTGCCCAAGGCGGCTGTGGCGCGGGTGAAGCATGCGGTGGAAGTGGAATGGGGGCGTGATCTCATCACGTCATGGAACAAGCATGGCTGGTTTCACCTGCCGCAAGTGATCGGTGACAAGATCGCCAAGCTGATCGGCGGGGTGCCCGGCAGCGTTATTGTGGCGGATACGATCTCGGTCAATCTGTTCAAGGTGCTTTCTGCTGCGGTGGCCAAAAGGCGCGGGCGCAAGGTGATCCTGTCGGACAGCGGCAATTTCCCGTCCGATCTTTATGTGGCGCAAGGCCTCACGCAATTCATGGCGGATGGGCATGTGCTCAAGGTGGTGGAGCCGGATCAGGTTCTGCAATCGATCAATGAAGATGTAGCGGTGGTGATGGTCACCGAAGTGGATTACCGCACGTCACACCGCCACGACATGAAGGCGATCACTGCCAAGGCGCATGAAAATGGTGCGCTGATGATCTGGGATCTGGCGCATAGCGCAGGCTCAGTGCCGGGGCGTCTGATGGATGTCGATGCGGATTTTGCAGTGGGCTGCACCTATAAATATCTGAATGGCGGGCCAGGTGCGCCAGCCTTTGCTTTTGTGCATCCACGCCTGCAGAAAGAAGTGATGCCTGCATTGGTGGGCTGGTGGGGTCATGCCAAGCCCTTTGCGTTTGCGCAGCAGTTTGCCGGCGCTGAAAATGTGACGCGTTTTCAAGTTGGCACGCAGCCGATGCTGAACATGGTGGCGCTGGATGCGGCCATGGATGTGTGGAAGGGCGTGTCGATGGAGAAACTGCATGCCAAGGCGATGAAGCAATGCGCGCTGTTTGCAAAATTGGCGGAGGAGCGTTGCGGGAAATTCGGCATATCCGTTCACGGCGAACAGGATTGGAGCCAGCGCGGCAGCCATGTTTGCCTTGCGCATGACGAAAGCTACGCCATCATGCAGGCACTGATCTCGCGCAAAGTCATCGGCGATTTCCGGGCGCCCAATCTGATGCGCTTTGGCTTCACACCGCTCTACGTGTCTTATGCGGATGTCTATGATGCGGTGGAGCATCTGCATCAGGTTCTCTCCAAGCGCCTCTGGGACAAGCCGAAATTCAAGGCCAAGGCCGCGGTGACATGAAGCGCGTTGCGCGAGAACCGAAGGAATTTTCGATCTACCGCATTTTGGGCAATGACCTGCCGCCCCGCCACGCCAGCCGCAGCGGGCTCGAAAACCTGCAATATATCATTGCGCATGAGGATGCGTTTCCCGAAGCGGAGAAGTGGTGGATCCTGAACCGCATTGTGGACCCTGCACTGGCTCAGGAAATGATCCGGGTGATCAAAGCGGCGGGGCACAATTACCTTGTCATTCCTTTTGTCACGCAGGCGCATTTCACAGCTTTCCTCGATGTCAGCGGCCTGCCGAGACTCAGCGCGCGCCAGGCTGCGAAATGGGGTGAATCCTTTCCGGTGCTCAGCCTCGAATGGAAGATCAGGCACAAGTCACAGGCCCTGATCAACATCAACCATGCCCGCAATCTGGCCCTGTCACATGGGCAGGCCCGTTCGAAATGGGTGCTGCCTTTTGATGGGGGCATCATGTTCGCGCGCGAGGGGTGGCGATCTTTCGTGGAAGCGACCCGTGCGGCGGGCGATGCGAAATTTGTCGCCATTGGCATGCAGCGTATTTATGAACACAACGAAATTGCCAGCCTGGTTTCGCCGCCAAAAAACCCTGACGAGCCGCAGATCGCGTTCCGATTTGATGCCGAGGACAGATTTGATGAAGCCCGGCGTTACGGCAACAAGAACAAGACCGAGCTTTTCCGACGGATTGGCGTGCCAGGCCCGTGGGACAAATGGTGGTCGCCGCCATGGGATAATGTCTGTCTTCCCCCGAGCAAGAGCAGGGGCCAATTCGTAACGGGCGGATTCACCATGCGCCTGCCCACCCACTCATCGGCCAAGGTTGAAAACAATGATTTGGGCCGTTGGAGTGCGCGCTTTGAAGGCGTGGAATTGCTATCGGCGGAGCTGGACATTGCGCAGGCCAAGAAAAATTTCGCCCGCGCGGATGTGTTCCACACCTACGCTGCGGAACTGAATTCGCATCGCACAGCGCTGGATGGGCTTTGTGCACAAGTCATGGCCTCGCCCACCGCGCGCATTCTTGACAAGGAGGCAACTGCGCCCAGTGGCAACAAGCAGGATTTTTTCTGTGCCCCGCGCTACCCGACAGGCTTTGGACGATTGGATTTGTTATCGCCGCGTTCGGTTCTAGCCTGTGTTAGCCAGATGTTGCGCCCGCCGCGGCGTGTAGTAGCACCTGAAAGTGCGGGCAGGGATGACAGGGCCGCTCTTAGTCAATTCTTGCGTGACAGCTCAGTGTTGGCGCACGGGGCCTATGTGTTGGGCAAGAAGGAATATGCGGCGCGGGCACGCGGTATTCTGGAAACCTGGATACTCGACAAGAAGACGCGAATGAATCCCAATTTGCGTTTTGCGCAACTCCGGCCTGAGCGGAAAACCCCAAATCCTTACGGGTTGGTCGCTGCCCGTGACCTCTGGCTTTTGCCTCAGACGGTGGACACGCTAATCAAACTGAAAGCGTTGCCCGCAAAGCAAGCACAGGACATTCGCCAATGGTGCCGCGATCTGCTCCAGGACGTTGAGAAGAGCGGACAACTTCCCTTCGCACTTGAAAGGCCCAACAATATTTCATTGTGGACTGCCGTGCTGGCCGTGCAGCTTTATCTTTTCACCGGCAATGTTGAATCTGCCACGCGCATTTGCCGGGGGCTTTCCGTCAAACTTGCCGAACAGATCAATGGGTCCGGCGCACAGCCGGAGGAGCTGAAGCGCCACCTGCCGCTGCATTATTCCTTGTTCAGCCTCGAAGCCTGGGCTGCGCTGGCCTGCGTTAGCGCCAGAATTGGGATCAACCTGCATGATTATAGGGGGATCAATGGGCAGAGCCTTGATGCGGCCATCCGTTATCTCGCCAAGTCACGGCGCACGTTTAAGGATTACAACCAAGACAGTGCCGGCCATGACAGGCGCATCGCGATCCTGCTGGCATTTTTTACGGGTGAGCCGCTGGCTGAAAATGCGGGTGACTTCAGCCCAGATATGGATTGGGGCCTGGCGCCCCTATGGCCGCTTTGCATGCCAAGGATGAGCTGAGGCCACTAGGATCACTTGTTCGGGTCGCGGATGCAACTGCCAGTGCGGGTGGCACTTTCACCCGCGCTGCAATCCATCGAGCAGCCGCCCGGATTGCTGGCGCAGGCGCCACGCACCATCGAGCGGCCTGCGGAGCGGAAATTATCTTCGGTGCAGCCGGCGAGAAACAGCAAGGTGGCGGCAACACAGATCAACGAAACTATTTTCATGCAATAATCTCCACTAGGATGGCGCTACTTTGCGTTTCAATCAGGCTGAATTGCGGCGCTATTCGAGATTGGTGTGATTGGCGCGCATCGCTTCGGGCTTGATGGCCATCTGCTTGATGAGTTTCAGGATCATCACTTCGAACAATACGAAAAGCGCGCCCTCAAAAAGCGAGCCCATGGGCAGCGTGGATGATTTCTTTTCACCTTGGTCATCGGCCATGGTTTGTGCCGGCAGCAGCAAAACGAAATCAGCGTAGGCCGCACCACGCCCCTTGGGCTGGGCGGTGATGAACAGGATCTTGGCGCCGGCATCCTTGGCCACACCCATCAATGCGAGTGCGGTTGAAATTTCGCCGGGGCCACAGGTGACGATGAAGAGATCGCCCTTGCCGACCGGAGGCGTGGTCATGTCGCCCTCGACGGCAACCGCAAGACCCATGTGACAGAGGCGCATCGCAAAGCCCATGATCTGCAGGCGTTCACGTCCGCCGCCGAAGACCACGATCTTCTTCGCGGCGGCGATCATGCTGCAGGCCTTGTCGACATCTGCATCATTCAGCTTGTCGAAAACAGTGCCGAGTTCGGCGAGGGCGGATTGATAAAGATTGCTCATGAGGCGCTCCAAAGGATGGGGAATTCTTCTGTGGTCATCGCGGCACCGGCGGGCAGGCGCTGTTCGAGGCCGGGGAAGGGCGGCGACGTGCGCCATTTGCGTGGCGCGTGGGTCACGTCATCGCCGATGAAACGCACAGAAAGCACGCGGCGGCGGCTTCCACTTGCCACGCCGCCCGCGCCGTGCAGCGTGAGCATATGGAAAAACACGGCATCGCCCGGCTCCAGCGCCCAGGCGAGAATCTTGAATTGGTCCGGGTTGCCATCGATGTCCGGCAGTTCTTTCAGCGTGCCTTCGGGAAACCACTTGGCTTCATTGTTCATGAAGGTGCGTGGCATGAGCCAGCCGCCTTTATGCGAGCCGGCAACGAATTTCAGGGTCGAGGCTTCTGCCACCGGATCAACCGGCAGCCACATCGAGACATTCTGGAAGCCGTCGATATTGTAGTAGGGCTGATCCTGGTGCCAGGGCGTCTTGGCCGTGGTCTTCGGCTCTTTGACCAGCAAGTGATCGTGATAGAGGCGCGTCTGCTGCGCACCCATGAGCTGCGCGGCAATGGCGGCGGCGGGGCTTTCTTCAACGAAGCGCTTATACTCATCGATGCGCCGCCAGTTGCAGAAGTCTTCGATGAAATAGCCGGGGTCTTCCGGGCGGCTGGCCACGATGGCGAGGGCCGAAGGCTCCGCCATGTTGCGGGTGATGCCTTGCTCCAGCAGTTTCATCTGCGCAGGCGAGAATGCGCCGCGCACTACAGTCGCACCGTCGGCGCGATACTGATCGATATGTTCAGCCGAAAGCTTCATGGCTTCAGTTTGAAGGGTACGGCCATGTAGCGCAGGTCCTTGCCTTCGAAGCCCAGCGAGTAGACACCCAGGATGGCGACCACCTGATCAGTTTGCGTATCGCTGAAACCATCAACCACGGCCTGAACGTCATAGCCAAAGGGGCAGCCGCGCGAATTGGGGATGGCCGCATCAGAGACAAGCTCACGCTCCGAACCGTCCTTGATGGATTTGAGCTTCAGGGTGAAACCCTTGTAGTCGTCGCCCATGTCCTCAGGGCAGGTGCTTGGCCGTGGCAATGGCTTTTCCGCCACGCTCAGCACATAGCGCACTTCCTTCAGGGTGTCGGGCACATCGGGGGTGGAGCCGAATTCGCTCGACATATACCAGGTGTCGAAAGTGATGGTCTTGCGGTCCTCGATCACTTCATAGACCGGGCTGCGCGCCAGCACACGGACGGGAGAGGTGATGGCATAGGTTTTCTCAAGCGCTGCATATTTGGCCCGCGCCTGCTGCATCACGACACCCAGCTTCTCGTCATCCTTGCCCAGCACGCGGATGGGAGAATCTTTTACCCAGGCATCCTTGGTCAGATCGACGACGAAAATTTCGTCAAAGGCATAGCCTGAGCCATCCTGCTCGCCGAATTGTTCGAAGGCGAAATAGCGGCTATCGGCGGAGAAGCCGAGGATGTTCAGTTCAGCACCATCGCCGGCAAAAGAAGGCGTGGCACTGGCAAGGCACAACGCCAAAGCAAGTCCGGCTGATTTGAGCATCATGTCACTACTCCCGCTTTCTTGTCGGCTGCGCGGTTCTCAGACGTACGTTTTGCTGGATCACCAAAGCCGCCGCCACCGGGCAGCTCAATGATCAAGGCATCGCCGCTCGGCACCAGATGCACGCCCTTGTCGGGAAGATGCGCGCCCGATGCAAGCTTGGCAATGCCGAGCGAGCCCGGCTTGCCGCCATCGCGGCCCTGAGCAGCGTTGCGGATACGGTCAAAGGTGGCAGCTGAAATGGTGAAGGGTGTGGCCTCACGGTTGCGCACTTCAAAGCGCTGCGAAAGTCCGCCGCGCCATTCGCCGTCACCGCCGGAATTGGGCAGGAACTGCTTTTCCTTGAACCAGAGCGGGCACTGGCCCTCAATGATTTCAACAGGAATGCCGCCGATGCCGGAGGGGAAGGCCATGCATGACAGGCCGTCCTTGCCTGGCCTGCCGCCAATGCCACCGAGGCCGATGGAGAGCACGGCATATTCCTGCGCGTTTTTCAGCAATGCGGGGTCCACTTTCCCATGGGCCGAGTTGAACATCAGCATCCAGATGGAGCCGGCGCTTTCAGCTTGCACCTTGCCCGGAAGTGTCTGGCATAGGCAGCCGAACACGGCATCGGCCAGCATTTGCCCGGTGACATGGCGCGAGGTGACGGGCGAGGGGCGGATCGGGTCCACCACGGTGTGCGGGTCGGTCTCAATGTCGAAGCAGGAGAGCGAGCCGATGTTGTTCGGCACATGCGGGGCCACAATCGCCTTCAGCGCGAAGACTGTATAGGCTTCCGTGTAGGTGCGCGGGCTGTTAATGCCGTAGATTGAAACAGACGAAGTGCCGCGGTAATCCACCGTCACCTTGCCATTGTTGATGATCAGCTTGGCCTTGATGACGATGGGCTTTTCATAGCCATCGAGCGGCAGCTCATAGGACCATTCGCCATTGGGCAGCGCCTTGATGGCTTCGCGCATGCCCTTTTCGGACTGAGTGAGGATGTGCTTGGCCAGCTTGTCGAGGGACGGCAGCTTGAATTCCGTCATCATCTCGACGAGGCGGCGCGCGCCCGTATCATTGGCGGAGACCAGCGAAAGCAGGTCGCCCTTCACTTCCACCGGATTGCGGGTGTTGCCGAGGATGACCTTCATCAGGTCATCATTCAGCACGCCCTGTTTGCGCAGCATCATATGCGGCACATACATGCCTTCATCGAAGGAGGAATTGCCCTTGGCCGAAAAGCCAATGCCGCCCACATCGATCACGTGGCAGGTGGAGGCGAAGAAGGCGACGAGCTTCTTGCCGAGGAACACCGGCGTCATCATCACGTAGTCGAACAGATGTCCGGTGCCGAGCCAGGGGTCATTGGTGATGTAAACATCACCCGGCTTCATGGTGGATTGTGGATACCATTTGAAGAAGTGCTTCACGGCGGTGGCCATCGTATTCACATGGCCCGGCGTGCCGGTCATCGCCTGCGCGATCATCCGGCCTTCTGGATCATAAACACCGGCGGAAAGATCACCGGCCTCACGCGTGATGGTGCCGAAGGCTGTGCGCAAAAGCGATTGCGCCTGTTCTTCCACAACCGCGATCAGGCGGTTCCACATCACCTGGGTGCGAATGGCTTCGAGGGCCTTGTTGGCGCTGGAGGGTTGCTTGCTCATTTCACCTTCTCCATCACGATCTGACCGAGGCTGTTGATCTCGGCCTTGAAGCGGCTGCCGACGATCGTGGACGTTTCATGCTCGGCAATGATCGCCGGGCCCTTGATTGCAGAACCGGGCGGCATATCGAAGCGCCAGTAAACCGGCGCGCTCATCAGCTTGCCTGCTGCAGCATCGAAAATCTGGCGAGTGCGCAGCGGCTTGGGGGCGGCCTTCTTCGGTGCCTTCTTGGCGCGTTCCACTTTCGGGATGGGCGATGATGAAGTCACCGACCAGGTGATCGCCTCGGCCTGCTGACCGGGGATCACCAGGCCATAGATCGCCTTGTAGGCGCTCTCGAACGCAGCCTTCAATTTCTTTCCATCGGCATTCGTCAGTGTACGGACGGGTAGGGAAACCTGGATCTCATGGCCTTGGCCGACATAGCGGCAATCGGCTTTGATGGTGAGCGAAGGTTTGCCTTTTTCCATGGCGGGTTTGACAACAGATTCAGCATCTTGCGCCATGGTCTTGAGAAGTTGGTTGACCTTTGCCGCATCGAAGTGATCGAGATTGACGGCAGCGCTCTTGGTGATTTCATAAGCGACGGGCGCTTGCAAAAAGCCGATGGCGGAACCCACGCCCGCGCCCAGTGGCACAATGATTTTTGACACGCCGACTTTCTCGGCCAATCTGCAAGCATGCAGCGGTGCGCCGCCACCGAAGGCGATCATCACGCAATTGGCAATGTCTTTGCCGCGCTCAATGGCATGCACGCGCGCGGCATTGGCCATGTTCTC
This sequence comes from Aestuariivirga litoralis, assembly GCF_015714715.1. Lineage (NCBI taxonomy): Bacteria > Pseudomonadati > Pseudomonadota > Alphaproteobacteria > Hyphomicrobiales > Aestuariivirgaceae > Aestuariivirga > Aestuariivirga litoralis. Next base: position 68,844 of record NZ_WAHS01000002.1, on the reverse strand, counting down.
TTCCACGATTTCGGCCACGCCTGCGGCGGGCCAGAAATCTTTCAGCCCAAGCGTGCTGCCGATCTGTTCGGCGAAGGCATTTTTGGCGCCATCAATTTCCAGTTTCACTTTGCCACCGGCAAAGAATTCCGGATCGATCTTGCCCAGCACCACATTGGCATCGGTGACCGTCGGCATCGTGCCACCACGCCCATAAGAGACGGGGCCGGGGGTAGAACCCGCGCTATCGGGGCCGACAGTGAGACGGCCCAATTTATCGACGCGCGCGATGGAGCCACCGCCGGCACCGATCTCCACCATTTCAATCACGGGAATGCGGACCGGAATACCGGAGCCCTTCATGTCCTTATAGGCACGCGCGATCTCGAAGCGGTGCGCACGTTCAGGCTCTGCATCAGACAGCAGGCAGATTTTTGCAGTCGTGCCGCCCATGTCGAAAGACAACACTTCCGGCAGATCGAGACTCTGTGCCATGCGGCTGGCCAGGATCGCGCCACCTGCAGGGCCGGATTCAACCAAACGGATCGGGAAGCGCGCAGCCGTTTCTAGCGTGGTCAAGCCACCGCCGGACATCATTAGATAGAGCGGGCATTCCATGCCCAGCTGGGCCAGGCCGTCGCGCAGGCGGAACAGGTAGCTGGCCATCAGCGGGCGCACATACGCATTGGCGACCGTGGTGGAGAAGCGCTCATATTCGCGGATTTCGGGTGCGACTTCCGATGACAGGCAGATGGTCACGTCATCCGGCAGCAATGGCTTCAGTAGCTCGGCAATGCGGCGTTCATGGCTTTCATGCGCATAGGAATGCAAAAGCCCGATGGCCACGGCCTTGCAGCCTTCTTCGCGGATGGTGGCGGCCAGCGCAGGTACGGCTGACTCGTCCAGCGGAATCAGCACATCGCCATTGGTGGCCAGGCGTTCCTTGATGCCGAGACGCAGATGGCGCGGCACCAGTGGCGAGGCGCGGTCAATCATTAAATCATAATGGTCGAAGCGCTTTTCATAACCTTGCTCGATCACATCGCGGAAGCCTTCGGTGGTGATGAAGGCCGTCTTGGCGCCCTTGCGTTCGATGAGAGCATTGGTGGCCAGCGTGGTGCCATGAATGAAGACATCCACGTCGGATGGCTTGAAGCCCGCATCGCGGATGACTTGTTGCAAGCCTTCCAGCACGGCCACTTCAGGCGCGTGGACCGTGGTGAGTATCTTGCCGCTCCAGCGCTTTTTTCCTTGCTCGAGAACAATGTCGGTGAATGTGCCGCCGATATCAGCAGCCAGTTTGAGGGGAAGTGCCATAAGATGTTGTTACCGAATGATTGGCGTTTGACAAGTCTTGATAGATTCGCTTCAAAAGAATGATGGCAAAAATAACAATTCAGGATGTGGCCCAGAAAGCGGGCGTCTCTGTGGCCACCATTGATCGTGTGCTGAACCGCAGGCCGGGAGTCAAGGCGCGCACGATTGAAAAAGTCGAAGCCGCCATCCGTGAGTTGAACTACCAGCCCGACCGCATAGCGGCCCGCCTGGCGCGCGGCCGCGAATATCGTTTCTGGTTCGTGCTGCCCAACACGGCGGGCGAGTTCATGAACCGCATTTCTGAAGAGGTTGAAGAGGCAGCTCGCCGCATGGCGGGCGAGCGCGTGGCCATCATGGTCAAGCGGGTGGACGTGTTTGACGGCCCGCTGCTGGCCAAGGTGCTGGATGGGCTGGAAGAGGGCATCGATGGCGTGGCCGTGGTGGCGCTGGATCACCCGGCGGTGCGCGAGGCGATCAATGCTTTGGTGGCCAAGGGCGTTGCCGTGGTCACGCTCGTGTCAGACGTGCCGGGTTCGAAACGCCTGCATTATGCAGGCATCGACAACTCGTCTGCCGGGCGCACCGTGGCCGGGCTGATGGGCCGCTTCCTGCATGGGCGCAAAGGCAAGGTGGGCCTGTTTGCCGGCTCGCTGGCCTTGCGCGACCATATTGAGCGTCAGTTCGGTTTCGAGCAGGTGATGGCGCATGAGTTCCCTGATCTGCTGGTGCTGCCGGTGCGGGAATCGCGCGACAACATGGAGCGGTCGGAAGAACTGGCCAAGCAGCTGCTGCGCGAGCATCCCGATCTGCTGGGCATTTATAACGTTGGTGGTGGCACGGCGGGCATCACGGCTGCATTGGAAGTGGGTGGCCGCGCCAAGCATGTGGTGTTCATCGCGCATGAAGTGACCGAAGGTTCGCGCCGCGCGCTGATCAGGGGCACCATTGATGTGATCATCAACCAGGACCCCGGACATGAAGTGCGATCCGCTGTGCGCGTGCTGATGGCCAAGGCCGATAATTCCACCGTGATCGAAGCACAGGAGCGCATCCGCATCGACATTTTCATGCGCGACAATCTGCCCTGACCTAACCGGTTTTTACGGCCTATGATGCGTTTGAAACGGGAAATCACCGCATGTGGATGGGTCTTGATGTATTGACTTTGGCGCGGGCACAATTTGCCTTCACCATTTCCTTCCATATCGTGCTGCCGGCTTTCTCCATCGGGCTCGCGAGTTATCTGGCGGTGCTGGAATTTCTCGACCTGCGCACCGGCAAGTCTGAATACCGCAAGCTTTTTGATTACTGGAAAAAGATATTCGCCGTGGTCTTCGGCATGGGCGTGGTGTCTGGCCTCGTCATGTCCTACGAATTCGGCACCAACTGGTCGGTGTTTTCCGACAAGGCCGGCCCAGTGATCGGCCCGCTGATGGGTTATGAAGTGTTTTCGGCGTTCTTTCTGGAAGCGGGCTTTCTCGGTGTCATGCTGTTTGGCCGCGAGCGGGTGGGACCGCGCCTGCATTTCTTCGCCACGCTGATGGTGGCGACCGGCACATTGGTATCGGCCACCTGGATTCTGATGGCCAATAGCTGGATGCAGACGCCGCAGGGATTCGAGATCAACGCGGCGGGACAGTTCATCCCCACCGATTGGTGGAAGGTCATGTTCACGCCCTCGTTCCCGTACCGGCTGGTGCATATGGTGCTGGCGGCCTATCTCACCACTGCGCTCGTCGTGGGTGGCGTGGGGGCATTCCATGTGCTGCGCCACAAGGGCGGCGAGCCTGCCTCGCGCCGCATGTTGTCGATGGCGATGTGGATGGCCACGCTGGTTGCACCCATCCAGATTATCGCAGGCGATCTGCACGGGCTGAACACACTGGAATACCAGCCGGCCAAAGTGGCCGCGATGGAAGGCGATTATGAAACCCGCGCCGGGCAGCCGCTCATTCTGTTCGGCATACCGGACGATGAAGCCGAAATGATGCGCTACACGATTGAGATCCCGAGGCTCGGCTCGCTGATCCTTACGCACAGCGTGGATGGCGTGGTGAAGGGCCTCAAGGATTTCCCGAAGGACAAGCGGCCCAACGCGTCCATCGTGTTCTGGTCCTTCCGCTTGATGGTGGGCATCGGCTTTGCGATTTTCGGGCTGGGCCTGTGGAGCCTCTATCTGCGCTGGCGCGGCAAGCTCTACGCCACGCCCTTGTTCCTCTGGGCGGCGGCAGTGATGACGCCTGCCGGGTTCATCGCCGTGCTGGCGGGCTGGGTGACGACTGAAGTGGGCCGCCAGCCATATACGGTCTATGGCTTCCTGCTCACCAAGGACTCGCTGTCGCCGGTGCCGGCACCGCTGGTCGGATTTTCGCTGCTGGCCTTTGTGCTCACCTATTTTGTGGTTTTCGGCGCGGGCGCGCTTTACATCGCACGGCTGTTCTTTGCCGGGCCTGAAGTGGATGTGCCCGCCCTCGATGAAGGCCCGCTGCGCAGCGCGTCGATGAGCGGCGAAGGAGGAAATCATGCTTGATTATCCGCTGATCTGGGCCTTTCTCATCGCTGTTGCGGTGATGCTCTATGTGATCCTTGATGGATTTGACCTCGGCATCGGCACGCTGTTCCTCACCGAGCGCGACGAAAAACACCGCGATGTAATGATGAACACCATTGCGCCCGTCTGGGACGGCAATGAAACCTGGCTGGTGCTGGGCGGCGGGGGTTTGCTGGCGGTGTTTCCGCTGGCCTATTCGATCATCCTGCCGGCGCTCTATCTCCCGCTGACACTGATGCTGCTGGGTCTCATTCTGCGCGGCGTGGCCTTTGAATTCCGCCCGCGCGCCACCCATAGCCTGCCGTGGTGGGATTGGGCTTTCTTTGGCGGCTCGGCGCTGGCGGCGTTCATGCAGGGCGTTTCGTTGGGCACGCTGGTGCATGGCATTCCGGTGGCCAACAGGGCTTTTGCAGGCGGGTCCTTCGATTGGTTCAATCCCTTCAGTCTGCTCACGGGGCTGGCTGTCTTAGTGGGCTATGCCACACTTGGCGCGTGCTGGCTGATCCTGAAAACCAGCGGCGACCTGCAGAAAAATGCGCGCATCAAAGCACGGGTGCTGGGCGTCGCATTGCTGGTGCTCATCGGCATCGTGTCGCTGTGGACGCCGTTCATTAATGGCGACTATTTCACCAAATGGCTGGTCTGGCCGGCGGTGCTGTACACATCGCTGGTGCCGGCTTTGGTTGTGGCCTGTGCGGGCATCTTCTGGCTCGGCCTCAACGAGAAGTCGGACTGGTTGCCCTTCGTGGCCGTGCTGGGGGTGTTTATCGCCTGTTTCATAGGGCTGGGCATCAGCTTCTATCCCTATATCGTGCCTACATCAGTGACCATCTGGGAAGCCGCAGGGCCGGATATTTCCTTGAGCTTCCTACTGGCGGGAACAGTCGTGCTGCTGCCGATCATCCTGATCTATACCGCGCATGCCTATTGGGTGTTCCGCGGCAAGACGGATGAGCACGGCGGCTATCACTAGGCCTTCTTCTTCCAGTCACCGGTGGTGTTCCACCAGCGGTGCGGATTGTCCTTGTCGTCGAGCCCCTTGGAGCGGCTGGCCAGAACCTCCTGCACGATGATCACCGGCTCCTGATAGGAGTGCACCTGAAAGATGCGTTCGACGATTTTCTCCAGCAATGGCTGGTCAGGCGGAATCTGGAAATTGAGCGTGGCGACGCCCGGCCGTTTTCGCAGGTCTGTTTCAGCACCCGCCGCCGCGCCTTCAAGCGGGCGGTAGCGTTCCAGACCCGTCGCTGTCTCAAAGGTGTTCTGGTCATACTTGCCCAGTGGCAGCGGCGTGAGTTCGCCGATGGCGGCGGCAATACGCTCCATGTCTTCGGTGGGGGCTTGCACCGAGACCAGCAGAAAGCGTTCCATGCGAACGGATTTTGTTTCAAATGGCGTCAGCACGAAGCGCTCCTGCAGAGGGATGAAATGCAGGAATAGAATATCCCTGCTGACACACTAAGTCAGCAGAGGCGACTTACACGAAAATGAAATCGCTGGCGTGCAGTTGGTTCATCGCGATGTGATCGAACACGATGGTTTCGTTGCCCATCGTCAGAACGGCGCTGTCGCCAGACATGGTGAAATGCAGCGCCGCGAAGCTGGCCGCAAAGCTCTTCGACAGCTGGACGTGATCGGTGCCGATCTTGAAGTCGGTGATTTCATCGCGGCCGCCATCGCCGGTGAGGAACTGGAACATGTCTGCGCCTGCGCCGCCGGTCAGCTTGTCATCGCCGCCACCGCCCTGCAGGAAATCGTTGCCATTGCCGCCGGACAACGTGTTTGCTGCGCCATTGCCAACCAACGTGTCGGCGCCAGTCAATGAACCCGTCACATTCTGGAAGTTCAAGAACGTATCGCCTGTCGCGTCGCCGCCGCTGGCCTTCAGCGTGGCCAGGTTGATGTTCACGCCTGCCGCACTGCTCGAGTAATCAAGCGTGTTGATGCCGCTGCCGCCGTCCATGTTGTCTGCACCTGCGCCGCCCGAGATGATGTCATTACCAGCACCGCCCAGCAGCTTATTGGCTTCGGCATTGCCGGTGATGGTGTCATTGCCGCTGCCGCCAGTGGCGTTTTCAATGGTGCAGGAATAGGCGATTGAGAGGTTGTTGGTCAGGCCCATCACATTGCTGAAGGCGCCGGAGTTCAGATTGATCTGGTCATTATGCGCATCACCGCTCAAGTCCAGCGTATCAATGCCCGAGGAGTCGAAGATGCACATGACCGGGTGGGTGTTGGTGTCAAAATTATAAATCGAGGCCGCACCGCCGGTCACATTGGAATGATAGCCATAGGTCGTGTTGCCGGTGCGGGTGGTGGTGGACACGCCATACATGTTCTGCATGGTCATCACGTCATTCAGCATCGGCGTCTGTGCGTCATAGCCGCCCCAGCTGCCCCAGGCCACTTCCTGGCTGTATTTCACATGGGTTCTGCTGTCGGTGCCGTCGCCCATGCTTGGGCCGAAATAGGACATGATCGAATAAACTGTGCTGTCTTGATAGCTTCCCGGCGCTGGCGTGCCGTTGCCGGCATTGTAGTTGCCTGCATGATCAAGGCCGAAGCCATGGCCCAATTCGTGAATGTAAGTGGCAAAGCCGTGCAGCCCCACCGTGGGGTGCACAAGGTCATTGGTCTTGCCGTAGTTCACGCCGTTGAAGAAGGTGTTGAACCAAACGGAGCCCCAGGTCGGGAAATAGGTATGAGCGTAATCGCTGCCAGTGCTGTCATTGAAATTGCCGACAGTGATATTTGCCCTGCCTGTGCCAGCGTTCACCACCGGCTTGGCGATCACATCGCTCCACAGGCTGATGGCCAGCTGGAAGGCGCTGGTTTGCTGTGCACTCAAGGCCGTGAAGCTGGTCTTCTCATATGATCCCGTCATCGAGCTCACGGATGTGGGAACGGAATAAGTTATGGTGCTGCCGGTCCAGTGATAGCCACTATCAAGCTGGTTCAGAATCTGGGTTTTAGAAAGAACGGGCAGGGCCATATGTTTTTCTTCCTTTGAGCGAGTCCTGCAGCCCTAAAGGGTAGAAATTTCAACCGGCTAAAAAAACCAGGTATAAATTTAGTGAAGACCGCCGGTTGGTCTTGACTTTAATCCTATTCTATGCTTTTGCTCTCCGCGCACTGTAACCTGAAAGGAGGGAACCATGTGCACAGCGTTCCCATATTGGTGGTTCAGTGTGCAGCGCCTGCAGGCGGAAGGAAATTACGCGCCTTCTGCTTCCGGGAGCTTCGTCAGCAGACCGCAGGCACTAAGACTTGCGCGCCTTCAATGGCTAACCAATATTGCTGCCGGATTTAAAATCGCTGCGTTCTTCAGCCGGGCTTTGGCCTACGTCTCTTTCCACACCACAGATATCTGTACCGGGCCGAAGCTTGGCGGGAATCTTACCCTCCGTACTTCACGTAACTGGGAAAGCGGGGTTCATTTGAGATGAGCCCCGCTTTTCTCATTCTCCACTTCGTGTGATGCGAGGTGAACAAGGGCGGAGTCGCGCCTCGATCAGCCCGCGACCAGCGGTTCTGGCTGGCCCAGGATGAAGCCCTTGCCATCCAGCTTGTACACATCCGGCCTGAAATTCACCCGGCCATCTTCGGTGGCCCAGGCGGTGAGATACATGAAGCGCACATCGGGCCCCCGGCTGACAGGCAGTTTCTGCGTCTGGCGGCTCTGAATGATCGGGTCCCAATTGGCTTCGTCATAGCCATATTGGCCATTCATCACCCAGGTGATCAGGTTCTTCACCTTGTCCACGCGCACGCAGCCAGAGCTTTCCCAGCGGTTATTGGTGGCAAACAGCTCGCGGTGCGGCGTGTCATGCAGATAGACCATGAACTTGTTGGGGAAGTTGATCTTCACATTGCCCAGCGAATTGATCTCGCCGGATTCCTGTCTGAAGATATAGCGATCGGGTGCTGTATTCTGCCAATCCACGCTGGCCGGATCAATTTCAGGCCCGCCCACGCCATCATAGATGTGGATGTTCATCTGGCGCAAATACGAGCGATCAGCCAGCATTTTCGGAATGATGTCCTTGGCCACGATCGAGGCCGGCGCATTCCAGGTGGGATTGAAAATGATATCGCTCACCCGGCTTTTCAGCGAAGGTGTGGGCCTGTCCAGTTTGCCGACAACCACGTTATGGCGCGAGTAAAGCTGGCCCAGTTCCACCGCTTCAAGCTGTGCGCCGGGAATGTTCACGGCGATGTAGCGTGGGCCCAGATCGCGCATGTGTTCGGCGATGCGCGGGGCATTTTCCTTCAGCGTATAGAGGCGCGCCGGAGCGGAGATGTTCAGCTCCTGCCTGGTGCGCTCGTCGATTTTGCCGGTGGGCAGGGCGCCGTGATTATATTGGAAAGCCTTGATCGCGGCGATCAAGTCAATGTTCCATGCACCTGAATCGGCACTGACGAGGCTGTCAAATTGCAGATAGCCCTCACGCACCAAGCGCTGGCGTAGCAGGCGGATGGTGGCGGGCTTGGCCGTCTTGTCATACTTGGCCGGGGCAAGAATTGGCCAGCCGCCGCCGGCCACGATATCTTCATACTGGCCGATGGCGCCCTGCAGGGCCGTGTAGGAGCCCAATGTGAGCATGGGCGCCTGGCCTTGCCCCACGAGAATTTCAGTTTTGGTGGAAAGCTTGCCCTGCATCGCGATGCGCGGTGCAATCGACGTAATCGAGCCAATGTTGGCGGGATCTTCAGCCAGCGCGCGCGTTGCAGACAATGAAAATGGCAGCGCAGCGGCAAGTTGCAACAGCTGGCGGCGGCTCATAATGGACTTCGACACGGTGTTCCCCTCGACCGGCCCAGATTGGGCGATCATGGTGAATATTCCCTTACTGCGGAGAGAAGCGCGCGGGGATTACGCCGCGCTGACGGCGCTTTCTGCGGCTTCTTCAAGCAGTGGCACATTTGCCTCTTCACCAGCGGCGCGGCGCACAACTACGATGCGGCTGTGGGCCGGCTGCTCTTCCTGGGCTTGTGCTTCGGCGGCCGGTGCCGCTTCAACTTCAGCCACGGGTTCTAGGGCGGGCACGTGTGCCACTGCCGAGAGCTTATGGATCACCAACTTGGCACCGCGGGCACCGGCCTCACGCATGGGCTCGGCAGGGGCCGTCGCAACAGCTTCCATTGCGGGTGCGGCTTCGAAGATCGCTTCATCGGGCTGGAACAGATTGGACATGGCCGGCGCCGATGCGCTTTCAGGCGCTACTATCTGGACCTGCGAATTGAATTCGCGGTCGAGATCTTGCACCAGGCTCAGAGCGCGAGCGATGCCCTGGCCTTCCGCCGGCTGGCTTGCAAATGCGGTTTTGGCCTGGGAGGCCAGACGTGCAAAAAGCTGTGCTTCGGTGGAAAGGTTGCCTGGCTTGTTTTCAATCTGGGCAATGTCGCGGCGCGCCTGGGCAATGGCTTCGCGCGCCTTTTTCACAAGATGGGCATCCTGATCGTTTTGGGCGAAATATTCGATGCGCTCTTCGAGGCGGCCAATCGCATCCATGATGCGGTTCATGTTGCCGTTGCGCAGGCGGTTTTCAAAACCTTCGAGAAACCAGCGGCCGCGTGCGGTATCTTTCACCGCCTCCAGAATGTCATCGAACGACAGCGCGGAATCCTGGACAGCATTACTCATAGACAACTCCACAAACTCAACAGACTTGCAAACGGCACAGGGGCCGGTTGCGTCCTTTATCGTGGAAAGTGGTGAATCTTTGGTTTAGTTTCTGTGACAAGGGTGATTTGCCTAGGCAATTGGCTCTGCTTTTCAATCGCTTATTCTTTTTCCTTGATGCTCCTTTCTGGCCAATCTGGGCCAATCGCCGGGGCAATTTTCGAATTCATGACCGCTCGCCACTTCGGATTGCGCTTTTCCCTTGCCTACGCCCTGATGATGACGGGCAGCGGCATCCAGCTTCCCTTCCTGCCGCTTTGGCTGCAGGCGCAAGGGTTGAGCTTGGCGCAGATCTCCGCTGTTGTGGCTGCGATGACGGCGATGCGGGTGATCGGGGCGCCGCTGTTTGCAGCAATTGCCGACATGACCGGGCGGCGCTTCCTGGTGATCCGCAGCTGTGCCATTGCCGCCGTGCTGGCCTACGGCACGCTCTCGCAGATGCAGGGCTATCCGATGATCATGGGCGTGGCGCTGGCCGCCGCGTTGTTTTTTGCACCGGTGTTTCCTTTGGTGGAGGGGTTCAGCGTTGATACGGCCTCGCGCGTCGGCCTTGATTATGGTCGCTTGCGCCTTTGGGCCAGTCTCAGCTTTCTGGCCGGCAGTTTGATTTCGGGGGCGTTGCTCACCGTGCTGTCGGCCAAGGACACGATGATGCTGATTACTGCGGCGCAGATGCTGACAGTGGTGGCCACGTTGTTGTTGCCGCCGGAGCCGCCGAAACCTGCACATCATCTGGATGTGGCTGCGATGCAATTCGGGCCGGCGCTGAGATTCCTGTTCGCCTCGCGCTTCACGGTTTTCCTGGTGGCCGCCAGCCTTTCGAACAGCAGCCATGGCATGCTCTACTCAGTGAGCAGCGTTTACTGGGACAGCCTAGGCTTCAGCAGTTTTGGCATCGGCGCGCTGTGGGCCTTCGGTATTTTCACCGAAGTGACGCTGTTCTTCCTGTCGAAACGGCTGATCACACATTTGCCGGTGCAGCATCTTCTCTGCATCGGATTGCTTGGCGCCACGGTGCGCTGGGTGGGCATGGCTTATGCCACCAACTATTACCTGATCGCTGCGCTGATGGCTTTCCATGGAATCTCATTCGCCACGGCGCATCTGTCGCTGATGCACTTCATCCGGCTCAATGTGCCGAGCAATCTGCGCAACACTGCGCAAGGGCTTTATACGGCTTTTGCGTCCGGGCTTTTGCTGTCAGGCGTCACCTGGGCTTCGGGCCCGCTCTATGCACGCTATGGTGGGGAAGCGTTCCTGTTCACTGCGGCCATCGCCTTGGTGGGATTGGTGGTGGCGCTATTCAATCTGGTCTGGCTTAGCCCCACAGAGCGGTTACAGGGGCTTGCATCACACCCTTCGCGTAGCTGATCGCAGGCTCACGGTCTTTCTTCATCCAGAGCGGGCCGTCGAGATCCACATAGTCGGCTAGTTGTGCGACGAGAAAAGCTGGAGCCATGGCGAGTGATGTGGCCAGCATGCAGCCCACCATGATCTTGAAATCCTGCGCGCGCGCGGCCTTTGCCATTTCAAGTGCGCCAGTCAATCCACCGGTCTTATCGAGCTTGATGTTGACCGCATCGTATTTGCCTTTGAGTTCGGCCAGCGAGGCCGCGTCATGCGCGCTTTCGTCGGCGCAGATGAGCGTGCTGCGTTTAATGTGTTTGAGCGCGTCATCCTTGCCTTGTGGCAAGGGTTGCTCGACCAGTTCAACATCGGCTTTCGCGCAGTGCGCCAGCATGTCTGCGAGGGTGCTTTCATCCCAGCCTTCGTTGGCATCGACGATCAGGCGCGCGCTTGGCACAGCGGCGCGGATGGCGGCGAGGCGTTCGGAGTCGCCATTACGGCCCAGCTTGAGTTTGAGTAGGGGATAGTGAGCGGCTTTCAGCGCAGCGGCGGCCATTGCTTCGGGTGTGTCTAGGCTGATGGTGAAGGCAGTGACTTGTGGTTTCAGCCCACTCAAACCGGCCAGTTTCCAGGCGGGAACCTGCTGCGTCTTGGCTTCCAAGTCCCACAGCGCGCAATCCAACGCGTTCAGGACGGCCTTGGGCAAATTTAGAGCGGGCAAAGACTCGCGGGTGATGCCTGTTTCGATCTTAGCGCTGGCAGCCTCGAGTGCCGCAAGGCATTGCGGCACGGTTTCATTGTAACGCGGGTAGGGCACGCCCTCGCCCTGGCCCTTGAAGCCATTCCGCTCCAGTTGCACCGCCACCACATCAGCGGCGGTTTTTGAACCACGCGAAATGGTGAAGGTGCCGGCAATCGGAAAGCTTTCCGCGCCGAAGGAGAGGCGAAGCAAACTCTAGCTCTGGCTTGGCAGGCGGCCCGCCGCTTCCGCCAGCATGACATAGACGCGGCCCTGTTCAGAGGCCAAGACCTCTTCCATCACGGCGTCACTGCCATCGGCATCGGAGATCGTATCGAGCAGCTTTTCAAACAGGCGGTTGTAAGCCTGAATGCGGCTGCGGAGCAGGCGCTCATCAGCGTAACGCTCCTCGAGCGACTTGATCATCTTGCGGCTGCGCACTTCGTAAAGGCGCGTGGCATAGACGCTCTTGTCGGCAGCGTAGCGGCGCTCGAGATCGCGCGGCAATTGGCCTTCGATCGATTCAACCACGTCACGTGCCGCGATGTTCAGCTTGGCGGTGAAGCCATCGACATCCTTGGCCAGTGAATTGGCCTTGCGCTCGGAAAGGCGCGGGGCTTCTCGTGCCAAGTTGGATGCACGCGAAGATGTGGCTGCCGGCGCCGAAACCATTTCAGTCTTGGCCGGGCCCGTACCAGTGCGCGAGGAGACAAAGCCGGGGCTGGAATAGTCCAGGCTCACGCTCTGCTTGCGCACAACATCAGCCAGCTGGTTCAGGGCGCTGATCTGGTCAGCAACCACGCGACGCATATTGTCGGCGTTATTGCGGGTTTCTTCCGGCAGGTCGATCACGGCGCGCTTCAATTCATCGCGGGCGCTATCGATGTCCTTCACCACCTGCTGGGCGGTGATGCGCATATCCTGCGCGGTCTGCTGGAAGTCGGCGGCGGTGGAGGCCAGCATTTCGTTCATGCTGGTCAGCGCGCGTTCTTGCTGCTCGCGCAGGGCGCGGGCGGCCTGAACCACTTGGCTCGACGAGCTGCTCTCGAGGCGCTGCAGTTCTTCCTCAAGGTGGGCGAGGGCTGCAGTGCTCTGGTCCGACACGATCTGGCTGATATGCTTGGCGCGGGTTTCCGCGGTTTCCATATTGTTATCGATGATGGTCATGTAATCCGACATGGCCTTGTCCACGGCGGTGGCGCGGCGGTTGGCATCATTCACCAGGCTGTCGAGCATGTCGCGGCGCGAGGTCAACGTCTGTTCGATTTCGCTGTTGAACTTGTCGATCGACTTTTCAACCAGCGAAGACACATCGTCCAGGCGTTCAGAAATGCGCGAGCTGGCCACTTCGAGCTTGCCGGTCAATTGTGTGGCCACGTTCTCGAGGCGTGTATCGATATCAGCTGCAGCACTTGCCAGCTGGCCTGCCAACAGGTTGTTGGTGTTGGTCACATGGTGGCCAAACTTGTCTGCGGCTTCATCCAGCTTGCCGGATGAGGTATCGGCAGAGGCAGTGAATTCATGGATGGCACGGTCAATGCGGCCCACCAGCATGCCGGTTTCCTGCTCGAAGCGGCCGGAAATCTGCAGTGTGGTTTCGCCCAAGCCTTCGGCGAAGGCGTCGCGCGCCTTGCCCAGATCCGTGAAGATCTGGCTGGAGCTTTCGTCCAGCAGATCAGCGAAGCGGCGGCCCTGGCCGTCCATCCGCTGGGAAATGTTGAGCGTGACACTCTCAAGATGGTCACGCGCGTCATCGAAGCGCTTGCCCAGCTCAGCAGCCGAGCCACTCAGACGCGCAAACATCGACTGGCTGGCGTCGTCGATCTTGTTGGTGGCGGTAATGGCCGCCCCATTGAGCGTGTCGATGGTTTCGGCCGCACGTTCGGCGAAGGATTTGGTGATCGTGTCGGAGGCGTTTTCCAACTGCTCGGTGAGCATCTTCGAGTTCTGGCTGAACAGGGCGTCCAGCTCGATGGTTGCCTGTTCCATGTGGTTGCCCAGACGGGCTTCCGTCACGGTGAGCAGGCTGCCCAGGCTGGCAGTGGATTGATCCAGCTTGGAGCTCAGCGACGAGGTCACACTGGCCATGTGGCTGGTGGTCGCGTCAGAGGTCGCGCGCAGCTTGTCGGTAATGCTGGACGACGTCACGATCAAGCGGTCATTCACGCCCGACGAGATCGCATTCAACTGGCCCAAAAGGCTGTCGGCAGTTTCAACCAGGCGGTTGTTCGAAGCATCAATGGTGATCAGGAGTTTTTCGTTCACTTCCGAAGACATGCTGCCCAACTGGCCGAGCAGAGTTTCTGCCGTTTCGGACATGCGGCCATTCGAGGCCGTGACGGTTGAAAGCAGCTTTTCGTTGATTTCGCCTGAAAGCGATCCGAGATTGTCCAGCACAGTATCTGCCGTATCGCGCAGGCGGCCATGGACCGCACCTGCAGTTTCTTCCAACTTGGAGGTCAGATCGCCGGTGGCTTCCACGAAGCTCGACATCAGGTTTGTTTGCGTGCCTTCCATCTTGTGCACGAAATCGCTGGAGACGGAGAGCAGGCGGTCAGTGACGGAGCCACCGGAGCTTTCAATCGTCTGGGCCAGCGCGATGCCGGAATCCTGCATCTGGCGACTGACGATTTCAGACGTGTCCTTCAAATGGGCCGCAATGGTGCCACTGGTGGACACCAGCAGGTCATTCACATTGTTACCGATCAGCTGCAGGTCCTTCGAAAGCTGCTGCGAAGTCTGGCCGAGGCCCATGACCACGGCACTCGCCGAACTATCAAGGCGCTCAGTGGCATCTCCAAGGGCGCGCGCATATTTGTCAGATACTTGCTGGATCGAACCCATGAAGCCGTTGCCCGAGGCACTGAGCTGCGTCACCAGATTCTGCGAATGGTTCTCGATTCCAGCCATCAACTGGCCGCCGGAATTGAGGAAACGCTCGTTAAAACGCATGGCGGAGTCTTCAAGGTCGCCAAGCAGTTTCACGGATGATTGGTCAACCGAGCCAACAACGCCGGAAATGGTCGCCGACAAATCGCTATGCGAGGATGCGAGGCGGTCCGAGCTCTGCTGCAGAAGCTGCACCAGGTTCTGTTCCATGTCGCGCACTTCGGTGCCGAATTTGCGGGTTTCGGTGCCAAGACTCGAGGCGGTGAAAGTCAGGCCCTGGATGTTTTCCTGCAATTGGCCGGCAAAGCCGCGGAAGTCGCTGACCAGCATGGTGGACATGCGTTCAAACTGCTGGGCGTGGTTGCCGATCTCGGCACCCGTCTGCGAGGCGCGCTGCGAAACGGTTTCAATGGTGTTAGCGAGTTCAGCGGTTGAACCTTTCAGACCATCTTCAAGGCGGCCAAAGGTGGAAAGGGCAAGCGTTACCACTTCATTCAGGTTGTGAGTATTGGATTCGAGGCGCTGCAGCATCGGCTGCGCGTCTGCACTCACCATGGTGGAAGTTTGCTGCAAGGCGACGCGCTGGTTTTCAAGGCCGTGCACCAGATTGCGGATGCGGTCTTCATTGGAGCCGAAGGCGCGTTCGACGGCGGCAATTTCCTTGTGGACGATTTCCTCGAGTGCCGAGGCGCGCTGCACAGCGTGTTCCACACCACCGACCAGAAGATCAACTTCCTGGCGCACGGCCTGGGCAATGGTGGACAGGCCGTCGGCGGCAAGATCCTGCGGGCGGATCAGGCGCATAGCCTGATGCATCAGCACTTCTGAGACCTGACGCAGCTGTTGGGCGCGCCAAAGGAAATAGGCAATGGTGGTCATGCCGAAGACAGGCAGCACCAGCAGGGCAATGGCTTGAAGGAACTCGGTCTGCGAAATGGTGCGGGTGCCGGTCAGGGCATCCTTGTATATCCACAGGCAACCCAAGGCCCATACCATCGAAACAAGCAGCGAAACCCAGATCACGTCATAAGACGGGCGGCGGCGCAGGCGGCCCAGCATCATGGCGGTGGCAGGATCATTTTCGTTGGCAGGGCGCGAGCGCAGCGCCGGCTGAAGGTCACCTTCGGCCCGGCTTTCAGCTTCCAAAGCCGGTGCAACAGGTTGGCGCCGATTGTCGCTTGGTTGTCTTGCCATTAGTCACGCACCCTTCAAACTGGCCTTACAACAAGGCCTTCGGATCCATAAGCCGAACCTCTAAATTTGCGGTGGTTGCGAAACACAACACACAAACGAGAGGGGCCCTCCGGCTCCGGATTCCAATATTCAACATAGCCGATTTTAGCCCCGGCATGAACCCCGAAACCCAAATCCACCCACAGCTATTGAATGTTTGGTTAACTCCATGGAGCGAATTGAATCGACTCGGAAAATCGGTTGTTTACGAATTTGGATTATGACTGTGGCTTGTTCTGGGCACAGATCCAGACGGTGGAAAACAGGAAGCGGAACAAGGCGATGGAAAATCTGGAGCAGATGAAAAAGGGCGCTGTGCTGGTTTTTGACCGGCAGGTTCTGATGCATCAAACCTCGGAAGACCAGGCGCTCGCGCAAGAAGTGCTCGGTTTGTTTTTCAAGCACCTGAACCGATTGGAATCATCTGATTGGCAAGAGCTGCAATTGCCTTTTGAAATGCACACCCTGCGTGGCGCCGCCGCGTCAGTCGGTGCTGTCCAGATCGAGGATTTGAGTGGCCATTGGCGCACGCTCGGCGAACGGCTGGAAACCCAGCTGCGCCAAGCCGCCAAGGCGTTCCGCGCCGCCGCCGAGACGTTTTAACCCAAGCCTTTTAATCCAGTGTTTCAAACCACATATGCGCTGCATTGTGGTGCTGTTGCCTTTCTGCGGGGCTTCTCTTAAAGCACTGCCGGAGAACTGGATCTTATATGGCAAAAATCACTTTCATTCAGCATGATGGCAAGGAAATCTCGGTCAACGGCGTGCCCGGCATGACGGTGATGGAAACCGCAGTCAAAAACCAGGTGCAAGGCATTGATGCCGATTGCGGCGGGGCCTGCGCCTGCGCCACCTGCCACGTTTATGTGGAGCCGGAATGGGTGGAGAAAACCGGCAGCCGCAATCCGATGGAAGCCGACATGCTGGATTTTGCTTTCGATGTGAAAGACAATTCGCGCCTGTCCTGCCAGATCAAAGTGACGGATGCGCTTGATGGTCTGCGCGTGAAGGTTCCGGAAAAGCAGTTCTAATTCTGCTGCGGCACCAGCTTGGCGAGAAGAGCACCTGCCGCCATGGCGATCACAAACACAATGCTCTGCCATTGGCCATAGACCAGTGAAGCAAGGGCAGGGCCCGGACAAAATCCGGTGATGCCCCAGCCCAGGCCAAACAGGGCTGAGCCGCCGACCAGTTTGAGATCAATGTCCTTCGCCGTTGGAAGATGGAAGCGATCTTCAAAAAGTGGACGCTTGCGCTTCAGCACGAAGCGATAGCCGATCAATGCGGTGAGCAAACCGCCGCCCATCACGAAGATCAGCGTGGGATCGAAGTTTCCGGTGAGATCAAGGAAATTCAGAATCTTGGCGGGGTTCACCATCCCGGAAACCGCAAGGCCGACACCGAAGAGCACACCAGAGATCAGAACCGAGAGACGCATCATCATGGTTCAGCCTCCCAACACATGACGGGTGATGAAGACGGTGATGATGGCTACAACCATGAAGGTGCAAGTGGCCACCAGCGAGCGCATTGAAAACCGCGCCAGGCCACAGATGCCGTGGCCTGACGTGCAGCCATGGGCCAACGCAGTTCCAAATCCCACCAGCACGCCGCCGATCACCAATGCGGGAAGGCCGACGAAGGACAGGTTCTGCGCATTGGCCGCATGGGGGCCTGCCACATATGCGCCGATTAACAGGCCCGCGATGAAAATGGCGCGCCACGCGCTGTCATCGGTGAAATTCAAGGTTAGCAATTTGCGGAAAATGCCCGAACAGCCGGCGATGCGGCCTGCACTTGCCAAAAGCAGCACGGCCGACAGTCCGATCAGAATGCCGCCGGCAAGACCGGCTCCAGGTGTGTAAAGTGTGACGTTCATTTGCAACTCGCTTGCTTAGCGGGCGACTGCACGCTTGAGGCTGACTGGAGCGTAGTTGTAAAGCCGACGCAGGGTCGGACGCAACAGGCTGATATAGAGCCTGCCGTAAACCGAACCGCGCGCGGTGAGCGGATAATAATAATCATTCACCGGCTCAGCGCTGTTGGCCCAGGATTCCTTGTAGGCATCGTTGGGTGAAAGCAGGTCAAAGGACGTCAAGCCCTCCTGGAATGTGCGGCGCTGGTTCAATTCAAAATGCAGGCGGCCGGGCGATTGATCCTTCACGGCATTGCGGCGCGCAATAATGTAGCAGTAGTGCGTTTTGCCATAGCGCAGGCCAATTTCCCAACACACGGAATTGCCGTTGACGCTGAGCTGCGTGAGATCAATCTTCACGTCGCCTTGGTCGCGGTGGCCCAGGGTCTTCAACAATTCATCATGGCGCTTCTCGGAGATCACGGCGCTGACGAGGCCGTTGCTTTCAAGCCAGTCGCGCTTTTCAGACAGTGCGAGATCCAGCACTTCGTCCCAACGAGGCCCGGGTTCCAGGGTTTCGAATTTCACTTCGCCGATTTTTTCCAACTTGCCGCGCACATGCTTGCGGTGCTTCCTCTGCTGGCGTGTCAGGCGGCCTTCATAGCTCTCGGCATCCGGATAGATTGAATAATCCATCCACGGGGCCTTTTCGTAAAGCTTGCCATCAAAGAATCTCGACATCGCATAGGGATAAAAGACACTGCTCTTGCGCACATGGCGCAAGTGCAAAAGGTCGTAATTGCCCTGACGTTTCATCATCGCAACCGCGCTGTCCAGCCACATGCTGGCATCTTCGCCGGCTTGGCATAGAACATCGCCATATTGCGCCATCGGATAGGTCAGCCAGACCAGACGTGAAATGCCGGGACGGTGGGCCTTTTGCCAAGGTGCGATGAAAACAACTTCGTCGCCGCGGTAACCTACAACAACGCTCAGCTCAACACGGCTTTCGGGACAGGCGAAAACTTCGCACCAATGCGAAACCCAATCAAAGCTCTGGAAGACCGTGGGACGCACGGCACTGGTTTGCTCCAGCGTGCGCCAGGCGGGAGCTAGGCGAGCGAGACTCTGCAACGTGGTGACGTGAATCAGCCTGCAGCCCTTGGGCAGCTTGCCCTTCGGCCAAAGCTGTTCCTGTTCATGCAAGCTCCAAAACTCCACCCCCATGCGGCTCTCCCGCTTTTGTCATAGCGGAAGCCCGTGTTTTAGGGCGCGTCGCGTTATGGAATGCTTAATTGCTTGGCGGGATGGCCTCAACCTGCGGTTCCGGCTGCGCGCCTTCAAAACCGGCCAGTTCCTTGATCAGTGAGGCCAAAGTGGCCCTTTTCGAGGCCGTGCTGGCGATCGGGCGGCACACATCGGTGGCGGCCAGGCCGATGCGAGAAGTGAGGATGCCGTTCACCGCACCTTCGCCAAAGCGTGCCGAAAGTTTGCCCAGCAGGCCCTTGCCGACAAACAGATGGATGAAATTATCGGATAGCGCCAGACCGGCGGTGACGGCCAGATGCGTTGCCACCAGCCGTGCCAATCGCAAGGTGGCGAAGAACGAAGGCCGACTGCCATAGAGTGCTGCGATCTCGCGGATCATGAACAAATTTTGCGTGCCGACGAGCAGCACATCAAGGGCGGCCGTGGGGGCAATAGTGGTGAGCAGCGTGACTTTGCGGGAACGTCTGGCGATGATGCGATGCGCCGCCTCATCCAGCGGTTCCAACAGGATGCGCTCGGCCAGACGCATCGCGGCGGGCGGGTCGATAATGTCGCCCTCATGCTCGGCCCACGATTTCAGCGGCCAGGCCATGCTGGAATGGCTGCGGTACAGGCTCTTGAGTTCTGCTGCCACATGCTTGGCTGCGGCTTCATCATTCTGGTTGATGGCGCGGGCCGAAGCGATCTGGATGTGCTCGATGCGGCGCAGGCGCATGATGCCCCAGATTTCGCGCAGCACGATCATCAGCAAGGCCAGCCCCGCCAGCGAGAACAGTGCGACTGAAACCCAGCCCAAAGTGAGGGACCAGGTGAAGAAGCTTTCGATCATCTGACTGGCGGTGAAGCTGAGCCACAGGCCGAGGATCGCCACCAGGCTGCCGATCAGCAGAGAACCCCAGCCCCAGCGGCGCTTGGCGGCATTGGCTTGCGCCATAGGCGCTTCGACCAGCGTATGTTCCTCCACCAGCGGGGTGAATTCAATGTGAGGCGCTTTCGGTTTTGCGGCTTCCTTCGGAATGGTGAACGCTTCCGGCCTTCGAATTTTCTCAGTCATGGAAAGCGGTCTCCGAGCAGGAATTCAACCGCACGGTCGAGGCGGATATGGGGGAAGGTTTCGCCGGTCAAAAGTGGCGGACGGAATTTCACGAATTGCAATGCGCCCTCGCTCAAACCCTGCAAGGCGGCTTGCGGATGCAGCGGCAGATCGCCAGGGAAAATGGCAGCTTCGGTTGCGCCATCGAAAACTTCGCTGCCAATCTTCTCGCCCTTCTCGGGCGTGCCTGCAATGCAGGGCAGTTCTTCGCCTTTGCGTGTGACCGTGGCTTCGCGCGTGGCGCGAATGGCGGAGAGCGCCAGCGCATCATAGGTGGCACCGCTGAATTCGGCCTTCTGGGCGGCCTCGCTTGCCAGCAGGCGCAGAATGGACTGTAGGCGGTCATGGCTGGTGTGATGCAGCAGGTCAGCTTTGGTGGCGGCGAACAGAACCTTGTCGATGCGCTTGCCGAAGACGTTGGAGACGATATCGTTTGAACCCAGCCGGAACGAGGCCAAGATATCGGTGAGGGCGCTGCGCAAATCGCCTACGGCGTGAACACCGGCATTGAGCGCTGACATCACATCAACAAGAACAATCTGCCGATTGAGCCTGGCGAAATGGCCGAAGTAAAACGGCTTCACCACATGCGAGACATAGGATTGGTAACGCCGCTCCATCAGCGCGCCGAGTGTGCCTGATTCAAAACTTTGATCCGGCGTCACATCGAGCGGTGCGAAGGAGAGTAGGGGCGAACCTTCCAGATCGCCCGGCATCAGAAAACGCCCCGGCGGCAGGCTGGACAGCGAGGCTTGCCGGTTGCGGCACGAGGCGAGATAGGTGGTGAAAAGCTCGGCCGCCTTCACCGCCTGCAGTTCATCCGCGCGTGCATCAGTTTGCAGTGTGGAAAGATGCGCGTGCCAGTTCTTCGCCAGCTCAAGCCGTGGGGACTTGCGGCTCAAGGCGACGACAGAGGCCGACCATTGCGCGTAGGTTTGTTGCATCAAGGGTAGGTCCAGCAGCCATTCGCCGGGATAATCCACAATATCGACATGCAGCTTGCCGGAAGAGAAGTTGCGCGCGAAGAAACTCTCGGGCGCATATTCAATCGTCAGGCGCAGTTGGCTGATCTGGCGTGTGCTTTCGGGCCAATGGCGGTTCTCGCCGGTCAATGCCTCAAGATGTTTTTCATAAGCAAAGCGCGGCAGGTCATCATTGGGCTGTGGCTCCAGATAGGCGCGCAGGATGCGGCCTTCGCTCTGGGTTTCAAAAACCGGAAGCCGTGCTTGTTTCAGCAAGGCGTGAACCAGAGCGGTGATGAAAACGGTTTTGCCGGCGCGTGAAAGCCCGGTGACCCCAAGGCGAAGGGACGGCGAGGTGAGGCCCGTGGCGAAATCAGCAAGGCCGCCAGCAGCAATACGGCTGGTGTCTATCACACTGGTCCAACTCAAAGGCGTTCTCCTCTCCAGCCGCAATAGATGGAGCGAAGTGCCCTGAAATTCAAGGATTTCAGGCTTTGCCGATGTCCTTCAGGTCGAAAGGCGTGGTCTGATAGACCTCGTTGATCCAGTTGCCAAACAGCAGATGTGCATGGGCGCGCCAGCGATTTTCTGGCAGCTTCGCCGGATCATCGCCGGGGAAATAATGCGCCGGCTTGTTGATGGCTTTCTTGGCCTCCACATCGCGGCGATATTCTTCACCCAAACTATCAGTGTCATATTCAATGTGGTTGAACATGAGCAGCTGGCGGTTCTTCGGGTCGTTGATCAGGCACAGGCCGATCTCATCGGACTCGAGCAAAATATCCAGGCCCTGCTTGGGCAAGTCAGCGTGGCGCACATCGGTCCAGCGCGAGACGGGCATGGAGAAGTCATCCGAGAAGCCGCGCAGATAGGGAGAGGCCGGATTTAGGTTGCGATGTGCGTAGATGCCGAAGGCTTTCTGCGGCAGCGGATATTTTGGCACGCCGTGGAAATGGTGGATCGCGGCCTGTGCGGCCCAGCAGATATTGAAGGTGGAATGGACGTGGGATTTCGCCCATTCGTAAATCTGCGTCAGCTCGGTCCAGTAATTCACATCTTCAAAGGGCAGCAATTCCACCGGCGCGCCGGTGATGATCAGCCCGTCGAAATACTGGTCCTTCAGATCAGCCCAAGGCTGATAGAAGGCGAGCATGTGCTCAGCCGAAGTGTTCTTCGGCGTGTGGCTGCCGGTGGTGATCAAGGTCATCTCCACCTGCAGCGGCGATGCACCGATCAACCGCGCAAACTGCGTCTCGGTCTTGATCTTGTTGGGCATCAGGTTGAGCAGGCCGATGCGCAACGGGCGGATGTCCTGCCGGTTGGCGGTGGCCTCGGTCATGACATTGACGCCCTCCTTTTCGAGGACTTTGCGGGCGGGCAGATTGTTGGGAATGCGGATGGGCATTGAACTATGCCTTGTCGATGGTGCGGACGATGAGCTTGGCGAAATCGTCTTCATTGGCCACTTTGGGCACTTCGCTCATCGGGATCGTGTAGCCGAAATTGTCAGCGATCTTGCGGTACAGGGGGATGCGGTGATGGATCAGCTGTTCAAAGCCCCAGACGGCAAAGCCATTGGGGTCCACATCGGCCTCGGCCTGCAGCCCGTTCAGCAATTTATACTCGTCCCATTTCTGGTCGAGGAAGGCTGGCTGGTAATACATCGGCTTCGGGTTTTTGCGGAA
Organism: Aestuariivirga litoralis; assembly: GCF_015714715.1. Lineage (NCBI taxonomy): Bacteria > Pseudomonadati > Pseudomonadota > Alphaproteobacteria > Hyphomicrobiales > Aestuariivirgaceae > Aestuariivirga > Aestuariivirga litoralis. The sequence continues at coordinate 46,242 of NZ_WAHS01000002.1, read as the reverse complement.
ACGGTCAATCAGCATCTTGGCGTGTTCAGGTGTGCCTTCGATGTAGAGCAGCAGTGTGTTGTCAGCCAGCGCGCGCAGCACCGGGTCTTCGGCATTGTCAGGGTCCACAACTTCGCAGAGCGAGCCGCCTGAATCACAGATGAAATTCTGGTAGCCATAGACATCATTGGCGCGATCGATGAAGGCCGGCACGTCATGAAGCGCCTGGATTTCCGCCACGCGGTGCTGTCCCTGGCGCTTCTTGTATTCGGCGAAGGTAATGCCGCCCTTGGCCTCACTGCCGGGCTTGCCAAGATAGGTAGACAGCGGCGAGAGATTGTCGAAGGTGATGTTGGAGCGGATGTAAATCGAGTCCGACCGCAGCAGGTCACGCAAGAACGGATTGTGCATCGCCTCGCGTTTGAAATTGTCGGCAATGTGCTCGTCCATATATTTCGTGCCGATGCGGTAATCGACCGAATACTGGAACCAGTTTTCCTTCTGCAGCAGGGCAGCCAGCGTGGTTTTGCCCACGCCCGACATGCCCATAACCGTCACCGATTTTGAGGGAAGGGAAAGGAAGTCCTGGCCGGATTTGAAGCGCATGGCAGCCCTTTAGCCAGTTGCTACAGGGGTGACAAGGATCAGAAATCTTTCGTCAGGCGGAAATCCAGCGCGTGGCTGTCAAAGTCATAAAGCGAGATATTGCTGAAATTCCGCTGGTAAGTGTAGTTCAGCGCCGGCGCAAAGCCGAACCAGTTCCAGTCGCGCTTGGTGAGGGTGAGCGCGCCTGTGAGAAGTGTGTCTTGTCTGGTGGACAGGGTGAAAGGGTTTTCGGCATCGAAGATCGCAAAGCGGGCTGTGCCCTGGCCCTGCAGCGTAATGCCGTGCTGCATTTCCTTGTAGAAACCCGCACCTACAGTGAGGTCCTGATAGGAGTTGAAATCCAGTTGCTGGCTAACATTCTCGTAGCCCCCGATCATCGCCACGTTGGCGCTGGCGTCAAGAGCATGGGTCAACACAGCAGAGACTGTCAGAGCGGTGCCATTGGAGGTGGGGTTGTTCTGATAGGTGCGCCATTCATAAGTGGCGCTGCCGGACAATTGATCGCGCGGTGAGAAGCGGCGCAGGAAAGAGACGCGCGGACCGTAGGAATTATAGGTCAAGTTCACGCCTTCGGGGTCGATGCCTTCAGAAGCGATGGCGCCGAAACCGACAAAGCCATTGGGACCTACGCGGCGGATTTCTGCTGATTGGCTGAGGCCCAAAGTCGCGGTGCGCAGTTGCGGATAGTACGTGGTTGAGGCGCTTGCCGCCAACACCGCCTGAAAATGCGGAGACAGCATCTTGGCATAGCCCACATTGCCGCCTGCGCTGATGCCGATGCCGCTTTGCTTCTGGCTGGCCTTGGAAATCGAACCGGTGGAATCCACGCCATTGGTGCCGCCGAAACCTGGGCTGTACACAGTATCATGCGATGAGCCCTGGTTGATATTGGTGCTGGGGCTCAGCGAGACAAAGCCGGAGAAGGTCAACGGATGGCTGGCATCAATACGGTCGATGAAGGAGCGGATGCCGGCGCGCTGGTTCGGATCATCCATCTCGCCTTCCAGCAATTGCAAATGGTGCTTGGCGCTGCCCGTCTCATTCATGCGGGCCAGAACCATGGCCAGCTCAGCGCGCACCAAAGTGGCCTGTGGATCGCTGGCCAGCACGGCGCGGAACTTGGCGGCGGCAGCGGGCAATTGGCCGCGCTTTTCATAGATCGCGCCTTCAATGAACAGCGTTCGGTTCTGGGCCTTGGGGCCCTGCAACGGAAAGCGATGCAGCATTTCCTCGGCCGCATCGAGAAAGCCAGCCTGCACCAGCTTGATCAGGATATGGGTGCGCTGGTCTTCATTGGCAGCCTGGAAGACTGCAATATCATTGGGCTGAATTTGCGGGCTGGCATTTGCAGGCGTGGCAGACGCGATGAGATGCAGGCCCAGCAAAGCGGAAAGAGCGCAAATCCATTTGCGCCCCTTAAACCCATTTTGCAGTCCGGCCCTGGCCCCCAAAGCGTCTCCTTACGGTGCTGTGCCGTGGAAGATGCCGCTCATCGACAGATAGCCGCGGCGATCATCATTGATGGCCTTTTTGCCATCGCTGGGTTCGGGGTAGGTGGCGTCAACAGCGAAGGCGCCGGTCACTTCCTTGGCGCCAGCGCCGAAGAAGCCGCCATACATCGGATTGGTCGTGTCCGAGGTGATCCAGCCATCGGTGCTGTCAAGCGTGGCCGTTCCGGTGATCTGGTTGGGCTTCAACGTGTCGGTGGTGCTGGTGGTGATCGTGCCCGCCAACTTAACTGTGCTGTCCATGAAGCCTGCATGGTTCTGCCAGTTGGAATAGTTGGCAGCGCCGGTTAAGGTGTTGGGATCACAAGCGTTGACGCCGAAATAGCAATCGCCGGTGGCGCTGTTGGCGAGCGCCTGGTCCACGTCAATCGTTTCGAGAGCCTGGGATTCATTGCGGGCTTCCCAGAATTTCGGCGTGAGTGTTCCAGAGAAGGCGCCGGAACCGAAATTGGCAGTGAGTGCACTGTCACCCAATACGCGCCAGTCATTGTCGCGTGACATGGTTTTGCCATTGCTGATCGAGAGCTGGTTCGGGTCCCACTGGGTGGTGTGCGGCACGTCAACGAAGTTGGCGCTCTTCGCGGTGGCAGTGAATTTGCCGGTATAGTTCACCGTGCCGGAAGTGGGCATGCTGGCAGTAGGTGTGTAATTGCCGCCGAAAGACCAGGCCTGATGCTGCGGGTCGGTGCCGCTGGCCGTCACGTCACGGTATTGGGTGGCGTAGCTATCGTTCCATGTCCAGAGTTGTAGCTCCTCGTCATACACGTTCTTCTGATAGGCGCGGTAGAGCTTGTAATCGCCCTGCAAACCGGTGCCGCCCGTGCCGTTCACGCATTTTCCGGGGTTAGAGGTATCGACCCCGCCATCCAACTCGCAAGTGCCATATTCGCTGTAAGCCATGGTCTTGGCCACCGGCCAGGCACTGTTGGTTGAGGTGTTGGTGTTGAACTGGATCTTGGTATTGGCCGTCTGGTTGGCGGTGAGGTGGTTGAGCGGAGAATCGAGCAACCTTGACAGGCCGGGCTTTGCGCCCACGATGGATTTGACGATAGAGCCTTCCAGGATCAGCGTTGTGTCACCGGTGGTGAAATTGGTATTGTTGCCGGTGTTCTGGGTGGTGGCTGTTGTTGTGCCGGTCCCCGTTGTGGTGGTCGTGGTGGGAGTGGTCGGGTTGTTGGTGGTACTGGTGCTTCCGCAATTCACCGAAACACTTGACGTGGTGCAGCCGAGGCTTCCCGAGGTAAGGTTCTGATAGGTATCACTCACGCAGCCCGACAAGGCCGTGGCGCCAAGCACCAAACTCAATCCAAACAAAATACGCATGTTACTCTCACACAATCGGCAGGCTTCCATAGGATGCCGTGCTTGTGATAATTTTACGTTAAGCTTAACAGGATCATATTTCCGCAATGGTACAGCCTCTTAACCTTTCATCAATCTGGTATGAGGCGACTGCAAAGCGTGGCGCGCTGGATGAATTGCCGGATGGTCGCAGCTTTGATGTTTGCGTGATCGGCGGCGGGCTTGCCGGACTGACCACTGCATTGGAACTCGCGAAGACCGGGCGCTCTGTGTTGTTACTCGAGGCCCACCTCATTGGCTCGGGCGCTTCGGGCCGCAATGGCGGATTTGTGTCGAGCGGCTTCGCGCTCGGATATTCCGATCTCGTTCGCAAGCTGGGGCGCGAGGATGCGCGTGCGCTTTATGGCCTTTCCCAGCGCGGCACGGAATATATGCGAGGCACCATTGCCACCCACCAGCCCGATATCAAAATGGGTGATGGCTGGATGGTGGCACTGCGCCACAATCCGCGCGGCATGGAAGAATATGCTGAAACCATGCGCCACGAGTTGGGCGAACCGGTCAGCTTCCTGCCGCCTGAAGTGCTGCGCGAGAAGCTGGTGAGTGCGCGCTATCATGGTGCGCTGCACAATCCTTCGGCCTTTCACATTCACCCGCTGCGCTATGTGCTGTTGCTGGCCGCGTTGGCGCGCAGAGCCGGTGCGATGATCGTGGAAAATTGTGCTGCCAGCCGCATTGAAAAGCAGGGAGCCGGATTTGCCATTCACACGCCGCGTGGGACAGTCAGCGCCCAGCATGTGGTGCATTGCGTGTCGTCCCTGGGGCGCAGTCTCAACAACCCAGTGCACAAGGCGGTGCTTCCGGTGGCCACCTATATCGCGGTGACGGAGCCTCTGGTGCAGGACGCGATTCGCACCCATGCCGCTATTGCCGATACAAGGCGGGCAGGGGATTACTACCGCCTGATCGATGAAGGCCGCATTCTCTGGGGTGGGCGGATCACCACGCGGGTGTCTGAGCCTTCACGGTTGGCAGAGCGCATGAAGGGCGACATGCTTTCGGTCTATCCGCAACTGGGCAATCCGCGGATCGATTACGCTTGGGCTGGGCTGATGGGCTATGCGGTGCATAAAATGCCGATCATCGGGCGCGGCGCGGATGGCCAGTGGCATGCCACGGCTTTTGGTGGGCATGGGCTCAATACCACGGCCATGGCGGGGATTCTGCTGGCCCGCGCGATTGCTGATGGGGACGAAGAATACCGGCGGTTTAAGCCCTTTGGCCCAGCTTTCACCTTCGGTCCGCTTGGCCGGGTGGGTGTCCAGGCGAGCTACTGGTGGATGCAGGTTCGAGACAAATATGACGAATCGCGCGCCTGACTGGGAGCGGAACTCAATATAATTGCAAGTATTGTAGGTGAGATGGGTCGTCGCTATAAGCGCCCAAAATTCACCGGCTTCCTGGAGATACTTTATGTCTGACGTTCTTGAGAAAGACTATGTTCCTTCGGAGAAGGAACCGTTCATGAATGACAAGCAACTGGCTTATTTCAAGACCAAACTGCTGAACTGGAAAGACGACATCCTGCGCGAAAGCAAGGAGACGATTGGGCATCTGCAGGAGGAAAACCACATTCTCCCTGATGCGGCCGACCGCGCCTCTTCGGAAACGGACCGCTCGCTCGAATTGCGGGCCCGTGACCGCCAGCGCAAGTTGATCTCCAAAATCGATTCCGCTTTGAAACGTATCGAAGATGGTTCCTACGGCTATTGTGAAGAGACCGGCGAGCCGATCAGCCTCAAGCGCCTCGATGCCCGCCCGATCGCCACGCTTTCCATCGAAGCCCAAGAGCGCCACGAAAAACGCGAGCGGGTTTACCGTGACGAATAAAAATCCCAACCCGCTTCGGCGGGTTTTCTTTTGGGTGCACCTTTAAACGAACAGCTCCACCCGTTTAAACGTGGTCACGTCAATCAGGCCCTTGTCGCTGATGCGCAGTTCAGGGATCACCACCAGCGCCAGCAGCGTATGTTGCATATAGGCGTTGTGGAGATTGCAGCCGCATTCCTGCATGGCGGCTACCAGTTTCTCGGCCTTGGCGGCGACGATCTCGGCAGGCTCATCCGACATCAGGCCGGCGATGGGCAGTTCAACCAAAGCCAGTTCCTTGCCTTCGCTGAAGATGACCACGCCGCCGCCCACCTGGCGCAGGCGGTTGGCAGCCATTGCCATGTCCGTCTTGCTGGTGCCCACCACGATGATGTGATGGCTGTCATGGGCGACACTCGACGCCATGCCGCATGGCTTGGTGTAACCAAAGCCTGAGACGAAGGCATTGACCACACCGCCGGTGGCCGCGTGGCGTTCCACGATGGCGATCTGGCACACATCGGCCTTGGCATCCATGGCGACGAGGCCGGAATTGACCTGCAGCTCGGCCACGAATTGCCCTGTGGGTGCCTGGTTCTCGATCACCTTGATGACGCGCGCCTTCACCTGGTTGGCGCCGGATGGGGCCGTGATGTCAAAATCAGCCGCCGTCACATCGCGTTTCATGTTGACGGTGTTCTTGGCCTTGGGCGGATAGGTGAAAGCCGGGAAAGTGGCGGTGAGTTTGCCATTCTCGGCGATTACTTCGCCATGCGCCATGACCAGTTCAACGGGCAGGGTGATCAGGTCAGAAGTCAGCACCACATCGGCGCGGCGGCCCGGTGTGATCGAGCCCAATTCGCGCTCCAGCCCGAAATGGCTGGCAGTGTTGAGCGTGGCCATTTGAATCGCCGTGATGGGCTTCAACCCTTGTGCAATCGCGTGGCGCAGCACGCGGTTCATATGGCCTTCATTCACCAGCGTACCGGAATGGCAGTCATCGGTGCAGAGGATGAAATTGCGCGGGTCGATGCCTTGTTCAGTCACGGCCTTGATTTGCGTGGCCACATCGTACCAGGCCGAGCCCAAACGCAACATGGCGCGCATGCCCTGGCGCACGCGGGTAATGGCGTCGATGGCGCGCGTGCCTTCATGATCATCGGCGGGGCCGCCCGCCACATAGGCGGCAAAGGGCGGGCCGAGATCGGGCGAGGCATAGTGCCCGCCCACGGTTTTGCCGGCGCGTTGGGTGGCGGCAATTTCCGCCAGCATCTTGGCATCGCCATTGATCACGCCAGGGAAGTTCATCATTTCGCCGAGGCCGATAATGCCTGGCCATTGCATGGCTTCTGCCACATCTTCAGGCGTGATGGTAGCGCCGGGCGTTTCCAGGCCGGGGGCAGAGGGCACGCAGCTTGGCATCTGCACGAAAATATTCAGGGGCAGGCCGATGGCCTCATCATGCATCAACCGCACGCCTTCGAGGCCCAGCACATTGGCGATTTCATGCGGGTCGATGAACATCGAGGTTGTGCCATGCGGGGCCACGGCGCGGGCAAATTGGGTGACCGTGAGCATGCCGCTTTCGACATGCATATGCCCATCGCAGAATCCGGGACAGGCATAGCGGCCCGCCGCATCGATGATCTTGGTCTTGGGGCCAGTGCAGTGTTTGGCATCGGGGCCGACATAGGCGAAGCGGCCGCGGGCGATGGCGATCTGTGTATCCGGAATGATTTCGCCGGAATGGACATTCACCCATTTGGCATTGGTGATCACCGTGTCAGCGGTTTTGCGGCCTGCGGCCACAGCGACAAGATCAGCCGCGCAATCGGGCCAAGAAGGAAGTTTGCTCATGCGGCACCGTTGAGAATCTTTGAGGCTTCATCAAACAGCGCTTGGCTGGACGCTGCGAGGATATTGCCACCCTTGGATTCGTCCTTGCCATCCCAACAACCTATAATGCCACCTGCGCCACGGATGATCGGGATCAGGGCCGCGATGTCATAGATCTGCAAGCCTGCATCGAGCGCCAGATCGAGATGCCCGGCGGCGAGCAGGGAAAAGAAATAAGCATCGCCGCCATAGCGCATCAGCTGCACGGATTTGCGTAAGCGCTCAAATTCCGCAGCGTTCGTCTTGTGGAGTTCTGGCGCGGTGGTCCCTGCCAACACCTGCTGCAGCGGCTTGTTGGCAGCGCAGGTTATCTTGCTGATGGCACCATGATGATCGAGCCATGCGCCGTCCGGATTGCCGTAGAACATGTCGCCCACATAGGGCTGGTTCATCACGCCGATGATGGGCTCACCGTCGCGGTAAAGTCCGATCAGCGTAGCCCAGACGGGAAGGCCGATGACGAAGGCGCGCGTGCCGTCGATCGGGTCGAGCACCCAAGTATAAGGTGAGCTGCCGGTCTTGGTGCCGAATTCCTCGCCGATGATGCCGTGGGTTGGATAATGCTTCTCAATCAGCGCACGGATGGCGCGTTCGGCGGATTTGTCGCCCTCAGTCACTGGGTCCCAGCCGGTGCCTAATTTGTTGTCGATTCTCAAAGGCTGCCGAAAATGCGGCAGGATCGCTTCCCCGGCGGCGTGGGCGAGGTCTTTGGCGAAGGCGGTAAGTGTTTGAATTTCGGTATTTTGCTGCATGCTCGACGGTCATTGAGGCTGATTATTGTGCAATGCAGCAAGATGAAGGCGGCATTGCATGTGGCGCATATCGTTTTTAAGTTCTTGTTTGGGAAGTCATTTGTGCCTGAAACTGCTCATTCGTGAGCGTATTTGAAAGAAGCTGACGGAATTTAGCGATCATTTCACTTGAATTCTTTGTCCCAAAGGTCAAATGTTGCTTTGCGAGATGACGGGTTTCGATCCTCTCTCGTAGCCCTTCTTGGGCGTTTCCTCCCTAGACTTGGGCCTGTGCATTGCACAGGCCCCTTTTTTTGCCCGGACCGCTATTCTGCGGCCTTCAAAGCGGTTTGCTCCACCCGGAAATCATCCATCAGTTTGCTGAGTTCGCGCGCCAGGCGGTCAAAGATCGGTTTGAGGGCGATGAAATTGGGTAGCAGTTCCAGTGTGTGCTCGTTGAGATAGAGGCCGCGGTTGATCTCGATCTGCAGCGCGTGGCGGTTATGTTGCGGTGCACCGTGAACCTCGGTGATGAAGCCGCCGGCATAGGGCCTGTTACGCACCACATGCAAACCTCGGCTGGTCAGGAACTCCTCCACCAGGGTGGTGATCTCGGCGGCACAAGCCGAACCGAAGCGATCACCCAACACCACATCCACTGCGCGCGAAGTGCCGGCACTGGGGCGGGCAGCACTGGATGGCATCGAATGGCAATCGACCAGCAGCACTGTGCCGGTTGCCGTATGCACTTCATCGAGCAGCGCTTTCAGCTGGCGGTGATAGGGTTTGTAGAAATTCTCGATGCGGGCCAGCGCGTCCGCCAGCATCAGCCGGCCGCGGTAGATTTCATGGCCATCGCCCACCAGCCGGGGGATGGTGCCGAAGCCCGCCGCCACCCGTGATGAGCCGGGATTCATGTAACCGGGTAAAGTTTCAAAAAAAAGTCTCTGGTCAAGCTCATAGGGCTCGCGGTTGAGGTCCAGATAGGCCCGCGAGGCCAGTGCGCGCAGCATGGGTGCACCGGCAGCGAGGCAGCCGGAAAACAGGGCGTCGACATGGCTGTCCTCGGACTGGCGCAAATCCCTGGCGTTCAACCGAGTCTTGGAAACGAAATCATCCGGCATCACGCTGCCAGAATGCGGGCTGTCAAAGACAATGGCGGATTGCCATCTGGCCGGCGCAAGCAATTCAAACAAATGTTCAGTCATCAATGCGTGGACCCGCTTCGAAGCACCACTATGCGCGGGGGAAAGAACCTTGTCCATATGGGCGGGCTTCACCTGGTGTTTACCTGCGGCGCCTAGATTCCACCTGCTTAACTCTAGTCCGCAAGGCGTCTTGACGATTCCGGGGCGGGCGGACCAAAAGGATGCATGGTGAAAATCTTACTGGCCGAAGATGATGATGATCTGCGCCGCTTTCTGGTGAAAGCGCTGGAGAAGGCTGGCCATCGCGTCACATCCTTTGCCGAGGGTGCTTCGGCCTATGAAGAGGTCAAGCACAAGAATTTCGACCTGCTGCTCACTGATATTGTGATGCCGGAAATGGACGGAATTGAGTTGGCCAGGCGCGCCTCCGAGCTTGATCCTTCCATGAAGATCATGTTCATCACCGGCTTTGCCGCCGTGGCGCTGAACCCGGATTCGCAGGCGCCGAAAGACGCCAAGGTTCTTTCCAAACCCTTCCATCTGCGTGACCTGGTGGATGAAGTGAACCGGCTGATGGCGGCCTGAACCGCCTTTTCAGCTTCTCACTTTCCGTGCTTGCAAGTGCCGCACTTGGCCGATATACGGCCCACACCGCAAGTCCTCGTGGGCGGTTAGCTCAGCGGTAGAGCATTACCTTGACATGGTAAGGGTCACAGGTTCGATCCCTGTACCGCCCACCATTTTCCCCCAATAAAATCACACTCATCTGGTCCACGACCTTAATCTGTTCCAGTTTTTGCCCATGAAACGCCCATGAATGCGCGGGCGGCGGCCTGCTGGAAGTCGGCATCCTGGTGGCCATAGGTCGCTTCCAGCGTCTTCAGCGACATGCCGGTCAGGCCGGCCACGTCCCATGGTTCCATGCCCGCCTGCAGCGCCCAGGTGACGCAGGTGTGGCGCAGCGTGTGCGGCGTGACATCAGCGCCAAGCTTGGCCTCGATGCGCACCAGTTCCCAGGCGCGTTCCTGCTTCACCATGCGCTTGCCGTTCCAGCGGATGATGGCGGCCTGCGGGCCCCGGCCCAGATCCTGCCGGCACCAGCGCTCGCAATGCGCCAGCAGCCGGTTGGGCAAGCGCGAAGTGGGCCGCAGCTTGTTCGATTCATCCTCGGCCGAACCGCGCCGAAAGATGCGCTTGGCCGCCACGTCGATGTGCCCGCTGTCTTCGGAATCATACCAGCGCAGGCCGTTGATCGCGCCGTGGCGGGTGCCGGTATAGATCCCGATCAGGATGAAGCGCGCCACATGGCTGTAGTCATAGATGATCTCGGCCCCTTGCCCGCCGATCCGCACCCGCCGCGAAAGACGCCGGCAGGCCCACAGAAGTGCTGCCGCCTCGCTGCGGCGCAGATAGCGGATGCGGCGGCGCGATTCCTGCGGCTTCGTCACCACGGGCACCGAGATCAGGGGGCTTTCGGCGTGCCAGTAATTGATCGCCGCCTGCAGCGTGACCAGCTCGCGCCGCACGGTGGAGAGGCTGACCGCACGGCTTCGCTCGCGCGCATAGTCTTTGCAGGTCGAGGCCTTCACCTCATTCAGTTTCCGGTTGCGCCAGAACGGCAACAAGGCCTTGGCGTGGGCAGCAATCTGCGGCGCGCTGCGGGTTTCCGGCGCGTGCTGTTCGAGATAGAGGACTAGGACTTCACCAACTTCAATCTTGGCCTGGTCACGTTCCTGCGTGTTGGCAATGTGCTTGCCGGCGAGGTATTGCGCGAGCGCTGCCTCAGCTTCGCGATCGCCGCATTCTCCAAGGCCAGTTTCGTATTCTCGTCCATGGTCGAGTATGACAAGCTTGGTGGGGCGGCCGGCCCGGCGGCGGAACCAGTATCTGGCCTGTTTTGCTTTGCGCGGCATTTTTCAATCCATCCCTGCATGTCGGCCCTGGTCACCAGATAGCGGTTGCCGATCTTGGCATAGGCTAGCGCGCCCCTGCGGCAGGCGGCAAGCAAGGTTGATTTGGTGGCCCCGCCATGCGGGAAAAACTGCTGTGCCGCCGCCTGCAGTGGCATGGGCGCATCCTGTGGCAAAGGGTTGAGCGTGTTCATCTCATCCTCTTGACGGGGCGCCGCCGCTGATCAGATCGAGCAGCGCACCCAGGGGTCCTGCCGGCGTGCCGTCATCATTGCGGGTGAGGGCGTGGCGCAGGGTGTCGATCGGTGTGCCGAATTGCAGCGCCAGCGAAGCAGCCACGGCCGTGTCACGCGCGACGGCCTGGATGGCCGTGCCGTTCTTGCCTCCTTCCAGGAACATTTCGACCGGGCGCCATTGGTCCGGCTGATCGCCCTCGATCCACGAGACCTGGCCCTGAAACATGATGCCATTGTGCATGAAGCTGTGCAGCTCTGATGTGCGGCGGTTGGGGACTGAGATGCGGTCCATCACTTCACCTGGCGGATGTCGAAGCTGATTGCCTTGCCATCATATTCTTCATCGCCGAACATGACAGGCAATCTGGCCTCGCTTCCATCCGGTGCCATGGACGCCGCGGCCGGCCCCATGCCCATCGGAAGCCCACGAAAGCGAAGAGGCAACTTGCAGATCTTGCATTGGCCGGTGATCTCAAGATACCGGATGTTGGTGTCGCCAAAACTGGCCAGGTTGAGATTGTAATGCGTGTCCGTATGCGGACATTTGCTGCTTGCATTCATTTCGCGGCCCTCAAAGCTTCTGCCGGGGCCTCGGCCCACCAGCGTGGGGCTGCCTTTGGCAGGCCCAGCATCGATCGCCATTGCCCCATGTCGTCCTTCTTCATGAAACGCCAGCCGCCAGCACCCCAAGCCAGGCACACCTTGCCTACGGGCGCGGTTTGGATGTCGGTCCGAAATGTCAGCGTTACTGTGATCTGGCCAATGCTCATGCCGGAAACTCCTTGCTGGCCCAGAGGGCGTCGCTGGCGATACCGCGCTGGCCGGATCGCGCGCCGCTGTCCTGTTTGAAGAAGAACGCCGTACCGGCAGCCTTGCACTGGCGCATGATGTTTTCGGCCCAGGCGATCGGCATCGGACGGAAGCCGGGGCCGCTCTCCCCGCCGCAGATGATCCAATCCAATTTCGGGTGCGAGATACGGCAATCCTCCGTGTTTCCGCAGGACCAGCCTTCGCCGGTCAAACTGCCGAATTGTGTGTCTTCCGGGCAAATATTCTGAAAATTGATTGGCCCCAGCAGCGGCTCGGCACTCACGAAGCGCTTGGCGGCGGGCGTGGCCAGCAGATCGGGGATGCGCTCGTCGGCGCGGGTTTGGTCTTCAGCAGACACGCCCAGCCAGACGTTCCGGAGAGGCTTCCCACCGGCCAACCAGCCGCAGGCAGCACCACTGCCGGGCTTGCCATCGAGCGCGCCATAGACGCGAACAGACCAATCGCCTGCCATATATTCCCGCATCCGCTTCGATCGCTTAGTCAGCACCTGGAAGGTGTGCTGCGGGCACAGGGCCATGATGGCGAACACGCGGTCGATCGCTTCGTCGGGCACGAATTCGTGGAACAGGTCGCCCATCGAATTCACGAAAACGCGGCGGGGCTTCTTCCAGCGGAGAGGCTGATTGAATATCTTGTCTGGGGCGATCGCCAGTTTTCCAGTCCAGACCGGGCCGCCGCGCGACTGCTGTGTGGTGCCTAAATAGTGATAGATACCTGCAGCCGGCTTACCATGATCTTGCGCGATGGCATCCAGCCTATAGGCCATCCTCATCGCATAACAATTGGTGCAGCCGGGGGAGACGATCGAGCAACCCACGATCGGGTTCCACGTCGCATCAGTCCATTCAATGCCGGATTTGTCGCCCATCACGTCCTCACATAGATGCCGCCGGGCGGGCACTGCTTGGTCACCCAGCCTTGATGACGCGATGACGGGTTGAGGCATTTGCCGCCGCCCAGGGCCACCATCACGTGGCCGCCGCCCTTGCGGAAATTGAAGCGCACATCGCCATAGCGCACCTGGGCGCGGGCCACGCGGGCATAGCGAAGGAAGGCCTTTGATGAAGCACTGTGCGGGCTGCGGAAGCCATGCGCCGCCAGCCAGCGCGAAACATTGACCGCGCAGATCAGCCGTCCGCGCACAAAGCGCACGCCGATGCCGCTGATATTGCCAGCCACCGTGTGGCGGGCGTGATGCCGGTGTTTGGCCTCCGCCACAGGGGCGAGCAGGGCTGTGGCCAGCAGCCCCATACACAGGCCCTTGAGGATCCCGCGCATCATCACGCAGCCTCCAGTTCTTTTTCCGGCATGGCGGCTTCGGCGATCTTCTCGGCCCAACTGGCGCTGCCGGGGCCTTGATAGCTGGGCGTGCGCAGGGGCTGGGGCAACCAGCCCGAAGACTCCACCATCGGCAAAAGCGCCATCGCCATTTCGCCGCGCTTGCCTTTGACAAATTTTCCTTGCGGCGCAATCTCATGGGCGATGGCTTCGATCTGTGCACGGTTCAACCGGCCGATGAAATCCGCGCCGATGCCAAAGCCCTCACCGCCGATCGGCGGGTCGATCGCACTGAAGACAGAATGCGCATCGACATTGGAGAGGCTGTCGAGCTCGAAGTCATCGGCCGCGAGGAAGGCCTGCAATGTGGCGATGTCTTCGGGCTGCATCGTTTCCAACACCACCAGAATGCCGGCAGGCTGCATCGGGTGTTTTTTGCCTTTCGGGTCAAGCTGAAAATGCTTGGCCAGGAATTCCGTGCGCAGCTGCTCATACTTCTCGCCGGCAGATGTCCGCTCGCCCACCTCACGGAATGAGCTGTCCCAGCCTTCCATCGCGTCATGGGTGCGATGCGCGAGTGCCAATCGTGCCGCCATGATGGGCTTGTGCTGCACCATGGCCAGTTTGGTGGCGTGATGCGCAGCGATTGCCAGCAGCTGGTTGACGGTTTCGGAATAGGCAAGGTTCTCAATCTCAGCAGCCTCAGCTGCTGCGCCGCCTTTGCTGCTCTTCGAGGCCACCACGGCGGGCTTCTTCTTGCCCGGCTTAAGCACGCCAAACTTGGTCTCGCAATCCTGTCCCTTCACGGAAATGACTATGCCGAGCTCGGCCTTCTGGTTGGCCGTGTAGGGGCTGGCCTGCAGCGTGGCGATTTCAGTTTCGAGCGCTTGTGCCTTCTCGACCAGATCGTCGTGGTTGGACTCGTCGTTGCCATCGATCTTCTTGTCGATCGCCTTCAGTTCTTTCTCGGCAGCGGCCAGGCGCTTTTCTTCATCCTTGCCGAGCTTCCGCTTTCCGCGTGGGGGCTCGCTGGAAAAATTCCAGATGTTATCTGTGCTGTCGGCCGCAATCACGGTGACGAATGACCAGCCCTCGTCCTTGTAGGCCTTCACGTCAGCTTCCAGCTTCTCATCGACCAGTTTCTGCAGCAGCTTTTCGCTGTCGAGCCATGCGCCGTTGCTAAACAGATCCGTGGTGATCTTGCCGCCGGCCGCTTCATAGGCTGCCAGCGTGATATAGTTTACGCGCCCGTCATTGCCGCTGATGGCCTTTTCCGTCAGCGCGCGCCTGATGTTCCAGGCATTGAGGTTGCGCTGCTCGCCTTTGAAAATCTTCAACTGGCGTTCCTGCGAAGGCGTCACCGTGAAGGCCTGGGCCGTTTCCAGATTGATGTCGCCGGCACGCAGGGCTTCGAGGATCTTCGGATGCAGTGAGCCAATGGCGATGCGCTGCTTCACCAGCTTTTCTTCCTTGGCGAAAATGACAGCGATTTCCGGCACGTCGATGCCGGCCAGCTTGAGCTTGTAGAACGCTTCCGCTTCATCGGCGGGATGCAGGCCTTCGCGCGCGACATTGGCGGCCAGGGCCAGTTCCTGGGCTTCGGCCACCGTGCATTCGAACACGCGGGCGGGGAATTCGTCGATCGAGGGCACGCCGGCAGAGGACAGCTCATCCACGGCCTGCACGCGGCGCGAGCCATCGATGATCTCATACTTGTTCTTCACCTTGCGCAGCCAGATCTGGCTGATGAAGCCGTTGCGGGCGATGCGGGCCTTGAGGTCTTCGACGCCGCTTTTCTTGTGGCGCGGGTTGATCTCCGGGTTGGTCACCAGCGCTTCGCGGGTGATGAAGGCTTTGTCGTTCAGCGTTTTCATGTGCAGTCTCCTGTTCAAACGTCGTGGCGGGGGATGAGGGTGATGAGGCGGGTGAAGGCTTCGCGGAATTTCTGCTCGGCCAGGCTCCAGTTCATCGGCTTGATGGCGAAGGCGGCGGGGGCAGCCCATCCGGCGGGCACGGGGGTTGGCATCAGGTCGCGCCATTCGGTGGAGCGGGCGACCATGTCCATCCGCGCCACGCATTGTTCGCTGACGATGCCGGGCATGCGGTAGCCCAGCGCCTGGGCGATGGCGCGGTCGATGTCATGGGCGGCGCGGTCGAAGGCGGTCAGCTCGTCCACCGCGCGGGTGGGGAAGAACAGCTGCTTCACCGGCGTGGTGATGTCGCCCAGCACATATTCATGCGCGTCATGCATCAGGCCCCACAGGCAGGTGGCGGGGGCCTGGCTGGCCTCTTCGCACAGGCGCATCACGACGAGCGAGTGCTGCGCCACCGAATAGGGCACGCCCGTGGCACCGTTGAAACGGTTGGTGCGCGCCAGATGATGCGCGATGTCTTCCAACAGGATGGCACCCGGCTGCGGGTTGACCAGCGATAGGGTG
Source organism: Aestuariivirga litoralis (assembly GCF_015714715.1). NCBI lineage: Bacteria > Pseudomonadati > Pseudomonadota > Alphaproteobacteria > Hyphomicrobiales > Aestuariivirgaceae > Aestuariivirga > Aestuariivirga litoralis. The sequence goes on along the minus strand of NZ_WAHS01000002.1, from coordinate 30,510 downwards.
CGGCCCGATGACGTGAGGCTGAAGGTCATGCCAGCAGCGCCCAGATGAGCCACGCGATCAGGCTGACGACGAGTGCCAGAAGCAGGTTGAGATAGGCGATGATCGCGGCGCCCGCCCCATCGCGGACGGGAATTTTCCAGAAAGCCACAGCCAGTGCGATCAGCGTGATGGCGAGCGGCAGCGTCCAGAGGCCGATGTGAAAATGAAAATCCATCATGCCGCCACCTTCGCGGCCGCGATGGCGCGCTTCTCCGCATCCGACATGGCGCGATGGGCCACCATGGCCCGCCCGCAATGCAGCACCATGCGGCCGGCATTCTGGCAGCGCCGCGCAAAGATTGAGGCGCAGGCGAGGAACAGGAAGCGCTGGTGCAGCACTTCGGCGCCTTCGTGATAGACGACGATGAAGGGCAGGCCGCGCCAGTCCTGGTCGCCCAGCTGCTGATAAAGCCCGTTCATGCCGGCACCGGGTTCTGGCTTGCGCCGCGCCGCGAGATCATGTGCGCATGGTCCAGCGGGTTGAGGGTGACGACGGCGTCCTGCCCCTCGACGCGCAGGTTGATCGTCTTCAGCGTGGGCAGGGCGGCCAGCACGCGGGCCTTGATCCGCACGCCGGGGCGGCCCGGCGGGTGAAACCAGACCTCATCGCCGCAGCGGTAGCCGCCCACGGCCGCACGGATGGCGGGGATGTCTGCCGGCTGGAACAGCGGCAAGGTGGATGTGCGCGGCGCAGGGCGAAAGCCAGCGTTGCGGAAACGTTCGGAAGTGAGGGACAGGGTGGCCTCCATCGGGTTGATGGGGGCTTGTTTGCCAAATGGGCAAATCTAAGTCAAGTCAGATTTGCCATATAGGCAAATTAAGTCAGCGCCACTGTTCCACTTGAACGGCTTCCATGGAGAATTTTGCCATCGACTTCTGGTAGGGAAATATCGTGTCGAGATTAAATGGCGTGCTGCGGCTTGGCGGAATATTACGCACGCTGAATGGCCACGCCTCGGAGGTATCCACGATCCCCCCGGCCTTGTCGTAGGCTGTGACGCGCATCTGCACGCCGAAAGGTTCCGTGCATTGATTGATCACTTGGCCAACAATCTTCAGAATGGGGCAGGAGCTGGCTTCGCACGCATCATAGATCGTGTACTTGACACCTGATATTTGGAACTGGTCAGGCGTGCAGGCCTGAACTTGGGTGTTGGAGGCCACGACATTGGTGCTCACGCTTGCTCCCGCCGGTTCGGTTTTTGCGATCATCGTTGAAGCAGGACCATGCGGCTTCACCTGCCATTGCGTGAACCAAAACACACCGGCCCCCACGATCCCGACACGAATCGCGATTTGCAAATATCCCAGCGCACCTCTCCGCGACTTTCGTTCGGCCTTGGTGGGTGGCAGCATCGAATCTACTCGCCTTTCAGCGAGAAGATCACCCTCGCCTTTATGCGTATAGTGTGGCCCGGACGGCCTATATCCAAGGGCATTGGGCTTTGGAATTCAGGATGTGTGGAGCGTGGCCAAGCCCATGGACGCCCCTCTGCATCGACCACGAATTCCTTTACAGTGGTTTCGATTCCGTCGGCCTCGTCACAGTCTTCAATGATGTATCGTTTGCCGGGGATAGGGTCTTCCTGCAACTCTTCAACATGGCAGCAAATCAGGATTGAACCTTCGGGATAGATCGAGTTCATCGACGGACCAAGGACACGCAATGCGAATGGCCGCAGTCCCTTATATGGCTCAGGCAAAGGAATGTCGAAAACCTCCGGATCTTCCCAAGGCTCATCTGTAGCACGCCACTTCCCAGCTTGGACTTCCCCTACCAGGGGGATGCGATGGTGACTGGTTTGCAATGGCAAAAGTTCGTGAGGTTGCACCTGCATCGAATCGGCGATGAGTTGCATGTTTTTGAGAGAAAGATTGCGCGCGCCTTTTTCCAGCCGGGACAGATAGCCCACCGACAGACCAGTGCGTTCGGCCAAAACTTCAAGCGTCAGCTTACGGCTGTCGCGAATCTCTCGAATGTTGTTTTCAGCGGACATATCAATAACTTTGCCTATTTGGCGAAGTTTTCCAGAGTCCATTTGGCAAAAATGCATTGACTTGAATTTGCCTATTTGGCAAACATCGGGCCGTAATGGATGCAGCTCAGTCATATTTTGCCAGTTCCGGCGACACTCCTTCTGGTTTGGCCAGCAAGTGCGAAGTTGCCGCTTCAACGATCACACGTGCGCTCAACGGTGATCGCCAGAACCTGAGCGTCGATCTTGCACAAAAGGTCGAAAAGGCAACCGGGGGTGCGCTGACCGCGGAGGGTTTCATGGCTTCCTGCCTGCGCGCCGTCAAAGCCAAGGCCGAAGCAAAGCCCGACACAGCTGGCGAGGCGGCGGCATGATCACGCGCCTTTCTCCCTTTTCACCACGGCCAGAAAGCGCTGCGCGAAGGTCGCCAGTTGTTTTGTCTGCAGGTCAAACGCCAGTGCCGGGCCGGTCACGGGCTCCAGGATCAGCCGCACATTTTGCTGGCCGATCAGCCGGTGGCTGCGCAGGCCGGCCAGGGGCACAGCCGCCATGTCTTCAGGCTTCGCCATGATCAAATCCCTCTTTCATCACCCGATCAAAGCCGGTGCGGCCGCGCGCGTCACGGGTTCACCTTCAGAAGGCCATCCCTCATGAAAAAGAAAATCACACCGCGTCAATTCGGTGCTGAAACCTATTTCGAAATCAAAGGCGCATGCCGTGAACTGGTGCGCGCAGCGGGTGGGGCTGTGCATTGCGCCTCAATGACCCGCACCAACCAGAACCGTCTGTCGGAAGCAATCTCACCTCAATTTATCGAGCGCTTCATGAAAGTGGATCAGGTGGCGGACCTTGAAGCCGAATGCGGCGATCCGATCGTCACGCGCCATCTGGCCGCCATGGCGGGCTATGACCTCACGCCCCGCGCCACCGCCACCACGCAGAAAGCCGTGCTGACCGAATTTGCCGAAATGGTGAGTGCGGTGGGTGCTGTGGAACAGAATTTTGCGCTGTCCTTTGCCGAAGGCAAGCTCGATGCCGGCCATGCCGCGCAGCTGGCCGAAGCGGGTGAGCGCGCGCTGAAGGAACTGCATGATCTCATCGCCACCGCCAAGGCCGCCGCATCCGGCAGCGGAAAGCTGCGGGTGGCGCAATGAGATTCACACCACACTCAACATTTGAAATTCCGGCCGCGTGCCCTGCATTGCGTTGCGCCGCCGTCATCCGTGACCGCGACGGTTCTCGCGTAGCCCTTCTTGGGGCGTTTCCTCCCTAAACTCTGACACCCCGCCGGACACCACACTGCGCCGGCGGGGCTTTTCATTTTTCGATTTTTAAAAATGCGGGCGCCCCATGCTTCAAGACCAAGACACAGCCATGCCTCTCGGATGGACCGATGACCGCGTGGCCCAGCTGAAGACTCTGTGGGCCGAAGGCAAAAGCTGCAGCGAGATCGCTGGTATTCTGGGGCAGGGCCTCACCCGCAACGCGGTGATCGGCAAGGTGCACCGGCTGAACCTGCAGGACCGGGCCGTGCATCCGCCGCATAGTGTGCGGCCGGCCGGCGAAGCTTCGCGCCCGAAAAAATCTGCCACACCGATTTCATTGGGTGGTCCTGGCCTTTCATCTCCCAAAAAACCTGATCGCGCCGTGCCCGCCGGCAGTTTTCGGGCAGCGCGGCCGCGCATGGCAAAGCCTCCCATTCCCGCCTTGGCGCCTGTGAGTCATTTTTCAGAACTCTTTGCCGATGGCTTTGAAGGCCAGCGCGGGCGCGTGGCCATCAGTGACCCGAAGAACCATCATTGCCGATTCCCGATCGACATGCCCGAAAGGCCGGTCATGTATTGCGGGCTGCAGAAGGACGACGGTTCCTCCTATTGCGCGGCGCACCGCCGGCGCTGCGATCCAGATCAACCCCGGACCATCCGTCAGGCGCTCGCCCAGGTGCATGTTCCCACGCCCGCGCGGTTCACATGATGCAGGATCTTGTCCCGATCGAACTGGAGCCGCACGAGCTTGATCCTGGCCCGCCGCCGAAGCTGGACTGGCTGCCGCTGGCCAAGCTGGCGATCGACACCGACTATCAGCGCGAGATCACCAAGCATTCGCGCCTGAATGTGAAACGCATCGCGGCGGATTTCTCCTGGTCGAAATTCTCGCCGGTTCTGGTGGCCCCGGTGAGCGGCGGGCGCTTTGCCATCATCGATGGCCAGCACCGCTGCACGGCGGCGCTCACACTTGGCTATGAAAAGGTGCCGTGCTGCATCATCAAGGCCACGCCCGAACAGGCCGCTGCCATTTTCACCGCCGTCAACGGCAATGTGACCGCGATGACCACCTTCCAGCTGTTCAAGGCCGCGCTGAAGGCCGGGGATGAATGGGCTCATGGCATTGACAAGGCGGCGCATGATGCCGGTTGCCACGTGTTGCGCTATCCCGTGCCGCTGCTGCGGCAGAAGCCGTGTAGCACCAATGCGATCATGCTGCTGCGCCAGCTGCGCGATCAGCATGGGGGGGGGCTTGTCACCCATGCCCTGCAATGCCTGGCCGCCGCCAAGGATGGCACATCGCCCGGCGTGATCAACGCCACGCGCATCAAGGCCATGGCGCATCTTCTCATCAGCCATCCCGGATGGCGCACCGGCCTTGCGGCCACGCTGCAGGAAATCGGGCGCATCGATCTCATGGGTTATGACATGGCCACGCTGGGGCTGAAGCTCGAAATGAAACTGGGCGACGGCTTGAGCAACCCTGATGACTGGGCTGCGATCAAGGCCAAGGTGGCCGACAAGCTGGAGCGCCGCCTCTCGCCGCCGATGATCGCCACGACGCTGCGCCTGAAATACGACGTGGTGAACCGCGCCATCGAAGAACTCAAGGCGGATGCATGAGCCTGCACACCAAGGCCAGCGCCTATCCGCGCATGCGCAACGAGGCCTATTACACGCCGCCTTCGGCTTCAGCGCCGATGCTGGGTTTCTGCGCCCGCAATGGCCTGCTGAGCCTGCGCAGCATCGAGCTTTGCGAGCCCGCTGCCGGGGCAGGGCACATCGCCAAGGTGCTGCGCCAGGCTGATCCGCGCGCGCTGGCCACGGATCTTCATCCCGCCAAGGTGCAGGTTTCGCCGGTGGCGCAACTCGACTTTCTAAAATCATCCGGGCCTTCCGGGCGGCATCCCTTGGGCCTGTTCACCAACCCGCCCTATGGCCAACAGTCCGAGCTGGCGCTGGCCTTCATCCGGCATGGGCTGGATCTGATCCTGGCGCGCGGCGGGTTTCTCTGCCTGCTGCTGCCGTTTGAATTCGACAGTCGCAAAAGCCGCGCCGAGCTGCTGAGCGATCATCCGCTCTATGCCTCGCGCCAGACGCTGGGCACGCGCGTGCGCTGGATCAACCTGGCGCAGAAGAAGCACAGCCCGATGGGCCACCATACCTGGCACCTGTGGGTGGAGGACACAATGATCCGCCGCCGCATCCGCCAGCATGACGCATGGGGTGTGCTGTGACGGGAATTAATCTCAATAAATATCTGGGCGAGAATCGGGCCGAAGGTTTCGAACAGTTGATCGCAGACATCGAAGCGCAGTGCGCAAAGCCAGCGTCCCAGCCCGAACTCAAATCTGCACTGCATCTGGTGAAGCTGCACACCGTGGCCAGCGTGGAAGGCGCGAATGCACATTCCGACAAGGTTGCCTTCGAAACACTGATCTATCAGGACGCCGTGGCCTGTGGTCTTGCCAGTGCGAGTTCCTCTCTCTCTCCACTTCATGAAAATGTTTTGTCGGATTCGGCGGCTTTGGCAGCGTTGCTGGAACTGCTGATCAAGGGTTTCACGCGTGGCGCTGTGGAGATGATTACAAGAAACGCCAAGGTCAAACTGGATATCGAAGGATGAGCGAGATTCATCCGCTGCTGCTGAACAAGCATTGCCTGGTCGAGGGCTGCAAGGGCATGGCCCTCTTCGGCTTCGGCCAGCTGCTGCGGGACCGGATGGTGTTTGCCTGCCGCGAACATCGCGCGCTGCTCGACCCCAAGCCCGTGCCGGCAGCGCCCATGCCAGCCTACACCCCGCCGCAGGGGAAACTGTTGTGATGCGCCAAGATCCTGCCATGGAAGATTGGGTGAATGAGGCGCGGCGGGCCGATATCTGGGCCGCGCTGTGCCACATTTCCCCAGGCCACAGCGCGAAGCTGCGCGGGCAGCGCGCCGTGGGCCCATGCCCAGCCTGTGGCGGTACAGACCGGTTTTCGGTCGATCGCAAAAAGGGGCTGTTCTTCTGCCGCCGTTCGGCCAAGGGCGGCGACGTGATCGCCATGGTGGAATATCTGACCGGGGCTGATTTCCTCGGGGCCTGCGAAACCATCAACGGCACGAAGCCCCCGAGAGGCGAGAGTGGCCGCAAGGTGGATTCAGAACTGCTGGCGCAACGTGAGCAGCTGCGCGCCCGCGAAGCGGAAACCCGCGCGCGGGAAGACAATGAATTCCGCACCCGTGAAATCGCGCGTGCGCATGCCATCTGGAAGGGTGGGGCGGCGCTGCCGGGATCGATCGCCGAATCCTATCTGCGCTTCCGCGGCGTGCAACCGGCGATCGGCGCCAAGATCCGCTCGTATGAGAAGCTGCCATACTGGCACTGCCTGTCTGGCGAATGGCGGGTGATTCATGAGGGGCCGGCGATGGTCGGCGCCATCCAAGGGCCGGATGGGCGCTTTGCCGGGTGCCATATCACCTATATCGACGGCAGCTTCACTTCGCCCTCGGGCAAGGCGCAGATCGTGCAGCCGCAGACCGGCGAGATCCTTGATGCCAAGAAAGTGCGGGGCAGCCCGAAGGGCGGGCATATCCATCTGGGCGGGCCCGAAGCCCCGCGCGAAATTTATATCGGCGAAGGCATCGAGACGGTTTATTCGGTGCGCCAGGCGCTGCGGGGCGAAGACCTGGGTGCCACGGCCTTCTGGTCCTCTATCAATCTCGGCAATATCGGCGGGCGGGCTGAGGACCGGCTGGTGCACCCCACCCGCACGCGCGTGGATAAAAACGGCCGGGTGTCGCGCGTGAAGGTGCCCGGCATTATTCCGGCATGTGAGGAGCGTCTGTTGCTGCCGCCCGTTTCCGCCGATGCGGTGGTGATCCTGGGCGACGGCGACAGCGATCCCTTCGAAACCCACAACACCATGCAGCGCGCCGCCACCCGGTGGGCCCGCGCGGGCCGCGTTGTCAAAGTGGCCTGGGCGCCGAAGGGCGAAGATTTCAATTCTGTGCTGCGCACACCGCATGAAACTATTGCAGGTGCCGCGTGAGCGACGAGAACGAGAAGCCATCGCCGGAACAGGAGATCAAGGCCGCCATCGCCGATGCCGAAGTGCTGAGCGATGGCAAAGCCGTGCCTCCCCCGCCCGAGCCAGATCTCGAAGCCGAGGATCCGGGCGAAGTCGGAACGGATGATGACATTGACTGGGACGTCCTGCGCGCATGCGCGGTTGAACCGCAGAATGATATCGGCAATGCACGCCGCTTCATCAAGCGCCACGGCCGTGATGTGCTGCACGTGCAGAACGTGGCCTATTTCGCCTGGGATGAAAAACGCTGGGCCGAGGATATCGATCTCAGGCGCATCAAGCCATTCCAGCATCGCACGTCGGAGCTCATCGGTTTTGAATCTCTGGTGATGGAATTTTTCCCCGACGAGAAGGTGAAGGTTGAATTGGCCGAAGCCGCGGTGGCGGCGTTGCGCGAGGCTGAACTGCGCCTGATGGCCCTGGATGATGATGCAGAAACCAAGGCCACCGCCAAGGAAAGCCGGCGTCGGGAAATCAAATCCGAAATCGAAGACCTGAAGGACCAGATCAGCGAAGGCCGCAAGGCCAAGGCGGCACTTTCGTCGCGCCGTGCTAAGCGTCGGGGGTTTTCCATTTCGGCCGGTAATGCCGGCAAGCTGGCCGGCATGCTGGGCGAGGCCACGTCCTATCTTTCAAAGCCGATCGCCGAGCTCGACCAGAATGCGCTGGCGCTCAACGTGGCCAATGGCACGTTGCATTTTGTGAAAGCGGACAAGGGCACGCGATATGAAGTGAAATGTACCGAGCACCGGCGCGAAAACTACATGACCAAGCTGGCCGAGGTGGACTTCGATGCCGATGCATGGTGTCCGCAATTCAATACCTTCCTCGCCACCATCCTGCCGAAGGACGAGATCCGAAATTTCGTGCAGCGCTATTTCGGCTACTGCCTCACGGCCCTGACGCGCGAACAGGTCTTCGTGCTGTTTCACGGCGAGGGCCGCAACGGCAAATCCACACTCGTCGATGTGGTGGCCAAGATTCTCAGCGACTATTCGACCACCGTGCCGATTGCCACGCTGGTCAATGACAACAAGGCCGGCAAAGGAAGTGAAGCCACGCCGGATCTGGCGCGTCTGCCGGGTGCGCGCCTGGTGCGCTCAGCCGAGCCGCGCGAAGGCATGAGCTTCGATGAAAGCCTGATCAAGGGGCTGACCTCGGGTGAACCATTGGCCGTGCGCCGTCTCAACCAGGACTTCATCGATATCTATCCGACCTTCAAGCTGGTGATCTCGGCCAACCGCAAGCCCACGATCAAGGGCAATGACGATGGCATCTGGCGGCGGGTGCTGCTGGTGCCATTTGATGTGCAGATCGACGAGGACAAGGCCGACAAGGAACTGGCCGAGAAGCTGTGGGCGGAACGCTCCGGCATCCTGAACTGGCTGATCGAAGGCTGCTGCCACTATCTCGAAATGGGCGGCCTGCATGCGCCCGACGAGGTGAAGGCGGCCACCAAGGAGTACCGCGAGGAAAGCGATGTCGTGGGCGGTTTCGTGCGCGCGGCGCTGAACGTGACCAAGGACACGGCCGATGAGATCGAGGCCGGCAGGCTCTATGCGTCCTATGTCGCCTTCTGCCAGCGCCAGGGCACCACGCCCTTTGCCGGCACGACCTTCAACCGGCGCATGCCCAAGGCGGCCTCGCAATTCGGCTTCACCAAGCTGAAGTCCTCGATCTCGGTCTATGTCGGCGTGAAATTCAACGAGGGCTTTGACCCGTCGCACCGCCATCCCCGCACCCCTGAGGAGGATTTCCGATGAAATTGGGAGGCTGGGGAGGCAAGGCGGTTGTGCCGCTCGCTTGCCTCCCAAAAGGGGCGCGGGGGAAATCAAGGGCTTGCCGCCGATTTGGGAGGCTGGGGAATGTAGGGAGCCTAGCCGCCAACCTACGCGCGCGTGATGGGCCAGCGTGCTGCGGCCTGTAGCCCGGCGCGGCCATTGGCACCCTTCTGTTTATTACACTTCAATGGCTTTTATCCTCCCTACATTCCCTAGCCTCCCAAAGGAAAGAAGAAAGAAAATGGAAACAACAGCTTGCAAAACTGGCTCAAAATTTCCGCCGCGTCTTCCTGCCTCCCTTGCCTCCCCAGCCTCCCAGAAAGCTGATCTCCGGCGTGAAATCACGCCCTGGGGCCTGCTGGTCTGGGCCTACCGTGATGAATGCGTGCGCGCCAAGAGCGGCAGCCAGGAGGGTAGCTTCGGCCATACCGATTTCGTCATGGCGCGCTATGGCGAGGGGCAGGCGCCACGCGGCACGATCAATGGCTTTCTGGAACCGCATGAGGATGCGCTGCTGATCGACAAGATCATGGCGGACTGGTTCTCCGGCATCGACCAAGGCTATGTGCACACGGCACGCCACGCCGAGAAGGGTGTGATGCCGGTGCATCCCGACAAGCTGGAACGCGCGCGGCTGGTGCCTGTGCTCAAACCCAATGGCAAGCCGCGCATGATGTATTTCAGTGGGGCTGCCATCTGCTGCGAGCTGGAAGCCACCGGCCACACGCCACAGGATATCGCGCGGCATGAGACCTATTGGGACTTGCTGATGGGATTGCTGCCGGTGCTGAAGGCCCGCGCCTTCACCCGCTGGCGTGTGGTGTAAAGGGGATGGCGGGCAGGTTTTCAACCCTTGACCGATAGCCTCTTGACGGCCTGGGGAGAATCATTGACAAAGCGATGAAGGGTGTAAACCGACTAGGCAAACCGGACGCGAAGGCGGTCCGGTTTTTTAATGTGATGCTGCGGGGTTTTGCGCGTGCTGTCTCTCTCGGTCTCTTCCAACATTGCTGAGGTGAAGCGCGGCATGCTGCGGGCCGAGCGTGAAGTTCTGCCGCTGGCCACCGCCAAGGCTTTGACCTTTGCGGCTGAGGCCGGGCAGAAGGCCATCAAGGCCAGCATGACCGAAGTGTTCGACCGGCCCACGGCCTATACGCTGAACGCGACCTATATCAAGGCTGCGACTGTCGGCAACCCGGAAGCCCATGTCTATCTCCGGCAGTTCGGCGGCAAGGGTGTTTCGGCTGATCGGTATCTGTTGCCTGAGATTGATGGTGGTGTGCGCCACCAGAAGAGTTCTGAGCGCCAGCTCGGGCCGCTGATGCGTGGCATGCGCTTTGCCATTCCGGCTGATCTGGTGCCGCGTGATGGCTATGGCAATGTGCCGGGCCGGGTGTTCACCCAGATCCTGTCGCAGTTGCGCGTATCAAGCGATGCCATGCAGAACCAGACAGCTGGATCAAAGCGCCGGGGCAAGGCCAAGGGCAGGGAGGAATACTTCATCCCACCACCGGGCTCACCCCTGCGGGCTGGCGTGTGGAAACGCATGGGCCGCAACGTGATGCCCGTGCTGATCTTCGCGGATCATGCCAACTACAAGCGCCGGCTGAACTTTTATGGCGTGGGCATGGCAGCGGCGCGTGATGCCTTCCCGGTCAAGCTTGAAGAGCAGCTGAGCCGCGAACTGGCCCGTGTCCTGCCCCGGTAGGGGGGGTGGGGCATAGGTTCTCCCCAGCCTCAACCCGTCTGCGGGTAATTCGGACCGTCATCATGCTCCAGTCTGACGGTAAAATTAGAGCCTAAAGAGCTAAAGAAGGTTTCTAAAGTGGACGCTCAAGTTGCCAGCAAAAGCGAATTTGCGGCGCTTGTTGGCGTGTCTGCTGGCCGTGTGAGCCAGTGGATTTCGGAAGGAAAGATCACGCCCGCCGAGATGGAGGGCGAAGGCCGCAGCGCCAAGATCAAGATTGCCCAGGCCAAGGAACGCCTGAAGCTGAAACTCGACCCGGCCCAGCGGCTGGGCAACGGGCTCGGCACAAATCTGACCGCGCCGCCGGCACAGCCTGGTGAAACCCAAGGCCGCGAGACGAACGCACCATCCGCACCCGTGGATGAAATGGACAAGCAGCTGAAACAGCAAAAGCTTGCCCAGGCGCAGTACCAGAACCGCAAGCTGGAAGAGGAGGAGCGCGCCCGTCGCGGCATCTATGTGCTGGCCGAGCAGGCCGGGGCCGAAACCGCCAAGGTCGCCGCGAGCATCCTGCAAATGTTCGAGGCCAGCATGACGGAAGTGGCCAGCGAGATCGCGGCAGAATTCAAACTGCCATCGCGTGACCTGGTGCATCTGATGCGCAAGCGGTTCCGCGACGTGCGCGCCAAGTTGGCGCACCAGTTGGCCGACGAGGCCGAGGCCCTGCCGCCCGTCATCGACGCGGACGAGGTCTAAGCATGGGCATCCAGCTTTCGAATGCCCGGTACGTGGCCCTTATGGCCGCCGCCCGGGTGGTCAAGCCTGCCGAGGCGGTGGATTATGCTGCCTGGGCGCCAGCGAATATCGTGTTCTCGAAACGCGAAAGCGCCTTTCCGGGGCCCTATAACCCCGACCTGTTTCCGTTCTTCACGGAAATCCTGAAGGCCTTCGGGCCAGATGATCCGTGCCGGGTGATCACGCTGCACAAATCGGCGCAGCTCGGCGGCACGGTGCTGGCCAATGTGTTCACTTTGGGCACGCAGGCGATGGATCCGTGCGACTTTCTCTATGTCCACCCGACCGACGACAATGCGGTGCGCTGGTCGAAGCTGAAGCTGAAGCCGATGCTGCGCTCCACCCCCTCGGTGGCGCGGCTCTTTCCGGAACGCTCGCGCGACGGCGGTGACTCGATCCTGTTCAAGGAACGCGCCGACGGGCAGGGCTCGATCCTGATCTCGGGCGCGAACTCGCCGGCCTCGCTCAGCCAGGTGTCGATGCCACGGCAAGTTCAGGACGACCTGGCCAAGTGGACAACCAATGAAGCGGGTGACCCGGAACAGCAGGCCGACAGCCGCAGCCGCGCCTATGACTTTGCCAAGATCTTCAAGAATTCGACACCGCTGGTGCAGCCGGGCTGCCGGATCACCCGCAGCTTCGAGGCCGGCAGCCAGGAATATTACCAGGTGCCATGCCCGCATTGCGGTCACATGCACGCCCTCGAATGGGGCAACATGTTGCAGAACCTGGACGAAGCACAGCCGGAGAGGGCCTGTTTCGCCTGCCCGTCCTGTGGCGGCATCATCGAGGAACACCACCGCCGCGACATGGTGTTGAAAGGCACATGGGTGGCGCAGAACCCGACGGCCGCGCGCCATCACCGCAGCTTCCACCTGTGGTCAGCCTATGGGCCGCTCACCACGTGGGAAGCCATCGCGCGCGAATGGCTGAAAGCCAAGGGCGACCCGGCGGCCGAGCAGACCTTCCTCAACGACACGGTGGGGCAGGCCTATGAAGCCAAGGGCGAGGCCCCGCCCTGGGAGGAATTGCGCGACCGCGCCGCCAAGAGCGAGATCGAACGGCGCATCGTGCCGGTCTGGTGCGTGGTGCTCACGCTGGGCATCGACGTGCAGAAGGACCGCGTCGAGTGGCAGCTCATCGGCTGGGGCCGCGATTTCCGGCGCCACGTGGTCGAGAAGGATATAATCACCGGGCACATCTCGGAAGAGCCGACGATGACTGGCCTGACCAACCTTCTAGCCACCGAGTGGCGCCACCAGGCGGGAACCAAACTGAAGATCGACATGGCCGCGATCGACGGCAATGCCTGGACCGAAGATGTCTGGGGCTGGGCCCGCCGGCATCCGGCTTCGCGCCTGATCATGGTGCGCGGCGTAGGTTCGGAATCAGCGCCTTTGCTGGTGCGGGTGAAGAAGGAACGCAACCGCGCCGGCAAGCTGATCAAATGGGCTGGTAGGTTCTACAATTTCGGCACGTCGGTTTTAAAGATGGCGCTGTACCGGAATGTCGCCAAGCTCGACCCGATGGAGCGCGGCTATGTGGGCTTTCCCAAGGGCCTCGAAGATGAATATTTCCGCCAGCTCACGGCCGAACACCGCCAGCCGGTGAAGCGCCGCGACGGCTTTCTCGAATACAAATGGGTGAAGGACCCCAACCAGGCCAACGAAATGCTGGACACGATGCTGCAGGCCGAGGCCGCGGCGATCCGGCTGGGCCTGCGCGACTGGCCCGACAAGGTCTGGGACCGGCTCGAAAGCGAACGCGCTACGCCGCCCAAAGATGCGCAGCTCGATCTTGAAGATTTGCCGCTGGCTCCGAAGCCCGCGGTTGAACAGCAAAAACCCGCAACGTCGCTTGCGCGCCCGAAGCCTACGCCGCGTCCTAAGCGCGGCGGCTTCGTTCAGAACTGGTGAGAGATGACCAACCCACTCGATAATCCGCCCGAAGGTGAGCCTGTTGCCCCTCTCGTGGCTGGTGACACATGGACATGGCGGCGATCCGACCTGGTGGCCGCCTATCCATTGGTGGCATATGCCTTGGCCTATGCGATGAAACGTGATGGTGATGCCGATGCAGCACCTGTGACATTTGCTGCTGCCGAAACCGGCAACACCTATCAGGTCACCGTGCCTGCCGCGACCACTGCCGATTTCACACCCGGCACCTGGGTGTGGTCGGCGTTCATGACACGCACCAGCGATAGCGCGCGCGTCCAGGTGGCGACCGGCAGCTTTACCGTGGTGGCCGACGGCACGATTTCGACGGCCGATCCGCGCAGTCATGCGCAACGCATGCTGGACGCGATTGAGGCGCTGCTCGAAAACCGCGCTACGTCGGACGTGAATTCATATTCGATTGCCGGCCGCTCGCTGACCAAGATGTCGGTGACCGAGCTTCGGCAATTGCGCAACTATTACCGCCGCGAAGTCAGCGGTGCCAATGTCAGCCGCATCAAGGTGGCGAGGTTTCTGAACTAATGGGCTTCTTTGATCGCTTCCGCCGCAAGTCTGTGGCCCCGGTGCGCATCGCGCCGACCCTTGGCAAACGCAATTATGAGGCGGCAAGGCCTTCGCGTATTGCCGGCGGGTTCACCAGCCTGGGCTATGTGCGTTCGGTCAACGAGGAAATCCGCTGGGACCTGAAGGGCCTCATCGCCCACAGCCGCAAGCAGGCGCAGAACAACGACTATCTGAAGGCTTATTTCTCGCTGGTGCGCCGCAACGTGGTGGGCCCACATGGCATTCGTTTCCAGAACATGGCGATCAACACCAATGGCGCCCCCGACAAGGCGGCCAATGACGCGATTGAAGGTGCTTTTGAAGAGTGGGGCCGCAAGGGCAATTGCACGCTCGATGGCGAGACCAGCTGGCGCGGGCTGCAAGAACTCATTGTCCCGACCGTGGCACGTGATGGGTCGGTTCTGGTGCGCGTGTTCAAGGGCCGCAGTTATGGCCCCTTTGGCTACCAGCTGCAGGTGATGGAGATCGATTTTCTCGACATCCTCACCAATGAAATGCTGCCCAACGGTGGCTCGATTCGTCTGGGCATCGAGTTCGATGCCGACGGAAGGCGGGTGGCCTATCATTTGTTCACACGCCATCCCGGCGAATATATGCCGGGCCGCGCGCTGACCCGGATCCGCGTGCCGGCCGACCAGATGCTTCTGATCATGCGGCCTGAACGTCCGGGACAGATCCTCGGGGTGCCATGGAACTATACGGCGCTGCGCCGCCTCAACATGCTGCACGGCTATGAGGAAGCGGCGATCACAGCCGCGCGCGTGGGGGCCTCGCAGATGGGCTTCTATGAGCGTCTGCCGGACGCCGATGCGGCTGGCAAGTCCGAGCTTGAGGAAGGCGAGAAATCCGAGACCGGGGCACTTGTTACCGATTTCACCCCTGGCATGATCGAAGAACTGCCGATGGGCGTGAGCTTCAAGGCGCATGACCCGAAATATCCGACGGGCGAGATGAAGCCCTTCATGCAGGTTGCGCTTCAGGGCGCGGCTGCGGGCCTCGACGTGTCCTATGTCACCTTGGCCAATGATTTGTCGGGCGCCAATTTTTCCAGTCTCCGGGCTGGCAAGGGCGAAGAGCGCGACGAATGGAAATGCCTGCAGCAGTGGATCATCGAGGAACTGCATCAAAAGGTCTTTGAGCAGTGGCTGCCATTGGCCTTCCTCTCGGGAAAACTGGGCAACCTGCCACTTTCAAAAATCGAAAAGTTCGCACAACCGCGCTGGCGGCCGCGCGGCTGGGCCTATGTCAATCCCGGCGATGAATCGACCGCCAACCAGCGCGACATGGCGTCGATGCTCAGAAGCCCGCAGGAAATCGTCGCCGAGCGCGGCGCTGAGCTCGAAGAGGTCTTCAACGAAATCAAGCAGGCCAAGGAACTCGCCAAGAGCATGGGTCTCGAATTCAACCCGATGGCGCCGGGCCATGAAACTGCAGTGCCGATGGCGCCGGGCGATGCGGCTGATGAGGCCAACGGAACCGATACAGCTGACAAGCCGAAGAAGCCGCCCAAGGGCGGGAAATAGGAGACCGATATGGATGTGAAAGACATGAAGCTGCCGGTCCTGCACCGCGCGGCAGAGCTCACCTATCGCCAGGCCGGCGAAGGCGAGAGCGAAGACACGGTCGAATTCAGCTTCTCCTCGGAAGAACCGTATGAGCGCTGGTTCGGCTTTGAGGTCCTGGGCCACAAAGACAGCGAAGTGAACATGGACTGGATGATGTCCGGCCGTGCGCCTTTGCTGGTGGACCACAAGACCGGCGTCGATGACCAGATCGGCGTGATCACGAAAGCCTGGATTGAGGGCGGCCGCGGCAAGGCCATCGCGCGGTTCGGCAAGGACAAGCGCAGCCAGAAGATCAAGGAACGTGTGAAGAGCGGCGATCTCACCAATATTTCGGTGGGCTACCGCGTCCTCGAAATGGAGCTCGTGACCCAGCGCACCGATGGGCCTGACACCTATCGCGTCACCCGCTGGCAACCCATGGAAAACTCAATCGTCACCATCCCTGCCGATCCGACGATCGGCGTGGGGCGCAAGGGCGAGAAGGCGGAACATGCGGTGAAGATTGTCACGAAATCCGCCAGCGAACCTCCTCCCAATCCCATCAACACAGGAACCAAAACCATGACCAAAGAAAACGAAAATGCTGCCTCCTGGCAGGAAAGTGCCCGCAGCGCCGGCTACAAGCCGGAAGCTGATGTGCTGGCCGCCGAGCGCTCGCGTATCGCCGAGATTGAAAAGATTGGCGCGCAGTTCAATCGCGGCAAGCTCGCCTCCGAACATGTGGCCAAGGGCACCTCTGTGGACCAGTTCCGCGGCGTCATGCTCGATGAAGTGGGTGCAGAAACCGTGGCTGAACGCAACGAGGCCCAGCACAATATCGGTCTTTCCCGCAAGGAAGCCCAGCAGTTCCGCTTCACCCGCCTGATCACGGCGCTATCGCCGTCGGCCAAGCGCGCCGAGCAGGATGCCGCGAGGTTCGAGCTCGACGCCATTGAGGCCGCCAGCAAGGGCCGCGACGGCAAGGCCTTGGCCAAGCGGGGCTATGCCATCCCGATGGAAGTGCTGCGCACCCCGCTGGTTGATGAAACCCGCACCGCGATGAATGTCGGCACGGCTGCCAATGGCGGCAATCTCGTTGCCACTAACCTGCTGTCTCAAGATTTCATTACCTTGCTGCGCAACAAGATCCTGGTGCAGCGGATGGGGGCCACCGTCCTGACCGGCCTTGAGGGCTTTGTCGCCTTGCCGCGGCAGACCGGCGGTGCCACCGGCGCGTGGCTGGCGGAATCGGGCTCGTCCTCGCCCAGCCAGCAGACGCTGGACCAGGTTTCGCTCAGCCCCAAAACCTTCGCCGCATCAACCGAGATCAGCCGCAGGCTCCTGCTGCAATCCTCGCTTGATGTGGAAAGCCTGGTGCGCGGCGATATCGCCGCCGTCATTGCTTTGGGCATCGATCTCGGCGCCTTGCACGGGTCTGGTTCGTCCAACCAGCCCACGGGTCTCGCCGGCCAGACCGGCGTCAATGTCGTGGCGCTGGGCACCAATGGTGCGGCCCCGGCCTGGGCCGACATGGTCAACATGGAAACCCAGATTGCGGTTGCCAATGCCGATGTCGCCAATATGGGCTATCTCTCCAATGCCAAGGTGCGCGGCAAGCTGAAGACCACACTGGTGGCGTCGTCTGCGGGTTCCGACTTCATCTGGGGCAAGGAGCTTGATGCCAACGGCTTCGGCCAGGTCAACGGCTACAAGGCCGGCGTGTCCAACCAGGTGAGCTCGACGCTGACCAAGGGCTCGGCCTCGGGCATCTGCTCGGGCATCTTCTTCGGCAACTGGGCAGATCTGTTGATCGGCCAGTGGTCGGGCCTCGACATGCTGGTTGACCCCTACAGCAACTCGCTGAACGGGGCGCTGCGCATTGTGGCCTTCATGGATGTGGATGTTGCCTGTCGCCATGGCCAATCCTTCTCCTACATCGCTGACGCGCTGACGACCTAAGCGGCGCAAAGCTGATCTCCTCGCAAGACGGGGCAGGGGACTTCGGACCCCTGCCATTGCATGCAATCCGCCGCAGGCGCGGACCCAACCCCTTAAGGAGCCATCATGGCCGACGAAAAACTCACCAAGATCACCATCCTCTCCGACACCATCATCAAGCGCGGCATTGTCTCGCGGGGCGACGTCATCGACATCGACGACGACAGCCGCAGCGATGCCCTCTACCTAATTGCCAATGGCCAGGCCGCCGAAGGCGAGCAGAAGCTCAAGGCTGCGCCCGCCAACAAGGCGGTGAGCGGCGCGGATCTGCAGGCAAGATAAACCGCATTCCCTCCACCCGCAGCACGGCGCCTGCGGGCGCCGTTTTCTTTGAAAGGCCTGCAAAATGAAAACCGGAATTGCCAACAGCCTGGTGGTGGCTGGGCCGCAGAACACGCTGTTCCAGCCCGGCGAAAAAGTCACGGGCGACGATGAGCAGATGCTGGCCTTCGCCGCACTCGGCCAGGTGACGCTGGATGTTGAAGCAGCACCTGCTGCCCAACCGCAGCGCGAACGCGCAAAGCCTGCCGATGCCTCTTGATCTCGACGGCGATCTTGCCGTGTTTTTCAACACGGATGAATTCGCCAAGCCGGCCACCTATCAGGCGAAGACCGGTGGAGCCGTCACCATCCAGGTGCTGTTCGACAAGGCCTGGATGAATCTGGCCGACATGGCCTCTGTAGGCGTTTCCACCGTCAACCCGATGGCGCGCGCCAAGACGGCTGACCTGCTGGACGGCGGCAGTGCCGGCGAGACGCTGGTGATCGCCAGCACCACCTATCAAATCCGTGACGTGCAGCCCGACGGGCAGGGCGTCACCACGCTTGAACTCCAGAAGGTCTGAACCCATGGCCCATGTCCGCCAGCAGCTGCGTGATGCGGTCTCGGCCGTGCTTTCAGCTGATGCCGCGCTCACGGGCAAGGTCTTCGTCAACCGGGTCGATCCGCTGAACGAGGCGCAGGATCTGCCGTGCCTTCTGGTGCTGGTCACCGATGAGGCGATTGAGGCTGAAGCCATGGCCGTGCGCCTGCTGAACCGGCGCATCACCTTCACGGTTGAAATCGTGGCCAAGCTCGATGGCAGTTTTGATGACACGCTGGAAGACCTGGCCACCGCCGCAGAAGTGGCGCTGGCTGCACCCACCTTTCCGGTCAAGCTGCTCGATCTGCGGCTCACAGCGGCCTCCAAGGGCCGCCCCAATGGCGAAGGCCAATCCAACCTGATGCTGCTGCGCCTCACCTACGAGGCGTGGGGCCAGACGCTCGAAGACGATCCCGAAACCTTCATCTGAACTGAACACAGGAGAACGAGATGACAACCTATCACGGCAAAGGCGGCGTGGTGAAGATCGGCGCCAACACGGTGGCCCAGGTGAAAAGCTGGACCTTCACCCAGTCGGCGGAAACGCAGGACACATCCGTGATGGGCGTGGATGATGAAACCCATCTGGTGGGCCGGCGCAGCGCCTCAGGCTCGATCAGCTGCCTCTACGATGAAACCGATGCCACCGGGCAGGAGGTGATGGTGGCTGGCGCTTCGGTCAGCCTCGTTCTCAACCCTGCGGGCACCACGGTCACCCGCAAGAACCGCAGCTTCACGGCCACCATCACCAAGATCGATGAGCCGGTGAATGACAATGGCGTCATCACCCGCAGCTTCGACTTCAAGGTCAACGGCGCCGCCACCCGCGGCACCAACTAACAAAGGGGATGATATGACCATTCTTGAAAATGCCATCAAGCGCTTCGGCGCTTTGAGATCGGCCGATGCGCCCGAATGGGCCGACGAAAATGGTGTCGTGCCCACCATCTACTGGAAGCCGTTGACCGGCGAGGAACAGGGCAAGCTGATGCGCATGAGCAAGGCGCAGGAAGACAATGCCGAAGAGTATGGCGCGCGCCTGTTCATCACCAAGGCCATCGACAAGGACGGCAAGCCGCTGTTCGGCGTCGAGGACATGCCCGCCCTCCTGGCCGAAGTGGATTTCACCGTGGTCAACCGCATCACGTCTGAAATGCTCAACGTGTTGAGCCCCAAGGCCGCCTCAAAAAACTAACCGACGATCCCTGGACCGGTTTTGTCTTCGGTCTGGCGGATCGCCTGGGAAAAAGTGTCGCCGAAATCCTTGATCTTTCGGCCGATGAACTCGTGGGCTGGATGGCCTGGCACGAGCAACAGAACAGGAAATAGACATGGCGACCGTCAATTCCAATGTGCAGTTTGCGATTTCTGCGCGGGACCAGGCCTCGCAGGCCTTCCACGCGGTGCGCAACAGCATGGAACGCGTCAACGATTCATATGAAGGCATGAAGCGGTTGGCGGAAACCGCCTTTGCCGGTTTTTCACTGGCCATGGTGGTGGAACAGTTCAACGCCGTGAACGAAAAGATCGCCCAGATGGGCGACGACGCCCAGAAGATCGGCATGCCGGTCGAGGCGCTGTCGAAGTTGCGTTTCGCTGCTGACATGACCAGCACGTCTTTCGATACGCTGCTGTCGGGGATGTCGCATTTCGACAAGGGCCTCAGCCAGGCAGCAGCCGGCGGCGGCGGCGACATGCAGCGTGCCCTGAAGGCGATGGGCATTTCGATCACTGATGCCAATGGCAAGGTGAAGAGCCAGATTGATATCCTGAAAGAAACATCCGATGCGTTCGCCCGCCATCGTGATGATGAGAACAAGACCGCACTCTCCGCCGCCATTTTTGGCAAGGCGGTGGGGCCTGATCTGGTGCCGTTCCTCAATATGGGGAGTCAGGCGCTGGAGCGCTATTTTGCCGAGGCCGAAAAGCTCAACGCCGTCGTTGGCGAAGATTCAGTGCAGGCGTCCGAGCGCTACAATCAAGGTATCGTGCGGATGCAGACCGCACTCTTTGGTCTCGAAAAGCAGCTGGTCATGCAAACCGCGCCTGCAATTTCTAGCGCAACAGATGCGCTTACGGAAATGCTCGTGAAGATCGAGGAGTCGCCCACTAAAATTGGCAAGATGCAAGCTGCATTCGACGGTTTGCAAAAAAGCGGCATTATGTCGTGGTACAATTACGCGATCACGCTCGGCAATCAACCAATGGCCGATGCTATTGGCAGATTCCAAAATGCGTTGGTCCATCCGCAGGCAACCGCAACGTCTGCTTATAATTGGATGAATGGAATTACGGAATCAAATAGCGAAGGAAAGGGTGACCTTCCGGCAACCGTAAAGACTGTTACACCTCCACAGGCGCCACTTAGACCTTCGTTCAGTGCTTTCAGCCCAGGCGGCGCCGCAAGGCAGCAGATCGATGAAGCGCAGAAGCTGATCGACAAGCTGCGCGTGATGAACACGGAGTTCACCCGTGGCCATCTGCAGATGGAGATCGACAACAATCTCCGCCAGGCCGGAACGAGGGCCACTGCCGCGCAGCGCCAGCAGATTACGGCGTTGACCATTGAGCATGCAAGACTGGCCGCGCAGGAACAAACCACCCTGCAAATTGCCAAGAATGCCGAGCAGGCCCGTGAAGCCATGATCGGCTCTCTTGAAAATGTGGCCGAGATGGGCCTCGATGTTTTTGACCGCATCGCCATCAAGGGCGAAAATGCGATTGATGTGGCGCGTGATTTGGAGGCGCAGCTCGCCAAGGCGGCCTTGCAAGCCATGTTTTTGGGTCAGGGCCCCCTTGCCGGTCTGTTTGGATCCAGCATCAGTGGCGGCCTTTTCGGGTCACTCTTCAGTGCGCCTGGTCTCTATGCCTCGGGCGGCGAAATTGGAGCTGGCCAGTGGGGCGTGGTGGGCGAGGGCGGCGGCATGGACCATGCCGAACTGGTCAAGGGCCCGGCCACCGTCATCCCCTTGAACAGGATGGGCGGCGGCGACAGCGGCAGTGGGCCCAACGTCACATTCAACATCAATGCGCCAGGCGCTGACCAGGCTGCCATCGCGCAGCTGCGGCGCGCCATGACCGACCTCGTCAAGAACCTGCCGAAGACCATCATCACCACCAATCAGCGCGAACGCGCGGCGTCTCCGGGATATTGATCATGGCCACCACCTATGACTGGCCCCGCGATGTGCTGTGGAATCCCGGCGCCAACCGGTTCCGGCTGGCCAATATCTCGCAAGTGTCAATGTCGCCCTATACCGGCAACCAGAAAGTGATCACGCAGCAGCAGGTCTGGCATGCCGAGCTTGACTTCAGCAACCATGAGACGGCCGACGGCATCGATATCCAGGGCTTCATTGACGGGTTGGAAGGCGGGGCGAATCCCGTGCGGCTGTTCGATCATGCGCGGATCCGGCCCCTTCTGCTGTCGTCCACGGCCAGCTTCTTTTCCGATGGCACGGGCTTCTCCGACGGCACGGGCTTTCTCGATGGCTATAACCTTACGGTCCTGACCGCAGCGGCCAAGGGGGCAAGAACGGTGGCCCTGACGGGTTTCCCGGTTTCGCAACCCGTGCTGAAGCGCGGCGACCTGTTCGAGATCAACGGCTTTCTCTACCAGGCCCGCTATGGCGTGAGCAGCAATGCCGCCGGCCAGGCGCTGGTGACCATCCAGCCCGGCCTGCGGGCAGGGGTTGCGGCGGGGGACGTGGCGATCACCGATTATCCTTCTGTCTCGATGACGCTGCTCAATGCCGGTGATGCCGTCGTTCCGCGCATCGAGAATTATACCGGCCCCTTCACGCTGAGTTTTGTGGAACCCTTGCCATGAAATCCCTTGGCTGGATGATTGACCAGCTGCTGCGTGGGCCCACGATGCGGGTGGCGCTGCTGGTGGAACTGACATTGCCGGCGGGAACCGACCGTTTGTGGAGTGGTGCTGGCAGCCTGGTCTGGAATGGCAACACGTTCAAAGGCCTGGGCCGCCTGGGCCGGGTCAGTGGCGCAGGCGAAACCGCTGAAATCCGCACCACAGAGACCACCTATGCGATGAGCGGCATCGTCGATATCGAGGGGATCAACAATTACATCAACAGCCCGATCCGGGGCGGCATTGCCAAATGCTGGTTGGCCTTCCTGAATGACGATGAGACGATCATCCCCGATCCGGTGCTGATCGACATCACGGAGCTCGACACGGCGGGCCTGACTTTCGCCGAGGACGGCACGGCCACGCTGGCGCTGCGCGGCACATCGGCCATTTTCAACTTCAAGAAGCCGCGCGGGCGCTACGTCAGCAATGAACAGCAGCAGGCCGACTATCCCGGCGATACCGGCATGGACCGCGTGCCGGGGCTGGCCAGCAGGACAGTGTCATGGACGCGCACATAGTGAACGCGGCCTGCGCGCAGGCTTTGTCTCAACCGATGCAATGGGGTGTGGATGATTGTTGCAAGTGGGTTGCTAACATCATCCAGCAGGCCACGGGCAAGGATCTGATGGAAGGCATCGCGCCTTACGGGGATCGATATGAAGCATTGCAGGTCATCCGCGAATATGGTGGGCACGGCCTGCATGACGCAGCCATCAAGATGGCAGCGCTTCACGGCTTTCCAGAATTGCGCGCGCCGTTTTCTGGTGACCTGTTCGGGCTGGTCCCACTGAAAGAAGAAGGATTTGCCATTGGCCTGTTTTTCGAAGGCAAGTGGCTGTGCCGCAATGAAACCGGCGTGACCGTGCTGCCGCCTGATCATTGCCTTGTGGCCTGGAGATTCATGTGAGCCTGTTTCGCAACCGCTTCATCAGCACCACGATGCTGGCCTGCGATCCGATCAGCCTTACGGCGTCGGGGGCGGTGATCTCCAGCCTGCTGTCCACCACCATCATCGGCTCGGTGACGGTGGGGCAGGTGGCACTGACGCTGGCGTTGTCCGGCGCATCCTATTTGCTGCAACAATCGGCCGCTGCGGCCGCGGGTGCTGGCGTCGATCAGGGCGTCAAGCAGACGGTGCAGAATGCGATCTATGACGAACGCCTGATCTATGGCCGCGTCATGGTGGGTGGCCGCATGCTGCTCTACGAATGCAAGCCGCCCTATCTCTATGTGCTGCTGGAAATCGCCAGCCATGAGATCGACGCCATCGAGCAAATCCAGATCAATGGCCAAGTGGTCACCTTCGACGGCAGCGGTGCGGCCAACAGCAGCAACTTTGTGAGCGCCTCCACGCCTTACGTCTATATGAGTGCCCGTCTCGGCGCGCCGGGGCAGGTGATTGATCCGCTTCTCGATGCCGATTTCCCCGAACTGGCTTCCACCTGGCGCCAGCAGGGCCATGCCTGCGTGGCCTTCAAATGCTACTATGGGTCATCGGCGGATGATCACAACAAGTTCTGGGGCTCAGGCGGCTTCCCGCAATTCCTGATGCTGGTGCGCGGCATGAAATGTTTTGATCCGCGCGATGCCACGCAATCATCTGCCGATCCCACGACATGGAAATGGACCAACAACGCTTCGCTTTGCACGGCGCATTTCCTGAATTCCGATGACGGCCAGAAGGTGGATTGGTCAGAGATCAACCTTGAACGTCTCGCCGCTGCGGCCAACCAGGACGACAACGGTATCAGCCTCGCCTCAGGCGGGGTGGAGAAACGCTACACGGTCAACGGCACGGTCAATCCGAATGCTTCGCCGGGCGAAGTGCTGCAGAACCTGCTGACCGCCAATCTGGGCGACCTCGTCTGGTCGAACGGCGTCTATAGCCCCTATTCCGGCGTGGCCCGCGATGCTGTCTGGACGCTGAATGATGATAGTGCGCGCGGCACCATGGATGTGAGGGTGACGCAATCGCGCGCTTCGCTGCTCAACCTGGTGCGTACCGTGTTCGTGGCGTCCGACCGTGACTACCAGACCGTCAATGGCCCGGTGATCGAGGATATCACCTACGCCGCCGCAGATGGCGAGTCCCATGAACTGACCCTGACCCTGCCATTCACATCATCCGCCACCATGGCCCAGCGCATCGCCAAGGCCACGATGGAGAAATCCCGTGCGGGCCGCCAGATCACCCGCCGCGAAAGCATTGACGCGTTGCGTCTGGAAGCCACCGACGTGGTGAATTTCGAGATGGGCCTTCTGCCCGCCTTGGGCTGCACGGCGCGCGTCAACCGCCTGCTGCTCGACATGGAAAAGTTTGAGTTTGAAATTGACGCCGAAGAATACGATTCCGCGGCCTTCGACTGGTCGATTGCCGACGAACAGCCCTTCACCATTTCTCCTGCAACCCTCAGCGGCGTGAACTGATCCAATGGCCTTTACCGATTATGTTTCAGCGCTGCTCACCCCGGCGTCGCGCAGCATTGCAGCCCTCATCACTGCGCTGGAAAAGCGCGGCATCTATGTGGTGGCCGATGGCGAGAACCCGACGGGCCTGACGCCCGGCAATGTGCTCTATCTGGCCTTCACCGGCCGCATCTTCCGTTATGACGCCACCGACAGCCTGACTGCGCATGACGGCACCACCTGCATCGTCACGGCCGATGGCAAGCGCTTCAAGGCCGACAACTACGGCGGATCGCAGAAGCGGTTTTGGAACACCAAATCCAAGACGCTCACCGCCCCTCCCGGTTCGCCCGCTTTGGGTGATCATTATGTCGTGGCCACCGGCGGCACAGGAGCCTGGGCGGGCAAGGATAAATATGTGGCGGTTTATACCGCGCGCGGCTGGGTGTTCCTCGCTCCCAACCCCTATGACATCATCGTCAATGATGCCGACAGCACGACCTATTATTACACCACGGGCGGGGCATGGTCTTCGGGCTTCCCCTTCACCACGGTGGCCGACAATTCGGTCTCGCCCATCAAGCTGAAATATCTGCGCTTCGGCCTCAAGATCATCAACCAGACCACCAATGCCACGCCGGGTTCACCCGCCGATGGCAATGCCTATGTGGTGGGGCCGACGCCCACCGGTGCATTCGGCACCATCGGCGCGCGCAACATCGCCATCTATGAGGGCAGCGCCTGGGTGGGTTATGCGGCCTATGACGGGGCAACCGTCTTTGATGGTAATCTGGGCGTGCAGATTACCTATCGTTCCGCCACCAGCGTGTGGACATCGGCCAGCAGTTATTCACAACTGAACATCGGATCATTGACCGCAGCGGATACAACCGTCACCCGCTCTGGCCTCTATACCTACAGCGCGACTACCGCACCCACCTCGGCGGCCAGCGTGGCGATGACCGGGGCCAGCATTGCCCATGCGGCCAAGAAGGCCAGCGCAAAGCTGGAAATCACTGTGGCGATGGGCGACATCAGCCGGGCCTCCACCACCGCCCTGAATTACACGCTGGGCCTTTTCGTCGATGGCGCCGCGAGTGCCACCGATTGGGTGAGCCTGGGCAATCTCCCTCTCGCCAATCCAGGGCCGGGAACCCTGAACCAGACATTCTATGTCGATGCACCCGCCGACACCGCCTCGCACACCTACAGCCTGCGTATTGCTTTTGATACGGCGGGTGCGGGCAGCAACACCGTCACCTATGGCCGGGTGCGCATGACCGTCAAGGAGCTTTCGTAATGGGCAGACATCCGATTGAAACGGTCTTTGTCGATGGCGCGGATGTCAACAAGACAGCGGTGCGCGATTTCGAGCGGCGCGTGATCTATGATTTCGGCGCCGCTGCGGCCGTGCAGGGGGCGAACCTTGCCAACACGCCAACCATCGCCATCAATGCCATCATCTTCCGCTATGACGCGGCCGATTTCACCACCGCAGATGATGGCGTGAATGTGATCGTGGACCTGTCCGGCCGCCGCTTCAAGAAAGTGGCGCTGGACAGCGTGTCGGTCATCCCGGCCAACACCTTTGTAGGCAACCCCACAGGCTCATTCGCAGCACCCACCTCGATGTCGCCCGCCACCGCATTGGCGATGCTTGGCCTCAACGGGCTCATCGCAGCCCGCCATCTGATCATGAACTAGGAGAACGCGCAACATGGCCGCCAATAAGCAACCGATCTTTTCGGAACTTCCCTCGATCCAGTGGGCCTCTGCCGCCATCACGGCGGCCAACACCGCGATGGACGGCACCGGCACGGTGAGCACCGTCGCCACCGGCAACAATTCCGGCAATGCGGCGGGCAACTTCATCCAGAAGCTCATTGCCCGCGCGCTGGGCACCAATGTGCAAACCGTGCTGCGCGTCTTCGTCAACAATGGCAGCAGCAATGCCACGCCTGCCAACAATACGCTGATCGCGGAAATCACGCTTCCCGCCACCACGGCTTCTAACAGCCAGGCCCAGCCAGCCTATGAGCTGCCGCTCAACCTGGCTTTGCCAGCAGGCTACAAGCTCAACGTGGTTCTCGGAACCGCTGTGGCCGCAGGCGTGCAGGTCACCGCGATCGGAGGGCAATATTGATGAAGCCCACCTATCTCAAAGTGAAGGTGCAATATTTCGCCCCTGAACAGGATGCACTGCAGGAAATCGTGAATGGCGTCGTCACCCGCTATGTCACAGCGGCTGGCAAAGTGATTGAAGAAACCTTTGCGACCTGCCGCGTGGCCGATGATGAGCCGATCCCGACGCCCGACTGGGCACCCGATGTGCCAGAGCCTGAAACCGAACAGGTCGAGGAAAATCCGGATGCTTGATCTCTCCCATCTGCCCAACACCATGAACGGCGCTGACGTGCAGCTTTTCCAGGCCACAGGCGGCGACTGGCAAACTTGGACCAAGCCGCGCGGCAAGAGCATGTTTTCGTTTTACCTGTTCGGCCCCGGTTCCGGCGGCGGCGGCGGTTGCTCTGGTGCATCTGGCACGGCGCGCGGCGGTGGTGCAGGCGGCGGTGCGGGCGGCTTTGGCCGGTTCATCGGCGTGCCTGCGCTTTTTGTGCCAGACAGGCTGCTTGTCAAAGTGCCCATGGGCGGGCTTGGTGGTGCGGCTGATGCGGCGGGCGCTGCACCCACTGAGGTTTGCCGCATCGCCTATTTCCCGTCTACGCAGAATAACGATCAGTTTATGGTGACAGGCACAGTGCCGGGTGGCGGTGGCGCGGGAACGTCCGGCGCTGGCGGCGCTGCGGGCTCGGCCTCCACTGCGCCCGGCTTTGGTTTTTTGGGCGCTTTGTGCGCCAGCGGTGTTTCGAGCGGTGGTGTGGGTGGTGTGGGTGGCGCACAGACAGGCGCTGTGGGCGCCAACACGGCGATTGGTTCTGGCGGCTCCAATTACAATCTCTCGCCGGGCGGCGGTGGCGCTGGCGTCGGGGTGAGTGACACGGGCTTTGCTGGCGGTGCTGTTTCCGTCAATAGCGCAGCTTGGTTAACCGCGCTAACCGGAGGCCTTGCAAATGGCGGTGACGGGCAGCATGGCCCCTTCCTCTGGGCACCGTTGGCATCTTTTGGCGGTTCTGGTGGCGGTTCCAACGGTACGGGTGTCGGCGGGCGCGGCGGCAATGGCAATATCGGATGTGGTGGCGGTGGTGGTGCAGGCGGGGTGACTGGTGGGCGCGGCGGTGATGGCGGCGGTGGCCTGATCATCATCGTGGCGTGGTGACGCCATGAGCCTCAAATGCCCGCTTGGACGCTATTACATCTGCCACATCGCCGTGGCGCTGATCATCGCCGTGTGCCTTTGGCCGCTGTTCGGCCTTGATGCCGGGCTTTGCGCTGGCGCTGCCTTCTATTGCGGGCGCGAGTTCACGCAGTGGCAAAGTGGACTGCCGTTTGACTGGAAGGGGCTGCTTGCGCCTTTGCTGATCTGCCTTGCCATTGAAGCCGCGCGGCTGGCTTTCATCCATCATTTTTGGAGCGCCTGACCAATGGCCATTCGCTTTGAGCCCGAAATCACCACCGGCAACATTCTCTCAATAGGTACGGTCATCGTTATGATGACGCTGGCCTACGCAACATTGAACAGCAAGGTTGATCTGCAAAGCGAGCGGATCAGCAATTTGGAAACCCGCGTTGGAACTGTCGAGTCCACAATCAGGGATGCCCAGAAAGCAAACGCTGATCGCCGCGAGATTCTGGCCTCCACCCTAAGCGGCATAAACACGCGCCTCGAAACACTTACCAAGTCTGTTGACGATCTGAACGCAAGCGTGCGCCGTCTTTCATCGCATCAAGGATCATCCCCATGAAACCCATTCACTGGCTTCTGCCAGCCCTTGTGCTTGCGTTCTGTGACCCGGCGAAGGCAGCGATGACACAGACGCCATCCTTCATGGCCTGCGCGCCCGAAACCGAAATGGCGGGCCTGTTGAAGGGCCTTGGCGTCAACCCTGTGGCGGGCGGAACGTCTGGCACGGATGACGAAAACATTGGGGAAGTCTGGGTCAACCCGCGCACCCGGCAATGGCTGGTTCTCAAGCGTGAGCCACAAGCGGAACGAGCCTGCATTCTTATCATAGGCGAACAGATGACGGCTGCGGGGCCGAAATCGTGAAGCTCACCCGCGCCGCCTTGCAAAAGATCGTACCGAACGGCAACGGCATCATCCTGCAACAGATGGAAGACAAGCTGCAAGGCTGGGGCCCCACTTTCGGGCTCAACTCCGATGACGAAATCCTGCAATTCCTTGCCCAGCTTTTCCACGAAAGCGTGGGCCTTACGCGGTTTCTCGAAAACCTGAATTATTCATCGCCCGCCCGCCTCATTGCGGTATGGCCGAAACGCTTCCCCAATTTGGCCAGCGCCAAGCCCTATGCGGGCAATCCGCAGGCCCTTGCCAACAAGGTCTATGCAAGCCGCATGGGCAATGGCGACGAGGCCAGCGGCGATGGCTGGCGGTACCGGGGCAGGGGGGGATTGCAGGCCACGGGCCGCGCCATGTACCAGAATATTTCCGCCATCCTGAGCCATGATTTCGTGGCCAATCCCGACGACATGGTTGATCCAAAATGGATCCTGCCCTCGGCGCTGGCGGTCGCCAAAATTCTCAAGCTGGGTTCCATCCATGACTTCATACAAGACACCAAAGCCCTCAATGGTGGCACCACCGGCCTTGCCGAACGCCAAGCCTATTACAAGCGGCTCCAGAATGCCTTCGCGGGCACGTAAGAGCCATATCGATGGGCTGATTTCCGGCGACCAGTGGCGCAAGCGCCGCCTTGTGGGCGGCGTCGTCATGGTATGGCTGATGGGCAATGTGCAGTTCATCATCCTCAAGGGTTCTGACACGGTTCTGAATCAGCAAGTGGTGATCGCCATGATCGGTGCCATCGTGGCCTGCTTTGGCAGCTATGTGTTTGGCGCGACATGGGACGACAGCAGCAAGCGAAATTTTGTCGCCAATGTTGAAGCCGATCCGCCGCCTTTCAACCCCGCTGATGTGGAGAACAACTGATGCTTTCTCTCATCCTGGCATTCATCAACCGCCTTCCTGCCTTCATCGTGGCCCCGGCTGCGATTGCCGCCACGCTGTTTGCCGTAACTGGCTGGAACAAGGTGTGGCATGATCCTGCCGTGCGCCGGGAAGCCCTGATTGGCTATGTGGCGGAAGTCCAGTTTAAAGCCTCCGAAGCCAAGGCCGCCGAAATGCAGCGCCAGATCAATGCAGGCAATGAGGCCGTTACCAATCTCACGGCACGGCTGGCTAATAGCACTGCCCGCGAAGCCGCCGCAAACGACAAACTCGAACAGGAAATTGCAGATCATGAAAAGCTTGGTGCCCGTTGCGCTTTGTCTGGCGCTGACGTTGAGTGGTTGCGCCGCTGACAAGCTGGACAAGGCAGGCGCGGCGCTGGGCCGATTGCAGGCCCGTGTGGCGCTTCCCGTCTATCCGGGTGAGTGCCGCAAGCATGAACCGCACGCCGCGCTCGTAGCGGGCTCTGAGGCCCTTTCGGTGTTGAAGCGGGAACGTGCCGCCCTTGATCGCCAGAACCGCCGCACAGACGATTGCGCGGGCTTCTATGACGGCTTGAAATCCAAGCTCAACTGAATCCGCCCAACAGGGCTGATCGGCGACCGCG